>NZ_AOMF01000068.1 GCF_000336715.1 Halococcus thailandensis JCM 13552
CTCGGTCGTCCCTCGCGCGCGGACTGCGCCTGGCGGCGCAGTCACGCACGCGCCACCGCTACCGCTTCTGCTCCTGCTCCATCGTCGCTGTCCTCCAGAGCGTTCGTTCCCACTTCGCGTCACTCCGCTCCACTCCGAGAGAGAAACCGAGCGAGAGAGAGACGGAAACACAAGAGCTGCACGACTCGACGAAGACCGCTGTAGCGCAGCCCAGTTTGTTTCCCCCAGAGGGGTGAGGCATTCGAGAGATGAGTTCGAAAACTGCCAATCAACAGATGGTCGCAGCCGTACAGAGTGGACCGAACACGACATCGCGCTTGACAGCAACTCTCGGCGCGCTGCTGGCGTACGCGCCGTTCGGCTGGTGGATCGCCGACGCCTATCCAGCCTTCGCCGTCGCGGGCGGCATCGCTGCAGTGGGCGTCGCGAGCATCCCCGACAAGCTGAGCCCGTGGATCATCCCCGACGAGTGGACGCACTCGCTGTTGGGTGCCGCTGCCGTCGGTGGGCTGGTAGCCGCCGCCGGCTGGCTGATCGCCGACAACATCGTCATCTACGCAGGCTCACGAATCGTCACTTCGGAAGCAGCAGCACAGTACGGCTTCGCCGTCGGCGGGCTGGCTGCATACGGTCACATCCTCGCTGACGGACTCACCGCGACTGCTGTCCGGCCGCTGTGGCCGATCTCAGAGCGTGAAGGCTCTCTCGATCTGCCCGCGCTGGTCGATCCTCGAAACAACGATGGACGGATCAATCTCGTCGGGACGATCGTCATCGTCGCACTCGCCGTTGGCGTGATGTCATCGACAGTGACTGCAACAATGCTGTGAGATCGCTCCAGCTTTTTTGTTGAGTGTGCGGCCACCCGCGCCCTCGCTTCGCGTCGGGCGCGTCCTCCCCAGCCTCCTCCCTGCGGGGCGCACTCACGAGGAGTGCGCCGCCTCGGTCGTCCCTCGCGCGCGGACTGCGCCTGCGGNCTCCCCAGCCTCCTCCCTGCGGGGCGCACTCACGAGGAGTGCGCCGCCTCGGTCGTCCCTCGCGCGCGGACTGCGCCTGCGGCGCAGTCTCGCACGCGCCGCCGCTACCGGACCGTTCCGTATCGCTCCGTACTGCTACTGCTACCGCTGCCAGACCACTACTGCTACCGCTACCGCCACCGTACCGCTACTGCTACCGCCACTATACCGCGACCGCTGCCAGACCGCTAACCGCTGCCGGACCACTACCGCTACTGCTACCGCTACCGTACCCCGACCGTACCGCGACCGCGACCGTACCACTACCGCACCAGCTGTCCAGGACCGTCTATTTCCAAGGATGCTCTTTCCAATACGATCTGTTAGTAGGGGCTTCTACAACTTTCTCTGGTCAGTTTTGTCTCGTCCGAGAGGACGGAAGACAGGTGTGTACGCCGCCCCATTTGTCACACCCCCGAAGGGGTGAGGGTTTCAAGAGATGAACGTCGTCACAGCAGCAGCGGACGGCAATTCCTCTCCCGTACAAAGAACGGTGAGGGGGAGATGAAGCCCTCACTCCAATACCAATGAACAGTGAGAGCTACAGCGGGAAAGCGGTTGCGGTGGTGACCGACGAACAGACCGGACGAACGTTCGACAGCAACCACGACCCAGTCGTCGACCTCGAAGAGGATATCGTCGGTAGCAAGAATCATCTCCTCGGTTAAGCCGTCGTTTCTCCCCTTTTTGGCAGTGGTGCAACCACGGCCGGACGGTGTGTCCGCCCTGCAACCGCGACGCGTGGGACAGACGTCCCACGCTGCTTCCGCACCCACAACCGCGACCGCCGTTTTTCCTCCCCGAAGGGGTGAGGGGGCCACGACCCCCGCGGACGTACCGACAGTCGATCCTGGTGTCTGATCAGGTCGATTGCCGCTGAGTCGTGGTAGGTTCCGTCGAGATCGTCGCATTCCGTTCCGCGTCCGCTCGGCAGTTTTGTTTCCCCTACGGGGGTGCAGGGGTCGAGAGCACACACGAAGCGTGACTCGGCCCGTTTAGTCGAAGTCAGAGGGAGATCACAATGTCTGTGACCGACACCAGTCAGTCGATCGAAGAACAGTTCCAGAACAACGTCGGTATCGAGGTCGATAGCGACGAGGTCGAACAGCGAGTGAGCACGCTGGTAGACGAGTACATGGTGCCCGAAGATGAAGCACGGCGGAGCGTCGTTACGTACCTGCTCGATGAATACGACATCGAGCGTGACACGTTCTACGCTCAGTCGGGGTCGGGGAACGATCTCGTGGCGTGTGGCGACATCGACAAGCCCGAGCTGTGGATCGACGTGCGTGCCGAAGTCGTCCAGCTGTGGGAGCCCAAGAGCGATTCCATCGCACAGGTCGGCCTGCTTGCCGACGAGTCCGGCACGGTGAAGTTCGTCTCGTGGGCGACCTCGGACCTGCCGGAGCTCGACGAGGGTGAGGCATACGCGCTCGAAAACGTCGTCACTGACGAATTCGAGGGGAAGTACTCGGTGAAGCTGAACAAGACCACCGACATCGAGCATCTCGACGAGGAGATCAACACTGACAACGACGACTACGGGTCGGAGTCGGTCACCAGTGAGGGTGCGCTGGTGGCGATTCGCCCGGGCAGTGGGCTGATCAAGCGCTGCACTCGTGACGACTGCACGCGCGTCCTTAACGATGGTCGGTGCTCGGAACACGGCGAGGTCGAAGGCGAGTTCGACATGCGGATCAAGGGCGTCCTCGATGACGGTCAGGAGGCCGAACCCGTCATCTTCGATCTGGAGGCCACCGAGGACATCACAGGTTGGTCGCTCGAAAAGGCGACCGACGCCGCGATGGACGCGCTCGACACCTCGGTCGTCGCCGACGAGTTCCGTTCCATGCTCGTGGGGCGGTACTACGAGATCGACGGGCCGGAGATCGGCGAGTATCACCTCGTGAACGATTGCGAGGAGATCGGTGAGGATGTCGCGTTCGAGGCAGACGCAGCGCGGCTGCTCAACGAGCACTTCGGCGCAGAGATAGCCTGAGTAACTCAGATCAGATCAGGCCATCGCTCGCGACCAGTAGACGTACCGTGCCGACCGCGCCGTGACGGCAACGGTCAGCAATTTTTCACCCCCGTGGGGGTGCAGGGGCGAGAGCAACGTGGCGTTGTGCCGCGTAGCGGTGTGCCCCAATCGAGATTCGATCAATCATGAGTTCGAGTGCAAGCAGTCCCAACGACGGTCGTACTGACAGAGAACCAGCCAAGCGCGCGTTCGCCGAGGAGTTCGCCGATGCCACGGAGCTGTTCCAGGAGTCCGACGACGAGCGAGCGCCGAAGTACGCAGTGCTGCCGACCGGCCAGCGTGCCAACCGAATGTTCGCCGTCGGAGCACTACTCGAAGCCGAAAACCTCGCCAAGAGCGGCGATGACGAGTATTGGCAGGCACGTGTGGTCGATCCGACGGGAACGTTCTTCGTCTACGCCGGGCAGTATCAGCCCGAAGCGATGGCAGCACTGCGCTCGATCGAGCCGCCCGAGTACGTCGCAGTGGTCGGAAAGCCGCGGAGTTACGAGAACGACAACGGCGAGGTGCTCATGTCGCTGACGCCCGAGTCGATCACCGTCGTGCCCGAGGCTGCCCGTGACCACTGGGTCGTCGAGACGGCCGACCACACGATAGCACGATTCGACGAATTCGCCGAGGGTCCAGGGATCAGTCCCGACGCCGACCGAGCGCGCGAGGCATACGGCGACGATATCGAAGAGTACGAGGTAGCAGCCAAGGAAGCGCTCGCCCAGGTCGCCGACATCGAACTGGCCGAAGACGAAACCGACGCCGAGTAGATCGAGACCCTCTTTTTTTGGTGTGCGACCACTCGCGCTCGCTACGCTCGCGCGTCCTCCCCAGCCTCCTCCCTGCGGGGCGCACTCACGAGGAGTGCGCCGCCTCGGTCGTCCCTCGCGCGCGGACTGCGCCTGCGGCGCAGTNCTCCCCAGCCTCCTCCCTGCGGGGCGCACTCACGAGGAGTGCGCCGCCTCGGTCGTCCCTCGCGCGCGGACTGCGCCTGCGGCGCAGTCACGCACGCGCCGCCGCTACCGCGACGTGTGATAGAATAGGGATAGCATATTTCCCAATGCGGCTTGAAGCAAGTGGCAATGATTGTCGAACCGCTCGGCTGGAAACACCTTCTTCAGGCCGTCTTAATAGCGGCGACAATTGTTATCATCGTTTGGTATCGTGAGAAGATGCATCCATGGTTCATCGTCGCAATGGGGCTCATGATGTTCGGCTCGGCTCTTTCAACTGTCTTCACGACCCTTCATCCCGATCCTGTACTTACTTGGTGGCTTGAAATGGTGCCGCTAGTGTTGTACCTAGCAGCAGTCGTGATTGCTATATCATTATGGTATCATAATAGAGGTGTCAACCAAGAATCTCCAAGTTGAGATCTCCACTCAACTCTTCTCCTTTAGTCTTCGAACAACCCGAAAGCGCGGTCGTGCACGTATCACCGCTACCGCTACTGCTCCTGCCCCCGTGATGATTGTCGAGTACAACTGCGAGGGTGGACGACCGGTGTGTACGCTGCTCCATTTGTCGCACACCCCGAAGGGGTGAGGTGTTCGAGAGATGGTGACCAACTCCAGCGCCGACGCCGACGGTGCTCGCTCGCAAACCACCCACGCCCCTGACGGTCTCTCGGTGATCGTCGCCGGGTCGCGGTCGATTCTCGACTGTCTCTCGCCGGACGGCCAGCGCCGGATCGTTGCCGAAGCTATCGACGAATCGGGCTTCCCGGTTGCGGAGGTCGTTTCGGGGACGGCTCGCGGCGTCGATCAGCTCGGCGGGGATTGGGCTGACGAGCACAGTATCCCAGTCGAGCGCTTCCCCGCTGATTGGGATACCCACGGTCGATCGGCGGGCCCTATCCGTAACGAGGAGATGGCCGAGTACGCCGACGCCCTCGTGGCCATCCACGTCAACGACTCGGGCGGGACTGCTCATATGATCGACAGTACGTGTTTACCCCGAGGACGCAACAGCGGGTACAGCCTGAGCTCGTGAAATCATCTTGTTGTTTCGGGCGATTCGCTTGAGCTCTTCNGTACGTGTTTACCCCGAGGACGCAACAGCGGGTACAGCCTGAGCTCGTGAAATCATCTTGTTGTTTCGGGCGATTCGCTTGAGCTCTTCGTAGGGATTGCGTCCCTGCTGGCGGCAGGTCGCCAGCAGGGATAGCAGCGTCTCATGCACGAACATACCGCGATCGTTCCGAAGTGTTCCGATGAGCTTCCGGAGAACTACCGGTTCACGAAGCGCGTTTTCAGCGGCATTGTTCGTTGGGGAGACCGCTGGCTCACCGACGAAGGTGAGCCAGTGGTCGAGACCTCCTTCGATCTTCCCGAGCAGTGTTGCCACTGGTCCGTCGGGTACTGACCGCTCAATCAGCGATTCAAGCTCTCTTCGTGCCACACGCTGGAGTTCTGCCCGTTCACGGACTGTCAAGTCGCTCTCCAGCCGAGTCTGGAGAGCGACGTACAGCTGTTTGAGGGCACGGTAGATCGGTTTGCCTTCCGCCTGCTTCTCGGCGGCGTCTTCAGCCTCCCGTAGAATATGTGCCCAACACCGCTGGAGATTGCTGCTGAAGGCCGGATACGCCGTCCAGCCATCACAGACGACCGTTCCCGCGAAGTCCTCGCCGAGGACTTCTGCGGGAACATCACTTCCTCGACTCTCCCTGACTGCGTACAGCGTGTAATCTTCGGTGGTGAACGTCCAGATCCACGCCTGTTCGCCGTCGCGTTTGATTCCGGTTTCGTCAACGTGGACAACGTCGGCTTGCTGGATCTGGCGGCGGATCTGCTCGTACTCACAGCGACCGGCGCGCGCAGCGCGCTCGGTCGCGTGCCACGCGGACGCGCCCGACAACTCCAGTCCGTGGAGTTGCTCGAAACGGTCGCCGATCTTTCGGTAGGGGAGGCGGTGATCGTACCGAGAGAGCGCCGCCTGTGCAATGACGTTCACCCCGAACTGCCCCTCATCGGGGCAGTCGGGGTGTGAGGCGACGGTCTCAGTTCCACAGGAGTGGCACTCGTAGTGATGCCGGTTGTACTGTGTGACTTCTGGTGGCTGTGGATCGGGGAGTTCCTCGACGAGTCGGGGGCTGACGCCCGCCGACTCGTCGAACGCCTCACTACACTCTGGACAACAGTCACAGGTGACCTCGATTTCTCGATCTGGGTCAGGAGCGTCGCGCCATTCCGGATCGTGTCCGGACTTTCGGCCTGGTGTGCCACCGTCAGTACGTGGTTGGTCGTCGTCCTCGTCCCCGCCGGACGAGGACGACTCCTCTTGCTCTGATTGATCCTTGCTCGGTGGTGTATGCGGTCCCTCGTACCATCGGACCTTAGCTCTGAGCCGCTTGTTCTCTTTACGGAGTTGCTGATTCTCTTGCTTGAGCTCTTCTTTCTCCTGCTCAAGTTCACCAACGCGATTTTCGAGAGCAGTAATCCGCTCAAGCAGTTGCTCCACTTTCTCGTCAGTGACCATCACAACTCTCCTCGGCCAGTGCAGACGACACGGGACGGTCTCCGGCAGGAAGACCGTCCCTCGGAGAACACGGTGTCGTCTGCATTGCTCTATTGCGAGGTCAAGGGCAACTTACGAGAGAGTGGCGAAATCGTTCTGGGGGTAAACACGTACGATCGACACGGCGTGCTCGGTCCTCGGTGATGGGCGCGTCCACGTGTACAAACCCTCACGGTAGCTCGCGCACGCGCCACCGTACAGCGGTGTTGGGGGTATCGGATTGGCCTTATGTAACAATCGTTCTTCCAGAAGGCAGAGAGTGTTACATAAGGCATGAACGAAGCAGAGACAGTCGCACCAGAATCGGTCATCAAGTGGGGGCACTCCGCAGTAGGTTTATTTTCCCCGGAAGGGTGAGGTGACACAACCACGATGAGTGGGTCACAGGACCAAGCGAACGGTGGCGGCGCACAGCAGTGGTCGCGCCCGCAGCACGCAGTCGCGTATCAGGAGGCACGGGCGGTGCTGAACGCTCAGCAGCAGCGCAAGGGAAACCTCGATGACAAGGCTCTCCGGACAGCTCGCCTAACGACGGTTGTCGTTGGTGCAGTGATTACGGTTGCCAAAGCGTTCGACATAGTCGTGGTCGAGCCACTCGGGTACATCGGTATCGGACTCCTCGTCGTATCGTTCGGGGCTGCACTCACTGCTTACGGCCTCTCCGGTCCAGTCCTCGGACCCAGTGCTGGAGGGCTTCGAGAACTCGTAGAGGCTGAAAGATGGGAGCGCACATTCCTCTTTCAGCTGGAAGCAGCCATCGACGTCAACACTACCCGGCTGGGACGGAGTTCGTTCGTCCTCCTCATCAGCGACATAACGCTGTTCGCCGGTGTGATAGCAACGCTCGCCGCGATAGCCCTATAACCATGGACCAACTACAATCATACATGAGCGATAGCACGGATCACGAATCAACACTTTCAACCGAGGAATGGGGAGCACCATGGGGCGCACCTGGTGGTGTGATCCGCCGCTGGATGCAGCGACTTCGCAACGGAAAGCAGGACTCTCACAACGGAGGTTCTCGATCAGATACTGACTCAGAGTAACAGATTCAACGAGTCGAGTGATTTCTTTGCGTGACGACGATTTTGAGCCACCACCTCATCGTAAAAATCGAACCAATCACCATCACTGTGAAGAAAGCTATCTGAAGTAGGGAGAGAATGGTGACTGACGACGAGAGCGTTGATACCCCCGAGAGAGGGAACAACGCTTCTGGTGCGGATTTCGGGGCCACAATGTAGAGGATGCCGCTGAGTATGAGTCCAAGCGGGAAGAGAGTCACGCGAATCGGTGGGGCTCCGCGTGCTGGATGCCGCGTCTGGCGTTCCTCGTTGGTAACCTCTGCTCGATCTGAGGCAGTCATCTCCGAATAGTTCCATAGGACAATACAAAAACCTGAGGCAAAGTGTCACAGCGAACCGCTCAGCAATTTTTCACCCCCAAGAGGGGTGAGGGTCGAGAGAAACCGATCATCGGCCCGAACGGAGAACGAGTCCAATGTCAACGAAATCCAACTCCACGACTGGCGATGCACAGTCCACAAACAGCGGTAGCAGCCTCGTCGCGGCCAATGCGATCAACAGCGGTGGGCGCTGGGTCAACCTTGAAGCCGAAGTCCTCGAACTCTGGAAGCCGTACACCGAATCGATGGCGCAGGTCGGCCTGCTCGGTGACTCCACGGGCGTCATCAAGTTCGTCTCGTGGGCAAAATCGGACTTGCCCGAGCTCGAAGAAGGGAAGGCGTACTCCCTCGAAATGGTCGTTACCGACGAGCACGAAGACCAGAACTCGGTGAACCTCAACTCGGAGACGAACGTTGAGGAGATCACTGGGCCGGAAGCCGCCCGTGACCGTCTCGCGGCGGATGTCGCGAACGCGGTGGCACTCGAAACGATCGATAGCGAGGGGCAGTGGATCGACGTCCTCGTGACGGTCGACCAGTTGTGGGAGCCCTACGCGGAGTCGATGGCTCAAGTCGGCCTCGTGGCCGACTCGACCGGTCGGATGAAGTTCGTCGCCTTCGAAACCTCGGAGCTTCCCGAGCTCGAAAGGGGCGCATCGTACCATCTCTCGAACGTCGTTACCGACGAGTACGAGGGCGACTACTCGATCAAGCTGAACTCCCAGACCGAGATCGAGCAGCTGGATTGAGCGAGTGAGTTAGCCCCTTGTCTTTTTCGTATGGAGCCACCCGCGCCTTCGGCGCGTCCTCCCCAACCGACTCGCTCTCTCTGCACCGCCCGAGCGAGTCCCTCGCGCGCGGACTGCGCCTGCGGCGCAGTCACGCACGCGCCGCCGCTCCGACTGCTGCCTTTCAGATACAAGCGAAGAGAAGACCGACGTGTTCCGACGCCGGTTTGTTTCCCCAGAAGGGGTGAGGTGTCCGAAGAGATGAACAACACGACCGACAGCGACCGCGAGCACAGCTCCAACATCACCGACGACAGCCAGCACGCCACGCAACACACGCACACTGTGAGTCAGGACGAGTTTGAGGCCAACTTCGATCTCGTCGGTTGTAGCGAGTGTGGGAAACAATTCAATCTCGGGGTGCAATCGTACTACGGATCCCGTTGTCCCAGTTGTCGCACCGACGACTGAGCGATTCGTTCAGGCGCAGTCTCGCACACGCCACCGCTCGCCGCCCAGCAGTTTTTCTCGCAGAACAGGAGCGAGGTGCTCACCGATGTCCAACCGACACGCTTGCAGTGGCAAGATCAGCGAACAGCAGCACAACCGCCTCGTTCAGTGGGAGATGGAGTACGATCCACTCGAACTCGATGAGAATCTTCGAGACGCCCACGAAGCAGTGTCTGGAGGTTCGGGTCGATGATGGTCGCCGCCGGCTTCGACCACAAAAACGACGAACTCGGCACCGCTCGCACCGATCCCGCCGCTACCGCCGAACCCACTTCATTCGAGTTGAGCGATGGCACCGAAATCCTCTACGTGCCGGGCGACCCCGAGTACCACGAGGTGATCGAGCGCCCGACTGCGTCGTCGCCGTCCGGTCAGGGGCCGACCATCGATCCTCGTTGAGATCGTGTTTGGGCATTTTGGTGGGGAGAAAACGTACGAATCCCTTATGTAACAGTATCGGTTCTCAGTACCGTTGGATGTTACACAAGGAACAATCATCATTAAATACCATCCACGAGAAGATCGGTCTGTGATGGCATCCAACAGTACCACCCGTTCTAGCTACCTGGTGAACAAGAGCAGAGACGTACACGCAGAACGCAAACAGTACTGGTACTTGGACGCACT
The DNA here is from genome assembly GCF_000336715.1 of Halococcus thailandensis JCM 13552. Lineage (GTDB taxonomy): Archaea > Halobacteriota > Halobacteria > Halobacteriales > Halococcaceae > Halococcus > Halococcus thailandensis. The sequence continues at coordinate 9,838 of NZ_AOMF01000068.1, forward strand.
CAGTCAACGGTGAAGAACGATTCAACGGTAGCACTAGGATATTCCACCGACCGCGCCACCTATTTTTCTTTTCCAGAGGGGTGAGGTGTTTTGAAGGATGGAGATTCGCCAACTCACACTCGAAGACGCGTATCGAGAGTTGAACAATATCGTCGACGTCGTCGCGGTGACTACCGATGGGCCCGGAAGCCTCTGTGCCGAACACAAAGACGTTCAAGACGCCATCGAGGAGTTCCTCAACGGCACGACGTGGGCGATCATCGAAATTACTGATCTTGCCGGACAGTATCCACGGGCATACGTCGGGCCGCCACCGGAACACCGGGAGGGCGGCCGATGAACGAGACTCGATCCACACCGTCGACGTTTGGCTGTAAGTTCTGCGAGTTCGAGGATTCGCCGCAGATGCTCAAAGCGCATCTGATCGACGAACACGCCATCGAAATAGCGAGTCGCCACTGGGCCACGCACATCCACCGAGCCCAAGCCACCGAGGAGGTCGCAGACCGATGAGCGAAGCCGGAGATTCCCGCCACTCGCGGCTCTGTCCAGATCACCGACGAGATCATGTTTCATCGGGAGCGTGTGTTGCCTGCGCACAGGCCCGACGCATCGCCGAGCTGGAACAGACCGTCGAGAAACTGGCGGTGTGCATCGAGGAACTGAAGGGAAACAACGAGACGGAGACGGCAGCACAGGAGACACGATCGGATCAGCCAGAACACAGATCCACCGAAACAATCATCTAGTGTGCTGTGAAATCAACTGGCACCGACAGTTCGCTCGAAGGAACACACCGAAATGACAGGTTCTGTCCCCTCACCCACATTCGTGGGTGGGATTGAACGCGTGGCTGTCGACGTGGAAGGCGTACTCGCAGCATCCCACGCACGGCTCTGCACAGTCTACAACGAGCGATACGACACCACTTACACCGAGACGAAGGCAGCGCTGGGCTACGATGCCTACATCGACGACAAGCCGGGCCTCGCCGACAAACTCGCCGCCGACCAGTGCCAGTATCTCGTCAAACAGCCGTGGAACCGATCAGCCTGGAAGCACGACTGGACTGTCACAGTCGCGTCGGTCGTCGAAGCCGTTGATCGCCTGCTCGCGAACACTGGCGGACCGTGATGGCGGTGCGGAAAGCAGCGGTCGCGGGCGCAGCAATGGTGCGGGGTGGTGGGCGCGGGGCAGAAAGCAAGAGTGGGCTGTTGCAGCGACAGTGCTGAAATCCATTGAAAAGTTGCTGAGGTTAACAAATTAAGTGCTCGGAGAGCGCACAAAGCGCATACGAAACCGTGTCCAGAACCTATCATGACCAGTAATACCCGCCGGCCCTGACCATGATTCCCGAATTCTCCATCAACACCGACGATGTCCTGCCGTTCAACTGGCGGGCGGAGACAGCGGTGTTCGCATCCGGAGTCACCTCGATGGGTCTCGAAGTCCTCGCTGGCCGAGTCATCGCTCCTGTGTTCGGCAACTCCGTCTACACGTGGGGCGGTGTCCTCGGAGTGTTCATGATCGCGCTTGGTGCTGGCTACTGGCTCGGCGGCAAACGAGCCCGCGAGCGTGCGTCTGAAATCGCTCTCACGAAGATCCTCACCTACTCCGTCGTCACGATCGGCGTCATGAGCGCGGTGTACGAACAGATCGTGCAGGTGAGCGCTCTGCTCCCGATCCCCGCCGTCTATGCCCCGATCATCCCACTCACGGTTCTGTTCGGGCCACCGACGTTCCTACTCGGATTCATCAGCCCGTATGCTGCCGAACTGAGCGAAGCTCGCAGTACGGGCGAAGCGTCAGGGCGTGTCTACTCCCTTGGGACGGTCGGCAGTATCTTCGGCGCGTTCCTCACCACGTACGGTCTCATCCCGTATCTGTCGGTGCTCTGGATTCAGGTCATCTTCGCCGGCTCGCTGGTCGTCGTCGCCATCGCAATCTCGTATCCCCCCTCGGCTCGCTCGCTTGCGCGAGTCGGACTGGCGGTCGTCATCGTGATCTTCGCCGTCGGATTTACGCCGGCCACCGCAACCTCTGGCAACACCGTCTATGAGACTGAGACACCGTACCAACACCTGCGTATCGCTGACGACGACGGCGTGCGAACGATGTATCTCAATGATCATCCGCAGAGTGCGATGTATACCGATAACAGGTCGGGCTACGTCTGGGATTACGAGTCCTATGCCCACCTCAGCCACCTCTATCGGCAGGCAGATAGCGTCAACCGAGTGCTCGTCATCGGTGGCGCAGGCTTTTCGATCCCGAAGCGGTTTCTCACCGAGTATTCCAACGTGACCGTCGATGTCGTCGAACTCGACCCAGAAGTCGTGAATGCAGCGAAAACCCACTTCAACGTGACCAACTCCCCTCGGCTCAACATCTACACGCAAGATGGGCGTCGCTACCTTCGGAACACTAACCACACCTACGACGCCATCGTGCTCGATGCATATCAGAAAAACAATGTCCCGTTCCATCTGACGACGATCGAATTCATGCAGCTGGTATCCGAGCGACTGGATGAGCGTGGCGTATTCATCCAAAACATCATTTCCGCGGCTGAGGGACCACGCTCGAAGTTCATGCGCAGCGAGTTCAAGACCGTCCAACGAGTGTTCCCCTCCACAGAGATCTATCCCACCGGATCGACGCCACGAGCCGTCCAGAACGTGATGGTCGTCGGTACGAAGGGGCCAGACATGACGCAAGCAGAATTACACCGTCGGAGTCAACAACGGTCCATTGGGATCGATCTCTCACAGGAGGTGCGAAATTACCGAGGGCCGGGAACAGTCGCTACCGCAGATGTGCCCGTTCTCCGCGACGGGGATGCTCCAGTCGACCGCCTGACCGGGCCGCTGTACGACCAACCGTACGTGGTCCAGCAAACAAACACCAGTCCGAATCGCCAGCCT
>NZ_AOMF01000069.1 GCF_000336715.1 Halococcus thailandensis JCM 13552
TAGCCGCCGCGGCGATCTACGCTGGCGCGCTGCTCACCAACGAGAAAGTCACTCAAACAGCCGTTGGCGACGTTGCCGATATCTCTGTGGTCACGATCCGAAATCGCTATCGTGATCTGATCGAAATCGAGGGCGAAACCCAAGCTCCGTGATTCTCAGACAGGGTCACCTACAAATGGTATAGGACAGCCCTACAAGACAGCTCCTACAAAGACAGCAAGGGAGAGGGGGAGGGGGTGTGTCCGCAATTATTCCATGGATAAGAGTGTTCTTCCTCCCTTCTAGGAAGGGTTGATCCAGTCTTTCCTGGCGACTACAGCGTGGAACATCACCCAAAATACAGTGCGGATGCCCCTTCCTCAACGAGCGGCGGAACTGCGCCGAATGGCGGAGTGAAGCCGCGAGTAGGGAGGGGAGGAGCACG
>NZ_AOMF01000070.1 GCF_000336715.1 Halococcus thailandensis JCM 13552
TCCACCGGGTCTCTCATTCCGGTAGCTCCGGCGGTCTCCAATCAGCGGACAGCAACAGAGCACGGCGCTAATCTAGAACGCATGGTCGAAGAACATACTCTCAATGGACGATTAAGGTAAACGACAACCGCTACGTCGCAAATCCGAACTATTCTGGAGGATGAACCACTCGTTATCTCACGGTCCGTTGAAGCGCCTGAGAGCGAGATAGTCGTCACCATCGAGTCGGTGAACAGAGAACTGGACGTCCGGCTGGCACGGCTGGAGCCGGTTGGTGTCGATTCTAAAATGAATCAAGCAGTCACAGACTGGCACTACTGGAACGAACGCTATACTGACAACGATGGACTATATATTTTCAACATATTCTCTCACGCAAGCCACGACCTTTTGCTGTCCGCATATCTCCCCGATATCCCCGGTACTGCCGTGGATGGATCAACCGGGGGACGTGGGAAACGCGTCTGTTCGCTCGGACCCTCACGTTTGAGAAAAAAGCACTGTGATTCATCCGTATGCTAATCCTCCGCAAGCTATTCGTTATTTCGAAGTACCCGTCTAAATCTAGTCGAAAGCTATTGCGTGAATCGGCTGAGGGAGCGTGTAGGAGATGGACACAATACCATACGCATCCTACACTTTTGAACGGTACATCAAAGCCGATAGGATAACCCACCAACTACAAAACAATTTTATTCGCACCTATTACACAGTTTTGGCGCTACTTATAATAAACCAAGGAAACTTGGATCAAGGATCGTGGTTGTCCCTGCATCCACGTTTCTACATACCCATTTGGCAGTGTATCGACCGACCAGAATTTATTTGATACTCCCAACAATCAACCAAAGCGGGGGCTTGTCGTACCCTAATTGACCGGACCCGTAGCAACGTGGGCTGAATGCCATATCAGTTCGCAGTTCCCACGTTTTCTAATACGCTCAAACCCTCGTTTGGTGGTAGCTCTCTATCGTCACAACTGAACCTTCAATGCTCGGCCAGAACTCTTTTTGACACGGTATCTGTGGATTGAACCCCGGTACCCGCTTCAATCACCGGGGAACGTGGAGGTGGGTGTCGTCTTTGATCTGTACTCCACGTTTCTGATGGTTCTGCTCCCAGAGACTCAATCGTGTACTAGTTGGCCACAATGCTTTCGTATTTCGAATCCTTATGTCGTGTCCCGGTTGTGACACTGCATCCATTAACCGGGGGACGTGAGGAGATTCACCCATCCATTGATCCCTCACGTTTCCGAAAGTATAAGATTAAACAGGGACGAATCAAGAAGAACGATTCAGGTGGGGACATGGAGGAATGCGAACTCGAATTGTTTCCCCATTTGCTTGAGCAACGATAGTCATCGTCTTCGCGGGAGTGAGGGTCCACAGCTGACCGTTTTCTCCAGTCTGTTCGGCCGGACGACCATTGACCACTATTGTTCCATCGACTGGTTGACCCCCCGGGTGTCATCAATGAGACGTCAAGTGGACCGGTCGGATAGGTCCGATTGACCCAAAGCTGAAAACTCTCTTCGGTGGCAATGAGAGGTGTGGTTGTCGGCATTCGTGAGAGTGATTTTCGTTGCTGTTCGGCAATGATTCGTCCTGAACTCTGATTGAGTAGTGTTGTGAGCTGGCCGTGATCATGGGACAGCGTATACTGGGCGAGTCGCGTTTCGCTATCAGTGCTCAGTCCAGTATATGCTGAGTTGTTTGTGCCCCACGGATAAAGCGCACCAACCTGTGTGCGGACGGCGTCGGTAGTATTCAACGCGCTTCCGGTAGCGTTGCGTTGGCCGAGAAGCGCCGCTTCTCGGTGGTACTGACCATCGTCGATCATCGCAAGGACGATTCCCTGTTGGGATGTTTCAGCATACACAAAGAGCGGTTCGAGCCGTTCGCCAGAGGTCGGTGCGATGCGATCGAGACTTGGTGGATTGGTGTTGGGCTCCGTGTTGTTTCCTCGGAGTGCCTGGTTGATCCGGTTGCGAATCGACCCTTGTAGTGGACTCAGTTCGGTCTGCTTGTTCCGTGCCCAGCGGGCCGCGGGCTGACCATTGATCGAGGATTGTGGTATCGAGCGGGCACGAGCTGCAACGCGATCTGTCGCGGTCGCTAAACCGTCTGCGGTTTCGTCGATTCGTGCGAGGGTACGGAGAAATTCTTGGTCTGATAGCGATCCGTTGTTCAATGCAGTGATGGCCATAGATTGGCGCTCGCGGAGCTGCATGATACGTGATTCAATACGTGTTGCAGTCGTTCTGAGTTCAGCCAGGCGGATTGCCGTATTGGTGGTTGCGCCGAATCGTCTGTCAAGACGGTGTTCACGAAATCGGGCTCGAAGCCCACGTTCGTCGAGGGCAATAGCCCCGAGACGTCGATGGTTGCTCGTAGGGAGCTATTTGTTTCGCGTTCAAACGACGGAATCGTGAGTGAAGCCGTCGTAGCATGTGCTGGTGCAGTGTCCGGAATCATCGCCGGATTGACTGTCCGGCCGTTGATGAGAACACGAGCAGGACCCCCCCCCAGCGAGAGTGCAGTGAGCTGGCCAGTGAACCTGAACGAGTCGCTCCCACCCTGAGCGGTCGAGCCCGAGGCAGATGTATTAGTGACGATATCCGGTTGTTCAGCCTCGACGAGATCAGCCTGTTCACCTGGATTGAGACGTCCACTCGCCGTAACGTTGTAGTAAATACGCTCGTCATCAGCACTCACAATTGTGAGAACGTTGGGAAACTGTGTCGGTGATTGCTGGAACTGTTTTTCTTGGAAGTTGTTGCTGATTCGTGCACCTTGTTTAGAAAAATCCATCTGGTCAGTCGTGAGAGAATCTGTTGGCGAATGAATGTGGCCAGAACCGACTTGTGGACTGGCCGAGATTGAACCCGTAGCGCAAACGAGAATACAGACGGTAATCACGCTTGCCTGCAAAACGGGGGTATCCATGCTCGCTTGAACAGACTCATTGTATGAGCAATGGTGCTACGGCCGTTATCCATAAGACGTAGCCAAGTCCATGTACTGAAATGGAGAAAATATGTGGAGAAATCGGATACCAACTATACCCTCACAGGAGAGATTCGATGCAAGACCGACAATGCCCACGATGTGAGAAAGCATTATCCAAGTCACCGTACCCACGACATCTCCTCGTTCTTGAAGACGAAAGCAATAGAGAGCCAAATCAGCGGGTCGAAGCACAACTCTGTTCAGATTGCTGGAAAGCCATCCGAACGCAGGTGACGAGAAATCCAGCCGACTAAGCCAGAGAGCCGCAGATGGGAGTCGAAATTCGGCAAGGCGGAGAAATCGTCCCCTTCCTCGATCATTGGACCGAGGTTCTCGTCGTATTTCTCACTCACGATGTCGAAGTAGTCTAGTCCTCGGTTATAAGATAGCGATTCTACATGCAGTGGAAATAATCGAGGACGAACCGAGTTTCCTCGTGATCGAAATCGTAGACGCTCTTGCCGAATCTGATGAAACAGTCGCATAGGAACTACAGCATCTCGCCGTATGCTAGTGATTATGATCTAACGGACAGCTTTCGGCGGGATGCTCCAAGAGGTTGTCGAGCATCAAACAATAGTGTTCCGCCCCGAGCCGCTCGACGATGGCGTCGAGCGGCGCTGTAAGCACGCGTGGGAACAGGCTCCTTGCCCCGAGTGTGATGAAACAACCCTAGACTCGGGACGACGCAACTTCGCCGAGCCAGCATGATCGCTCAGAGTTACGTTCCACCCGAAGAGCTTCGTGAGCGCCGCGCACTTGTGCGCGGCCGGAAACGGTTGGTCGAAAAGCGCACGGACTTCAAGAACGAAGTTCATGCCTTGCCCGACGTTTCGCCAGACGACGGTTTCACCGGCCGATACAGCAATGTCCGCCGGTTCGAAGACATTCTCTTCGGTCATCTCTACGAGTGCTCCTTCGACAGGTTTCGATGTCTCATTCGAAGCGCCTCGACTGGTGCAACCCGCGAGTCCGGTCGTGATGACGAGGCTTCCTCCTCCGGCCGTACGGAGAAACGATCGACGTCTCATCTGGGCCTCCAGCGGTTGGTCGCGTCGCAAAGTCCTCTAGACTTTGCCTCTGGTAGCCTCGACTGTGAGGTCACAGCTCATGGTTGTTTTGGTTGATCGGTTG
>NZ_AOMF01000071.1 GCF_000336715.1 Halococcus thailandensis JCM 13552
GGTGGTCTCGGTTTGGTCACCAGAGACAACCCCCTCCTGAAGGGAGTCAGTTGCTACCGAAGTCTAGACCGCTTTGCGACACGACCAATCAATGGTCTGATTGATACCAAACGCTTTGATGTTTTGTATGCAGTAAACAATTGCTCACTCCCGACCAGCCAAAGCGAGATCGCCGCCCGTGCAGAGACATCGGACAAGACGGCCGAAAAATATCTCTCAGAGTTTCAAAACCACGGGATTATCAAAACTTACCGAGAAAATGTAGAACCTACTGCTGGCGGAAAAATGCTTTTAGACGTTCTCTTAGAGGCTTTCACAGAGATACCCATCGCAAAAGACAATTGTGTGGAATTGACTCGTACAAAAACGCCGCTCACAATCTTATCAAGCCTTCGCAGAGAACCACAGACCGCAGAGGATATTCAACGAAGAACATCCGTATCAGCAACCGAGCAGACAATCAAGCGCCGCCTCAAACAATTCGACAAACCAGACCTTGACCTAGCAGATGAAGAAGGACATAGTTATCGGCTCACCGACACTGGTAAAGAGGTGCTACTGGCCTACCATGATGTGACAATTGCTATTGAACAGATTATTGAAAAGGCAGAATGGTTCCAGCGTCTCCCATTAGAAAATGCGACTGTTCCGGTCAAGGAACTCGCCGATGCAACGGTTGTCGCATCGGATACAGCCAGCCCCTCGAACGTGCTCGGGGCCGCTCTCAAACTCTGTGACCTTCGGGTGAGTCGGTTCCGGTGTATCTGCTCGATCTACAATCCAGTGCTGTTCTTTGCGTACCAAACGATGCTAGATTTCGGTGTCGAGGCCGAGGCCGTCCTTGATTGGGGAGCTTTTGTCAAATCGGACCAATACACAGCCAACGTTCGCGCCAAATATGAGCACTATCAGCCACTCTACCTGAAAGATTCTCACACACTTGGCGTCGGTATATATGATGAGCGAAAAGTTGCAGTTGGGGCGTACAACGAACAAGGTGAGGGAAAACACATCGCCATGATCGTGAGCGAAAATCCGAATATCATTGAGTGGGCCGAGGATATATATGGGTCATACAGAGACATGGCCGACTGTCCAGAGGAAAACCCACCAGATATTGATGGTGGCTTCGATGGACGGCACTGGTAATCTCACACCATCCCACGTGTGATATAGGCAGATTAAACTCGGTTAAATTCTACGCTCGTTTCTGGTACCACACATACCATTTCGGATTCCGAAAGGGCGTTACAATAAATACACCCCCGCCTCACGACGGGTAGAGCCAAACCGAATGAAACGGGGCAGACTGAAATCGGATGTGAGTGCATTTGCTCACACGCAGAAAACTCCGCTACTCAGAGCCGTCCATATCGGCGACGAACTCCTCGGGTTCGGCATCCGAGTCATGCAGGAAACGCTCGCCAAGTTCGGTAATCGCGTAGTAACCACGTTCTTCGCCCGCGAATGGTTGGTGGACGAGTCCGTGTTCGGAGAGTTCGTTGCGCAGCCTCCGAGAAATCTGCTGTTTAGAGGGAGCGATGTCGTTCCCATGCATATGACGCAAACTGAGCCAGATCGCCTTCGGTGTGACAACGACGCCCGGCTGATCCAGCAGATCGAGGATGTAGCGATCAGTTCTCGTCATCCACGGGACTGGAGGTGGCATCTGACCTGAATACGCCTACACGGGGGCTTAAGACCGATGAAGCGGACAGTGAGAGGAATCACTCAGACTCATTAATGAGTCTACCTACCATCAACTTTATTATCTCCACTCTCAAACGAGACGCTATCGCCAGAGGCCCGCAATGAACGAACCCGCACCTGAACGAAATAATCGACGCGAGCGCGGCCCACAAGCGGCGCTCATCGGGTGCGCGGACGCTCGGCTCACGAGCGTAGTGCGTCAGTGCGGACAAACTCGGCCACCGTATCTGGGTGCCACAACACCCGGAATCGGCCGGACCCGCACTGACGGTCTCTGGCAACATCGGATTGCTGACAGTTTCAATCACAACCAATCCAATGAGCCAAAGCAAAACCTACTCTGGTGTCCATTCACCTAAGGATACCGCACGTTCACGGCGTGTTAGTGACAGCCAGCAAGAGGATACTGGCGACAGCAACACGATAGAACCCGCCTGTCGAACGCGCGAAGTCGGACGCGGGATCGACCGGCGCGAGTGGCGGGAAGTATCGTACAGCGAGCGGCTCTTAGGGTTTTACGAACCCTGTGAATGGGACGAATGCTTCCCTGACGGCCCCCCTGACGCGGAAGAAACCTCCACTGTTGTTCGGAGTTGCCATTCTCCAACGGTAATCCATCGGTCCCGCACATGCGAAAACGCCCAGCAGGAAGCCGACGCTCACGCTCACCCGCACAGCAAGAGTGAGTCCATAACGACGCTGGATGATCTCACGGAAGGCGAGAGCGTCATCTGGGAGAATCAATCAACTCCCCGGCGTGTCGTCGAGACCGCCACCGAGCCGGATGACACAGCCCGTCTACGAGGCCCCAGCGGAGGCGAATATACTATCGAAGCGCGGCCCGGCAGCACACAGATGTACGCCATCTACCCTGCTATCGGGCTTGTTTCTGATATTTGGGTTGTCGTAGGCGATGCGATAGAGACGGTGGAGTAGCCGAGATGAATGGCACTCTCGGCCCCTCTACCGCTCTCACGGGTTCTCTACGGTCTGTCAGAGCGTCATACAAAACCATAAATAGGCAGCGATGCACCGTCAGTCCAAAGCAAGGGCTAATCAATCAAGTGCCAACGAGGGGATTTGAACACTCTTTCCTCGTGGTCCACGGCAAATATAGCTTTCGCCCCACGCGCAGAGGCGTTGCCGTCTCTCGCTGGGCGGCCGACTCGCACACGTCGGCAGTAAGCAGAGTCAGCCGTGGGTACGACGGCTCTCCCGGCCGTCAGCACTCCAATCACGGGCCATAGATAGATATGGCCGCACGTAACAGAGCATACACACACCGACACGACGAGGCACAGCCAGCCGACCAACACAACGACGACCCCGCTCGGCAAGCCCGAACGCGGATGCGCCGCGCGAAAGAAGTCGCGCGCCATCGCGAGCAGGCGACTCTCGCCATCGACGACGAACGTGCCGGCCCTGGAATCGGAGAGCGGCAAGGGGAGGTCGCCTAATGCGACCCGACGCCCTCGGGCAGGTTGTCAACGCTAACGCTCCCGAGACGACCCAGTGCGCCGTCTGTCGCGGCACCGCCGAACACTTGTCGAGCGCGTGGCAGGGCGAGGGCACCGCCTATCACAACTATCAATGCCGGGCTGATCGCTGTCCGGCAGCCGGAACGATTATCGAACACGAAAGCAGTGAAAATCAGTCAGTTGGTCCCGTGTTCGGTGACCGCGATCTCGCCGTCCGTCTCGCCACGCGCGAGCATCCCGACGCACCCGCTGAGAGTCGGGAGGTGAGCGTGTGAGCGACGATTCTCCCTTTGATGGCGATTCACCATCAGCCTCCGAATCCGGTGCCGGAAGAGCGGTTGACAGCGTCTGCGGGGAACAATGACAGAGGTGCGCGCCTCCGTTGATTCTGAAGCCGACGACGCACTCTGCTGTCCGCGGTGTATCGCTCTCGGCGGCTACGATGACGCGCCCGATCTCACCGCAACCGTCGACGAGTACGAGATACCGACAAGCGCGGTCGGCGAGCCACATCACGAACGCGAGACGGTGCCAGCGCTCGGCCGCTACTGCGACGAGCACGATGTCTTTCTGGTTGCGAGCTATAGCGAGTGCCTCGCGAAACCCACTGACGGAGATGTCAATCAGGAGAGCGAGGACGATATCTTTATCACTCGCCTCCCTGTCGGACTATGGCATAAGCTAGGAAACCAAAGCGCCAAGAGAAAACGGGGCGAGGAATACCAGTTCCTTCGCCCCGCTTTGGACAGGCGCGGTCGCCGATCCCCAATCGGATTGACCGTTGCTTGTTCTCTCACGGCCGACGACCATATAGTTTGCTCCTTCGTTAGCCGCGGCTCTCGGCTACGTAGAAGTCCGCAAACCCCTGTTGGTCGTCGGTACGACGGTTCTACCGTCCGTCAGCGCTGGAATGTCGGAACTCCCCGATGAGTCAGCAAGCATCTGCCTCCACCAGCGACGCGGCTAGTCATATCTCCGGTTCGGAAGCGGGCATCACGCTCGTTCCGCCGGGTAGCAGCGGCCAACTCACATTTGATGCACCTGCCGTCCGTCGGATCGGCCCGCGATTTACCGAATGGCTGCCCGACATCCTCGACGCACTCCTCCCGACGATTACGCACACCGCGCGCGAACTCGCCTTTCAGTACGATCCTCGGACCCTCCAGCACCAGCGGCCGTACCTGTTTGCGGCCAACCTTTTCGATACCTACGACGTCGGCACCGGGCCAGGCACGACCACGCCCGCGCATCCGTTCAACGACGCCCTTGCGAAGTTCGCCATTTCATACTACGAGATCGACCCCGACGAATTGAGTGATCACAAGCGCGAACTGTACGACTACGCTCGTGGCGAGATACTCGAACTCGGCACGCGCGACCTGCCGGGAGCACCAACCGGCCTTGATGCACTCCGCGAGACGGTTGTCCCGCTGCTCGACGCCGGCGACGACACGCCTGCGATCGTCGTCAGTCTCGACGGAGCTGCGTGGGAGAACATCGACGACGAACGGACGGCTGCCCGCGCGCTTGACGCGCTCGCGCTGCTTGGCGAAGTGGTCAGCGTCCGACTTATCTGCTCGCCGCGACTCGACGCGCACCTCGAACGCGCCCACCCCGACTGGTACGACGAGTATCTTACTGACACCGGGGATGACCACCGGGGACCAGCCCCCACTGAGGCGGGCGAGGATGCGCTCGCGTCGGCGTGGGAAGTGATCGGGGAGTTCGCCCCCGGCGGTGGCCGCCTACGGCTGCTCGCGGCACTTGACCCAGATGACGAGCGCGAGGTGCGCGATCTCAAGGTTGATACCGCAATCGAGCTTTCCGAGGGTTCGATCGACCGCTATGTGCGCGAGTTCGCCGACGAGTACAATCTCGTCGATGTCGACGACCGGTCGAAATACAATCGGGTTGCTCTCACAGAAGTAGGAGCGGCGGCACAAACCCTCATCGGCCCGGATTATCGGGTTCTCCATCCTGCTCAAAGCCAGTTTGGTGATCGTCTTACGCGTACCCGACACGGCTCAACAAGTGTAGTGTGTTGTACCGACGCCAAAGATAGTCCCCCAACCGCCGGCGGTTGCGGTAGCGGTAGCGGTGCTGTGGGTGCGGAGGCATCCTCCTCTCCTTCGTCTTCGGAACACTCCCTTCCTGCGAGTGCTCCAACCGCTGAGGAGTGGCTCGCCGCGACTGGCGAAGCCACTGATACCGGCTATGTACGGTGGCTCGATGGTCCTGACGGTCGTCTCGATGCATGGGAGATGCACGAGCGGCTCCTCGCTGGGCGTCGCACTGAGGGTGTCACCCTCGTCGACGAGTCGGTACAACCATTTGAGGATGGGAAAGTGAGCTATGTCTCTTGTTTCGAGGATCACGCACAGGTCGTCGCTCAGTGGGGTGGCCCCCTCCCCACCTTGGTTCGCATCACATCTGCCTTACTCAGCGAGAAAATGTGGTCGAAAGTGCTCACCCCATCGGCCGTTGGCGACGATCTCGACGAGCTGTACGACGGGGCGCTCAACGATGCTACTAAAGACGTTCTCCGACTCGGCGCGCAAGTCGGCTGGTTTGGCGAGGACGAGCACGACTACGACGGTCTCCGCGACCGTTTCGGTGAGATTCGGCGGCTGCTACTCTCGAAGCTTGCAGAGCTTGACGGAAGCGACTCGGCGGAGTGGAGTAACCTCTGTCGGGACGCTCACGGACTACTCGCGTCGGCAACGCACCTCTACCGCGCTGTCGATGTCGATGTGAGCTTCCACATCCGGGTTCCCGATACGAAGAAACTGCGGGCCGGCGAGGACCGCTACCGTGGCTTCTTGGATTTCTTCAAGCACACGGTGCCGAAAAACGCTTCCTACGGGATTCACTCGGTCTATCGGCTGCTCTACGAAGAACGGGTGGATAAACTTAGACACCGAATGGGCGTTGAGTTCGACGGCGATACAACGGCTGATCTCACGGCGTCGTGGGTGATCTCGGGGCCGACCGCTTCGACGTTCCGTGAAGATATACAGCAGGCTATCGCGTTGAAAACTGAAGACATTCGCGAGCAAATCCAGGAGGGCGTCGAGCGGGGTGTGAGCCTCGAAATTCCTGTCGTCGACGGCAACTCCTACGGGGCTCTCCGACGGGTACTCAACCGCCACGCTGACCGCAAAGACTTCGCGACTCTCGACAGCGAACACCGCCGCAAACTCGTCCGATTGGCGAGTGCGACACTCGGAGAAACGCCGGGCCGGTGCTCACCGTATGCACTCGCCGAAGCACTGTTGTCGATCGGACAAGCGCAGTCACCGACGGCTTCACTCATGCCGGGTGATCTCGCGGTCGGACTCGCTCAACTGCCAGCCGAACGTCTTGTTCCGTCACTGCCGCCAACGATGCAGAAAGCGCTGAAAGCGTTGCTCATGGCTGACGGATCGCTCGGAGCCTCGGAAATCATCGAGCGAGCCGATATCTCCGACCGCTCCTATACTCGGAATATCGATGAATTGGCAGCGCTCGGTATGGTTGAATCGGTCGGAAACGCCGGCCACAAAGAATGGCAGGCGTGGATCATCCCGTGGTGGTCGCCGCTCACCGATGTCGACGGCCCGCGGATGGCCGATAGCGACGAACGAGACCTCACGCCGGCATCCCGTTGGGACGACGTTCTCTATGAGATCGCCCTCGATCTAGACCTCGATCCTGAATACGGGTTGTTCGCCGGGCCGGTGGATGCTGATGAGGTGTTCGCTGCGCTGCCGAGACTCGAACGGTGGCGCGGGTTTATTGAATCACACTATGGGCTCGTCGACATCGAGAACTCGCGGTCAACGATCGGCGAGGACGTGGACGCTCCTTCGGTGGTCGAGATCGGTTGCGATCCCACGATTCGGGCCAGCGAGCAGGCGTCTCTCGATTGAACGAATTAGCATATGCGCCGTCACTTCGCTGTTCATCACTCTTGGGAGAATCGACATGGAGACGAGCTGCGAGCGATCAGGGTTACTGCCGAGACGACTTCGCCTCACGTACTTCGCTTCCCTCTCGAACCATGCCGGGACAGTTCGGGCAGACGCGCACGGTGTCCATCTCAGTCGGGGCGAACACACGAACGTATTGCTCGGTGATGAATCCGCCACAATTCAGACACTCTGGCATAGTAGAGTTCGTTGACCCTCGGAACTTCATTCTATCGCCTTTCAATCGAAATCACCGTTTCTGACGTCCGTTCGAGACTCTGGGAGAGCGAGGGTGAGATGATTGATTACGCGAATTCTACGTTCAGTGACAGATGTTCCACTTTTAGATGTTGGCGGTTGGCCTTGTGTAACACTCGCTGGTTCTCTATGCTCTCGATTGTACACAAGGCGATCATGGTAGAAAAGCGTCCGCAGTATCGTTGTTGGCATCGTCTACGGCGAGAGCGGTCACTTGTTACTGATCCAGCGTGCCGTTCACAACCAGCCGTCAGGGATATGGATGATTTCGTTGCGGGTGTCCTCGGGCCTGAGAATACTGAGCGCGTTGTGGACCGAGCGAACGATATCGCTTCGCGAGGTGCGCTGATCTTCATAGAAGAGGATACCCCAGTGGTCGGCATCGTCGACGAATTGTTGAGTAATGAAATCCAGGTCGTTGGTAAGAATCATCGCTTCGTGTTCGTTGGCGAACTCCAAAACGGCGGGATCATCTTTTCCACTAATGGGTGTATCGTAGAGAGTTACAGCGTCGATGCCCTCGCTCTGGAGAGTGTTGGCGACGACGGGAGAGACGTGCTCGTCGGTGAGCACTCTCATGCGTGCTGGCGGAATTTCTCAGGGTCGAGTTGGCGTTCGTGGGCGCGCTGGGCGGCCTGGTGTTTCTTTTCGCGCCACTCCTGCATCTCGTCGGGATGGTCGTAGTAGTATGCGAGGGCATGGTGAACGGCCGCGAGATCGAGCTCGTAGTCCGCGGCCACGTCCTCAGGATGCTCGCCTTTATCGATGACACGGGCAGCGATATGGAGTACACCGATACGTCGGCCATCGATTCGTGGCTCACCACCGAGCGTGCCCTCGGTAGAGACGATCTGAGTCATGGTCGTTGTTCCGCGCGGATCGACAAAGAGGTTCGCCCTCTCGGTCTCTCCCGCTCCAAGCGGCGTGAGAGCGCTGGGCCCCTGCGAACAAGGCTTAATCGGCGAAAACAATCTAATGTGGTTATTGTCACCAGAGGAGGGTATGTGAGAAAACTCACTAGTGAGATCGATGGATGTGAGTTCCATTCCTCGTTAAATAGTCGTTTCTAGAATCGATATATTTTCCCATGCGAATAACCAACAGCAGGATATGTACGATCTGACCGGTTTCCAGCGAGACCTGTTGTACGTTACTGCTAACGAGGACGAACCACACGGTCTTGCGCTCAAGGACGAACTCGAAGAGTACTACGAGAAGCAGATCCACCATGGACGGCTCTACCCGAACCTCGACACGCTCGTCGACAAGGGACTGCTCGAAAAAGGTGAACTCGACAAACGAACGAACTACTATCAGGTGACGCAACGAGGCCATCGGGAGATCGAAGCCCGTCGTGAGTGGGAAGACCAATACGTCTCACCGGAGGTCTGATTGCCATGCGTAGTGTTTGGGCTCCTCGGCCGCGCGCTTTCGGTAGCAACTCTTCGGGAGTAATGGTGACCGGCGACGGTGGTGAGCAGGTCTAATGGTCGAGATACCCGATCGGCTGGCGTGTCTGTTCACGGGTTCAATCACCGAGGCGGGCGATTCCTACACGGTTGAGGTACCAGAAGACGAACTCGACGTGGGAGCGATTACGGCCGGTGAGACCTATCGAGTGGTGATCCTCGAGAATGCAGCGCCCGCGGGAAGCGACGACCAGCAGGACCCATCGACGAACTCGGCAGTCTCGGCGACTTCGAAACCACCGGTATCTGAAGGAGCGATTCGTGAGGTGACCATCGAGTCGTTGGGTGATCAGGGTGATGGGATAGCGAAAACCGATCGTGGATACGTGTTGATCGTTCCGGGAGCGCGTCCTGGCGACGAAGTCACTGTCGAGATCACGAACGTCCGCGAGAACGTCGCGTTCGCAGAGGTCCGATCAGGCCGAGACCAGGACGAGATCTCGGAGAGTTAGTAGCCTTCTTTCAATCGAAGAGGGCAGATTTTTCGCGAGAAACCGCCAGACGTGGGTACATTTATCACTGTGTCCGTACTGTGTTCGGTTGGGAAAATTCATGGCCAGTACATCAGACGACCCCCGAAACTTCGCATTGCGTGAGGATAGTGGCGAGGAAACAAGCGTTTTCTCCGGGCAGATACCACGACAGGCGGCACTCAAAGCCGCTCGGCGACTCGACCCAGCTGACAGCGAGGCCCAAGCGAGCCGAGAGAGCTTTCGCTTGCGGGAGAAGGGAACGAAGAAACTCCACATCTACGAGGGGTGGGCGTGGCACGAGCAAGCACCGGAGGACAAACCCGACTGGATGCCTGAGACGATAACCCAAGCGAACGTCTCGAAAGAGGGCATCGAGCATCTCGACGAGTTGTAGTTCGAGGACCTGATACAGATTCATATACAGGTGGCTGAAACTCTTGGCATGAACGAAGAGCGGCGACTGCCGCCGTTTGCCGAAGACACGCTCGCGCTGCTGACCGACGCGGCGGGTGGGTCCGGCGGGGAGCTTCCGAAAGGCGAGGCTCTCGAAGTGATTCGGGCCGACGAGCGCTTTGGGGAAGCCGACGCCCAAGCAGCGCTGACCGAACTCGAAAGCCGTGGACATATCTACTACGTCGACGAGACCGTCCGAATCACACCGACCGACGAGTGAGTGGCAACGCGCCGAGACACAGCCAGCAGGTCGTCTCTGTCGGGATTTTACATTCAGTCCGATTGGAAAGCTTCTATCATCGTCCGGTGGATAGCTGAATATCGAGATCGGTGCAGATCCGATCCTCAAACGAGTGTCTCACAGGCTCTCTTCGCTCTCATGATACAGACAATCAGACGGCTACTTTCCCGGACGGCAGAGGAGTCGATCGTTGAGTGCCGTCATTGCGGTGCGAACGTCGACCCAGAGGCTGATTCCTGCCCGGGGTGTGGGTCAACCGAGATCGCGTCCTATGACATCGCTTCATGACCTGGAAGAGGCTGCTTTGTCCCACCTGTCCTGTGCCCGCTCACGGCGACGTGGTGTGAGGGCTGAACTGCGCCATAGAGCCGGGTTTTCACTCGAAGTTCGGTGTGTCGCCCACGACTCTTTAGACAGTGACGCTCTGAGTGGTGTCTATGGCGATTCCGTTCGGCGCGACGTGGGGGACGCTGATCGAGCGATGCGAGAAACTGCCCGAGGAGGCGACGTTGATCACACCGCTGGCGTCGAAGCGGTTCCAGATCACCGACGTTCGGGAGCAGCGACTCATCATCGAGGACGTCGATTCGGGTGACTCCCAACCGCTGCAACGCGAGCAGTTCGAAGCGCTCGCCGAGCACACACGCGAGGCAATCGATGGGTACGAACTCTCCCGGCTGCCGACGCAAGCCGAACCGTATGCAGCCGTCCTCGCACTCCACCCGCGCTACGTACTCGACGAACGCGAGAACACGCTGACCGAACTCGATGAAGCCGACGAGAGTGCCGTACTG
This sequence comes from Halococcus thailandensis JCM 13552, assembly GCF_000336715.1. Taxonomy (GTDB): domain Archaea; phylum Halobacteriota; class Halobacteria; order Halobacteriales; family Halococcaceae; genus Halococcus; species Halococcus thailandensis. The sequence goes on from NZ_AOMF01000071.1 coordinate 10,824, forward strand.
GACGATGCACCACACTTGTCGATGACTGCGAGTGCGGACGACCAGCAGGACAGCGAGCGCAAAGAGCCCGAGATCGACGTCTATTCGGATATGCTGCTGTTGATCGACGCGCTCGAACGCGAGGATATGAGCGCTCTCGACAGTGTCGAGACGCCCGTGCTGGTCAACCTCTACACACTCCTATCGGATGTCCAGCGCAACGCCAACGACCTGCGACAGGACGTGAGCGATGTGCTCTTAGAGCGTGTCGGCCACGACCGGCCAGTCCACGGCCAGTACGGGTCGGTTCAGCGAACGACGCGACGGAATCGCTCGCTGAAAGACGACGAGGCAGTACTCGAAGCGTTCGATGGGACGGGCATCGATCGCGAGCAACTCGTCGGTGTCGACCGCTCGAACGTCGAGGAAGCGCTGGATGTGGTCTCCGTGCCTGAATCAGCTGTCTATGATGTCTCCGAAAGCGAGTACGTCCGCAAAGCCGAGGTGGACGACGAACGCAAGGAGACGCGCTTGCAGGGGCTGAAAGACCGGCTGGCGGTCAGCGACGATCCCGAAGCGGATGTCCTGCGCCAGGAAATCGAGCGGTTGGAACACGAAATCGAAGAACTGACTGAATTCTCGCCGGCGAGTTCGTTCGATGAGCAGGCCGAGCGCGGCTGAGATGACCGTTCACTTGGGGTGGGTTCAGTTTCACTGTCCTTCCCGCGCCTTTTTACTTGAAAGGCGTCAACGATGAGCGTCTCCCACCGAACACACGCGGAGGCAGTGAGAGCCAATGGCAGATGTACATTCGCACGCCGAGGAAATCCACGANCGTCAACGATGAGCGTCTCCCACCGAACACACGCGGAGGCAGTGAGAGCCAATGGCAGATGTACATTCGCACGCCGAGGAAATCCACGAACAGTTCGCCGACCAGATGGACCTCACCATCGAAGAGGTCGAAGAGCGCCTCGACACGCTGGTCAACGAGTATCAAGTGCCCATCGAGGAAGCGCGCCGCAGTGTCACCAGCAGCTACTACGACGAGGCCGANGAGCGCCTCGACACGCTGGTCAACGAGTATCAAGTGCCCATCGAGGAAGCGCGCCGCAGTGTCACCAGCAGCTACTACGACGAGGCCGATGCTGATCAGGATTCGCTGAGTGACGCGAACGAACAGCGCGAGATCGGCAGTATCAACGCGGCCGAGGAATGGCTCGATATCACCGCGAAGGTCGTCGAACTGTGGGAGCCACGGAGTGATGCGATCGCGCAGGTCGGTCTCGTGGGTGACGAAACCGGCCGGATCAAATTCACCTCGTGGGCGAAATCAGACTTGCCCACAGTCGAAGAGGGATCGGTCTACCAGTTGGGCAACGTCGTCACCGACGAGTATCAAGGCCAGTTCTCGGTCAAGCTCAACCGGACCACCACTATCGAGGAAGTCGACGACGAGATAGAGGTCGGCGACAACACCACTGAAATCGAGGGAGCGCT
>NZ_AOMF01000072.1 GCF_000336715.1 Halococcus thailandensis JCM 13552
GAGAGTACCTCGCGGAGCGACTCGGTGGCGATCCCGCTGACTACCGCCATGGCAGCGACTAGTCCGCTCTTTCGCTGTCTTGACTCTCGCGGTTGCGCGTCGAGATCATACCGATCCTGATTTTGCACATCAAATAGCCGAACACACCGGCTTTGATGTGCAAAAACAGCTCCATACCCGCTGGTTTCGTGTGCGTGATTCGATAGCAGTCAGACCCTCGTGCGCCATCCGCACGACAAAACGGGTGGCTAGCAACCCGATCAGAGCACCGTTGCAGGGCTAATGTGCAAAATAAGCCGACTATGAAAACCAAAACCAGTGGCAGGTACGCTGCGAATCGTCCTTCCGACGACGTTGGCGAACCAACGAAATCACCCGAAGCAAGGCTGTCGACAACGTGTGCGGGGTGCTGCTTGTGTGCTCTCAGCGGCTCCAGTCTAGCCGGTGGTCAGATTCTTATTCGAGGTGGCAAGAATGCGGATGTCGGTATTGGCGTAACGCTCGGGTTCGGCCCGCGCGCCGTTTTCGATCTATTATCGACTTCTCGATTTCATCTCCTCACAGCAGTACGGAGTAATCCTGCTGCCGTCCCCGTTTTCAATAGAACACAAAATTCCGGAATCTTCGGCGCGCCGTCGGCCGTCGATCAGAACAGACCTGGGACCAGGACGTATGTCAGCAGCATCCCAAACAGCCCGGCGAACACTGCGAACACCGCCATCGGGATGATGGCTTTCCGCAGTAGATCGCCCTCACGTCCGGTGATCCCAACAACGCCGCAGATGGCGGCGACATTCAACACCGAAACCATGTTTCCGAGACCGCCGCCGACGTTCTGCAGGCTGACGGCGATCATCCGGGAGACACCAACTGTTTCGGCAGCATTGTACTGGAGCACGCTGAAGAGGATGTTCGAGGATGTGTTGCTCCCGGTCATGAATGAGCCGATGGCACCAATCCACGGCGAGATGGCAGGGAGCAAGCTGCCGGCGCCCATCGCGAGTGCACGGCTGAGTGGACCATCCAGTAAATCCGTACCCAGATAGAACTGCAACGTTATCTCCTCTCAGCCCCTCTATATGGGTGTTCTCTGTGGAG
>NZ_AOMF01000073.1 GCF_000336715.1 Halococcus thailandensis JCM 13552
CTGCTTCGACACCGCTGCGCAAGTCTACCTCCGGTAGCGGTGGTCACACGGGGCCTGCTACTGGGTACGGATTTACTGGATGGTCCACTAAGCTTGACTACATTTTTCGACTGTACCCTTGTAAACCATTTTTAATGATAGAATTCGGGATGTGATATTATAACGTACTGTCACGGTATTATTCGGATGTTTTCACCGAGTTACTCGTCGTCGCCGAGAGCCCTCTCGCTAGGGGTGTCTACCGATAAGTGCTCAGTCTCCCCCCCCCCTTTCCCTCGATTCGTGGACGACTATTTTCATCTGATCATACAAAATTTCTGACGGTTTTCTCATCTCACTACTGACCACATTGACCAGGACGATATGACAACCGGATTTTTGTGCTGGCACTGCAAGCGTTTTGCAACCAGGTTGGTTACAAGCGAACAACTGGGGTTGATCGATACGCTACCCTCTCTACAACAGGAAATAGGCTCACTATGGGCCGATGGAAAAGGAAAAAAGTTGATCGCGATTGCTCTCGGATGGGGCCTTCTAAACGGAACTCGAATGATCTATCCGGTGTTGTTGCCATCGTTGAGCGAGAGCTTCGATCTCACTCTCACTACTGCTGGGCTGTTAGTAACGCTCATCTGGGTTACCTATGCGATCGGTCAGGTACCAAGCGGTGTTCTCGCTGACCGGTACGGTGAGCGGACGATATTGACAACCGGGTTGGTGATCGTCACTGTTGCTGTGTCGTTAGTGGTTCTCGCTCCGACGACGTGGAGCCTGTTCGCTGCAACCGGATTGATCGGCGTCGGGCTGTCTTTGTATCCGGTCGCACGGATCACTGCTCTTTCGGATCTCTACCCTGATCGCATCGGCCGTGTGCTGGGAATAACGATGGCGGCGGGTGACACTGGTCAGACAGTCCTACCGTTGATTGCTGGCATCCTCATCGGTCTTACGTGGCAAGTAGGTCTCGTCTTCGTCGTGCCACTCCTCGTGGTTGTTGCGATCGCTGTCTGGCAGGTTCTTCCATCAACCGTCTCGTCGAACACAGCACGCACGGAACTGTCTCTCCAGCGGGCAAGAACCGTTCTCCGGGAGCTTTACCATCCGACGTTGGTAATCATGGCGATCATCCTGTTTCTGTACATCGGTGTCTTGCAGACGTTCTCGGCGTTTTATCCCACGTATCTGATCCACGACAAGGGATTTTCCTCAACGGCAGCAAGCGCATTGTTCAGTCTGTTTTTCGCGTTCGGTATCGCCGCCAAGCCGCTTGCTGGCGTTGCATACGACGTGATCGGTATTCGGCGTTCGCTGCCAATCGTACTCGGTGGAGCCATCATCGGATTTGCCCTGCTGCCGTTTCTCAACGGATTCTGGTTGCTCGCAGGGGACACGGCTCTGATTAGTTCGATGCTCGGCTCGGGCGCAATCACTCAATCGTATCTTTCAGAGACGATTCCACCGGAGATTGAGGGTACTGGATTGGGAGCCGTCCGGTCAAGCGCTTCGTTGTTGGCCTCGACAGGTCCGGTGCTCTTCGGCGCGATCGCCGAACGTGGCTTCTTTGATGAGGGCTATCTCTCGTTGGCACTACTCATGGCGCTTGTCACACTGCTCACTCTCCGACTCCCCAGTGAAACAGAGTAGAGCGGGTCGGATTCGGCCGACTGTAGAAGTGTGCCGGTCTCTCGCCTACCGATTACCATCCACATAGAAGTCCGTTCAAACCGCTTTCCGCGTCTGATCGATCGTGATCACCGTCCTTATCATATCGCTTGCCGTGTTTCGTCGGGTTCTTCCTACCTTGTGCAAAAATTCAATAATACTGAAAGAACAAAGTTATACAGGACTTTCTGAAACTGGTGGCCCTCAGAAACATACACTCAGTACCTCGCAAAGCGCAGCGCTTCTGTCTGAGCTGGATACAAGGTTGTCTTGATTAGCGGCGGATGGGCCGATCTTAGCAAAGGAATCGTCCCAGAACCTTTGATTAGCGAGGGTGNATACAAGGTTGTCTTGATTAGCGGCGGATGGGCCGATCTTAGCAAAGGAATCGTCCCAGAACCTTTGATTAGCGAGGGTGAGGTTGAACGTCTCGTCGCAGTCGGCGGCGAAACGCCGCCGACGCGACAGCGTTGCCACTCACCGTGAGGACGTTCCCGATCGGTGATTACCGCTCGAAGCGGTCGTCTGGTGGCCTGTTCGCGGGGACGGCCCGACGTACCGCGAGGGCCGTCCACGCTGCCCGGGTCACCATATCGATGAACTCTTCGAAGGTCCACTGCCAGAGGCGACGCCCGCCACGGCGGGGCGTCGCCACGTACTCCCAGTGCAAGTACCGCCAGACGTTCTGGAACAAGAGGCTAATCACGACGAACAGCAGTCGTTGCGTCGCATTTCGAGTTGTCGTCGATATCGTCGTCTTCTCCGAGAGACGGTAGCTTGATTCGATTCCGAAGCGCTTGGCGTAGTGGTGGCGAGCCTGACGCGGTGTGTCGATGAACGGCGCGTCCACGGCGTAGCCGTGACGCGCCACACCGTGTTCGTCGTATCGACCGTTTTGGTAGGTGCAATCGATGTAGACAGGGAATTCGACGGTCCAACTGTGACCGTCGAATTCCGTCGTGAGGTCGTGCTCGATGGTACGGCTCCAGCCCTGATCGAGTTCTTTCTGGATCGCCTCGCCCCACTTCACGATCGGCGTGACGTAGGCGTAGTTGTGTGCCTGGAGCAGCGTGAGGCACTTGCCGTCGTAGAACTCGCGGTCGAGGTAGACGGCCTTGACCTCGGGGTCAAGGCCTTCGAGCACGCCGAGGAACTCGGCGAGGACACTGCTGGCGGTGTCGCCGTCTTCGAGACGGCGCACCGCCAGCGTGTAGCGTTTGTTGCGCACTCGCGCGTAGAGAGTGGCATAAGCGTGGAAGGCGGTGGTTCCGTCCTTGGCTTCGGAGTGGTAGAGGCCGCTTGTTTCGTCTTCATCACCGTAGTAGGGCCGCAGGTGGAGGTCCACGACGACCTCCACCTGCTCGGGGAGATGTTCGATTACGTCCCGCTGAAGGAGGAGATTGCCGACGGAAGCGACGGTATCGAAGTCGAACTTAGTGCGGAGGTGATGGAGAACGTCGGTGCCAGAGGGAGCGTCTTCGCTGTTCTCGCAGAGTTCGGAGATAGAAGTCCCGTCGGCGCACGCGCCGACGAGGACCTCAAAGATGTCGTCGGGGGCGATCTCAGCATTCTCACCGATGTTCAGAGAGAACGCGCCAGTGAGGGTGTTGACGAGGAAGTTAAGGAGTTGGTCTTCGTGGATTTCGTCGTCCGCTTGCTGTTTCGTTGTCACACCGTCAGCAAGCGGACGTTTCAACTAACCGGCTTTGCGAGGTACTGACACTTCGTTCATCCATGTCGAATCTCGCGCATACTTGCGATTAGAGAGTTAAACACGACTAAAAGAGCGAACTGAGAAAAAGTCAGTTCTCAACAGAGACATTCAAACAACGCGGGTATCTTTGTCACCATGATGTTGAAGACCAATCTACTGAACTATAATTTTATAAAATATGAATGTTCATCCATATTGTATCTGTCTTGTTTATAGGCGTGGTGATAACACCTCCACTATCATATCGTCTTGAAAATCGCATTCGGAATGCGATATCCGATCCACACTTACCGACATCGTTTCACGTTGAAATATTAAGTCAGCTGACCGCAGCCGATTCCTAAAACAGCAGCTGGGAACCAATTTGATTGAGTTTCGAAGATGATTGGATTGGCCGGCCGGCTAAAAGACCTATAATGACTCTCCGTTCTGTTCCGAACGATGTCCGAGACACGATGTGGTTATGTCGAGGACGTGGAACTGCTCACGGATCGGGGAAAGGCGTGCTGTTGGCGACCGGTCAACGAGAGCGGTGAAAATTGCTTTTGGCACGATAATACCCCGAAAACTGCCGAGGCGTTCGATGACCGTCACGATCCCGGTGGCCGTCTTGACGGCGCTGATTTTCGTGGAGCAGATCTGGTGGACACGTCGTGGTTGCGCGAGCGGAGCCTCGTCGGTGCAGATTTCACCGGGGCGACCCTTCGAGGAGCGGACCTCTCCGGTGCGGATCTCCGGCGGGCAACGTTTGATCGGGTCGATGCCCGGCGAGCCCGTTTCGACGGGGCTGATGTGGAGGGTGCGACGTTCGAGAATGCCGACCTCCGCGATGCGAGTCTCAACAGGGCAAAGCTCTATCGTACTGGATTTACTGACGTCCGCCTCAACCGTGCCAGTGACTTCGGCGATCAGGTGGTTTATGAGGATTTCGTCGACGATGCCGATGACCGTGAGACGCGGGCGGCAACGCTCGAAGCGGCGAGTTGGACCTACCGGGAGCTACGCCGTCTGTTCAAACAGGACGCGCTGCCACGCCGTGCACGAGCATGTTATCTGGGTGAGAAAAACACCCGACGGCGGGCCGCGTGGGCGCGCGGTGAGTACCTTCGTGCGCTTAAACTCGAAGGGTCGCGCTGGGTGATGCGTTACGGGACTAGCCCTACACGGGTAGTCACGAGTTCGGCCGTGGTAATGGGCTGTTCTGGGATTTTATATCCGTTGACTGGTGGGTTGCGCACAGGTTCGGGAACCTATGCATTCGAACAGCCGGTCATGGATATTCTTGCAGCCACACCCGGACAGCTGGCACGCGTGTTCTATCAAGGCCTGTACTTCAGCGTTGTCACGTTTGCAACGCTCAGCTACGGCGATATACAACCAATTGGTGCAGTTGCGCGGGCGATCGCTGGCATTGAGTCGCTTCTCGGATCGCTATTGTTGGCGCTATTGCTGTTCGTGCTCACTCAGCGAGTTCGGTGACTATGCAGGGTGATCTCATTACAGATAGATCTTGTATGGCTGGACTCATACAGCGAACCGCGACAGTGATTGACGACATGTGGTAGTCGATCTGGGGGTGATGCCAGTCGTGGTGAGAAGATCATCATTGCGGTCGTTCTCCTCGTCACTGGACTAGTGATCCCGGTGATTTCCATCGTCTGGATCGCACGTCTGATTGCGAACTGATCGGTAGTCTGGTGTGTCGACTGTCTCGACAGAACTCCCTTTGGATCACTCGAGAACTCTGTTGGAAGCGAGATCCGGCTTTCGGGAAAGTCTACCTGGGATTAGAGAGCATCCGTGTTCGGTTAAGGTCTCATCTCTGTGTTGAAGGCGTGAGCCACTCGTTTGTTCAGGGTGAGGCGTGATCTCTCTGGTTGGCGT
>NZ_AOMF01000074.1 GCF_000336715.1 Halococcus thailandensis JCM 13552
AATCACAACCTCTCTCTACGCGGTTCTTGAAGATAACCCTATCACGACAGCGCCGTCTGCGTGTTTTGCTCCTTAACCGAACACGAATGACATGGTACCACTCACTCACCCCACGTTTTCTGAATGAGTTCGGTCCGAAATTCAGTCGGTAGATTTGCCCGCTTGCAGATAATTCTTTGTTGCCACATTTGAATCTTCAATGGACGGCCAGAACTCTTTTTGACACAGTATCTGTGAGTCGAATCCCGGGTACGATCCGCTTCATCCTCCCGGGGAACGTGGAGGTGAGTGTCGTGTTCGATCTTCATCGCCCACGTTTCTGTCGGTACTATTCCAAGTTTTAGTTGTATATCAATTGGCCACAATGTTTTCGCATTTCGGATTCTACGATTGAATTCCGGTTGCGATCACTGCATCCATTGACTGGGAACGTGGGATAGCGCCCACTTCACTCGCGTCTCCCACGCTTTCTGAAGTTGTGTCCAACCAGTGAAGTCCTCCGACTAGGGAAAGGCATCATCCATCAATATTATCAAATAATGAACCTGCGATTTGTTTAGAAAAAGACTATATAATACACGCTCCCACTCTGAATCGACTGGTAGGGCAGCGGACCAGTCAACGCGATCCGAAGGGGAGAAAGGGTGATGCCACGCAACGGTTCTGTATTCTCCCCTCCGAAGGACATGATGTCCCAGTCACAACTATGTCGTACCGATGCTTGAGTCTTCCGTAGCCTTGAGATAGAGAGCAATAGCCAAGTTCCGTATCGGAAAAGGACAGAGAGCACGCGACGGGGTTGTGATGCTACCTGATGTTTCTCTGTCCCACTGGGTGATTGATTCATTCCGAGTTAATTATTGCCATTCCCATTGTAGAATGTTGGATTGGTGATAATTGCTAATAGCATACACTGTGGGAAATCAATGGGGGAAGGATGAATGCCACGCAACGCCTCCTGTTGTATCGACCAGCCGCCAAGTATTGTATAGACGGCTGACGAGCAGACCTTGGTATATTGGAACATGATCGAGTCGTCAATTGTCTGTTCCACTCCGGCGCTGCACCGCGCTTGACAGCTGGCAGTAGCGCTGGTGGGGACCAGCCTGTTACCCGGCCGCTGAAAGATCGAGCAAGTAATCGTTGATCCGGTGTGCAACGTCGTCGAACGCCGGTTTCTGCTGGACAAGTCGGTCAAGCGCTTGCTCCCAGTACTGGTGGACCGCTTCCTGACTGTCGGCCGGGATACCGTTCGCGAGATCGAGGTCCACGTTGTGTGCCCGGCTTTTCGTCCGGAGTGCGTCTGCTACCGCTTTATCGTCGAACGATTCCTGGTTGAGGAGACGGTAGATGTCGTAGTAGTCTCGGGCACGCGCCCGCTGATACAGGCTGCGTAGCTTCTCCACGAAGATTTCCTCGACGCTGTACGCGGTCAGATCGACTGCAGGGACGTCTTCGAACGCGTGCCGGTGCTGCACTGGTGGAAACGCCAGCGCCTCGTTGAACGTGATATCCAGGTCGGTGGTGTTCCGCTGGCCGAGGATAGCATCGTACTGCACATCGATTTGGACGTACTCGACCGGTTCCCCTGCTTCGTAGATGTTCGTAACCGTGAACGTGATACCGGACTGTTTCGCGATACCGGCGACAGCCGTTTCGAGCTGTTGGGCCAGATCCGGGAGCGGCTCTGTAGCGGTGAAGTCCAAGTCTTCGGAGAATCGCCAGATTTCAGGAAAGTATAGCTTGCTGAGCGCGGTCCCGCCCTTGAACACGAGGTGATCGGCCAACGGGCTGGTATAGAGTGCGTAGAGGATCCAGGAATTGACATAGTTTTTCTCGGCTAGCCCCGCGGTGACACCGGTCTGTCGGGCAAGCGTGCGCAGCCGTGTGTCGTTAATCATCCATGCTCCCCCGGGTCCGCAACGCGTCCTCAGTGACATTCACAATCAACCGGTAGTCGCTCGTGTGACGGCCGTCGTCAGCGCGGGTCGGATCGAGCTTGGAGTAGCCGGTGGTGAACGCCTCCTCGAGGTCTGCACGGCGCGGCAGCTCGATGTCATGGAGATCAGCGAGGTAGACGATCCGTTTGACTGCTGCTCCGTTCCCCAGACGGAGCAGGTCGCCGACCAGGGTAGCGTAGTCCACACTGTCGGCGTTCACGAATGCTTTCGAGAGCTCGGTGATGCCACCACAGTGCTCGGGATGGTCCGCACAGTCGACTAACGTTTTCTCCACAGTGGCGATGTTGACCTGCTGGGAGCCGATCGCGACTGGTTCATAGCCGAAGAATTTGGCGTTGGTCAGGGTGACAAACCGGTACTGGACGTTGTGGATCTCACGGTCGGGAACCCGATCGGTGGTTGCTGCGACGACCGTCATCGGTACCTGCTCGGTCAGGTTGTAATGGTTCAGCGTGCTCCCGTAGGAGATATACATCGGTTCGGCAAGGTGGGCTGCGATGATGAATTCGTGTTCAGTGTACTCACCGCGTTCGCCGGCAGCCAGCGGCACGATCAGATAGGTCCCGCCCTTCACTCTGTCAAGCCATTTTTTCTGCACCAGGTTGTGGGCCAGCTTCTTCGCCGCATCGTATGAAATGTTGACGCTGCGCTCGATATCGGTGATTGTGACGACTGTCTTGTTCTGGCCGGCCAGCCGGGTGAGTGCGAGTGCTTCCCGTTTCGACAATCCCTGTTTAATACTTGTTTCAGTGCTCGTACTCATATTCGGTACTAAACCAACATAGAGTATACAGGGTCAACGATCAAAAACATTTCTTCCCTCCTCTCTGCTCGCTTGCTGACCCTTATCGCGCCTCGTAATCCTTATCCTGCCTGCGCCAAGGCGGGGGGGGGGTATATAGGGATTAGCAGAGATACTCATAGATTTGCGGTGAGTTGAGTGCTGGCAGGGCTGTCGAGAGATACTCATTGACGTCGTCGAGCGTCAGAAACAGCCGGTTGGCTCGACCGTCCCTGAGCTGCCGCCAGCAGCTTTCGAGTGGGTTCAGTTCCGGCGAATGCGACGGCAGGTACTCCAGAAGCAGGCCGTCTGCGGCGGCCTGCTTCTTCAGTGTCTTCGCTATGAAGTAGCTCGCGTTGTCGAGGATGATCACGAGTCTCTCGCCGAACTCGTGCTGGACCGCTCGGAGGAAATGTTTCGCAACCTCTGCGTTGAATTGATTCGGTGTGAGAGCGATGAAGCGTTCGCCATCGTCAGTAACTGCTCCCAGCATGTTCATTTTGTCACGAACGCCCGAGACC
>NZ_AOMF01000075.1 GCF_000336715.1 Halococcus thailandensis JCM 13552
GCTGAAGAGTACTCAACGTCGTAGGTCTCGGCGATGTAATCGCGGACAAGCGGCGGCCTCCATGCTGGAGCATCGATTCCTGCTTCCGACGGCGACGCCGCCAGCGTCGCCGTCAGCTCGTCCCACTGGTCATCAGTAAGCCGAGAAGAACTGCCACCACGAGGGCGATCGCCGAGCGCGACGGGATCGCGCTCGGCGACAATGTCGAGCCAATCGTAGACGGTCTGTTCGTGCCAGCCGTATTTGTGCTGGATCTTGGCGGGTGAGAGGCCAGATTTGTATTCGAGAGCTACAACCAAGCGTTTGACCGCTTTCGGATCACGCTCCGTTCGCAGTTGCTGGCGCAACTGCTCCTCGTCGATATCGGCCAGCTTCTCTCCCCGCTTCGTCATAACAGGCTATACGCGCCCTGTAACTATGAACTAGACTCCTAATCCCTATAGCAGCGAACGTTCAAGCGCGTTTACTGCTCTCGATGTTCGTATAATCGAGCCATCTGTTCAAAGAAGACGAGTATCAGCACCATCGAGATTGCCGTACTGAGAACCGTCCGAACCGGGCTTCGTTTAGCGGCGGCCCGCAGGTTGTATAGATGGATCGGAGCAGCGAGAGTCATGAATACGAGGTTTGTTAGCGAGGAACGAAGCCCCTGCTCAAGCCATACCTGCTCTCCCAGTACGACACGGGTTGTCCACGCTTCATCATCAGCAGGTGGAGAAAATAGGAGTGGATTCACAGCTACAAACAGAAACGTTCCAGTCAGGAGTAGACGATCCCGTCGATAGATGCCCAAGACGAGCGTTGGGTACGCTACGAACAACGTCCAGACGCTTCCGGGATTGGCGTGGCCCGACCAAAAATACCGATCGGTGAAACTGTTTCTTTCGATTATGGGATTATATACTCCTGTTGTCGTCTCACAATCGAACCGAGGGTATGTGAACTCTTCCACGGCAGCCTATCTGATGAGTAACGCACCCCTGTCAACAACCACATGGTTTCTGACAGACTGTCAGTAGCCCTGCCTCATTCAATACAGAATCCCTCCCTCAGCAAGAGCTGTCGATTCCCGACTGATTTTCACTCCGAACGAGGGATGTTACCTTCCGACGATCAAAATGAGATTGGCTATACCCGCCAAGATCTCCAGCACGAGTACCATCGGAACGTGGAGTGCTATTAATGATGGTATCGCCAGCGCTGTCGGTTGCGATATCGGTTTGCGAAGAGTGTTGTTGAGCGGTGGTGTAGATGAACCATCTTTGGCACCCCTGATTGCCGCTGTAAGAGTAGTTCAGTGTATCCACCAATAGCTACAGGGAGAGACACCCCTCGTTGCCGCTGTAAACTATAAACTCACTACCGTAATTAGAGAAGACCCCGTGTTGCCGCTGTTAGTATGGTAAATATCTAGAATTTGTGATCTAATGGCTCCCACGTCAACTAGTAACAGAGATTAATGATATTTATCTATTCTATCCCTAGAGTTATTACAATCCTCACCGTACACTTCCGCAATGCACTTTCGTCAAACTGAGACGACGGTTCCTTTGTCGTCGAAGAGATGAAAAGGAGGGTAGGTAATAGCTATGTTCTAACGGATATTAGGACACTCAGTAACCCTCTCTCCATATATTGATTCTTTCAGTACCTGATTTCGAGTGGCGACTTAATCTTATCCTTTACAGCGGCAATCAGGGGTGAGTGTCTCCCTTCATTTACAGCGGCAACGAGGGGTTATCACTTCTATCCGGACTGTATCACCACATTCAAGCCTATTGTCGCTACTTCTATGAAAGATAGCTAATTTCACACTTCTTACAGCGGCACTACGGTGTGCCAAGATTCATAGTCTGTCCGTGTAATGAGCGGCTATGAGTGATTCAAAATCCTTCTTTGGCAACCCAGATCCGATCTTTGCCGATAAGGAACTCCTTCGTGTCAGTCACCTTCCCCAGGGGGACCGAATCATCGGCCGGGATGACGAACTTCAAAGCCTCGCTAAGGCGATCAAAGATGCACAACGTGGTGGAACACCAAATAATGTCCTCATCTATGGGAAGACAGGAACTGGCAAGAGTCTCTGTTCGAAATATATCACTCGTGACCTTGCTGATGCCGCTGCCGAAAACGATGTGAAAGTCGGCATCGCATATGTTGATTGTTTCCAGGAATCCACCGAAACACAGACAGTTCGAACTATTGCTCGATCACTTAATGATCCAGACCAGACGGATGTTACTGTTCCACACTCCGGTGTGAGCACCTCTGACTATTATCGTCGGTTGTGGGATATCCTTGACAGCCGACTAGACGTGGGCATTATCATTCTCGATGAGATCGATAAGCTGGACGGCGACAACGTATTGATGCAGCTCTCGCGTGCAGCAGAAGCAGGAAAAGTCAATAAATCCACGCTCGGAATCATCGGTATCAGCAACAAAATTCGGTATAAAGATACTCTCAATGAGCGTGTCAAGTCAAGCCTCTCCGAACGCGATTTCGTGTTCCCACCTTACGATGCAGGACAACTTCGCGCGATCCTCCGTTCTCGTGCAGATGCATTTCGGGAAGATGTCCTTGCCGAAGATGTCATTCCAAAAGTCGCTGCGCTCGCTGCACGAGAGCACGGGGATGCTCGCAAAGCGATCGATATCCTCCGATATGCTGGTGAAATCGCTGATGAACACGGCACTGATACGGTTCATGTCGAATACGTAGATGAGGCCCACGAACGTGAGGAACAGGCTCGTCTCTCGGAACTGATCTCGAAACAGCCGACTCATTCGAGATATCTGATGTTAGCGCTTGCGCTTCGAACACAGGAAACCTCGGAAGAAACACCGATGATCCCGACAAAGCAGATCTATTCTGCCTATCAAATCGTCTGCGATCGTGAAGGCACCGAACCGCTGAAAATGCGTCGCGTCCGTGATCTTCTCTCTGAGCTTGCGTTTCTCTCTCTTATCGAGCAAGATCGGAAGGGACGAGGAAAAGGGAAAGGGGCGCATACTGTCAATGAACTTGTCGATGATCCGGAACTCGTTAGCGAGGCCTGCCAATCTACCCGTTGAGATACCTCATGAAACTGCTCCGTGTTGTCTGCAGGAAGATTCAGATGCAATACGTCTGCACGATGTGATTCCGAAGAATGTACGGAATACCTGCTTTTCGAGAGCGTTCCGCTGATTCCGGATCGAGGCTTTGATACAAATTGTTAGCGCATACCCGCGTCAGGCGCGGGTTGAGCGGTAGTCCGTTTCTGTGTCCGTGCAACCGCTTTTCGTTGGCGTATCGGTAAACTGGATTTCCCATCGTAACGATCAGTAGTGCATAGATTCATAGTGTGCATACGGATGAAGACCACACGGCACGCGACCTACAACCTCAACTACCACATAGTGTAGTTACCGAAGTACCGTCGTTCGGTACTGACGGGAACGGGCGCGTGCCACGTCGAAGACATCATCCACGAGATAGCCGATGACAAGAGCTTGGAAATTATCGACCTCACCGTTCAGACCGACCACATCCACCTGTTCGTGAGTAGCCCACCGAAGCACGCTCCCTCGTTGCTCGCCAACTGGTTGAAAGGAATTTCGTCGCGGAAGTACAACCATCGCTACGCGAGTTCCGATGAGCAGAAAATCAAGTGGGCACGGGGCTACTACGCTGGAACGGCGGGCGAGGTCTCCAGCGAGACAGTTCAAGACTATATCCAGCGTCAAGCGGCCGAAACATGAACGAGGTCACGAAAACGCTGGAACTGAAACTCGTCTCACCGAACGCTCACAAACGGCGAAAACTCCGCGAGACGACCGACGCCTACCGTGCGGCGCTCCACGCCGCGTTCGACGCTGACTGTTCCACACAGTCGGCGGCGAACGACGTGGTAGTTGAGTACGACTTATCGGGCTACGCGAAGAACGCACTCAAGAAGTACGTCCCACAACTGTGCGGTGGAAGCTACGACGCCGACGAACTTCACGACGAGCATCCCGTTCGGTTCACGAACGAGGGCGTTCAACTCGACTACAAGCCACAGAACACCGTCGAGTGGTACGTAAAAGTCCCGCACCACGACGACTACCATCTCTGGGTTCCCGCGCAACCGAACCCCGAACAGCGGTCGTGGATCGAAGTCGTCTTCGCGGGAGACGCCGACATGGGCGAGTGTCGGCTGTTCGACCGCGACGGTGAGTGGTTCCTGCACATGGTCGTGACGCGAGAGGTCGAAGAACGCTCAACCGATTCGGTGTCCGACGCGACGCCGATTGGTGTGGACATCGGGGACTCTGCATTGCTCACGGTGTGTCACCGTGACGAGCGCGGCACCCCGACTGCACCAACACTCTGGAACGACGAAGGCAAAGACGTTCGACGCCTTCGGAAGAAGTATTTCACCGCCACGCGGCGGCTTCAGGAACGCGGGAGCGAACGGATATTCGAGTCGTTCGGCGACCAACTTTGGCGGCAGATAGACCATATCCTCCACTCGGTGACGGATGCTGTGGTCGAGCACGCCGCGTCGGTCGAAAATCCTGTCCTCGTGTTGGAAAATCTCACGTACATCCGTGAGCGCATGGACTACGGCGCGTACATGAACCGTCGCCTTCACGGGTGGGGGTTTGCGAAAATGCACGCCCAACTGTGCTACAAGGCCGCCGAACGCGGCATCCCTGTTGAGACGGTGAATCCCGCGTACACGTCCAAATCGTGCCATGTTTGCGGCGAGACGGGATATCGCCTCGAGCAGGCGGAGTTTCGCTGCACGAACAACGAGTGTTGGGTTTCGGAGTATCAAGCAGACGTGAACGCCGCGCTGAACATAGCAGACCGCTACTCCAGCGGAGAGAGCCGTTCAAGAGAACACACGGACGGCGATGACTCGGCTGGAGATGGGGCGCGTTTGACCGCGCCACAAGACAGCCAAGCCGATGGTGAACACCAGTAGATGGCTTCAAAAGACGCTCCGCGTCTTTTGGCAACCGACAAGCTTCGATTTTCGGGACTTGGAACGTATGCGTGTTGAAACCGACGGTAGCCGTGACGGCTACTGAAATCCGGTGGTCGGATTCCACGTCGTTTACGGCGTGGAGGAGGTCAATTGTAGAAACTCGTCCTTCGAATCTGGGGCCAAGCAGCATATCGAATATAGCATTTATCGGTTTATAATACATTCTCCTGTCTACAGGCTGCCACGGCGCTGTCCGGTTGAGAGTGAGTAGGTTGAAGAGCTGGTTGTCTATGCCACTCAGCGACCTGCTTGACGAAGCGTTGGGGGCAACAGATATGACTGTTAGAGCTGAGAGCGGACGGCGAACGTCCTGATGGGCAGCGCTGTCCGTCCCCATTCTGCGGGGCTTTCGCTCCGCGAAACCGTAGCGATTCTCGACCTTCTCGGCGTTGATTGCTCACACGGAGTGGTTGGGATGGGCGCACCATCTTGCAGACGAATAGGATGGCCCGCTGCGGGTGTTCCGCAGCGAATCGCCGTCGACGAGACAGCGATCCGGATCGGCGTGGAGCAGCGATGGTGTTACGCTGCAATTGACCTTGAGTCGATGCTGCTGCTCGATATCGAAGGTTCAGCTGCCGTGGGACCGATCCCGCAGCGTTACAGGGTCGAAGCTCTCGTGTAGCACATTGGAACGCTTTGTGTTCTGAGGACGGTATTCCTCTCGCGCCTCGCGGAGCATCACGACCTTTCAGAAGCGGAATTGCTGGTCAATAGCTTGGGGTACCGGACCGCTCTGGTCCGACTGGGACTGAGCAGTTAGGTTGAGTACAGCGGACGGAACCACATCAAGCGGTGGTTCCGGATCTTCAAACAGCGGATGGACTGCTTCTATACGACCTAGAATAGCGATCCGGCCAGCATTCGCCGCTGGTTGCGGTGATTCGTACACTACAACAACCCGCATCGCCCGCACCAAGCGCTCAACGGTCGCATATCGGCAGAAGAGACAAATCAGACAGCGCCATGCCCTTCCCATGTGTATTCACTACGTGCATTCATCATGTGTGTTCATCGGGTTTGTTCATTATGTGTGTTCATTAGCAAGGGTAATTGCTTTCCACAATCACTACCTGTATGTGATGGAGTTCTTGAATGTGTCTGACGAACGTTCAAGATGTGTGGGAATCATGAATAGCGTATGTTGGCGTATTCGACCTACAGTGAGGCCGGTGGTGTCGGAAAGACTACTACTGCAGCGAACCTAGCTGTGGCCCATGCTCGTGCAGGGTTAAACCCACTTGTTGTCCCACTTGATCCTCAGGATGGAAACCTGTCACGATTGCTTGACGTTGATGAACGGCGAACGGAGCCAGTGGACAACCTCGTCCGGCACATGATACGACGCCCAAAAGGAGATTTCGATGATCTAGTACGGACCGTTGAGGGCGTAGATATCATCCCAGAACACAACATGCTCTCTGATCTCACAGAGTATCTTCAGCGTGAGAAAGATCAAGCTGAAGCGATGGGCGAGGCATTCGGTATGCACGCTCAGTTGCTTCGCGTACTTCGAGATGCGGGAGTCCCGGAAAAATACGATGTACTCATCTGCGACCCACCCGCAAGTGAGGGACCACATCTGTATAATGCGATTCATGCGACCCGATCATTGGTTATCCCGGTAGAACCCAGCGCGAAGGGACAGGCAGCTGTTCAGGGCCTGGAATCGCTTGTGAGTGGTCTCCAGGATCAACTTGACGTTGACGTTGGAGTTCTCGCAGCAATACTGGTCGGATTCAAAAATACACGCGATCAGCGAACGATTCTCAATGAAATCGAATACTCTGTTCCGGAGATCATTGGTGAGCGCACGTCCCTGATGGAAGGATGCTGGATGCAGCAGTGCTCAGCATTCAAATATGTCCGTGAATATCGCGAGCGTCGCCGCGATTACGAAGTCGACACTCTCGCTCAGTTTGATCAAATCGCCCGTTATCTAGAACAGGAGGCTGGACTTGAAGCACCGAATCCACCAGAACCAGGCGATCTCGAACATGAGGTGATGACCGCATGACTGGTATGAAGGAAGGAGCTGGTGAGGACCCGTTTGCTGACAATGGGTCTGAAAGTTCGAATCCGACAGAGCAGGAGAAAACGGGCGACACGAACGCTGAATCAAAAGCGACAGACGTGCGCCAAACTGGTCAACAACAGATACAAATCCCGTACAAATTTCGTCGTGATGGCGTCCAAGATGGTCGTAGCCGCGTCCCGCTATTCTTACAAGAGGATACGAAACGTGCTGAGCGTGATGCTTTGCGCGAGCTTGAAGAACGGTTCGATAACAATGTCTCGCTAACAGATCTGCGGGAAGCACTTGTGAAGGTTGGTCTTCAGCATCTCGACGAAGCTAAAGATAATCTGGAGCAATGGGGCTATGGAATGACGTTTGACGAATAATCAGCGACGTGACGCACCACGACGAGTACGGCCCGCTCTTTTCTGCATTCGGATTCCCTTTGTCCGGCTCTTCGGAAAGAGAGCGGCAAAACCCTTAGTAAATCAGCACGGACACTACTCATATCGTGGACGAGACGATCACCTGGCTTCGCAATCGATCACAGCATCAGGGACGGATACAGCATCACGAACGCATCCCTGGACGCGAAGCAACACTCACAGATCTCGATATCGACTACCGGATCGAGATGGCGCTTGCGCGGCGCGATATTGACGATCTCTACTACCATCAAGCCAGTGCAATTGAGGCCGTCCACACCGATCAGAATGTCGTGCTTGCAACGCCGACTGCCAGCGGGAAGAGCCTCGCATACACTATCCCAGCGTTTGAGCGCGCTATCGATCACGGCGGACGAACACTCTATATCGCACCCCAGCGTGCGCTCATCAACGATCAAGAAGAGACTCTCTCAGCGCTCGCTGATGATCTTGGTCTCGGCGCACAGGTCGGTGTCGAACAGTATACGGGCCAACTCACACAGGATGAAAAGCGGGCGGTACGCGATCGACAGCCCCACACTGTGCTCGTAACGCCTGATACTCTTCATTACGCCCTTCTTCCGTGGGCGAGTCGGCTCTGGGAATGGTTCTTCCGTCAACTCGACACGGTGGTGATCGACGAGGTTCACGAATATCGTGGGATATTCGGAAGCCATGTCTCGCTTGTTCTCCGGCGGCTGAATCGCGTCTGTGAACGCTTTGATACTGATCCTGATGTGATCTGTTGTTCAGCTACGATTGGGAATCCTGCCGAGCACGCCGGGACCGTCACTGGACGTCCTACCGACTCGTTTACTGTCGTAGACGAAGATACCAGTGCAACCGGTCCAACCAACTGGCTGTTCTGGAATCCACCACGCAAGTCCGGCAGCAACAACGGACAGACGTCTCAACCGGACGAGACGATCAATACTGCACCAGGCGATGTGCAGAGCGACATGGCAACCGCAACCGATGACTCGTCAGCGAAAGCAGAGCCCATAGCGGAATCGGCAGTCAGCGGTGATTCGGACGACGATATGGAGACAGGCGGTGAGCGCCGATCAACACACGCTGAGACAGTCGGATTGTTCTGCGACCTCGTAATGCGCGGGTACCAGACGCTGGTGTTCACGCGGTCGCGCCAAGGTGCGGAGCGCTACGCCGACTGGTGTTCTGACCGACTCAGAGCTCGGAACGAACACGATCTCGCTGATGCCACTACTGCCTATCAGGCCGCCCTGAAACAAGATCGCCGCGAAGAAATCGAAGAAGGGCTTCACGACGGTTCGATTCGCGGAGTGTGGAGCACAAACGCGCTCGAACTCGGTGTCGATGTAGGTGGTCTCGATGTCGTCCTTCTCGATGGGTATCCAGGGACGCGGATGAGTACCTACCAGCGTGCCGGACGCGCTGGTCGAGGCGATGAAGCAAGTCTCGTCACGCTTGTTGGTGGGAACGATCAACTCGACCAGTACCTGATGGCTAATCCGGACTCATTTTTCGATGGCGACCCAGAACACGCGGTGGTCAATCCGGCAAACGACCAACTCATGCCCGAACACGTCTGCAGTGCCGCGAGCGAAGCATGGCTCAAACCTGACGACGATCGCCATTTCGGTGAAAGCTTCCCTGAGGTAGTCTCTGAACTCGACGACGAAGGAAAACTCGACCGTCGGGACACGCACGCAGGCATCCGGTGGTTCTACGATGGTGACGATAGCCCACAACACGAGATGAGCCTCCGCACTATCGACGACCGCGAAGTTAGACTAGTCGACCGTCTCCAGAATACGACGATAGCACGCCTGCCGTTTGCGGATGCGCTTCGAGATGCCCATCCTGAAGCGATCTACCATCACCAAGGGACGACCTACGAAGTCGCCGACCTCGATCTCGACCGGGGACAGGCGCTTCTCGAATCCACGCAGACGAACCACTACACTCGCGCGCTCAGGGACAAACAGATCACCGTCGAGCGGGATCTCGAAGAGTTCCGTCTCGACTGCTATTCGGCTGTCACGGTTCGGTTCGCTGAAGTGACCCTCCGTGAGCAAATCGAGAGTTATCTACGATTCGATGGCACGGAAGACGAGGGCACCAAGGTGTTACTCGATGATCCCCTTCCAGAGACGACACTCCAGACGCGAGCACTGTATTTCACGATCCCACCGGCGGTCGAACAGCGAATTTGCGCACAGAGTCGCGAGGAGGATGGCTTCGCCGGCGCAATTCACGCGGTCGAACATGCTATGATCTCGCTGTTCCCGCTGGAGCTGTTGTGTGACCGCCGCGATATTGGCGGGCTCTCGACGCTGCTGCATACGCATACAGGACAGAGTACGATCTTCATCTACGATGGGTATCCCGGTGGTGTTGGTCTCTCACGCGGCGGCTACGAGCGAGTTGAGGACCTTCTGCGTGAGACTCGGCAGCTACTCGTGGACTGTCCATGTAAGAGCGGCTGTCCTGCGTGTATTCAATCACCACACTGTGGCAATGCGAACGAGCCACTCTCGAAAGATCTCGCGCTTTCGCTGCTCGATGATCTGCTTGACGATACCGACCATGATGCCGGCAGCAGGACGTCGAACACAAACACCCGTACTGGAGCGTGTGAGAGCGTTGAGGCCATCGAAAACACCGAGGATGGGCCTGCAACGAATGAGTCAACGAGTCCTGGAGATGGTATAGACGATCCCAATCTGCCCGAGAACGAAGCGTCGACCCAGTGTGCAAAGGATGCGGGGGATGACGAGTACGATACAATCGAGACGGATCGGGCTCGGAGTACCATCGTCGAACGGATCGCGGTCGAAACCGGTGTTGCTCTGGAAACAATCGACTCCGCTCTCGAGACACTGGAAGGGTACGATGTGAGCCCCAACCAGGCTAAACCGTCGCTTATAGAGCGATATGCGAAGGATGGACCGACGATATACGACATCAGCGGAATCGGCCACGTCAGAGGCCACCACCTCCTCTGCGCCGGATACGACACACCTGAGGCCGTTGCCGGTGCATCGCTTGAGGACCTCACGACGATTCCCTATCTCGGTGAGCGGATCGCGCCCGAGATCCGCGATGCGGCACGAGAATATATCAAAAGACACGAAAACACTACATCGGGACCCGAATCGAGATCATGAACCGCATGCTGAGGTCGATATATCGGCAGAGAAGGCTACCCGATGACTGATAGATCGGGAAGGCCTTCGTTTCAGAACAACCGCAGTGCGGTGATCAGCTCCGATGGCGACTATCGATACCGGCTCTGGCGAACGTGGGACGAGGAGAAACCCACAGTAGCGTTCATCATGCTAAACCCGAGCACGGCGGATGCAACCACGGACGATCAGACCATACGGCGATGTATCGGATACGCGGAAGATTGGGGCTATGGCAGGCTGATCGTCGGGAATCTGTTCGCGCTTCGGAGCACCGATCCACGACAGTTGGATGACCATCCAGCCCCTGTTGGTCCGGACAACGACGGGCATCTGCTGGCAATCCGCGATGAAGCCGAGAAAATAATCGTTGCATGGGGCACTCATGGCTCCCTGCGGGACCGTGACCAGAGGGTAGCGCAACTACTTGACGCGGATTTCTACGCGCTTGCCACTACACAAGAAGGACAGCCGGTTCATCCACTCTATCAGCCGGCAGATATTGGTCCAAATCCATTCACCGTCGATGGCATTTCTGATTGACCAACCGAATTCCCAGCTATCTCGCAATTTCGCTACACTACGTGAAAGCGTTCAGGATTGCTGATCCCGTATGAACGGAGATCTCCATACGCTGCATCTCTCGCATGGTTCACTGGTGTTTCAGTCTCGGAAACCCGTTTCCAGATGTGTCAGCATCCGTGACTACGAATCTGTGTCTGGTGTGACAGTTAAGTGCGCGCGCTTAACACCATTGGTGAGTCGTTCAGACCGCGACTCTGCTGACCATGGAACTAGAAGAATTCACGCAATCCAACGCTCCAGCGGACGGTGGAGAGGGATTCCAGAAAGAGAATAGCAAAATCCTTGACATTCATCTCAACGGGACAGCGATGGTCAAGGCTGGTTCGATGATCGGATATACCGGTGAGATCACTTTCGCAGGGAATCGTCCGCTGAAGGTGGAATCGCTGGGTTCGTCAATGATGCAGTCAGCAGCGAAGGGACGCCGGTCATGGAGCTCGAAATGGCATTCCCGCTAGCGAACGACGGCTGTTGATGACGACGAGTAGCGTGCCGCCGATGAGCAACCCAGACGCGACGACGGGGGTGACGTCGCCCGCGATCGCCAGTACCATCCCGGCGACCGGAACGATGAGCGCGAGCGCGAGATTTTCGACGAACCGCTGGCACGTCCCGTGGGCGATGGCAAGGCAGTCGATGAACGAACCGAGATCGTGGCTTGTCAATAGTGCGTCGGCGGCCGTGGCGGTGAAGTCGCTGCCCGCCAGCATGAATATGTTGAGTAGCAGTGACGACTTTCCGTCCAACTCATACTCTCCTCGACCACGCTTTTAGAGAAGTCTTGGTGCCCAAATCGTGATGAGAACTAAACGATTCTATGATCCCCTCCCCCATGTCCGGATAATCCACGCAGTATCTACTACTGCAACTCTGAGAAATACATATGAGTTTTGTAATCTAGGAAAAGCTAACATTATGTACTACTCGATTACAAATGCTACGGACCACATCGTACCACTATCACTTATAGATTTTTCTCGTAGAGCAGATCATATACTTCGAGACTCAACACTACTCCAGAGTTATGCGGACATGGTGGGGGGAGCGGGTATGACTGGATCATTTGAGCCGACGACGTCACCTGATTCGTCGACTCCAATCACGTGCTGGGCTCTGGCGGTGTTCCCAGAAGATTGTTCGATGAGACAACCTTCCGCATAGAGATCTCGATACCTCGTGCTACATACAGCAGTCCGGGGATATGCTTGAATCTTCACCTTCTGGCTGGATTCTTCAGGATCGGATTGTGATGACTTCGATTTCAGTGCGACTCGTTTTGTACATTTCACTCATCATGTAGGATGGAGTACAGCGATAGCCGAACCATTGAGTGTAGAAGTACCTTCTGCTCGCCGCGTCCATAACATCAGAAACACCGAAGTGGGTGGATGGTAGTATTCTTGACTAGAATGGCACTACTCGAACGTCTCCTGGGAGAGGATACACTGGACGAACAGGTCGATCTCGAAGAGCGACAGCACGAAGCGGATGACACACTGAATGATCGCATCGACGCAGCAGAGTACGGAATCGACACGTGTGCGGTAACGGGTATTGCGGTCGTCAACGAAGGCCCCGGTGGTGAGCCGATCGTGGTGCCGATCGCGCGGTTCTCGTTGGGCGAAGACGTCGAGGAACCCGATTACGATCTCGTCTGGGAGTTGGTCAGCGAGGGTCTCCACGCACTCCAGCCAGCGCTTGAGGGCGTGTTCGTGCGTCACTACGACATCCAGTTCACGTTCGACGGCGACGAACTGTTCGAGGCTGAGGAATGCCGTCGCGTCGCCGTCACACCCGATCTCGCCGATACGTTCGTTTCGGATGCCAGCTTCGACACTGGCGTGCTGCGAGACGCGATGCTTGACGCCGATGACATTGACGACGAAATCGCGCCGGTTGCGTGGGGCGAATCGAAAAACTACAGCAGTACGGCCAATGCGGCGATCGTGACCAACGGAGCCGCGATGGCAGCTGGGACGAGTGCGGGTGCAGCGAGTTGTGCTGGCACAGGGGCGGCGGGTGCTGGTGCGGCTGGCGGCACCTGCGGTGGCGCTGGTGGCGTCTGAGAGTCGATTCTGTTACTCACGAGTTACGATTCTATCGGCTCAGAGAATGTTTCAGTCCGATTCTATCCGTTAGAGTGTTAGTATCGCTTATTCGAAGAACTGAATATCTGGAACTATCTCTGTCCGTAGTATGTCAATTACTTATGCACGATCCTATCAGTTCATGTCACGAAGTCGTATTTCAGCTGTGCTTCCGCTGACTTCAATCGAAACGATATATTTCCCTGTTGCTGGGACTTCAAACTCTTCATGTCCGCTACTGGCAGTTGTCGCGGCAATTTCTTCACTTGCATCCGCTTTATGAATGTATCCATTGATAGTACCGGAACCACCATCCGACCTTTCAACTTCAATCCGCATCTGATTGCCTTCTTCTAGTTCCACTTCCCATACCTTGGTTGGTGATGTAGCTGAGATTTGTTTCTTGTGTAGCACCGCATCGCCCTGCAGACATCCTGATACCGCTGCCGTAGTAGCCACTCCCACTACTGTCCCAAGGTACGTCCGTCTGTCCATAGTTTGACCCTGCTTGTCCATGTCGCTTCTCTGTGTGAACATGGCAGGCAGACTTGTCCACGTGAATATAAGAGATGACGCTAAGTAAGTAGTGTCGGCTGACCCTGCTCGGTAATTGATCGTGGTTCGTGATCGGGTCGCTGTCTGCTGATTTTATGAACGAACGAGACGGCAAAAGTGGCCGACACTGGCAGTTTAAGTGTGTCCTCCATTCAATGAGAACAGTATCGCGTCATCGTCGAACGATCGGGCGACACCGATGATATGACGATGGAAATCGAGTCGGGGCCGACTGAACTTCCCTTGGTAGTCGGGGATGCCATAGCAGGTCTGACGCACTGCGACGTGACCGCGTATCGGTTGGATGAGGATGGAGACAGAGTCGGCGACCCTGCCTATGAAGAACGAATCGAAGACCCCAATACGAAGACGAGCGGGAGCTATCGAGTACGAGCTCACCCTACTGAGACGGGATGTGGAGCCAGTAGCCAAAAGCTTGTTTGTGAATTTGGATCGAGATTGGACGGAAGATCGACGATGAGTGACTGAATTGCAGGGGAAGTGATCTCGCTTCGGGATCCATTGCTCGGCCGATGCCTAAAATGGGTAGAGCAGTTACTGCCGTGATCACTTTGCCTCGCGTACGTCATTTCCTTCTCGAACCATGTCAGGACAGTTCGGGCAGACGCGCACGGTGTCCATCTCAGTCGGGGCGAACACACGAACGTACTGCTTGGTGACGGATCCACCACAATTCAGACACTCAGGCATNGTCCATCTCAGTCGGGGCGAACACACGAACGTACTGCTTGGTGACGGATCCACCACAATTCAGACACTCAGGCATAGTAGAGTCGGTTGACCCTCGGAACTTCATTCTATCGCTACATTCGAAATCTGCGTTGCGGACGGTTGTCCGAGACCCTGGGAGAGGGTGAGTGAGATAGGTGATTTCTGGGTTCTCGCGTATACAATATTCCCTTCGTGTGATTTTCATCGGGTTTAGAGAGTGGATCGTGCTGGATGGCTCATTCGTTATCCGTCTATCGGTATATTTTACTGTTAGAATAACCACCTTCGAGATATGTATGATCTGACTGGCTTCCAGCGCGACCTGCTATACATTGCAGCTGACAAAGGTGAACCGAACGGGCTCGAACTCAAAGACGAACTCGAAGGCTACTACGAGACGGAGATCCACCACGGACGACTATACCCGAACCTCGACACGCTCGTCGAGAAAGGGTTGATCGAAAAAGGTGAGCTCGATAAACGAACGAACTACTATCAGGTGACCCAGCGTGGGCAGCGCGAGATCGAGGCCCGTCGTGAGTGGGAAGACCAATACGTCTCACCGGAGGTCTGATAGCCCATGCGTAGTGTTTGGATTCCTCGGCCGCGCATTTTCGGTAGCAACCCCTCGGGAGTAATGGTGACCAACGACGGTGGTGAGGACGTCTAATGGTCAAGATACCCGACCGACTGGCGTGTCTGTTCACTGGTTCCGTCACCGAGGCAGGCGATTCCTACACGATTGAGGTGCCAGAAGACGAACTCGATGCAGGAGTGATCACAGCCGGAGAGACCTATCGAGTGGTGATCCTCGAGGATTCAGCGCCTGCGGGCAGCGACGATCAGCAGGATCTATCGACGACCTCGCCAGCCTCAGCGACTTCGAAGCCACCGGTATCTGAGGGAACGATCTGCGAGGTGACTATCGAGTCACTGGGTGACCAGGGTGATGGGATAGCGAAAACCGATCGTGGATACGTGCTGATCGTCCCGGGAGCGCGTCCCGGTGATGAAGTGACCGTCGAAATCACGAACGTCCGCGAGAACGTCGCGTTCGCAGAGGTTCGATCAGGTCGAGATCAGTCCGAGACTTCGGAGAGTCAGTAACTCTCTTCAGCCGAAGAGGGCGATATCTGTCGAGAAAAATCACCCCACGCAGATACATTTATCACTCTGTCCGTACTATGTTTGGAACATCTCATGACCAGCACGTCAGGCGATCCTCGCAACTTCGCATTGCGTGATGAGAGCGGTGAGAAAACGAGCACTTTCACCGGGCAGGTACCACGACAGGCGGCACTCAAGGTCGCTCGGCGACTTGATACAGCCGACAGCGAAGCCCAAGCGAGCCGGGAGGAGTTTCGCCTGCGGGAGAAAGGAACGAAGAAACTCCACATCTACGAGGGGTGGGCGTGGCGCGAACAAGCACCGGAGGACAAACCCGGCTGGATGGCCGAGACGATCACCGAAGCGAACGTTTCGAAAGAGGGTATCGAATATCTCGACGAGTTGTAGTTCGAAGACTCGATACAGATTCATATACAGGCGATTGAAACAGCGGGTATGGATGAAGGGCGACGGATATCACCGTTCGCCGAAGACACGCTCGCGCTGCTGACCGAAGCTGCCGGTGGATCCGGCGAGGAACTTACGAAAAACGAGGCTTTCGAAGTGATTCGGGCCGACAAGCGTTTTGGAGAAGCCGACGCCCAAGCAGCGCTGACCGAACTCGAAAGCCGTGGCTATATCTACTATGTCGATGAGACTGTCCGAATCACACCGACCGACGAATGAGTGGGGAAACTCGCTGGAACACAGCCGGTAGGTCGTCTCTGGCGGGATTTCACTTTCAGTCCGGTTGGAAAGGTTCTATCATCGTCCGGTGGATAGCTGGATGCCGAGGCCGGTACGGATCCGGTCCTCAAACGAGTGTCTCACACGCTCTCCCTCTTATGATACGGACAATCAGACAGGTACTTTCCCGGACGACAGCGGAGTCGATCGTTGAGTGCCGTCACTGCGGTGCGAACGTCGAGCCAGAGGCTGATTCCTGCCCAGGATGCGGGTCAACAGAGATCGCGTCCTATGAAATCGGTTCATGAACTGGGTGGAGCTGCTTCGTCCCGCCCGTCCCGTGCCCACCCACAGCGGCGTGGTGTGAGGGGTGAACCGCGACAGAGAGCCGATATTTCCCGCGAAATTCGGTGTGTCGCCCAGACTCTTTAGACAGTGACGTTCTGAGCCGGTGTATGGCGATTCCGTTCGGCGCGACGTGGGGTACGCTGATCGAACGTTGTGAGAAACTGCCTGATGAAGCGACACTGATCACACCGCTGGCGTCGAAGCGATTCCGGATCATCGACGTTCAGGACCAGCGCGTTATCATCACCGACGTCGACTCGGGTGACTCACAACCACTGCAGCGTGAGCAGTTCGAAGCGCTCGCCGAGCACACACGCGAGGCGATTGATGGTTACGAGCTCGAACGGTTGCCGCCAAAAGCCGCACCGTACGCAGCAGTGCTCGCACTTCACCCGCGGTACGTGCTTGACGAACGCGAAAACACGCTGACCGAATTAGACGAGGCCGACGAGAGCGCTGTGCTGGACGATGCACCGCACTTGTCGATGAGTACAGGCGCGGATGATGATCAGGATAGCGAGCGTGAGGAGCCCGAGATCGACGTCTATTCGGACATGTTGTTGTTGATCGACGCGCTCGAACGCGAGGACATGAGCGCTCTCGAAAGCGTTGAGACGCCTATACTGGTCAACCTCTATACGCTCCTATCGGATGTACAGCGCAACGCCAACGATCTGCGACAGGACGTGACTGATGTGCTCTTAGAGCGCGTCGGACACGATCGGCCGGTCCACGGTCAGTACGGGTCGGTCCAGCGAACGACGCGCCGGAACCGCTCGCTCAAAGATGACGAGGAAGTGCTCGACGCGTTCGCCGAGACTGGCATCGATCGCGACCAACTCGTTGGCGTCGACCGCTCGAACGTCGATGAGGCACTGGATGTCGTCTCAGTACCCGAATCGGCCGTCTATGATGTTTCCGAGAGCGAGTACGTTCGCAAAGCCGAGGTGGATGAAGAACGCAAGGAGACGCGTTTGCAAGGTCTGAAGGATCGGCTGGCGGTGAGTGACGATCCCGAAGCGGATGTCCTCCGCCAGGAAGTCGAGCGGTTGGAACAGGAAATCGAGGAACTGACCGAGTTCTCACCGGCGAGTTCGTTCGGGACGCAGTCAGAAAGCGGCTGAGTGTCGACGACCCGCGTATCGCTGGTTAATCGAGTAATCTTCTGCACTCGGCAGGATGTTCTGATTTCATCGGGGCCATTCGCTATGTCTGCCCACGAGCGACGACAAAGAACGACCACACGGAGCAATTACCCGGCTTGTGGAAGCCGATTCCGCTAGTCTTGGCCGACTGGCTGTCCACCACTGCCTGCGGTTTCAGATGTGATCCCATGTGTTTCTTCGACTTGAGAGTAGACGAGAAATGCGCCAAGTCCTGAAAGAACCGCTCCGAAGGCAAATGGGACCACGTACCCAAAGGAAATAAGATAGCCTGCAATCAGCGGCCCAATTGCAGTTCCGAGGGTGAACGCCATTGTCAGCACCGAGAAAGTTGTTCCGGAATTGCCTGTATCAGCGATATCGCCAGCGAGTGCAAACCCTGGTGCAAACGCCGTTGCGGCCGCCGCGCCCTGAATGAGCCGCGTGACGATCATCCCGAGCGGGGTTGTGACGAGGCCTTGAGCGAGCATAGCTGGTATGAGAACGATGAGACCACCGAGGATGAAGGGTTTGCGACCATAGCGATCGCTTGCGGCTCCGATCGGTGTCTGTAGGAACACCTGTGCGACGATGAACGAGGAAAACTCGATGCTGAACAGCTGCGCACCTTGGTTGAGGTGATTGTTAATGTCTGTTTGGAGTGGTTCAATCATGGCGATACCGATTGCTACAGTGAGAAGCGCGAGGCCAAGCGCGAACACCGGATCGATCAGAGTGTCGTGGTCATGGTCGAAGATCGCAAATCCGAGGTCACTGCCTGCTTCCGCATCCTGTTCTTCAGCATCGGGATCCTCGACGAACAGCATGATGAGTATGGCCCCGATCAGCGCACCGAGTGCTGCGATGTAGAAGGCCGCCTCGAAGCCCGTCATCGCTATTCCGGCAACATAGTATGGTCCGCCATTGACAACCGATCCAGCAAGAATCGGCCCAGCGGCGAACCCAATGAATCGGAAGGTGTTGAAAATGCCCATATCACCACCGCGCGACGCCTCGGTTGTTAGTTCATTCACAAGAGCGACCGTCGACGGGATGGTAATTGCCACGCCGATGCCTTGGAGACCCCGGATGGCAAGCATCGCCGTGTAGCTGCCGGCGAGCGAGTAGACGTAGTTTGCGCCAGCGAGTATCACGAGCCCAATAACAATGAAAATTCGCCGACTGCCGGTCCGATCGGAGTAGTATCCCGCGATCGGTTGGAGAATGGTGCTGAGAAAGCCGAACGCGGACAGAATGATGCCTGTGATCAGTGCTGCTCCAAGCCCGAAGGCATCGCCGGTAATGACGTTGCTGCCGATATACAGTGGCAGAACGATGATGAGGAAGGAATTTCCGATCGAGTCGGCCATCCGAGCGAATGCGAGGGTGTAAACCCGTCTATCGGCACCAAACATATTCCTCACCCACGACGATGCGAGTGAGTAGGCCCGACTTCCGATGCCTGATTTGCTCACGTTGCTCCCCTCTGCCAGAGCGATTTTCTATTGACGTATCCTGGTTTCGCCATTGGCTCTTCCATTACTGACTGTTCGGTTAGTTAGTTCCTTAAGAGTTTGGTACGCTATCGTTGATGGTGGCTGCACGAATGTTGATTGTTCTGATAACTATTGGGAGTCAGAAGATACATACGAGAAGCAAACTAACTATGCAGTCAGGTATCGAAATGAGTACCGACGAAGATGATGGATCGGACCAAGCGGGTGACACAGAGACATTCGACTGTGATGCGCGCAAGGCGATCATGGAGGCTACCTACCGAGCGCTGTGTGCGCATGGTGCGGCTGACCTTTCAGTGCAGGATATTGCCGACAAGTTCGAGAAAAGTAAATCGCTCATTTTCTACCACTATGACTCGAAGGAGGAGCTCCTCACCTCATTTTTAGTGTATCTGCTCGATGGCTTCGAGAAACGGGTGGCAACGACGGATGACAAGGAGCCGATTGAGCAGCTCGACACTCTCATTGACGCGCTGCTGTTCGGTCCTGAAGACCATGAGGAGTTCCAGACTGCGATGCTTGAACTTCGCTCGAAAGCTCCCTACAACGAGGCCTATCGCGAGCAGTTCCGAACCAACAGCGAGTATATCCACGGTCTGTTTGAGGCGGTGATCGAGCGCGGTATCGAACGGGAGGAATTTGCCGATGTCGATCCATCGCGTATCGCCACGATGCTTCTCACGACTATTGACGGTGCACGAACGCGCTTTGTCGTCCACGGCGACGAAGAGTCACTCGACGCTGCGCGTGAGGTGATTGACGATCAACTCGATCGCACGCTGTTTGCTGGAATCGAGTCTGAACGGTTGAGTGGGACGCGCATGCCATGAAACAGTAAACAGTTTGTCACCTGTATAGCGAGTAATGCGTGAGCAACTCGTCGGCGTTGGCCGCTCGAATGTCGAGGAAGCGCTGGAGGTAGTCTCAGTGCCCGAATCGGCCGTCTACGATGCTCGGAGAGCGAGTACATGCCGGCGGAGCTGAGGTGGACGAAGAACGCAAGGAGACGCGCTTGTAGGGACTCAAAGCCAGGCTAGCGGTGAGCGATGATCCTGAAGCGGATGTCATCCGCCAGGGAGTCGAGCGGTTGGAGCAGGAGATTGAAGAATTGACTGAGTTTTGCCCGCCAGTACGTTCGAAATGCAGCCAGAGCAAAGCTGAGACGTGAGTATGGATCTTGCATCCAGCAGTTAGTGGCAGTCTTCACAAGCTGCTGGTGTTTGTGGTGAGTAACTTGCTCCTTTTCGTGATTGGTTTGTGAAATCGGTCGTGTGTGTTTCTCTCGCGTATTCGTTCATGTAGTCGAGTGTTAATATGACCAAAAGGTGGATATGACTTCAACAACTACTCTCATCTATACAATGACTTCGGAGCACGTGGGACAATCGGTTGCTGAGAACCTTCGGACGATCCTGGGCGACGCGAGTGGAGAGGTGATTGCGGTGGGCTTGGACGAAAACGCGACGCGCGAACTCGTCGGGATGCTTGCTGAGAGCGAGGAGCCGCCGAACGTGCGCTTGCTCGCTGGAGATGACGTGTTGAAATGGCTGAGGGACGATTTCATGTTGGCGAGCACAGCCGCGGAGTTGCGTGAAGCAGATGTCTTGGAACTGCGAGCCGCTGGTGAGCGGCTGGATGACACGTTATTGATGGCCGAGGAGATGGTCGTCTCGCTGCTCATGCCGACTGATGAGCAGAGCGCGGCGCTAGTGACCGACGACGAGGAGTTCGTCGCGGCCGTGCGCGAGCGCTGGAATGAGCTCTGGGAGGATGGAGAACAGTTCGACCTGCGGACGCCAGCGTACTCGCACGTGCTCGAAACACTCGCCGATGAGTTCGATTCGGCACTGGAAGCGGACTTCGAGACGGTGCTGGAGTCGATCGGGGATATGGATACAGGTGACTGGCTGGATGAGGTGGCAGTGAGTCTGCTCGTCGCGGCCAAACACGAGGAGTTGCTCTACGATATCTCCCGCTGGGGAGAGGATGCGGGTGTCGCGAGCAAGGCGACGTTCTCGCGCAAGAAGACCCAGCTNAACACGAGGAGTTGCTCTACGATATCTCCCGCTGGGGAGAGGATGCGGGTGTCGCGAGCAAGGCGACGTTCTCGCGCAAGAAGACCCAGCTCGAAGAGCAGGGACTCCTGGAAACGGAGAAAGTGCCGATCGACGTGGGACGGCCGCGGTTGCGTCTCCTACTGGGTGAGGAGCGTCTCCGAGAAGCAGATGCAGACGAACTGGCGAGTGTCGCACACGAGATGCTCTCGGCGGCTCCAGCCTAATCGCCACCGAGTAGCGACGAAGCGTGCCGGCGTGACGTCGGACAAAGTGGTGGCTGCTGGGGACACCTGATAACGAGTGAGCGATGGGATTGAACTGTCGTCGGTAATTTTCTCCGATAGCATCAGGTGAGTTAATAGAATCTTCAACGAGAATCGGTATAGTGTAGGCGGCGTGTCACAGAGTGATACGTGATGCAGACCGCAAACACACAAAGCTTATTCCAAACTCGTCAAGAAATCAAGCGCGCATAGGGGTGCGTTCTGGCATCATTTCCGCGCGTGGCACTTAGCGCACCCCTGTGGGCTTGAAATTTCCAGTAGACTATAACTTCTGCGGGGATATGTGGGTGAACCCTCCCTTGTTTCGGCTGTAACCCGGCCTGTGGGCTTGTCATGAGAAATCTTCGACGAGAATCGGGTGGCTGGCTAAAAGGATGGAACAGTTTGCGGGGTATACACGCTTACTCCACTAAGCACGAGTTCATTGCTTATCCTGACGGACAGTTCCTCATTCCACAGGGTGGGGTTCCTGTCGCTCTTCGATTTTGTGGCTCGTTTCGCCTTCGTGTTCAACAGCGGAATACAGAGCTTGCTCGTCGGTGAGTGCCGCACCGGAAGTCCATGCGCATTCTGTGCAACTGTACCACGTCATTGAGGCGTGTTTGACGTGGATTCTGGTGTAGGAATCGTCATACTACGAGGGGAGTGTTCTGTTGTTGGTCGGTATGTTCGTGTCGGATGTGTCTTTTGAGGGGACTGTAGCCTCTCTGACCGATTTCGAATGTTCGGTTGCAGAACGGGCAGGACTGATAGACGGTCATCGGGTGGGAATGTACCGCTAAGTTGCGTGTACTGTTAGTCGTGACGGTGGTTGGTGATTCAGCCAGCCGTTACTGTTTTCGCTNGGTCATCGGGTGGGAATGTACCGCTAAGTTGCGTGTACTGTTAGTCGTGACGGTGGTTGGTGATTCAGCCAGCCGTTACTGTTTTCGCTTGCCTCAACTGTGATACTCGACAGATCGATCTCGCTTACATCCCTTCGGCAGTATAAAGAACCAACGCTGCTTACTTCCTGTAAATAGGGGAATGGCTACCGACAGGGTTCAACCACTGCCTTGTAGCAACCTCCAACTCAGATTTACTCCAGTGTGAGACTTCCTGCATACGATTGATCGCGTTCAACAACAGTCTCCGGTACAAAGCAAATGAACGCATACTTCTCGGCAACATCGCTTAGATCCTGAAATTGCTCGTCCCACTCTGATTCATCACTTCCAAGATATTGGGAGAGAAGACGCTCGCCTCGGTCCCCATCGAACGGTTCGACAGTAGCGTGTCCACGCATCCCGACGTGCTCGACACGCCCTGTTTCTGGATCGAAATCAATAATCGAGACCGCAGTCCGCGGGTCCTCCTTGATTCGATCTGGGAATGTCTTGTTCGAGAGAGTAGCGATGATCCAGATCGCGCTATCCTCCCAAAGAAACCACAGGGGCGATACCCGAGGACCCTCGTCAGATAAGGTTCCGAGATGACAAAAAAAGCGGTCGGGCCAGAAAGTCTTCTAATTCGGCATCCAGCGTATCCTCGACGGTTTCCATATCTGTTGTCGAACAGTAGTAGGACAATCGGTGTTTCGCTGCGGCACCACCCCGCTGCGGGAGCCTCACGTCCCCACGAGGGGGCCGGAGGTCTGGCAGGCTAAGGATAAGCGACGGATCCACCGATCAGTTACTGCAGGATGTGAGCGGAAGACGATTCACTCGTTTTCGAGAGCCGCGTAGATGTCGTCATGACGCCGCCCGTCGAGTTTCCCCATCTCAAGGACGATCTCGTGGCGTTCCTCATCGGTCGTCGCTGATTGGTACCGCTCGTGCAATCGTCGAACGTCCTCGTTGACTTCCGGTGAGGAATCGGTGCTGGACGCCATCTCTGCGTTGAGTGTATTCGTCGTGTCCATTAATCAGTTGCGGCGGGCGCACGCCCGGAAGTAGATGACGGCTGTCTCCGTGTCGACTTCGGCTTCGTCAGTTGCGAATCGATGCAACAACGCGCGAATTTCATCGCCATACTCGAAGACGTATCCGTTCATCATATAGAAAACGACGACTGCGCGCAGTGCAGTTCGCTTGTTTCCGTCGACGAAGGGGTGGTCTGCGACGAGGAGCCTCATGAGATGAATCGCCTTTTGATGGAGCGTGGACGGTACCTCGCCGAAGAACCCTTCCGAGATGTACTGGAGAGCGGATTCGATCGTGTCCTCCGATCTGACTCCGGGCTCCGTGGCGTCACCTTCCCCAACGATCTGCTCGTGGAGGGCAAGGATTTGTTCGACGGAGGGATACACGAAGTCGTCAGCCACACTCTGGGTTCCTCTGTGCTCAGGGATAATCGTTTCTGACAGCCGTAGTTCGCTCATACTAACAGACATAAATGCGTAAGATATTTGGAGGGTTGATGCTATCGAGAGCGGCGAGTGCAGCATCATGAAGTTCGTCCAAGGAGTCGAACAGGCGATTGCCGAGTGCTTGATTGAGTTTCTTCCAGCAGTCCTCCGCGGGGTTCAGCTGGGACAGCCCGGCCTTGGACAGCAATCGCCGGACGTGACGGTCACAATAGTCCACGTCGAACTCTTCGCTGAGGTAGTGCTGAGCTAGTGGAACAGACCACGCGGGCGCGTCAATACCGACTTCTTCGGGTGATTCGTGGAGTGCAGCTTCGAACTGTTCGCGTTCCTCATCGGAGAATTCGGGTGGGCATCCGGATCGGTGATCGTCGTAGACGACATCCTCAAACGGCTCATCGGTGAGCCGTTCGGGTCGATCAAGCCATCGTGAGAGCCATCCACCGGTGTATCCGTACCGTTCGGCGACTTCTTTCTGGTAGCCCGTTGCACGGTTTCGAAATCAGTTCGGTAATATCGTACAGCAGTCACTAATTGCAGGAATAGTCACTTTCACTAGACTAGAAGTNTAAGATCACCGTTCGTGAATACCTCCGAACCCACGGCGAGGTCGCCTCCAAGGACGATCTCCGCGCCGGCACCGACGTGCCGGCGTGGTATATCGACCAAATCGCCTCTACCAACACTTTCTACACCTCGTTGAACCACAACAGGGAGTACGTCGCCAGCAAGCACATCGTCGGCCACCGATCCACCCACGACGGGTTCTGGAGGCCCGAGGTGGATGACGGCGTCGCCGTCTTCCACCGCAAGGAAGACGCCAAGCCGACGCTCAAGCACCTCGCGTTCCGCCGTCCATCCGGGCTGACCGCATCCGAAGCAAACGGCCTTCTCGGCCGTCGTTCCTACCGCCCACTCCAGAAACTCGCTGACCAACAGGAAGTACACGCCACGGAGTGGCAAGACACCACCGTCTACACCCACAGCTGGCCGTCCCTTCGGGACGACCAGCTGGCTCAGCGTGAAACCGACCAGCCAGCCGATGTCACNCCCGACGATCCTGCTGACGACGGCTACCTCTACCGTGACGAACTCGTCGCAACCTTCCTCTCGGTCGCTGTCTCGGAACTTCAGTCAATCTCCCCCGAACGAGCTGCCGCACTTGTCCTGCGGCAGTTCGAGGGCGACTCTTTCGACGCCCTCGAACGCCGTCTTCAGCGCAATCATTCGTTTCGAGAGGCTCTCGACTACACCGAGCCAGAGGACGTCCCGGATGGGACGTCGCTCTGGCGGGCCTTCGACGAACTTCATCCCGATGAACTCCGAGACTGCCTCCAGTCNGATCACGAACATGGCGGTGAGTTCGTCGTGATCGACGGGACGCACATCGCGGCGTGGGCGAATACGCGTGATGAGATCGAAAATGGCGACGTTGAAGGTGCGAGCTGGGGGAAACATGAAGGATCGTTCTACGGGTACAAGGTGTTTCTCGTGGTGGATGCGGCAACGGAGCTGCCGGTCGCCATCACGATGGAGACCGGCAAGAGGAACGACAGTGCGGCGTTCGAACCGCTCGTTGA
>NZ_AOMF01000076.1 GCF_000336715.1 Halococcus thailandensis JCM 13552
GACCCGCCTGACAACTACTAGATCACAAACAGGAACGATACTCTCACACACGACTGCAGTGTATGCATCCGTCGTCTACCGCCGGGTATACCGCCTCAGACAGCCTCACAGCTGTAATAGAGACAACCCGGCTGAGTCGAGTGCTGACGACAACTGTCAGTGACGGTGTCTCCGATCGGAACCGCACAGCGATCGTTCGCACGCTCCTCTCCGATGCATAGGGATCCACTTTCACAGTCTGAATGAGACAGATTTCGACGATCACTGAGATTCAACGTCCTTTGCAGTTCACATATGCGACGACCTCCGCAGTCATACGAACAGTGATCGCTACACTGCTCCACTGAATCGTGAGCAACAGAACCGCTTCAGAGGTCCCAAAACGTGCTCTATTGAAAATGGAGGACGGCGGCGGGATTACTTCGTAATGAGCTTGAGGAAGTGAGGCTGAGAAGTCGACTATGGGAGTTGCACTTCTCGACTTCGTTGGGACAGCACTGCGCGTAGCTAAACAAGTGTTGGGGGAGGCAAGCGGGCAAGCCCGATGGAGCCAGCAGGGTCAGAATCCATACGAGGAACTTCAGCGGGTCGTCCGAAACAACGAGATAATCTCATCCGATCAGGCAGTTCCCGAAGTTGCGTCGGGGTAAACACATACGCTGGATGAATAATCTCAAAGCGTGGGGGTGAATTGGGGCTGATGGACACTCGTTATCGCTTAAGGATTCGTCCGGATCAGCAGGCGCTACTGTCTCCCGCGTCAGCCGGAACTCATGGATCGATGGCTCCATATCC
>NZ_AOMF01000077.1 GCF_000336715.1 Halococcus thailandensis JCM 13552
ATCTCTGGCTGTTCGTCGAGAATTTCGTTTCGAAATGCAACGACGATGATCGACGCGTCGGCCGGATATTCGGGATTGTCTTCGGCGACTGTCGTGCCGGTGTATGCTGTCCATTCGTCGGCCGTTGTTGGTGGTGTATTCACGACGACCGCCGGATCGGAGTGGTCGGTGTCACGATCGAGCACTAAATCGCCAATACAGATATCATCGCTATCGAAAACCGCCTCTGATGTGTTTTGATTGCTCATATCTGTGGCGTTTCGACTATTTAAAACCGGCGTGAGCCGGTAGTGACGGCCTGATGTCTGTGACCTCTAAGTCGGCAGATAGGCCGTCACCGGATGCAACGGACGCCAACAACTTCAACTCTGCCGAAACTGTCGCCGATGAGTTGTACTCGCTGCTCGCCGCAGGCGACAGCGAGTCCATTGCTCAGGAGTTCGATATCGGCATCCACACCGACAAACACGACTTCGACAACCACCTCAAAGTAGCCATTCGTGAAGGACTTGATCCATCTAGTTCGCTCGCCGAACTTGCCGATAAGACCGCTGTTGATGACTCTCTTGACAAAATGCCCGAGTCACGGTTCTCCGAACTCACGAACGACCGCGACTACCGCGCGGTCGTTCGCATGCTGTTCGCGTTGCTCCATACGCCACAGCTGTATCATCAGCGTGCTGTCCAGCGAAAACGCCTGAAGTGGCTTACACGAGGGGTAATTGCTGTCGACGCGACGAATCTCGAACTCACTCGCTCAGTTGTCGTCTCCGACGAATTTGTCGGAGACGACGAGCACGTCTATGAAATCGACACAGACGACGGTGGACTCGAACTTCATTGCGCCGCACGCGTAGACGGTGAACACAAGCATCCGCTTGGAACAACCGTGACAGAGGGTGAAACCCACGAAAGTCCGCAGTTCGACCATCTCAGCGATGACGTCGAGGTCTTCGCAGACCTCGACTCGGTTATTTGGGTCTTTGACCGCGGATACACGCGCTATCGTCGCTTTTGTGAGATCAAGTACAGCGACGATGACTTCGTCACCCTACTCCAGTCAAACGCCCGTCTCGACGTTCTGGACACGCTCCAGAACGTCGAGGTCACTAATGAGGACGGAACGAGACAGATTCGTGACGAGCAAATTGAACTGGCCGAGACCGGTGAACAGTTTCGTCGTATCGTTTTGGAAACGCCGGATGGAGAAGAGCTTCAGTACCTGACGACGCTGGCGTCGTCAGCGTACGATCCCATCGACGTGATCAGTATCTACACCCTCCGGACAATGATCGAGATTCTATTTCGTGAATTCAAACAATATCTGAACGTTGAGAATTTCCACTCGAAATCACTGAACGGCGTGTTGTTTGAGTTGTTCTGTGCGTTGATTGGATACGTGCTTGTGGAGTGGCTGCGCCAACGCCACCCGGTCAAGGGTGGCGTGGCGCGTGCGATCCAGAAAGTCCGGACGCACTGGAACGAGACGCTGACTTCGTTCGGCTAATCTCATCACACGAGGCCAGCGACAGCCGTCGGCAGCAGCGACGGCTGTCGCCAAAATCGTGGTTTTCTTCGCCTTTTAGGCCTGTGACGACGCATATCTCGATTCTGCTTCCATTTTCTCGCATCAGGCTGAACTTGCGCAGCCCACACACCTCGGTCCGGTACCTCTCACAAAGATCTCGCTCGCCGTGGCTTTATCAACTCAGAACGC
The DNA here is from genome assembly GCF_000336715.1 of Halococcus thailandensis JCM 13552. Lineage (GTDB taxonomy): Archaea > Halobacteriota > Halobacteria > Halobacteriales > Halococcaceae > Halococcus > Halococcus thailandensis. The sequence continues at coordinate 1,718 of NZ_AOMF01000077.1, forward strand.
AACAGGCTCATATTGAAAGGAATCCAGTCCCGGGAAAGTAACTGTTTCGCTGGTAGACACTACTCAGAACGCTCTTGTGTAGCGTAGCTGAACCGAATCACAGCGGTTAGGGCATCCCGCCAACAGCAGTTGTTCATGTCCAACGAACACGCTGCTCTCGGCGGAATGCTTGAGCAACTCGTTGATCTCGGCGTAATAGAGTTCCGGGCCGAGCCGCTCGACGCTCGTGAGCGTCTGCTTCGTCCTCACCAACCTGCTCGCGCTATCGGATCAATCGTTGAAACCGAGTGTGAACGCGAACCCACGAAAACAGAATCGGGAACTACCTAGTATCGCCATCCAAGTCATTACGATCACTCACCATCGTTATGCATTTATATTATAATATCACAGAATTTGAGGGGCTACTATATGGTTCCGTCAAGCAGGAGGACGTATGCGACAAGCAAATTGCCAGAGCGATGTGACTGAATCAACCGAATCGTCGAAAGTGGTGGGTCGACGTGGGATACTCAGAAAAACAGCAAGTGTCCTTGGAACCACAGGAACTGTTGCTATACTCGGAACAGGTATTGGTGAGGCAGACACTGCTACACGTGGAACCGACACCAGTGAAGAAGAATCAGGCACGGGTGAAGGAAAATCAACCACTACCATCAGCGTACGCGGCGGCTACGACGAAGGTTGGAGTGCGTATACGATAAAGGTAGATTCCCCAGTTAGCGACAGTTCCACAAAACAGAGTACAATCACACACGACGGGTCCGGTAGCACTCGAATCGAGGGCGACATCCAAGAGGGTAATGAGGATTACTACACATTTGGCGATGATCGTGCACGGGTCTCAATGATAGAAGTGCATGGAACAGTCGAAATCAACAAGGAAACTCCGAATAAGTATTATCCAAAAGAAGCTTTCACATTTGAGGGATGGGGATTCTATGACCTCACTACAAGTGCCGGGAAACATCGATGCAGAAATTCGTATAGCAACGATGAAACAAAAGAAATCGATGAGTGGAGTGCTCAATGCACGTCTGCACCCTCTACCTACAGTACAAACGGCCCTACTCCATTACGCACGGAGGTGAAAGAAGACAATCACGGGTGGGATATGAATACCAGCTGGTGTACTGGCCACATTGGGAAAAATCCCGACGAATCTGATAGATATAGATTGGCTGGTAATATTAAAGAGGCGTTGATTGCAGGAGATATGACGGTTCGATTAACCTGAATCAAGGCAGTAGCCTCATCCTTATCTTGCCTGCCCCGAGGCCCCTGTGGGCCGTAAGGGTAGCGTCCCGTTGGCGGCTCGATCGGGGGTCGATTGGCGTTGCGTTCTGCCACCCGTCGTTTGTGTCTGATGTCGTTTGTGGTTGGGCAGATATCGTACTTCCAGCCGAAGGAGAGGCTGTCTCTGTAGTTTCGTCTGTCGCACCGCCTGCTGTGGTGGTCGTATTCGCTGTCGTCGCAGTTGGAGTCTGCTGGGCACCCCCTACACCGACGAACCCGGTGACAACCAGTAGTATCGAGAGGCAGATGAGACACCGGCCCGGACTCTGTGACTCCATCACCGTATTCCTTGTTGGCGGCCGGTCCATCATATATCCTCAAGCTTCCCATGGGTGTCGGCCGGATTCTGATGCGGTTCAGCGGACGCTTTCGTGACGTGTTTGAGCGCGCCGCGAACGCTCGCACCTTCGTCGATCCAGTCGATAGCGTGTTCGAGCTTCCGTGTCGAGACAGTCGGCCACGTGTCGTTCTCGCGAGTTGCATCAGCGAACTCGACCATCCGCCCGATGTCGTCGCGCTTGACGCGGAGCCGGTTTGCATTCGCCATCTGGTCGAGTAACGCGATTTCATCGTCGTCATCGAGATAATCGAAGTAGATGGTCTGGAAACGGTCACGAGTGGCAGCATTGAACGGCTCGCTGTCGCGATATTCCCGCGTCGGCGGATTCATCGTGATGACGACTCGCGCTGCTGGGTGGGGAACGATCTCTTCACCCGATTCCTTCACCGTGAGCACGTTCTGATTCAGGATTTTCTGAAGTGCCATCATCACACCTTGGGGCACGACGTTGCCCTCGTTGATGACGATCGTGTAGCCGTGTTTCATCGCTTTGGTGAGAACGCCATCACGGAACACGACGACGCGATTCTCGTTGACTGTCGAGACACCCAGCATGTCCTGAGCGAGCATCGACGAGTCGGCATCAACGCTTACCAGCACGCGATTGGTTTTGTAGTGGAGATAGCGCAGCAGGTAGTTTTTCCCACTGCCATGCGGGCCGACTAGCCGGAGTCCCATATTGCCGCGAGCGAGTTTCTGGGCAGTAGCTTCAAGCGTATCCAATCCAATGTGGTCGATGTCTGTCGCCTTCGGTGGGATTGGTTCACCGTCATTGCAGTGCTGCTCGTGCTGGGGGAATTCGTTCGCTCGTACCTGGTTTGGATGGCCGGTATCTTCGAGAACGAGCAACCCCTTGTAGTGGGTCTCGTCTGAGGAAACAGTCGGATCGAGGGCGAGTGGATCGCCGACATCTTGAGAGACTTCGAGAATGTCCTGGACAACCGCGTGCTGGCCGTCGTACTCGTCGAGATGGTTTTGATAGCATTCGAGCGCCTCGGATGCAAGCATCTTCTCGGTCGGAATGTGCTGTCCGGCTTGATCGATGACGATCTGGGCTTTGCTCTGGGTCATCGTCGGAACATCGAGCAGATCATCGGGCGTTGCCGCGTGGAGTGCTCCATACGAGTCGAAGCCAGCGTCGTGTAGCGATGTGGCCATGCTCTCTTCAACGACGTCGATCTGTGTGAAGTCCGCTGGCTCATCGTCGGTTTCGATATCGATATCGAGACCAGGAATGGCCTCCAGTACGTCCGGTGGCGACCCGACAGGTTCGACGCCGGTGATACGTTGGGCGTTGTCGTCCCCTCGCTCGATCTGATAGATGCCGTCTGCTACCCCGTCTTCGGTGAGTTGCTGGACTTCTTCGACATCGATATCGAGGTGATCGGTTGCACGGAGATGGAGCGTTTCGACGGGAAGCGCGCCTCCCATCTCGTGGAAGAGATGTTCAGCGAGGTGGCTGAGAAGGCGTTGCCCGTCGGACGATGCGTCCGTTTCGATTTCGCTCATGGCTGTTGCTGGTGGCATGGTTGATCGGATTCGATTGATTGGTACGGCCAGTTTGACTACTCCGTCACTCCTCCCCGGGAGAAAAATCGTGGGGTACCATGTCAGCAAACGATCAAGGCCGTACCATCTCTTCGAGCGCATCCGCAACCGCATTCATTCCGGTTTCGTTGAGCGTTCCTTTGTGTTCGGCGACAATATCTGGATGTATCGCATACAACGCCCACGGCATGATATACGTCGTTTTCCGTAATCGTCCTGACTTGAGACTGTCAAATGGGAGTTGGGTGACGGCTGCCGCGTAGTGGTTCTGCGAACTGAGACAGACAACCGTATGTTCCGTCTCAAGTGATGGACGATTGATGTCAGAGACGACAATCGCATACCGATACTCGTGAGCATCAGTTGGATCGGGGAGCCGTACGAGACTCCCTTGGGGATAGTAGTCCATGGAAGAGTGGGTGAGAGTATTCAGCTATGTGTCGTCTGTATTGCCTTCTTCGTCGATGACGAGGTCGTCACCGACCGGAATCTCAGCCGTCTCCTGCTCGGCTGCCAACTCGTCGCGTCTCGATTCAGGAACTGGCCGTGATCCCGTATCAGCTTCGTCAACAGCTTCGACAAGATCTCCATCGAAGCCAGCGTTTGGGTATCTCGTTGCCATCTGGTCGAGTTTGACGAGGGATTTGGCAAACCGAGCGATGTGAGGACTGCTATCCAGTGCGTGATACAGCCCGTCAGGGGTTTTGCCGATGTATCCCTTATTGAGAAGCCTTGTGAGCGTGGTCGTCACGCTGCCTGCTGCCATATCGGTTTGGTCTTCGATTTCTGCGGGAGTGAATCCAAGATGAGGGGTGGTGTAGAGCAGTTGGAGCACATCTGCTTCGTTTGTTCCGGGACGAACGTTGATTGGCTCGTCCGAGTTATGAGCTCTGAGGTCAACAGGCATTGTAACCGTTTGTAAGCGATTGTGCGTCAAAAATGTTCTGCCTGGATAATTTCACGCACGTCACTGATCGTATCGCATTTCGTCACCGTTCCTCGGAAAGAAAATAAGGATATAGAAATCGGATACAGTATTCAAATACAGAATCTGAATATATCCTGATCCAGAATCGTCCGCGAGAAATCGCCCTCACGACCCAAGACTGTCGAGTTTCTGCTGAAGCCCACCCGAGACGCCTTCTTGGATGCGCTGAGCGTCGACGTTCGAGAGGTCTGTCTCGGTATCGGCATCGACACCGGGGATGGTGGCGAGATCCTCGATGGCGTCACTGAGCGATTGCTGATCCGGTGGGAGTTGCTTGGCTGCCGCATTCTCGTCGGCCCGGAGATCGTGTTCTTTCAACGCGAGTTGGATCGAGTGAGCGGGCTTGCGGAGCAACTGCTGGGCGACTTCGTTGTAGCTCTGATACGTATCCGAAGCGCGTGAGCCCTCGTAGAATGAATCGAGTGCAACCAGCAGTGAGAGCTGGAGATTCCAGATCGTGGGCGACGTTGGTGGGCTCGCGAATGCCTTTGCACGGTCGGCCGCTTCTTCGGCGTATTTGCCGGGGATGCCCAAGTAGGTGTAGAACTCGTCGACCGAGTAGGGCACGTCCTCGAAATCGATCGCGACCGCGCGACTGCGGAGAATCGCCCGATCGACCGTAGTCGTCTGGTTTTCGATGTCGTCGTAGATGTTGCCCCACCACTCGTTGATGGGCACGCGGTCGTTTTTGCGCTCGTGGATCGCGTCGGTAGCCGATCCGACGTGCCGGCGGGAGTAGCGCTGCCCCATCCCGAAGATGGCAGCATCGCTCGCCGGCACGTACAGCAGCGGCCGCGCCCACAGGGTCTGAGAGCCCCGGAAGTCGTATCCCGTTTGGAATCCACCGTAGACCGTGACGCCTTCTCCGTCACTATCCTCACCAGTCGCGCCGATGAGTGCGTTGTCGCGCTGTTGAGCGCTGGAGGCAGCATCACTATCGTCCTCATCGTCGTCATCGTCTTCATCATCATCGTCGTCAGGAGGAATGAGTGTCCGACGGAGGTTCGGCAAGATCACACTCATCTTGAGCGTCCCACCCCAGTCGCGGTAGTGCGCCCAACCGAATGCGTCGGTCGCGCCGCGTTTTTGGAGCGCCCCCACTGTGGGCATGTACGCGTCGGCAGGCTGGACGATGCAGTACTGATCCGACGCGATCTGCCAGCGGAACTTCACGGGGAGGCCGAGCGTATGGAGCGCGAGTCGGCGCTCATCGATGATGTCTTGATGATCGGATACCTCGACGAGCGAGTCATGGTGTGCGGCCCCGGTAGCGATCTCTTCGACGCTCATACCGGTCGCCTGCTCGATTGCGTCGGTGTCGAGCCCGTCGACATCACGGATTGCGGCAGTGGCGATGTCGCCGTCCTCATCGACGAATCGATTGTCGGCGTAGAGGTCACCGCTGCTCGCGATCGGTAGGTGGCGAACAACCTCTTTGAACGAGAGTGCGTCGTCGCTGAGTCGCCCGTCGCTGTTTGCTGGGTCGACAGCATCGGGATATGAAGCGTCGTCCTCGGGATTGAGGCCACAGAACGCAAGCGTGTGCTCTCTGGCGAGGAGGCTCTCGGCACTCACCGTAGTCCCGGTCTGGTTCTGATTGTCGGTCGATGCGTCTGTCTCGTGGGCGTCGCCATCAGCACCGGTGGTATCGTCGCTGGTGCTGCTGGCGTCGCTGTTGGTACTGGTAGCGTTAGTAGCCATGATCTCACCGGAACGAGCAGATCGTGCTCGGTCCTCTCAGCCCCTCTGGAGATGACAAACCACAGTCGCCGCGCTCACTGTGGGTGACCGTCAGCGATCGTGCTCGAACACGTTCTCGTCGATGCTCGTTTCGGCGGTATTGACTTGGAGGAGTAGTCGGGGGAGATCGTTCTCGCTGGTGGTGTCGATGCCAACGATAGTGGCGTCGATATCGTACTTGTCGAGCCGTTTCTGCAACGCGGAAAACGGATAGTACTCGCCCTGAAACAGGTCCAAGCGAAGTGCGACGTAGGCGTAGTCGTTGCGGCTGCCATCGTCTTCGACGCTGAACAGCGGCGGCCACTCGCGGAGTGCAACACCGACGTACTGAACGATCTGTGGGCGGTCATCGTCTTCGGCACCGAATCGATCGATGGTGGGATCGTGATCGAGCATCTCTACTGCTCTGGAGGAGAAAAACGCGCGTGACTGGCCGACAGACTGCCGTTCAGAGGTCGCGCGGCTGGACGGTCTTGCGATCGTTGTCCGTCGCACGCTGGGCTGCGTCCGCCAGCACCTGCTCGATGTCGCCTTCGAGTTCGTCGTAGAAATCCGACGACACGTTCTGGTCGATTTGCTCCTTCACAGCCGATTTGACGATCAAGTTTGCCATACGACTGCCATTCCCGCTATCAACCACTTAAAATCACTGAAATCCGGCTTAGATTTCAAGATCGACGTACTGGTTTTCCCATTCACGACGGTCTTCGATCTCGCGGTGTCCGCGCTGGGTAAGTGTGTAGGAATTGGTACGTCTGTCGATTGTCCCTTTTTCGACGAGATCCATCTCTACCAATTCATCGAGATTCGGATACAACCGACCGTGGTTGATTTCTCTCTCGTAGTGCTGTTCGAGTTCGTCTTTGATCGAGAGGCCGTGTGGATATTCGCCGTCTCCCATTCCGGCAATCACATAGAGAATATCCCGTTGGAACCCGGACAAGTCTTTCATCATGTCGTCAAGAACATACCATGACAATTGTTTTATCGCTTTCGATTTGTCAAGAAAAGGCCGATAAGATAAAGACCGACACGGGCAAAAGTGGGACAGAAAGCTCGTGCTGGGGATCGAATCCATGGCTGGGAACCTCGGAGTGGCGTTTGGAGGCAGCGCGCTCGCAGGCGGTGTCACCGGCTTTGCGGCGAAGAAACTACTCAAGCTCGTGATCGCACTGATCGGCGTCCAGCTGGCGATCTTCGCGTATCTCGATCACCAGGAGATTCTTGATGTCCAGTGGCAGGTGCTCGACACCGCACTCGCGGGTGTACACCAGAATCTTCAGTCGGTTCCGTCGTGGCTCACGACACTTGGTGCGACACTCCCCATTGGTGCGGGGTTCGTTGGTGGGTTTCTCGTCGCCTTCAAGAAATTTTGAAAGATTCTCTGAAACGTATTCAGGAGAGCGTGAGCTGTTCCTGAGCTTCCCGTACGTTCGTCCGGACGGCTTCAACGCCAACGCCTCGGATCGACGCCCATTGTTCGGCTGCATAGTGATCGAGTTCCTTGACGACGAGATAATCCACTGTTTCGTGGAGTGAGAGCCCACGACCGAGCAGGAGCGCCATCCGAGCGATGAGTTCCTCGGAGGTGGGTTCGTCAGCAAGCGAGATATCGGCGAATGCGCTCTCGGCGGTATCGTAGTGGGTGAGAATCTGGACCACGCCATCACGTTCGAGAGTGGCGCGGATGTATGCGGGAAGTGAATCAAGTGCGGATTCAGAGACGGGGTAGCCTTCGCCACCGAGATCGTAAGCGTCGAAGACGGTGAACGCACGGTGGCTTCGCTCGCCAAATTTCATCATAAAGCCGGTTTCACTCGACACTTTCGTCCGGGATTCGAGAAGCGTGCGTGCGAGTTCGGGCTGGCTGTCCGGGTCGACCGTTTTGGTTCGAAAGAGCGTGACCAACTCACGTTCGGTTGATCCCATCTCTGAGTAGGTGTATGACACCATTTGACAAGTCCTTTTCGCCCGAAAGGTAGATGAGAACTCGGCGAGAACACATGAGCGTACCGAGAGCAGCTGATCGGCCTCAAAACGGAGTCCCATCCGATGTCCACTTTCGATGTTGACACCACGGAGATCACTGCCTTCGAAGTCGAGGATGCAGATCTCTATATCTTCAGCCAGTATTTCGACACCGATGAAATCTTCACCGAGCTGCGTGAGTGGTACAACAGCGAGAAATACCGCTTTGAGGTCCCTACCGCCGAAATCGATGAGGTGGACGATTTCTTGGGTGAGTATTTCTATGATCTACAGCGTGTTTCACCCAACGAGATCGAACCATTCTGCGTGGTGAAGCCGAAGTATACCGATCACGCAGACATCTTGCGCAACTCGGTGTATCACACGAGCCGTAGCGACCAGAACGTATTCGTGATGCAGGACCGGCTGTCGGCCGAGCAGGCGGTCGAACAGGGTGCAACACCGCTCGCTGATGCAGATGTCAGCTTTCGACTGTAGCTGGGAGCTGGCAATTCTGATGGAGGGAGATCAAAAGGAGTCTTGCTCCGCTGCTGCGTTGGCGTCAGCGTCAGTGTCGGTGTCTGCGTCCGCGTTGGTGTCGGACTCGTCGTTCACATCGCGTGTGACGATTTCGTCAGTATCCCCGTCGGTGCCAGCAGTACTGCTGGCTTCGGTGCCGATAGCGGTATCGTCCGTATCGGTACTTTCGGCGTCTTCACCGGGAGTACCAGCATCGCTGATGCTACTACTGGAGTCGTCGGCATTATCAGCCTCTTCGATCTCATCGAGACTTTCGAGTGCGGTGATGATCTCCTCGCGGTAGGTCTCAAGCGAGGTGGTGTAGCGCTCGTCGACCATCCGTGCGTAGTCGTTGGTTTCGTTGTCGTAGTGTTCGAGGCGATCAAGCGTTTGCTCGGCCGTTTCGATCACCCACCGTTCGCGGGTCGCCTCGTCGACGACGGTGATCGATTCCGGCCGGACTGCGACGTTCACCATCCCAGTTTCGGTTTCGTATGTCCGGGGTTTGCCGACGACCGCGACGTATTCTGGGGTTTCCAGTTTCGAGAGCATCCGTACGGCTTCGGGCTGATACTGCCCAGCGTAGACGTAGAACGTTTCTGTCGGATCGACCACACGCGCCTGCCAGTATTCCTCATCGCTGCCCACGTCTTCGGTGTCAGTGAGCGTGCCGACGAAGAAGACGCGGTTGGCCTTCGCGCCTGTCGGCAATAGCGCGTAGTTTGGAGCCATGTCGTCGTCGGATTCGGTGAAAATGTACCCGATGTCGTTGAACTCGCTGGCGAACAGCCGCCGAGCAACCTCCCGTCCCGGTGAGCTTGAACTCGAACTCATCTACAGCGACCTCGCTTGGATGAGGATTTCGTCGGCATCGCCGCGCGTGCCGAGACGCTCGAACTCATCGACCAGAACGTACCGGCCGAGTTTCGGGCCGGCGACACGATAATACCCACCGATGATATCTGCGCGAATATCATCACCGACGACTGCCGTATCGAGCGTGTCCATCGCGCGCTCTTTCGCTTCGGCGAGAGTGATCCCAGCGAGATCTTCGGTCATCTCTTGGTTGAAAATCACCTCTTCGACGTCGTAGCCGTCATCGAGGACGCCCTTGACCCGGAGGTCGAACTCACCGTCGACCTCGCCGTGCTCGGAGCAGCGGCCATCGTTGAGGACGCGCGTGCAATCGTTGTGGGGACAGCGCTTGATCAGGCCGCTTCCGCTCTGGATAGCGACCAGCGCCCCCTCAACCTCGGTGGTGTTGTCACCGACTTCGATCTCCTCATCTGCTGGAGTGATTCTCGTATTGGAATTCAGCTTCACCGAGTACCGACCTTGATACTCGCCAGTGACGACGTTTTCGAGCTGGTATACTGCACCCTCTTCGAGCGTATCGAGGTCGGATTTCGCCCACGCGGTGAACTTGATCCGGCCAGTTTCATCACCCATGAGGCCGACCTGTCCGACAGCGTCGGCGTCCGACTCCCAGAGCTCGACTACTTTGCCCGTGATATCGACCCACTCGTCAGATGCATCAATACTCCCGATATCACGGTGTTCGTTGTTTTCACGGAGCGATTCTGGATCGCTCTCGGTCTGGTCGTAGTAGTTGTTGGTGACGGTCTGGCGAGCTTCTTCGATCGGAACTTGGTAGTCGTTGACGAACGTGTCGAGGCGCTCTTCGATTTCATCGACGGTCACGTCGAACCCGTCTCGATCGGCGAACTGGTCGTGGATTTCTTCGGCGTGTGAGCGTACTTCGGCCATGGGATTGTCACTGCCTCCACGTGGGATTCGGTCGGGAGACAGTACTACGATTATCGGGCTTCGGACAAAAACCTCCGGGGAGGAAAGCGAAAGTGAACGGCGGTTCGTGAATGTCCAAGGTAGTCCGCGACAGCGCGGTCAGTACAGCGATCGTGGTTCGCGCCACTCCATGTCGTCGTCCTCGAGGTGAATGGACTCGCCACTCATCTGGCCGGGGAATTCCGGCTGATACTGATCATGGTATTCGTCAAGGATCGGATCAGTGTCGTCCCATTCAGGCTCTGGTTCGGCGTCTGGGTCAACGGGTGGCCGTGGCGGCCCATCACCTTCTTGCATCTCCTGTTCAGGGGGTGTGGGGAATTCAGTATTGGTTTCGATCTCACCGTTTTCGACCTTGCGGTTGAACTCTCTGTTCGCTTCGCGCTGTTCGACAATGGCTTCGATACAGGAGAGGATTGGTTCACGGAATTCCCCGTCCCATTCGCTGTCATGAACTGCTGCCTCCAGCTCTTCGAGAGAATAATTAGAGTCACCGAGAATCCCAGACTCGATATTTTTGACAACCGTTTCCATAGTTACATCCTCGGTGTTGCTGGCGGTCTCAAAGTACGACCGGAGAGAACTGAGATCGATGGCGACACTCTCTTCCGGAGCGTCGCTCTCTTCGGTATCGGTTGCTTCTTGAGTAGTATCGCTTACTTCCTCATCATCTGCTGGTTGATCGCTCTCGTTGTCCGTGATTGGCCTACAGATGGGGTAGAGGAGACCATCACCAGTTTCTTCTGATATGGACGGTTCGTAACAGTACCCTTCCATCAGTGCCGTCTCGATCGCTTCCTCAACGTGCTCCCGTTCAACCCCATCTTCGGTTGTGATAACGTTGATCACACGTTCAGGCTCAACCGCATGAGTGGCCGATTTACCCTCAGTCATGTCGCATAGCTCATTAACGACAGCATCTCTCACCTCGACAATATCGTGCTCTGAGTGGGAGCCTGTATGTTCGGTATCGTCGTTAGTGTTGTTACTGTTCAAACGGCTGTCGTCACTACGGCTATTCTCAGTGGTGGTATCCTCGTCCTGAGTATGTTGGGCGACCATTGTTGACCGGCCTCGTGCTAACTACACTCTGCTGATTGATATTCGTTACCCAAAACACTAATCAAATCACAACTAACACACGAATTCGTCACCAATTCAGGAGGATTCTGGATCGAAGCCTGGAATGTCTGCAACGTCCGCTTTGTCTCTGGATTTGCGAGAGGGAAGCTGCTTGCTGTCGACATCCGGCCGGTGTGCTGGCGTTGTGTCCGAAGCCGGCCGTTGTGGTCGCCGTTCAGTGTCGTTGTCCGGCCATGGGAGATCAGCGTGAACTTGGGTGTCGGTGTAGCCGAACTGCTCTTGAGCATCCCGTCGGTAGCCGTTTCTCCGGCTTTCTTTGTCGCTCTCGCGTTGCTCGGCCTCACCGGACTCGTAGAGTTCTTCGGGGATATCCCAGCGTTTGCGCTGGTATTCGTGATAGCTATCACGCGAGTCTTGATACTGCTTGCCTCTGCGTCGCTCTTTCTCGCGTTCTTTGTGCTTTGCAGCTTGGTAGGGATTGCCCGTTGGACGGCCGTGTTCGCGGCCGGTCACGGTATATTGTCGGCTCCCATCAGCGCCGACACCCGTTTCGACACCGTCACGCTCGCCCAAATCGTCCGGTGTGAACGCCCCGTCGTCGCTGACGACAGTTCGTTCGGCAGTGACCGTATCGGCGTCGGCAGGACGCCGTGTATCGTTGTCGTGACCAACTTCGTCCCAGTACGCTTCGATGGTATCGAAATCCTCTGGCTCAGGCTCGTCACGTTCCTGCGACAGCACATCGCGATGATTGTCCGGTGGTTGTTCAGTTGCTGACTGGCCGCTGTCCATCCCCATCCCTCCGTGGATGATGTCGCCGTCGCCCTCTTCGAGAATCTCGATTTGCGTGACTTCGCGCACAGCGACTGTGTTCTCTGACCCGTTGGCACCGCCGTACTGTGAGACGGTCGCATCGCTAAAGCGGACACGATCACCCACTCGGAGATAGTCTCGCGATCCCACGATTTCAGGGGCATCTCCACTTCGACCTATCACCTTGTCATTCATACCGGATGATTTGAACCATGTCACTTTCAGCGGCGTTCCGTTGGATGGGTGGCCTTTTGGCGAGCTGAGCCAGCCCACTTGATGCTGACTTGGAGAGTCAGGATGTTCGAGTCCGTTGACTCGCCCTTCGACATCAGCACGATATTGCGGCTGGCCTGTTGCATCATCCCGGCCGATGTATTGCGCACTCGATTGGAATTTGTGTTGACTTTCGATGAATTCAAATTGATCGCTAGACATGTCTGTGGCAGCGCGGGGGTACTTCTTGTCCTGTTTCCCGGTTCGAAGTGCGGTATCCAGTTTTCTGATCTCTTTGTCCATCAGCGGGGTGTAGTACTGGTCGATCTCGATCTGGTCTCTTGTCCATGCCATCTCACCGCTGTCGGTTGCGTCACGGACGGTGTCCATCACGAGCGCGTCGCTCTCCGTGTAGCCTTTGTCGACGATCATGCCGGCGAGACGCTGCTCTGCTTCGTCGCGGTCGGTAGCGAGTTGCGGGAAGTCCTCTTCGAGGTCGTTCACTGCTTCGGTGACGGTCTCGGTTTCCTCCGACGAGAGATATTCGCGGGCGTCGTAGCCTGACGCATCAAATACGTCGTTCAGCCGCGGGTTGGAGTCGAGTTCGGAGACCACTTCCGAGACAGCACGTCGTGGCGGATGGGATGCATTCAGCCCGCTTGCGACATCTTCGGTGAGTTGTTCGACGGCCGCATCCGCGACCGGCCCGGTTCGAAGCGTCGCTTCGACGGTTTCGTGACCGTCTTTGGTCTCGGTCTGGATCTCGACGGTTCCGTCTTCGAACCCCTGCCGTATCGTCCGGATGCCGCGCTTGATGTTTTCACGACCTTCTTCTCCCCACTGCTCTTCAACATCATCTCCTTTGTACGAATCTGTACTGTCGGGCGCGTTTGGAAGCACTTCACGCGGCGAGATTCGTGCTTGTTCGTTGGCTGCATGGGCGATACTGGCGCGTTCGCCGGTGTTGACTCCGTCGGCGGTTTCGTCGTGGATCTGCTGGAGATGGTCGAAATCGGCTTCGATCTCTTCTTGTTGGATACGCGTGCGCCGGTGGCGTGGATCATCGCTCTGTCCCGGTGGACTCTCAAGCGTCACGCTCCCGTCGGTGAGTCCGTCGTCCAGTTCAGCGGCGGCGGTTGCGACATCGTCACCATTCTCGACGGCACCGGCAAGTTGGTGGGAGATCTCTGCTCGCGTTGCCTCGTCATGTTTGCCAGCAAGATCGGTCGCCGCGTCGTTGACCGCGCTGAGGTCCTCGCCACTCAGGCTGTCGCGCGGGTCGGGGTCGGGCGCTGAGACTGGCTCGTTTTTGTCCCAGTCGTAGCCGCCTGCGATGTCGGTGCCGCGTTCGAGGCGGTGCATCTCCGCTTTGCGCTGGCTTCCGAGCGTGGTGTCGAGGCCGCTCCGGTCGGTGCGGACATCGCCAGCTGACGAGGGCGTCCCTGCGTCGCCGGGTTCTTCGAGGTCGGCATAGTCCACCCCACCGATTTCGTCAAGGACGCCGCTTGAGGCGGCGAGCGAGCTGGTGCCGAACGAGTCTCCATCGCCAGTGAGATCTGCCGACTCAGTAGAATCGGTGGATTGCTGAGTGGCGTCGGCCGCGGTGTGACGGTCGGAGTGCAGTGGTCCCAATTCGTCGATTCGGTCGAACATCTCGTCGTAGAACGCACCGGCCTCTCGCTCGTGCCGTTCGGAGCCGCCGCTTGCGTAGTCTGCATACTCGTCGAGAACGAGCTCGTTGTAGCCTTCGCGCTGCTGGACGGCTTCGTGCCACGACTGAGGCTGGTCGCTGTCCTCAAGCGCATCCACCCGTTTCTCTCTGTCTGCTTCCGTACCATCTTCGTCATCGACGGCAGCGGATTCGACGGCAGTAGTGTCTTCGTCGCCATCACCATCGATATCAGTATCAGTGTCAGCATCGCTGTCGCCGTCGATAGAATCGGTAATGTCGTCGCCATCCTCTCTGCGCTGGTCGCGTCGGAACTGTTCGAGCGCCTCCATCACCTCTTCATGCTCGTCTTCGCGTTCTTCGAGCGGCGGACGGCGGTCTTCGTATGCTGAACTACCGTCAGTCGAGCCGCCAAACCGTCCACCCATCGTCAGTCTCCACTCCCCGATTCGGTCTCTGGTTTGTCCGTGGGACTCGCAGTAGGTGATTCTTCCTGTGAATCCGTTGTATCAGCATCAGCATCAGCGTCAGCGTCATCGCGAGTCGCAAATGTCGAGAGCGGCGTTGTTTCCGTGGGAGGAGTATCGCTGTCTTCGGCGGTCTTGGTCTGTTGTGGCTGTGGCTGTGCCTGTGCCGGTGGCTGGGATCCACTCTCGCTTTCGGTTTCTGGCGGTGCCGCGAGGGCGGTGCTGACTTCTCCACGAAGCTCGGCCCATGCTTCACGCATCTCTGCCGGCTCCTGCTTGCGTGGTTTGATGTGCATCCGCCAGCGCTGGACGCCACTGCCGGCGACGACCTGTCGGGGCATCCGCTGGAGGAAGTTCGGCGAGAGACAACCGATCAGCAGCAGTGGACGATCGTGCCCGCGTGTGGTGGCGGTCACGTCTGCGACGAGTTCGTTGATCAGGATACCGTCACCACTGGTGAAGTATTGCGTGCCATAGAACACGTAGCCCGGAAACTCGTGTGGCTCCAGCGTTGCGACGGCTCGGTCACGTTCCTCGTCAGTGACGCCCTTGATCAGCGGGAGGATCTGTGTCTCGCTGCTGGCTTCGCGGAGCCAGCGCTGCATTGTGATCGTGCCTTCGAGGTAGTTGGAGACGTTCTCGGTACGTTCCTCTGGGTCAGCGTCCTCGTAGGTGGAGTAATCGCAGGGGATGTGAAATGCAGGATCGAAATCATGAACGATGTCGAACTCTTTTTCCCACGAGAGCAGATTCAGAGTTGAGTCGGTGATCGTCGTTGTGGTGATGACCTTCGTGTCTTCTCCATAATATGAATCGGCGGTTTCGCCGTACTCGTCATGGAGCGCACGTGCGGTCGTGATTTTCACCAGCGCATACTGAGGCTGGACGGCCGTGACGAACTCGTGGTGCGACCACTGATTTTCGATGTACGGAATCGCACCGGTTGGAACCTCCATTATGAGTCTCCAAAGCGGGCCTTCCGACACAGTTTGTGAAGCACCCACATTAATGTGACTCCCAACACATCGGTAATGTCACACGAGACGGTGTATGAATATGATGAGTGGGAGGGGAGGGGGGCATGTCCGGAATTAGCGTGGAGTAGAGGGCCTGAAGACAACGGCTACACGGGGGGTGTCCGCAATTAGAATTCATTTTCAATCTAAACAACAATTATTTCATTAAATAAGATCACTACAATTCTGATGCTATTTCCTCAGCAATACGCTCGTAGTGTTCTGCATAGCTGTCGTCGTTCAGGAGTATATCGACTGTCTCGTCCAGCGGAATTGCAAGTTCAACCTCCCACCGCGCACCTCCCCTCTGACCACCAACCACCTTCACCATATTGATCACTCCCGTCAACGAAAGATCCTGGAGACGATCCCGCATACGACGTTGTACGAGCGGTGTATCGCCAACGGACTCAGCATACGTCGTATAGTGCTCATGGATCTGGTTCGTCCGTGCAGGCGTCTTAGCTCTGGATTCGAGATACAAGACGCCACACAACGCTAGCAGATCATCAGACGTATGATCATTTAACATATTTTTAATGTAGTTCTTATTCACTTCTTGTTGTGCATTTTTAACATGGGAAATGCTCACCTCATCGTCCCGCTCATCATGTGCAATTGTCGCAGCTTGGCCGAGAAGGTCGATCGCCTGGCGTGCAGACCCGCGCTCACGCTCGGCACTCTCCGCACATGCTTCGATTACGCTCTCAGAGATGACAGAACTTCGCAACCCGGCCGTCTCGCCGTCTTTGTAAATCACTTCCGTATCGTTCAACCCTTTCGCAGCCCGTCGATAGAGTATCGTTCGCAAATTTTCATGAGTATATGGAGAGAAATCAACTTCAGTATCGTAAAGAGCGTCCTTGATCCGTGGTGAAAGGTTGGATTTGAATCGCCGATCATTCGAGATCCCTATCACAGAGCAACCGATGTCATCATCGAGATCCTCCGAGGAGTACGCTCGCGGTAGCTTGTAAAGAATATTTAGATCATCATTTTCATCATCGTCCTTGATGCGGTCGATCTCGTCGAGAACATATATGTAGGTCCCGCCATGTGAATTCATGTAGTCGAAAACCTCTGAATAGAGGTTGTCAATCGTTCTTCCACGCGGTTTGTTATTTAGTTCCTTGAGCTTCTTCAATGCGGTTGTCAGAACGTGATAGGATTTGTTGGCCGAGTTGCATTCGATATATGTGATCGTAACGTCCAAATCCTCACGATCAGCGAACTGGGAAAACTGCTCTCGTTTAAGACGCACCGCTGCGGTCTTTCCTTGTCCAGGTTTCCCGTAGATGAAAAGGTTGCGTGGGTTTTCCCCACGGGCAGCGGGTTCGATTGCGCTGTGGATCTCCCCAAGTTCGGATTCGCGCTCAGGCATGGACTCAGGCTGTATCTTATCTCCTTGAAAAACGTCCCCATCCGCCAGTACCTGTGAACTCGTTGAGAAATCACGCAATCCCGATTGCTGGGTAGGCTGCCCGCCCGGTTCGGAAGGGTCCGATCCATCCATGTGTAGATCAGTTGTGACACGAAAAGATAAACCCCCTGTCTGGAATGTCTTCATTGTCTGGGAAGTCTTTTGGCCATGTTCCTTTTATAAGAGAGGGGCGGGAGGGGGGGGGGGGGTCCGCAATTACGCCACCTTCATAAGACCATTTTCTATGAGGCGAACGTGATACGGAACAGTGGTAAACGATTGTATTAGCATCCCTAACGACGGTTCTATCTAGGTACTAGCTAAATATAGGAATTATGTGCTGCTATCGTAAAATATAATACCATACTACTAGCCTTCTAGTTAGTCTGGTAGACAAAAGAACGAAGTGGTAACGAAACACTTCATTCTAGGAATCACACCAAGTAAATGACCCCTCCCTGCTCGCTCGCTGACGCTCGCTCCCTGAGGGAGGGGCTTTGATGTGGACTCCCGGCAATCAGTCTCCGGCAAGAGGCCGGGGANGTAAATGACCCCTCCCTGCTCGCTCGCTGACGCTCGCTCCCTGAGGGAGGGGCTTTGATGTGGACTCCCGGCAATCAGTCTCCGGCAAGAGGCCGGGGACCGTCGCCGTTCAGCGTCCCACCATGTATACGCACATCTACGGGTGCGTCTGCGTTCCGCGACGTGGGCGCGGAACGCAGGCTGTGTTGGCGCTTCCGGGCATACCGTAGCCCGACGTTCTTCGCCGCGTTGTAGTCCGCATTGACTTCGTAGCCGCACTTCTGACAACGGAAGTGTTCGCCATCGCGGTTGTTCTCGTGTGTAAAGCCACAGCCGATCTGAGAACACCGTTGGCTGGTGTGGTTCGGCGTCACCTCTTCGACTGCCACACCGCGTTCGGGCGCTTTGTACGCGACGTACTCGTACAGACGATGAAACGCCCAGTAATGGTGCCANGCGTTCGCGGATATCGGTCAACTCCTCGAATACAATGACGTCGCAGCCGGTTTCGACGGCTTCGGACACGATTTCGTTGCTGACGGTGTGGATGTACTGCTTGCGCCACGCGCGTTCGCGCTTTCCGAGACGCAGCAGCGCGTTGTGCGCTGCTTGCGTCTCGCGTTGTTGCATCTTCGCCCGACGCTTTTCGAACTCCCGTACCCAGTGGTCGTAGTCGTCGCCCTGCCAGAACCGACCTGTCGAAGCGACGGCGAGACTGTTGACGCCAAGGTCGATGCCGAGGACCGTCTGGTGCTCGGTATCTACCGTACCATCGGGATCTTCGTTGGTCTCGCTGTCATAGCTTCGCGTTCCGACGTGGAAGTAGAAATCCTGCGTCACCGTGTCGTACTGCAGCGTACTCGTGCGGAACTCGAAGTCGTCGTTGGCGACGTACTTCGAGTAGGGTGTCTCGCGGGTTTCGTCGCTTGGTGAAACGTAGTCGCACTCGATACGCCCGTCAGGAGTCGCAAGCGACACCCGGTCGTCGTGAATGGTCGCCGCCCGCTTGTCGTAAACGACGCTCCACGAGTCGAAGTGTGGTTGGTTGGTACGTTTGCCCTTTTTCCAGCGGTCAACGCCGGATTTGACGGCTTCGACGGCGCGACGAATCGCTTTCTGGACGAGATTGGCGTGGAGGTCGTCGGTTTCGTCGCGGAGCGAGTCGTACAACGCTCGCTCCGCTGTATCCTTCGATGTCACGCAGTCGTCGTAGTCGTAGTTGTCCCAACAGAACTCGGCGGCGCGGTTCGCACAGTGCAGGAACTGGTCTTTGGTTGCGTGGAGGTCGTCGCGGTGCTCGTCGGAAACAGCGAGCTTAACCGGCGCAGTACGTCGGACCTCCATCAGTACACATTACGATGGAGAGGTACTTGAAATACTGNGGTGCTCGTCGGAAACAGCGAGCTTAACCGGCGCAGTACGTCGGACCTCCATCAGTACACATTACGATGGAGAGGTACTTGAAATACTGGTTGGGAGCCGGACTGCTACGGCAGCTGTATCGAGCGGAAAACGAGACAGGGTACGGGACAGCTGACGTGCTCCTCCCCTCCCTACTCGCGGCTTCACTCCGCCATTCGGCGCAGTTCCGCCGCTCGTTGAGGAAGGGGCATCCGCACTGTATTTTGGGTGANCTCCCCTCCCTACTCGCGGCTTCACTCCGCCATTCGGCGCAGTTCCGCCGCTCGTTGAGGAAGGGGCATCCGCACTGTATTTTGGGTGAGCGACATCGCGTCCTGAATCGTTCCGGTGGACATCGAGATTCCAAGACGCCCACGGAGTGCTCTATTGAAAATGGACGACGGCGACGGGATTGCTCCGTAATGAATTTGCGGAATCGAGGTCGAGAAGTCGATTATGGGTGTCGCGCTTCTCGACCTCGTTGAGACAGCACTGCGTGTAGCCAAACAAGCGTTGGGGAAGCGAGCAGGCAAGCCCGACTCGGGCGGGCTTGCCCGCGAAGCTCACATCGTCGCACACTGTATTCGCAAGGAAGAGGGCTACAGCTATGCCGAACTTGTCGATCGGTTGAGCCTCATGCCGGAGATATGTGACCAGCTCGGGCTTCACCCGGATGCGTTGCTTGATCCTACCGCGTTCTACCACTCACTCGATCGGTACGCGATGTACATCTGGCGGGCGTTGCTGCGCATTTCAGCGCAGCAACACCCGCAGTCTGGACATGTCGCGTTGGACAGCACGTTTTTCGAGCGGAAGCAAGCCTCCCAGTACTACCTCCAGCGATGTGGGCGACGCGTCAAGACGATCAAAGCGACGACGCTAACCGATACAGAGTCGCTTGCGGTGCTGGACGTCCACTGCTGTATCGAGCGCGAACACGACACGAAAGCTGGCCCGCGGGTCGTCCGCCGGAATGCGGACGACCTGCGGTCCGTGGCTGCTGACAATGGGTTCCAGGACTGGCACACCGAATACGAAATCGCTGCGTTAGACGTTGAGTACCTCGTTCACCACCAAGGATCGAGACCGATGGCTGTTGCGAATAACGCGCTCATCCGAGCAAAAGGCTATACCCAGCGCTGGATGTCCGAGACATCCTATTCGACGGTCAAGCGAACGCAGGACTCCGCCCTGCGTTCGCGGTTCTGGTATCGTCAGTTCCGTGAGATCGTTCTCCTGTTCGCGCTCAACAACATCAAGAAACTCGCCAAGACGCTATGATCGTACTCCCGTACCGCATTTTCAATAGAGCACCACGGAGGTGTTTTGAAGACGAGTTCTGTTCCATCGATGAAAGACAACGTGTTGGACATGAGGATTCCCTCACCCCTCACGGAAAGAAAAACCGCAGCCCGGCTACAGGATCATAGTCCGTCGAACATCACGGCGAACTGATCAAGCCGGTTGGCAAGCTGGCTCGACTCGTGGATGTACACGTGGCGGTCGTAGAACCGTTCGTTTCGAGCAACCTTCTCGGGCACACTTCCCGAGGGCTGATCGAGAACCAGCGTGAGACCACAGACGGGCGCGTACGATTGGGCGAGTTCGTCGTGATAGGCGTCTGCATCGCCCGGCTTGCCGTCGGTGACGACAAGCACGAGCGGGCTGTTGCGTCGTTGTTCGAGGAGTTCTCGACCCAGTCCCAGTGCGTCGGCGAGCGGTGTCCCGCCACCATACTGCTTGGAGAGCAAGCTTTCACGGACATGCTCGCATTCGACGCTGAACGGTTTGACCAGTCGTGCCTCGTCTTGCGTGAAATCGACCACGCCAACGTTGATGCCGATATCCTCACACGCGATCGCGAACCGCACGAGCGCGTCTTCAGCGGTGTCGATATGCATATGCCGGCGCATCGACCCGCTGCGATCGAGGATCATCACGAGGTCGTACTGCTTGTCGTCACCGGGTTGGCGCACGCTGAACGCACCCACATCACCGCGAGCGAGCNCTGCGATCGAGGATCATCACGAGGTCGTACTGCTTGTCGTCACCGGGTTGGCGCACGCTGAACGCACCCACATCACCGCGAGCGAGCGCGCCCGCACGTTGCCGGTCGAACGTTCCGCTGGTGACGCCGGATCGATCTGCATCCCGGCGGCTCTCTTTCAGCGCCTTTCGGAGCGCGTCTGCAACAAACTCCGCGTCGGCAGCGGCGTCTCCCCACCGCTCGGCTGTATCAGCAGTGTTCGATCCCTCTGTGTCCGGCATGATGGCGAGTTCCGACAGCGATCCCGGTGTGGCCCCACCGCCGTCCTGCTCGTCAAGCACATCGAGCGCATCGGCAACGTCTTCGAGATCGTGTTCGAGTGCGATCTCGTCGGGCGTTGCACGCTCGGCTTCATCGTGTGCCGCCTCGTGGTCAGTTTCGAGCGCACCCTCGCGATCAAGGCTCTCTTCTCCGCCCGTGTGAGCAGGGCTTGGTGCCGGTGGCTGCTCGTTTGCGTCGGAAGCACTCTCGTTCGACGTGCCCTCACGCTCTTCGTCACCATCATTACTTGTGGTGTCGCTGCTGTCCGTATCCGCTGTCCGATCGTCCCCTGTGGCTGTATCCTCACGACTGGGGCTCTCGTCCTCGATGCTGCCACTTTCGGCAGGTCCCTCGTCGCCAACGCTCTCACTGTCGTTCCCACTACTGGTGTTCGATCCGTCATCAGTGCTGTTCTCATCACTGCCGTCGGTAGTGTCGTTTCCAGAATCGCCTCCGGTGTCGCTTTCGTCCGATTCTGACTCCGACTCTGGTTCATTAGCGTCACCAGCGCCCGTGGATGGGCCGTCACGCTTCGCATCGGATTCGTTGACAGGCGATTCGTCGCTGCCACCGCTATCCGAAGCGGATGCTCCACTCTCAGTCTGGGACTCCGATGCGGAGAAGCTCCCGAGCGAAGTCTGACTCGTGTCGTTGCTGGTCCCCCACGGATTTCCGGTGGGCTGGGACTGGGACTGGGACTGAGATTGTGACTCCGATGTTTGCCCTTCGGATCCATCCCCACTGCCCTGTTCATTATTCTCGCCAGCTACATCGGTGTTCTTGTCGTGGTTCGCGCCAGAATCGTCGTTCTGGGAAGACCTCCCATCGTCGCTTCCGGGCGTCTCCTCGCTGTTGCCTGCGTCTGTGCCGCTATCCGGCGTAGGGTCAGCATCGCCACCCTCGTCTGAACCGGTGTCGGTGTCCGACCCACCAACTGTATCGGCGTTTTCACGAGCATCGTCCTCGCCACTAACATCCTGATGGTCGTCAGCTGACCCTTCTTCATCTCCACCGTCTCCGGTTGATCCGGCTTCGCCTTCGTCTTCGCCGTCGTGATCGGGCTGGCGAAGTGCGTCAGCGTCTTCGTCGCCTCCAATGTCTGGATAGTCGAGCACATCCGCTCCTGGATGGGACTGGCGCTGGTCGGTGTTGATCGCATCCGGGTCTGGCTGATCACCCACCTCCGAACGACTCGACTCCTCGCTTTCATCTGCCTCACCCATCTCATCTGGTATGACATCCTCGTCAGTCCTACTACTGTCAGGATTGCCGCCCGAACTACTGCTTTCCGGAGTGCTTTCGCTGGTCCGATCGGCTTCACCTTCCGCCGACGATCGATCTGCATCTGCACTCTCGTCGGTGGGTTTCTCGGTTTCACCATCAGCTGATGACCCACTATTGTCACTGCTACTGGCGTTGGCACTGGACTCGCCGGTGGCTCGATCAGGATCTGGCTGGCCGGACTCCTGTTGGTTCTGTTGGGACGGGTCAAGCAGCGGTTTGACGACATTTTCCCACCAGTCGAGGATGTGTTCGATGCGCTCTACCGAGTTGGGCGTACTGAGGACTGTCGCGACGAGTTCGTTGATGCTGTCGGCGACCTGCTCGTACGCCTGTCGGTCAGCGTCACCAGCGAACACGATCCGATCGTCGTCGGGATCGCAGAGCGCATCACGAACACCCGTGTCGTAGATGCCTTCGTCGTACAGCGCTGTCTCGATGGCGTCTCGAAAGGTAAACGCACAGGATTCTCCGGTCTGATACTCCTCAGCGTGGGTGCTGATGCTGCGCCTGACGAGCTCGATTCGGTCGGCTGCGATCTGGCTCTGATCGAGTCTGAGTTGGTTTTCGATGGCAGCGTCTTCACAGGCGTTCCAGAGGCCGTGGACGAACTCCTGATGGGCTTCGTCGACGCGGTCTTCGAGGCGTGCTGCGGCGTCCGCGATGGCCGTATAGCGGATATGCCCCAGTTCGTGGAGCGCGGAGCCGAACTGTTGTGCTCGATCAGCCGTCAACTGATCGTCGATCGGGAGGTTGTCGACGGTCGCTGGGTGTGTCGAGATGAGAACGAGATAGTCGGCGTCAACTGACTCGACGAGTTGCCGAGCTTCGTCGTCGGAAAATTCGGCGTTGTCTGAGTCGGTCAGCGCTTCTTCGCTCGTTGGGATGACACATGCAGTCGGAACGTGTGGTGTGAGTCGGACAGCGATATCTTCGCCAGTATGCGCACGGATGTATTCGGTGAGTCGGTGCTCGCGATCTGCACACGAGCGAACCGTCTCGGCCGGTGGAGTGAGGGCATCACTGGCGGCACTCGCGCTATCCGACTGGGTGGAAGAGTGTGAGGATGACATAGCCGGTCACGCCTCTGCCGTGAAGAAATACTGGTGGAATCAGCCACTTTCAATCCGATTAGGAGAGCGGTTCGAGTATGGACGCGGAGGGATTCGAATTCGAATCGTCTCTCCGTTTGCTTGAGCAACGATTGTCAGTGTCTCCGCGGGAGTGATAGTCCACAGCTGACCATCCTCGCCAGTCTGTTCGATCGGACGGTCATTGATCGCTATCGTTCCCTTGACTGGTTGGCCTTCAGGTGTCATCAGCGAGATGTCGAGCGGGCCGGTCGGATACGTCCGGTTGACCCAAAGCTGGAAGCTCTTTTCGGCAGCCATGAGGGATGTGGCTGTCGGCATTCGCGAGAGTGATTTTCGTTGCTTTTCGGCGATAACTCGCCCCGAGCTCTGGTTGAGTAGCGTCGTGAGCTGGCCGTGGTCGTGAGACAGCGTGTACTGAGCGAGTCGTGTTTTGCGATCAGTGCTCAGTCCAGTATACGCCGAATTGTTTGTGGCCCACGGATAAAGCGCTCCAACCTGTGTGCGGACGGCATTGGTAGTATTCAACGCACTTCCGGTAGCATTGCGTTGACCGAGAAGCGACGCCTCTCGGTAGTACTGGCCGCCATCAACCATGGCGAGGACGATTCCGTGTTGGGATGTCTCGATATATACGGACAGCGGTTCGAGCCGTTCATTGGGGGTCGGAGCGATGCGATCGAGATTTGATGGAATATTAATGGGCTCCGTGCTGTTTCCTCGAAGCGTCTGGGCGATGCGGTTGCGGACTGGGCCTTGTAAGGGGTTCAGTTCGATTTGCTTGTTTCGTGCCCAGCGAGCCGCGGGCTGACCGTTGATCGATGATTTTGGAATCGAGCTGGCACGGGCTGCAACGCGGTCTGTCGCGGTTGCTAAACCATCCGCGGCTTTGTCGATTCGTGCGAGGCTACGGAGAAATTCTTGGTCTGATAACGATCCGTTGTTGTATGCGGTAATGACCGTTGATTGGCGCTCGCGGAGCCGCACGATACGCGATTCGATGTGTGTTGCAGTTGTTCTGAGTTCTGCCTGGCGGGCTGTCGTATTGGTGGTTGCACCGAACCGTCCATCGAGACGGTGCTCACGAAATCGCGCTCGGAGCCCGCGCTCATCGAGCGCAATGGCCCCCGAAACATCGATCGTTGCTTGGGGGTAGCTAGTGGTTTCGCGTTCGGGAGACGGAATCGTGAGCGAAGCTGTCGTAGCATTTGCAGGCGCAGTATCCGGGATCGTCGCTGGATTGACTGTTCGGCCGTTGATGAGAACGCGGGCGGGGCCACCGTTAAGGGTGAGTGCAGTGATCTGGCCAGTGAACCTGAACGTGTCGCTCCCACCCTGAGCGGTCGAACCCGAGGCAGTTGTGTTCGTGACAGTATCGGGCTGTTCAGCGTCGACGAGATCAGCCTGTTCACCTGGATTGAGGCGTCCACTCGTCGTAGCATTGTAGTAGACGCGTTCGTCATCAGCACTCACGATCGTGAGTGTGTTGGGCAACTGTGACGATGGTTGCTGGAACTGGTTGTCTTGGAAACCGCCACTGGTTTCGAAACCCTGTTTGGAGAAACCCATCTGGTTCGTCGTGCGAGAGTCTACAGGAGAGTGAGACTGGACAGAACCGGCCTGTGGACTGGCCGGGATTGAACCCGTAGCGCAAACGAGGAGACAGACGATGGCCACGCTCGCCTGTAAAGCACGGGTATCCATACTCGCCCGGACCGAACCACTGTATGAGCAATAATATTGCGGCCGTCATTCTCACATAGGCCGTGCGATTCACTATTGGGCGAATCGGGAGACAAACCATTGAGAGTACGGAATAGCTGCGTTCAGGAACTATATTCGCTGGCGAGCTGTTCGAGACGGTCTTGAAAGGCTCCGTCACCGTTGACCTCTCCATCGAGGGTGATCTCGTAGCTCTGGCCGAGTTTCTCGGCGACAACGACACTCCCATCGACTTCGGAACGGACACCGTTGTCACGCAGAAACCCTCTGAGCTGCTCCAACTCTTGTTCTAATTCCTGCTCTTGCTGTTGCAGCTCTTGGTCTTGTTCGTCGGCGGCGTCCTCTACCTCTGCCGTTCCCGCATCCTGATCGGTAGCTGTTGCATCTACAGATTCAGATTCAGATTCGGATTCGTCGTCAGTGCCGTTGCTGTCGATGTCGTCGAGGTCTTCGAGAGCCTCGAAATTGTCGGTTTCAGGATCACCAAGCCGAAGCCGAGGAGCAGGGAACGAGTAGTGTTTGATACCGACTTCATTCAGATCCTCCAGCGGGATCGGTGAGTCTGGGGCGACCATCTCTGGCTGTTCGTCGAGAATTTCGTTTCGAAATGCAACGACGATGATCGACGCGTCGGCCGGATATTCGGGATTGTCTTCGGCGACTGTC
>NZ_AOMF01000078.1 GCF_000336715.1 Halococcus thailandensis JCM 13552
CTTCGACACCGCTGCGCAAGTCTACCTCCGGTAGCGGTGGTCACACGGGGCCTGCTACTGGGTACGGATTTACTGGATGGTCCACTGAGCCTCTTCCCAGGCATCGGTGTATTTCGTACGAGCGTTCGAAACGAATTCAGCGTCGTCAGTAGCAGTACAAGCGGTCAAGGAGCCAGCGTGGACGATACTGAACACTTGACTCTCAGTGATCAGTAGCTGATTGGTGGCTGGATCAGGAAGCACTCGCAAAGAGAGCGTGTCAGCGGCGACCAATTCTGCGGCAGCGCTCGCCATGAGGAAGTCCTCTCGGACCCACCTGAGAACATCATCTGAGGCGAGGAGCCGAACCTGTGGTGGCTCTTCGAGTTTGTCGAGCTGTTCGATGAGAGAGGTAGTGGTTTCCTCACCAAACCCAATCGCGAGGATACTCTCACCGGCTGCGTCAGCGAAGACTGTCTCAAAAACGCTTGCAGCATTTTCTTTGACGGTTGGGTTGGAGATTCCCATGTTCAGAAATACAGTCCCATATCTAATACTATTGACGGTACAACTTCAACTCAATAGTTAGTAGTAATGAAAATAGAACAAGCGTGATCGGGGTCAACGGTTGTATCGAGCAATCACCGCCAACACTGTGAAGACGATCATCAGAAACCCACCGCCAAGGGTGAAAAAACCGACTGAATTCAAGAATCCAAGCCCACTTTCAGTACCTCGTCTAGATTGACGACGTTATTTTCTGCTGATGATTAGGGTGAGCTTCTTGAGGCACACAGACAAACTCACGG
>NZ_AOMF01000079.1 GCF_000336715.1 Halococcus thailandensis JCM 13552
CTTCTAGTCTAGTGAAAGTGACTATTCCTGCAATTAGTGACTGCTGTACGATATTACCGAACTGATTTCGAAACCGTGCAACGGGCTATCTGTCAATGGATTCGGGATTTTTTGGTGTGACCGACGTGCCCACAGTTGTTGCAGTAGGCGTAGTCTTCGGGGTTCATGTTGGTTCTAATGTACGAGGTCGTCAGTCGTAAACGTTGCTCCGGTGGCCGACCCGCTGGACGAACAGTACTTTCGGGGTCTTGTTTCGTTGCCAGTCGATAATTACGCGCTGGTCGCCGACGCGCAGCGAATAGTGCGGGTGGCCGGTCATCTGCCGTCCGTGAAGGTAGTGCTCGACGTTCCATCTCACGTTGTCGAGTTTCGCAACGATTCTCTCGGCGTCCTCGGTTTCGAGGTCTTCCAGCTGGTCAACGGCGCGCGTGCTATATTCGACTTCCGCCCTAGCCATCGTCGCTCTCTCCCCTCACAGGTCGAACGTCGATCTCAACGAGATTGCCGTTTTCTAGGTTGTATACCCGACGGATTTGCGCCGGGACAGTCAGCTTTCCAGAGGCGAACAGTTTCTGTGTCGTCCGCATGGGTATACCTAAGAGCAGGGAGATACATTGAAGTACTTCGAAATGGTCGTTTCTACCGTCGATATAAATATGACTGACCGACACTCCGAGATCGGTCCACGCGAAAACTTGCGCCTGAGCGAGAAGGAACGGGAATATCTCGAAACGGGAGAGGTTCCGGGGACATACAGTCAACAGAACATCGAAAGTAGTGTGAGGGACACTGTTCAAAAACTCCCCGCGAGAATCGACGTTCTCGCTGAAGATGTCGAATTACTTGATGAAACGAGCAGGAAAACGATCCCATTTGAAGACTGGCGTGATTGTTGGTTTGAAATCATAGGTCTGGGACACAACCCCACCCAATACGAGATTGAGCAAGGGTACACCTACTCTCCTTCCGAGGAAACAGATTACCCTACATCGGGATTGGTTGAGTTTGGTGAAACTCTGGGACAACTAGCCAATACATTCTATCTAGCTGAAGATAAAGATGAGATATACGATGGTCATGTTCAGATGATCTTGGGGTTTGTTAACGGTGTAACCCAAATGGATGGTGGAACCGGATCAGGTGATCATAGGGAAAAGATTATTAATTTTACAACTCAGGCACTGACCGAACGGTCTGAATCCCTAGCCCGGATTGATGACCTGACGGCTGAGAATAGGAGCGAACACTTCGAAAACAGCGAAAAAGCCCGAAAGGTAATTAGAGAGGTTCTTGACGAAGAGGAAATTCAGCCCGCTCCCGCACCAGTGGTGATTATGGAAAAAGCAAAAGGAAAATACATTGACTCCTCCAGTATATTCGAACCCAGAAAGATGCGGGTGGGCAACGACGTGCAGATTAAAGATGTATTCACAAAGGAAACCGTACTTGAGATTGTGGAGGAAGAAAAACTACGCGAGAAAGGGGCTGTGTTTGAGTTGATTTCTGAAGAGGATTTTGAGCGAGTGATAGATGCTCATTGGCATGGGGTAGAAGCAGCCGAAATGATCGACCTGATGTTTCAAAGCGAGAAGGATAATATGTCCTCGTCTGAAATCAACGATGGACTCAACTCGCAAAAAGACTACAGAAAAACGATTCCGAAACTAACGGCGGACCTAAGCGGTCGTGAGTCCCCATGGGATGAGCGCCCTTTGCTTCAAGAGAGTAGGAACGGGTGGAAGTTGACAAATTATGGAAAAGCGATGGCTGACTGCTTTTCCAGTACGTGTTTAGCGCGGTCCTCTCGTAGATGCCTCTGCACGTGATTCTGGTTGCTCTCCTCCGAGTATCGACGTCAGTTGATCCGGT
>NZ_AOMF01000080.1 GCF_000336715.1 Halococcus thailandensis JCM 13552
ATACAGGAGTTTCCGCTAGATAAAATCTACGTCATGTGAACTCAGAATCCGTAGAATCTGATTTCCTTGCCGATGTTTCTTGGACAGGCTCACCACAGAGTGTCATAGAACGGTTGGCATGGTTTTCGCGTATCGATCGAGAGGCACGCTACCGCTGGCTCTGAATTACGACAATACTGGCTGTTTCTCAGATACCGTTTCTCGGGCTCCTGGTGAGGTATGTGAAGAGTTCTATGACACGATGAGAATACCCAGGAGCGTAGTACCGAGCTGATCCACCGTTCTGCGATGACGGGCGCGAAAACGCACGCTACGGCATGTCCGGATCACCGGTGACGATCCAGTTGACGATCCGATCAACAATCTTCGAGCCGCGTTTGTTCCACGCACCGCTTTCTTCGGGTGGCGGTTTCTTCGGATCGCGATCGATAGCGCCGTCGGGCGTCGAATCGTTGTGCTCCTCACTGGAGGCCGACTCACCAAGCAGGAGGCGGGTGAGGATCCGATCCAGCCAGACGGACCCGGGCTCGTCGCCAGTCCCGCCTTCTCCCCGTGGCGGTTTCTCGGGCGTACGATCGACCGTCCGGTCTCCTCTGGCCATATCCGTCAACAACGTCTCCGGAGACTTAAACGAACGGCGGGGAACACGCACTGGCGTCGGGCGCGTCTCAAACGATCAGATTGCGAGTCCTCACGGAGAGCTACCCGGTCTGAGAAACCACGTGGCAACGAAGGGTTAGCCGCTCTCGTCCAACTGTGGCAGGTCACCAGCAAACTCGCGATTCATCACGTCCACCACGAACAGCTTGATTTCGTGAAGTAGCTCCTCGCGATCGGCATACGAGCGGACGGCCGTCTCCCAGCGGCGAGTTACTGAGCCGATCATTGCACTGGAGAGGGTGTCCTCGTGGACGACTTAGGCACCGCATACCTATAGGCACTCCACCAGATTCGACAGTCGCATGCACCATCGATCAGACGGAGGCCCCCATGTCTGAACAGCAAGCAGCAGCACTCCGCGTCGCAACTCGCACCCTTAACGACCTCGCGGACGTCGTTGAGGACGATCTGCCCACACTCGACCAATCCAACTACGATCAAGTGGTCGAGGATGTCTCGGCCACTGACACTCCGTTCGCCGAGCGATGGGCCGACATCAAAGCGTGTGTCGATGATCACTTCGAACATCTGAGCCACGATGAGTCACTCGACAGAACCATCTATGATTATGTCGGCGTCTCAGGTGGCCATCCGCCGGAAAAAAGAGAACTCACCCCGCTCTTGTGTAGCGTAGCGGAACCGAGTCACGGAGATTACGGCATCCCGCCGACAGCAGTCGTACATGACCAATGAACGCGCTGCTCT
>NZ_AOMF01000081.1 GCF_000336715.1 Halococcus thailandensis JCM 13552
CTCGCACGGTTGTGCGAGTTCGACGGCAGTTCCATCATGCTCTTTGCGTCCAACTTTTCGACCGCTACGAGATCGTAGGTCTCGGCGTACCACGTCGAGAGTTTGTGCAGGAAGTCGCGACGTTTCCGCTTGATGTCGGCGTGGCGTCGGGCAACCTTCCGTTGCTGTTCGCGGTAGTTGTTCGACCCGTGCTCTTTGCGGGAGAGAACACGCTGTTCGTGTTCCAACCGTTCCTGCTCCGCCGAAAGGTCCCCAACGACCCGACGGCATGGCCGTCGGTGTCGTGGGTGTATTTCAGTATCCCCACATCGATACCGACACACCGCTCCGGTTCGTCCGGTTTCGAAGGTGCTTCGGCGTCGGTGTCGAGTTGGAGCGAAGCGTACCACCGTCCGGTGGCTTCGCGTTTCACGACGACGCTTTTCNCCAATCTTTGAAAGGTGCAACCTGTCGCGGCCACTCGTTTTCTTGAGTTCGAAGCCGGTCTGGTTGTACGTGAAGGAATAGTAGTCGCCTACACCTTTCCACTTGAGTTTGCCGACGTTGTAGCCCTTCTTCGACTTTTTCGCAAGGTTCGAACAGTCCTTGTAGAGGCGGCGAACGACCATCTGAAGCACTTTCGAGTGGACCGACTGTAATGGGTGAGAGAAGCTTTGAAAGTAGATTCACGGAAGAGAAATAACGATCTAAGAGAGCCGTAAACCGGGTATACAGAAATCTAATCGAGTTAGGTTTTTACTGTAACGTTTACCGTAATATCGCCGAGGCGAATTAGTGATGATTTAATTCCTACATACACACCTGAATACGACTATTTTGATCGATACCATATAAACCCTGATTCACCGATTTCGTGATTTCTGTGAACCAGCAGTAACGGCCTTCTGATCATATGTCTCTGAGCGAACTTGCAGAGCGTGTCTGGATCATTAAGGTCGGTCCACCACTTCTTGAGTTTTGGGAGACGGTTCTGTTCTGGCGTGTACGACGAGTCTTCCAGCCGATTCATCCGATGCAGGAAGTGGTTGCGAACCTGTCGGCAGGTATCCAGCGTCCACGCCAACCGTTC
>NZ_AOMF01000082.1 GCF_000336715.1 Halococcus thailandensis JCM 13552
CGTTTCCGCTTGATGTCGGCGTGGCGTCGGGCAACCTTCCGTTGCTGTTCGCAGTAGTTGTTCGACCCGTGCTCTTTGCGGGAGAGAACACGCTGTTCGTGCTCCAACCGTTCCTGCTCCGCCGAAAGGTCCAACGACCCGACGGCATGGCCGTCGGTGTCGTGGATGTATTTCAGTATCCCCACATCGATACCGACACACCGCTCCGGTTGGTCCGGTTTCGAAGGTGCTTCGGCGTCGGTGTCGAGTTGGAGCGAAGCGTACCACCGTCCGGTGGCTTCGCGTTTCACGACGACGCTTTTCACCGTGGCGTCGT
>NZ_AOMF01000083.1 GCF_000336715.1 Halococcus thailandensis JCM 13552
GTCGTGGACGTTCTGTTTCGTGATGACGTTCCCGATCGCTGCCGGAACGAGCATGTCGACATCGAGTTCGAACAGCTTCTCGGGTGCCAACACCTCGTCGGCATCGTCGGTGACGGCCTCCGGCTCCTCCTCGAACGATGGGACCGCCATGGTGTCGATCCCGTCCGGTTCGTACCGAACGCCTTTCACGTCGCTGACCGCGACGATGTCCGCGCCCCAGTCGTCGAGCAGTCGGGCCGCTTTGGCCCCGACGCTGCCGTACCCCTGCACGGCGATCGTC
>NZ_AOMF01000084.1 GCF_000336715.1 Halococcus thailandensis JCM 13552
CTGAGCTATGACTATTGAAGATCCAGATTCCGAGTCACGCGCCACTGAGCGGCTTCTACGACAGTCAGGGTCCGGGCGAGTGCGAAAGACCGAGAGATCAGCCAGCGGCGCGGGTCGGACGCACGCAGCGAGGGGCAATTATTATATGGGAGCCGGGGGATGCTGGAAGCAACAGAGTCTCAGCTATGATGGGTAGCACTCGATTGAACCGACCCCCGCCGGCCAGAGGTGCAAGTCTGGCCTGCGGGCGAAGCACGGGACCACCTACGTTACAAGCATCGTCCCGCGCAGTTACCCTGCGCACTCGTTGTACAAGGCTGTTTTCCTCGATGCTTGTGGCCCCGTCAACGGCAACGTCCGGG
>NZ_AOMF01000085.1:0-274 GCF_000336715.1 Halococcus thailandensis JCM 13552
ACTGAGCGGGCGGTCGGATGGAATTCGGGTGGTTCTGGTATATTTGGGGGTTGTGAGCCGTGAGCGTAGAGAATTTCGAGGGAGAGGGGCTGGCAGATCAGCCGTCGATAATCTATGGGTTTGAGAAAGACGATTCTGGGGAGGTAGAAATTCGTGAGCTGTCGCGGTCGGGGTTCGGATCTCCAGGTATGTCGCCGGGAGAGGTGATAGAGCGGGACTCGACGAAATCCACGCTGGATGACCGGCTGCCGGAGTCGGACTTGCCGGGCGAGGG
>NZ_AOMF01000085.1:279-6426 GCF_000336715.1 Halococcus thailandensis JCM 13552
ATTCGTGGGGAGAACGTGTGGATCGCCAGCGTGTGAGCGTTGCTGGCCGGCAGCGGTGAAGTCGAAGGCGGTTCGGATAGCAGGGAAATTAGAGGGATTCCGTCGGGCGCTGTACGGGCGTTATGAGGGACGTAGAGATATTGATTTCAACCATGTGGTGGCGAGTTTACCGTGGTTGGTGTTGGATTCGGATGCGCCGCTGGAGCGAGCGCTGTTGATTTTGCAGACGTTGTTGGAAGAGCAGTGGGGTATTGAGGGGTTTGTGGCGATTTTCCATCCGTATAGAATCAAGAAAGAATATCGGAAGGACCAGTACGATCACGGTGGGGAGGCGGGGGAGGGGGAGATGACGTGGGCGGACGTGCTGGATGAGGATGATCCATCGGAGTATTTGACGTTTGAGCCGCATTTCCATACGTTCTTCGCGGCCCCACGGGGATCGTTCGATTATATGACAGCGAAGGCGATTGAGGAGGATTCGGGCTGGTTGTTCCACCGGGTAACGAAAGGGGAGGAGAGTAACGTTTCGGTGAGTGATCTTTCGGATTTAGTGCATCAGTTGACGTACTGTTTTTCGCACGCAGGTGTCATCGAGAAGGGAGGGAGGGCCGAATTGGCGAGTCGGATGAAAGGAGATCTCCACGACTGCTATATTCCTCAGGGGGTGGAAGAGGANGTCATCGAGAAGGGAGGGAGGGCCGAATTGGCGAGTCGGATGAAAGGAGATCTCCACGACTGCTATATTCCTCAGGGGGTGGAAGAGGAGGTTGTAGCGATTTTCTGCGAAGCTGCGCCGAAACTGTTGGGAACACGGTTTGCGAATCTCTCGGGAGCAACATGCGACGCGGACGTATCGGTATCGGGTGGATCTGATGGAGAGAGCGAGGAATCGGGGGATGTGTGTGAGGACTGTCGGAAGCAAGTGCTGGCGGATCATCCGCTAGAGGAGGTATGGAATCCAGACGGGGAGGTGTCGATGTCAGGGAGTTCGGGGAGTGATCCGTGGTCGGCGGGGACTCTCGACGCAGGAGCAGGTGGTGAGGGTGAGGAGACGAATGGATGGGTAGGNGTCAGGGAGTTCGGGGAGTGATCCGTGGTCGGCGGGGACTCTCGACGCAGGAGCAGGTGGTGAGGGTGAGGAGACGAATGGATGGGTAGGTGAGGGTAGTTCATCGCGGTCGTCATCAGACGGGCCGAGAGCGGATTCTGAGGCGGATGTGAATGAGCGGTCGGAGTCGGGGGCCAGTACAGGGAACGAGCGGTGTGGTGGGGAGCTGAGACCGATACATGAGGCGGCTGATAGATTGGAAGATGAAGAGTGGTGCGAGCAGGCCGAACACGTGGATGGGTTGCGGAGAGCGGTAGCTGAGTGGCGTCGGCGAACGGGCGGGAGCGAGGAATTGGCGTGGACAGATGAAGATGATGAAGATGGGTATCCGGAGGTAGTTCAGGACGACTGAGCGGCGTTTCGAGAGGCATCACTGTTCTGGAGAGGGTTATTTCGGGGTTCGCGCGCAGTCTGACCGACGGTTTCGTGTATTCACGGATGGGAATTCCCAGAACCAAGTTGGTTATTTTAGGAATAATCTTTGATATCTTTTGGTAGTAAATCGACTGAAGGCGGTGGGATCGGTGGGTGATTGAGTCGGAGGTTCTCGCAAGTATCTACTGATACTTTTCTACTCTCCCTCCGCCGCCTGTATTCGCTGTTGGTATCGTCGAGGTTCGGGGNGAGTCGGAGGTTCTCGCAAGTATCTACTGATACTTTTCTACTCTCCCTCCGCCGCCTGTATTCGCTGTTGGTATCGTCGAGGTTCGGGGTGAGGGCGGCGGTCGAGTCGGAGGTTGTCGCAAGTATCTCTAATACTCCTTTTTTCTCTCTATAGCGCAAATTTTCGCTAGCGCCTGCGGCGCGGTTGCGGTCGCGGCGCGGACTAATTCTTATCCTGCCTGCCCTCCGGCCCCTTGTGGGCCGTGAGGCACCGCGGTGCGGTCGCCAGCCCCACAGGGGCTGGCCTCGCGGTCGCAGGGGCATGTGCTGAAGGAGCTGATTACGTTCGGAGATTCGCGTAAGGGTAACGAAGAGTGGGTTGCGTTTGTAGCAAGAGAGATTTTGTGGGTGGGGGGTGAGTAGTTGGTATGATCGGACCTGCTGAGATTGAGGAAGTGTGTTCGGATTGCGGAGCGCGTCGACGAGTGATTGAATCGTTCCCGAAGCAGCCGTTGCGAGTGAGTAAAGTCCGGGAGTTGAGTTCCCACCCGCAGATAGGAGGAATTCATCCGGTGATGGCAGTGCGCGGATCAGCAGTAGGGATTCCAACGGAAGCGGAGATAACGCGACAGATAGTTTTAGCGACAGGGGAGAAAACGCGGGTAGTCGGGTATTATGAAGGGACAGGATGGGNGTTCAGTGAATCGTTAGTGAAGGATACAACCGAGGCAATGAGTGATATATTGGGAGAGGATGTGATTGAGGAGGAATTGGATTTAGAGGATATTGCTGGAGTTGGTCAGTCTTAGCAGAGGTTCGTTCTTTTTGTCCTGACGCCGAAGCGTTCGGGAGTGTGGCTATCAGCACGGATAATCTCAAAGAACAGTTGCTGAGTAGAAAACACTGTACTGTTCGTAATGCCGGAAAGCGTATGGAGTTAAAGGATGAATATCGTATAATGACTGTCCCTCCGTCTACACTATCAGATGATGTGAGGAATACATCAACCAGTGCAGATGAGGGNGACCCTGATAACAAACACGGTAATAGTAATATGAATAATAATGACACTTCTGAAGAACCCAAATCGAGGCCGGCTACAGCCGACACAGACGATGATATTGAAGAACTTCGACGGGCAGTTGAAGATAAATACGATTTCGAGAATTTCGATGCGCAGAACATGGCTCAGATGGATGCAGAAGAGGGGGACGCTGTTTTTGACCCCGATTCGTGGATTACTGGTGACAGACTTCTAGATCGTGTTGAGGCAGATCTCAAAAATCGTATAGCGGACCGAGATGTCTTTGCTCGGATCAAACGATTTAGTGGNGGTGACAGACTTCTAGATCGTGTTGAGGCAGATCTCAAAAATCGTATAGCGGACCGAGATGTCTTTGCTCGGATCAAACGATTTAGTGGTGATGATGAAACTAATCGTCTTGTCGCATACTCCGATGAAGGATATGTGACGGTGTATCCGGATGGTAGTGTCGAAGGTCAGGGTACTGTCCTCCGTGATGTCAAACCGACAGTCGCACTATGTTCGATGGACGATTATGAAATCACTCCGCCTCCAGATGGAGAACCGCTACCGGATCCATCCGAAGTGCCAGAATCAAGCGGTGAACTCGGCAATCTCATGCTCCAAATAATCGCTTTTGCTTTACTAATTGGTGGTGTAGTTCTTGTAGGCGCGGCGGTATTCGGTGATCTTGGTAGAGCCGCAATCATCGCAGGAGTTGTTGGGCTTGGATTCGTTATTACTGCATTGCTCTTTTTCATCCTTGTTGCGAACGCTCGATTGTCTGACCGGTTTCGTGCTGAGGAATATCGAGACCGATTACGGTCAGTTGGACTCGGATCGGGCGAACAGCCTGATTTCGACCCAAGCAAGCTTGATAGGCAGATCAAAAATCAAGATGAGTAATTTGATGTCGTATATGTATGGTTTTGTCACTTGTAGTTGTGGATTTGCTATACTATGTAACAAACCCGCCGGTAATATGTGCAATCCCTTTATATCCCGAAATTGCCGTCATGAACGAAGATACAAATCCAACTGACGAGCCAGTAACCAAAAGGGCGTTTCTGAAACGGGCCGGCACGGCGGTAGGAAGCACGGCTACAGCTGCTGTTATTTATAGTAAAAATGCTGAGGCTATCAACAATGGGGCACGAGTCAAAGCTTTGGGTAACAACGCTGGTATCTTTGGTGGCGTCGGCTTTCTCGGCCCGCAGAATCGTCTCGGAACGATAAGCAACAACGCCAGAGGCAAAGTTTTACGTCAAAAAAGCGACGGTATTGGTAGGACATTTGCTAGAGTCAACTGGTTTAATAACGATCCTACTGGATTCACACGAGTCGTGTATCTCAACACTGTATAAGATTCTGTTTTTGAGGTTGTTTTGAGCAATTTCCGATTTATATCTAAATACCCAACATCTCATAAAAATGCATCGTATCGGAGCAGCTATTCCACATCGAATTTTGTTTGGATTGTATATGTGATTGATGAGAAGATTAGGAAAAGAAAGCCCGTGATGGGTAGGATAATCATGTCCGCAAATGATAATCCTCGAATAACCCATATTCCGATTAATCCAATACCAATCAGTAATTGTGTGGTCACAATCATCTGAATTCTTTGATTGGTATTGTTGTTGAGTTCAGAATTTTTATTTGTTTTCAGATATCTTGAAACTATAAATTCGACATCTTCTACTATAGTACCTTTTCCATTTACTTTTCCATTAGAATCTACAATTGCAAATCCATCATCAGAATATATTATTAAATCACCCGAATCAAGTCGATCAAAATGAATTGCATCTCTCCTTTCCGTCACATACGATCTCATATCGCTCTCAATTTGGCCCATGAATTCTTCTGTATCAGTTTCAGATTTCATCTGGTACTCCTGTATTGGCTCTCAAACCACTCAAATCACGCATATTTTCTATAATCAACTTCTAGCATCGATGTCCTTAACATCAGCTATTATGTCTGTTGTGGGATGTGTGATTGGCATTTTTGGTTTCACTGCTATATTGCTGTCCTCCGTTGGAATCTTCATGAATGGTTCACGGCTATTGCCTGTGGATGATTGCAAAAGCTATTGACATCCTTGCAGGGACCGGAGGATTGGCAGAATATGCACGAATCCATGAGGAGAGATTGATTCGCTTAGATAGCGTGAAAGCACCAGTTCATTCGGAATCCGGTGTGTCCACCTCGGCGTAGTCGGGCGATTTACTTCGCCAATATATTCTATTCGGTAGTTCCTGATGCCGGTTTTTCTCTGATGGTCTGGTAGGTTTCGGTGAGATTCCCGCCGTATGCATAAATCGCCACGCCGATGCCGAGTGCAACGCCGAGGAGCGCGCCAACGCCCGCCAGCACCACGCCGGTCAGTAACTCCGACGCGACGAGCGCGACCGCGACGATCACGCCGAGATAGGCGACGATCGCACCGACGACGAGATAGCCAGCTGGTTTGGCGAGTCGGCGGAGTCGAGCGCGAGTGCGTTCGTCGGTGGCCTGCTGACGAGTGATCCCATCGAGTTGGCGTTGGGTGCTGGTCAGCGTCTCTTGAAGCGCGCTCACGTCGTCTCTGAGCCGTTGCATATCGTCGGAGGCTGCACGGGTGTCCATTTTGTCTTGGAGATCTGCAACGGCGTCTTTGGTCGCTTTCGAGCGCTCGCGATTGTCCCTCGATCGTTCGGACTGAATCGAGAGAGTGGTGTTGTTGCTTTCCTGCTGGT
This sequence comes from Halococcus thailandensis JCM 13552, assembly GCF_000336715.1. Classification (GTDB taxonomy): domain Archaea; phylum Halobacteriota; class Halobacteria; order Halobacteriales; family Halococcaceae; genus Halococcus; species Halococcus thailandensis. Next base: position 5,756 of record NZ_AOMF01000085.1, read on the forward strand.
CGCTCATCTCATCGACCTCTGCTTCAACATCTTCGAGCCGGTTTTTGATACGAGAGACTTTCTTGCGGTAGTTCTGGACGGATTCTCGCGCGCTGGTTCCGGCCTCGTAGCCTTCGCGGGCGAGTTCGCGCATTTCGTCACGAGTGGCGGGCGTAGCGATTGCGTCAGTGTTCTGCTCTAACCACAACGAACCTTCGTCAGTGAGGCGGAATTGGCGGGGTTCATCGTCGTCAGTGCGGGCGGCTTCCTCGACTAGTCCAGCGGGAATCAGGTAGCGTTCCATGCGATAGAAGACCTGGGAATTTTCGGAGAAATCAGCGCGCTCTCGCAGCCGGCCAGCATAGACCCAGCCCTCACCACGTAAGCGAGTCAACATTAATTGGGACTCTCGATCAACCCGATTCTCGTCGGCCCAAAGGACACTGCTCATCCCCTCCCCGTAATAGCTACGAGGCTTTCAGTCTTTACCGGGGGGATAATAGTTGAAAGCGATTTTCAAACAGTACGACAGCCTTTACGCGCGGGAAGGGATTCTGTGACACGACAAGAAAAACTGGAATCTGGAGGTCAGAAAGAGGAGCGATTGAGTGTGAGGTAGTGAACAAGCCCGAGGGTCAGGCCGGGCTGAGAGCCGCACCTCAGTTCCCGGTAGGGCTACGAATAGTGGAGGG
>NZ_AOMF01000086.1 GCF_000336715.1 Halococcus thailandensis JCM 13552
AACGCAGTAAGGAGCCGATGCAACCGGAAGACGGTTGCATCGGCGATCATCGTATCGCGGAACTGGGTGAGTTGGGGCGCGATAGTGTGGGGAACCGCGACCTCCTCGAGCGCGTGCGCGAGGAGGTCGCTCAGGAGATCGCCAAGCTCTGGCGTAAATCGGTCGTAGAAGCTTGATCGAACCACGGTCTGGTTGGTGGCAGTCTGGTAGGCACGTTGAAACGCAGCGATAGAGCGGGTTTCGCCGTCCACGGCGAAGCCCAAGAT
>NZ_AOMF01000087.1 GCF_000336715.1 Halococcus thailandensis JCM 13552
TCACAACCTCTCTCTACGCGGTTCTTGAAGATAACCCTATCACGACAGCGCCGTCTGCGTGTTTTGCTCCTTAACCGAACACGAATGGTATGGCCCCCATGCAGCGACGGAGGTTTCTCCTATGGATCGCTATCCGCTACTTGAGGATCTTCTCACTTCTGATGAATCAACAAAACATAGAGTGGGACTAGAAGCTGCTGAGCACGTTTTATCAATCAGCGGTCATAGAGGGAGCGGAATTCCACAGCGTCAAGGAGCCAAACCAACACCGGATCTATGGTATCCAGAAAACAACGAAGAGCGAATAGAATATTTCAAATCAGTTTGGGATCTTGTATACAATAATATAGATAGATATAACGAAGAACATTTCGAAAAAACGATAGGAGTACTTACTGGTAATAGTCGGAGATTGGCAAGTAATTCACGCCTCTCAAGGACTATTCAGAGCACATTCAGTGGTTTGATAGCCCATCGGGATGTAGATGCTGGTGATATTCTTACTGCTACAAGTAGGATAGTCCACTACGACTCTGGTTCATTCTCTGAGGATTTACAAAAATCATGGAAGGAGTTTGAACATGAGATTATAGATCAAGATATCCATACTAAATTAAAACGATACATTTCTGGCTACAACACAGTAGATTATTCAGAAGAACGCGAAGAGGCCACAAAACGTCAAATTGCGAATCTTGCCGGTGATGTAGTCACCGATCCGCAGTTATTAAAGGATGAAATTGGATGGATCCTTGAAGAGAATGGTAAACCGTCTAGAATTTTTGGTTCTGAGCTTGGACAACAAGACGCTACAGGTCGAATGATAGACGTCTTTATTGAGGGGCTGCGGACAGCCCGACCAGACGCAGCATGCACCGTGTTTGGAAGTTATTTAGAAGAGGTAGTTGATTCCTGCGAAAACCCTCCTGAAGATCTATTTTTGCGGCTGAGAAAAGATCCTCATCTGGCAAACTACTTTCCGTTTCTCGCACGAAAATCAGACCCCACTGATAGAGCGGCTATAATGATCTATAACTCCGCCAAACAAGATGAGATCTCTGTAGATTTACTTATCGAAATCAGGTATATTGCACGTATGGGTAACTTGTCGGAACAGTCATTCGCTCGCATTGGATCATATTTGCTGGATGCCGGCACTGCAAAAGCTGCAGGGATATTTGTAAACATCGCATGTGATTATTACCGGACAGATAGTAGTTCAATCGCAGATAGCGATCTGATTCTTGAAGCTCTCACCCACCCAGACTATACGAATCAAAATTCAAAGTTCAATATTTTTGAAAGATGGTTCGAATGGGGGGAATTAGCTAATATAGCGATTTTGCAAAATCACCCCGACAGGCTTCGAATTGCAGAGTTTATTTCAAACTGCTTGGAACAAAATCAGGCGGGGGGTGAACTAAGCCAGTATTTTGATAGGGTTCTTCGGCCACTATTTGAAGAGCAGCCGATGAAAACTTGGGACTTAGTAGCCGGAGTTTTAGATTCAACCCCACACAGAACTCAACTAGAATATTGGCTATCTGGTCGAGAAGTTAATTCAGATGGTCCTGCTATATTACTAGTCCCTGAAAGCGAATTGTGGAAATGGGTTGACAAGGATCCAGATAAGCGAGCATCGATATTGGTACGTTGCTTGCCCGACATAACACACGCTGATTGGTGGGGGTTAACCCAAAAATTGCTAATTCGCCACGGAGACAAACCAAGAGTGTTTGAAGAGTTACGGGCTTTACCTATGGGGCGTATGGGAAGCGAGGAACAATTTCACATCTGGCGTGGAAAGTTACAAGAGCTGAAGAGAAACGCAACAGATCCAATCGTTAAACGATGGCTTTCACAAGAGATACAGGCAGTAGATAGGCTAACACCGTAAGGATACGGGTGTTGTTTTGTTACCTGTTGCTAAAACAAAAACAGCTCGTACACCTGCCTAACGGCTATTCTGGCAGGAAGAATTTATGTCACTCAAACATCAATATGAAGTGAGCGAAACAAGAATAGCTTAAGAAAATACCAACACAAATATACTACTGGAGAAAGTGATACGTCTTCATAGGGAGTCTTCGTCTATACATGCCTTCACAGTGGGCTCGCCGTTGGGGGTACGTTGCTAAAGATGCCCCAACTGGGCGGTGTGGTGTTACTATAAAATTTCTACATACAGACGAAACAGGGCCAGTAAGCGACGTAACTTGTTGGCGAGATTCATGGAAAGACTTCGATCAGTGCGTCTGGCACGCAGATACTGATAATAAACCAAGAGATGACCTAGCCGAAGCCCGAACTGAATATCCTGAACGGCTTGATGGGGCGATCATCCAAGGCAATAATATGGGTTCGTCAATCTCGTTCGCTAACTGTAGAATGAATGGCGCTGAGCTAACTGATGCAAATTTCTCAATGGCTGATTTCAGTAATGCAATGCTCAGATATGCCACCTTAGATGAAACACAATTCTTTCAAACAAATTTTTCAAGGGCTAATCTTAGCCAAGCAACGCTTGAAAAGGTGAATTTGCAAAATGCGGATCTCACACACACACCATTGTAGCCGAATCCAATGTTTCAAATTCGATAGCGATCCAAGCAGATTTTTCCGAGTCGGTCATGTCCGACTCGTTACTACAAGGCACGGCTCTGCAAAATTGTGATTTTAGCAATGCCGATCTGAGGCGTGTGGACCTAACAGGAGCCAATCTTAAGTTCGCATCTCTAAAAGGAGCCAATTTGAATGATGCTGTATTAACAGATACAACCGCTCGAAGCACACAATTTCAGAATGCAGCGCTCGAAAATTCAATTCTCACACGGACTGATTTTCGTGAGGCTAATCTTACACACTCTGATCTTTACCAAGCGCAGTTTTCGAATCCAAGAATCAACAGTGAAACGGACTTTGGGGATATCTGTAGTTACGAAAAGGAGAAGAAATCACCAGTTCTCGCTGAAGAAACATCACCGCTTATGGCAGCGACGTGGGTCTACCGCCGCCTTGAAGATCTTCACGAAGATAATGCTCTAGCCGACCAAGTCCGCGATTATCATATTTCTAAACAAGAAGCCCAGCGGCGCCTTGATCGGCAAAATGGAAATTATGGCCGTTATACGGTTGCCACCCTTAATCGGCTACTTACTAACCATGGAGAAAGCCTTCGTCACCTTCTCTACGCTTGGACGGTCACCATCATTGGTGCTGGGATCCTCTATCCTTTCGTTGGTGGAATCTCTGATAATGGGACAATATACCGATTTCACATCAATTTCGAATGGCCTGTAGTGACAGATTTAGCTGAGGGAGTCGAAGTTCTTCTTCGAAATTTGTATTTCAGTGTTATCACATTTACTACGATTGGTTATGCCAATGTTGCACCCAATGGGTTTGGTTCCCGAGTCTTAGTTGGCGCCGAGTCTCTTGTTGGAGCGATCCTAGTAGCTCTCTTCGTGTACGTCTTGGGTCGGCGAGTGGCCCGGTAAGATCCCAAACTCTCACACCAAATGACAAAGGCTGCTCTTGGTGTCTGATGGAAAATAGAAACTTGAACTGAAAGTGAATCTGGACTAACGATAATACATTATCCGGTATTAGCGACAATATTTTCCACTCTGAAGCCTCTTTATTCGTCTACTCCTTTGAAGGCGTCAGTCATCTGATCAGCAAGTTCCCCCGCTTCGATATGCGAGTAGTGTTCACGAACGACTTCTTCGCGTGTCGGTGATAGACGGTTAATGTTCTTGTCTGGATGCACGGGAGGATAATTCCACGAGCCCGGAGTATTTGATAGCCATTAGTACAGTCACAACCAAGCATAGGTCTACAACCCATCCTGGCATGGCCAGCTCACGGCTCATCGGATTTCTAATATAAATCGCAAAACTTGCTACTGCTCCGACACAAAGTATCCGGGCTATCCTGATTTCGGTTGCTCGTTCCATGTTTTGGACGCTTTCGCAGTCCGGTAAAGCATTTTCGACGTGCGTAACTTACGCATATCTGCCCTGGTAGAAGACTATAGTTTTCCACCAGACTGGGCGAAAGGGGGTTCGATTTATGTTGATCTCAAGAGCCTGTCCAAGAAACATCGGCAAGGAAATCAGATTCTGCGAATTCTGAGTTCACATGACGTAGATTTTATCTAGCNTGTTGATCTCAAGAGCCTGTCCAAGAAACATCGGCAAGGAAATCAGATTCTGCGAATTCTGAGTTCACATGACGTAGATTTTATCTAGCAGAAACTCCTGTATAGCGTAAGGATCCACCCGTGACGTCTAACTTCATCCGATACGACCAAGATCAGCAACACCTCCTGCCGAAGAACGTCGCGGAGTGGGTCGAAGAGGATAGCCTCGAACGCTACGTTTCCGACGTTATCGATCATCTCGACAACGAGGACCGGCTTGATCCCTTCTATCCGGAAGATCGGGCG
>NZ_AOMF01000088.1 GCF_000336715.1 Halococcus thailandensis JCM 13552
GGTCGTTGTTCTCAGCGACGCACAACCTGCTGAAACTGTGGCGGTCCGGCCGGGGGCCGGACGGCCACGAAGTGGCGGACGCGATCGCCGGATAACTGAGCTCGGTTCTCTTTTTTGTCGACGGATGAATCGGTCTGTCGAATCGTGCAGCAGCATCTTCAGCTGTCGTCAGGGGACTGGTGCGGCGGAATTCTTAGACGGGCTCTCAAGGATGGCGAAAAGGTAGCGTCTCGTGTTGAACTTGGAGACGGCGACACAAGAGCTATTGTGAGCTACTCGGTTTCAAGCGCGGCGTAAATGTCGGCATGACGCTCTGCATCGAGTCGTCCCATCTCGAGTGCGATCTCGTGGCGTTCTTCCTCAGTGGTCGCCGATTGATATCGCTTGTACAGCTGGCGGACATCGTCGTCGGGCTTGGTTGAGGAATCGACACTCGATGCCATGTTTCTATCAGCTATATCCGTTGCGTCCACTAATCAGTTGCGACGAGCACATGCTCGGAAGTAGATGACGGCTGTTTCGATGTCGACCTCCGTCTCGTCAGTCGCGAACCGATGCAGGAGGGCACGAATTTCGTCACCATACTCGAACGTATACCCGTTCAGCATGTAGAAAACGACCACTGTGCGGAGTGCTGTTCGTTTGTTCCCATCGACAAACGGATGATCGGCGACAAGCAGTCGCATCAGATGGACCGCTTTCTGGTGGAGTGAGTCCGGCACCTCGCCGAAGAACCCCTCCGAAACGTACTGGAGGGCCGAATCGACCGCATCCTTCGACCTAACACCCGGTTCGGTGAGATCACCTTCCTTAACGATCTGTGCATGGAGATCGAGGATCAGATCAGCGGAAGGGTACACGAACTCGTTGGGCACACTCGTGTTTCGTCTTTAGGCCCGTATAGGCGTTTCTGACGGTTGTATTTGCTTCGACAGGGCCTGATCAGGCCATGGAAGTACTTATCAATTGGACCTTACCTTCGTTCCACCTGGCACCGAGTTTGGGAAAGTCCGGATTTCGTCGAGAGCACGATTGAGACGGTCATCAGTAGCCACGCCGTCGAGATAGATCGCGCGGCGCTGTTCGTCTCCGAACAGTCGGACGAGCGTGCTCCGTGGAATCCCCGAACTCTCAGCAACGAGCGTCTGTTGCTCGCCATGCTCAAGACGCAGGAGCGCTTCACGAGTTTCGAGGAAGCCCTCAATATCGATGTGGAGGATGCCATTCTCGTCAATTACGAAGCCCCGCGGCGGCCGGCCGGTCCACGTCCCTGTTCGCTGGGCGGCTCGAATTCCGGATCGGATACGGCGGAGGTTCTGTTCGTGCTCGATCTTGGCGAGGTCACCCATGATGCTGGCGATCATAGTGTAGACGGTTCGCTGGATGGGTGGATCGTCGACGTGAATCGAGAGACCGAGATCGAGCGATTCAACGATTGTCCCTCGCTCCATGCAATGCTGGATGAATCGATGAATTTCGCCAGCACCGAGCCGCGAGAGTCGTGAGAGTTCGTGAACCGCGACGAGATCGTAGTCACCGTTCTCGATAGCTCTGTCGAGTTTGCGGTACTGTTCGCCACCGTGCTCATCAGTTCCTGAGACAACGTCGGTGTATGTGTCGATAGTTGTGGCCTTGGGGAACTTCGAGGCGATGTGTTCGTGGCACTCATCGAGTTGTCGCTGGAGGTCCTGTTCGGGGGTACTGACACGGGCGTAGATAGCGGCTGACTGCACTGTTGAGGATGTAGCCAAAGACGGATTAACTAACCAGAACTCCGAAGCGGAGCTAGTGCGAGCCTATCCCCAGTAGGTATAATGGCCTTCACCCACTACTTGGAGATCTGAGCTTCAGTAAGCCATGAAATTGCTAGCCTCACGCGAACCAGAATCCCATCGAGAACCGAGAGACGCCACCAGAAGGAGGCGATGACATGCCCTGGGGAGTCCATTCTGAGTACTCCAACGACGAGGGTCCAGAGGTCGACATCGACGAGGAGCAAGAAGAAGTCGACCGAACAGAAGAGGGATCCGAGACGACCGAAGACTTCGACATCGATGACGCGATCGGGAATCTGAGCCCGGACTGAAGCAGGGTTTAGCTGCCGGCCATGATTTCAACCGACTCAGTGACCTCTCGCATGGAAGTACAGCAAAGAACTCGGCCAGCACCTCTCTCGTATCTACATCTTGTCGCCAGAATCACTTAAAGAAATATCGAATGCTCTCTGACGGATTCACCGTTGTAACTGCGAAACAAGTGTACTCGGGGTTAGAGAGCTAAGGACGAGTAAATCGCAATTCTCTCTGCTACTACCATCGCTCTTGTGTAGGCTGGCGGAACAGCATGTTACTGGAGAGCCTGATAGAGTAAGAAACAGCCGCCACGTCATGAATTGCCTTGTTGCAGCGCTAGCTGACGCCGTTTTCAGCCGGTTTCTCTAGCGTTTTCGTGAGACTTGTGGTTATTTGGACGCTCTCTTGCGATATGAGGTCGAAACGACCGCTCGCGCGACAGTGTAAGCGTCTTGGTAAACAGCACGTCGACGACCCAGGCGTACCCGCTGCGCCGAACGGCGACAGCGAGTACGCCGAGTGGGTCCAGATCGCACTGATCCTGATGCGCGTCGAACTCGACAAAAGCCTCCGCGAGACCGAAGCGTGGTTCAACGATTCGACCGTTATCCTCGACGAATTCGGTCTCGAACGTGCACCGCACTACAGTTCGTTCTGTCGTTGGGAACAGCAGTTTCAGATGCGCGAGCTACGCCGCCTGCTCCGCGCTTCGGCGGAGCAGGCCGGCTGGAGTGGTGAGGCAGCTATCGACGCCAGTGGCTTCCAGCGCGACCAGACCAGCCACCACTATCGCAATCGTGCTGGTTACTCGTTTCAGGCTCTGAAAACGACAACCTTGGTCGATATGAACACGCTGACGATTGGAGACGTCCACTACACGACACGGAAAAGCTGGGACGGCCACATCGGGATGCAGGTCTTCCGCCGGAACGCGGAAGACCTGCAGGTCCTGGCCGCGGACGCGAACTACTCATGGAGCGACCTCCGCGAGGAGTGTCGCGATGAGTCTACGCGACCGCTCATCAAGCACAAAGAGCACACGCCGCTGAAACAGGCACACAACGCGCGAATGGACGCTGACGATTACCACCAGCGGTGGATGAGCGAGACCGGCTTCTCGCTACTCAAAGAAGACGACGGTGAGAAGCTCCGCTCTCGGAGCTGGCACGGCCAGTTCCGCGAGCTCACTCGGAAGTGCATCGTCCATAACCTGTCGCAGGCGGCGAGTTAGGCTCGCCGCCTGCTCTCTTTCTCCAGCGTATTGGTCAGAGGCATCGCCGTCGTCACGGAGAGAAGTTCGAAGATGAAGTTTTCCTGATTGTTCGAGGAACGTTATCGGCGACAGCTACTGCATCTTCTGGTCGGAGGATCGTGCGTTTCACGCTGTGAAGTAGGGGTTTACTGACCCCACCCCACCGCCGTCTTGCGTTCAACAGGGCATCATGAATACAGGCTAATCAGATGGTTGAGTCGTTCGCTATCTCGCAGTTCCGTGTACTATACAAGAGCTATCGAGCTTGTACTTGTTTACCCCCAGATCGATTTCGGCACTCTCTCGTAATTGGCACCCGATCGGTTTCGTAGATCGATGCAGCAGGCGTCACAAGACTTTGGGAGGGATGGTCTNATCGATTTCGGCACTCTCTCGTAATTGGCACCCGATCGGTTTCGTAGATCGATGCAGCAGGCGTCACAAGACTTTGGGAGGGATGGTCTCCGCGGTGGAGACCATCCCGTGCCGTCTGCTTCCGACGGAGGTTTTGGATAGTGACCTCTTCCAGCGATCCTGTAGAAGAGTTGCTTCAGCGGATCACTGCCCTCGAAAAGCGAGCTGATAAACTTGAACGAGTGAACGAAGCGCTTCGTGAAAACCACGAAGCGCTCCGTGAGGAGAACGAAGCTCTCCACGAAGAGAACGAGGAACTTCGTGAAGCAAACCAAGAGCTGCGCCACGAAAACAAACAGCTCAAAGCGAAACTTCGATGGCACGAAGGTCCGCACACACCGCCCAGCAAGGAGCAATCGAGTTCTGGGGAGTCGTCGTCCTCGGATGACGAGGACGACGACGGGGGCGCTCGTACTGACGGCGGAACACCCGGACGCAAACCTGGACACGATCCAGCCTTCCGAAACGCTCCTGATCCGGACAGGGAAGTTGAGGTCACCTGTGGCTGCTGTCCAGAGTGTGGCGAGGACTTGGACGAGTCCGAGGGCGTCAGCCCTCGACTCGTCGAAGAGATTCCCGATCCACAGCCGCCAGAAGCCACTCAGTACAACCGCCACTACTACGAATGCGACGCTTGTGGCGCTGAGACGGTTGCTTCTCACCCCGACTGTCCCGATGAGGGGCAGTTCGGGGTGAACGTCATCGCTCAAGCAACCCTCTCCAAGTACGAGCATCGGTTACCGCATCGGAAGACCGCGGATCGCTTCGAGCAACTCCACGGGCTGGAGTTCTCAGGCGCATCCGCGTGGCGCGCGACCGAGCGCGCTGCGCGCGCCGGTCGCTGCGAGTACGAGCACATTCGCACCCAGATCCAGCACGCCGACGTGGTCCACGTTGACGAAACCGGCCACAAGCTCGATGGAGAGCAAACCTGGATCTGGACGTTCCGCACCGATCAGCACACGCTGTACGCTGTCCGCGAGAGTCGCGGCAGTGACGTGCCCGAAGAAGTCCTCGGAGAGGACTTCGACGGGACCATCGTCTGTGACGGCTGGACAGCGTATCCAGCCTTCAGCAGGAATCTTCAGCGGTGCTGGGCACACATTCTACGAGAGGCTGAAGACGTGGCGGAAGATCACGACCAAGCAGAACCGATCTACCGGACGCTCAAGCAGATGTACGTCGGTCTCCAGTCGTGGCTGGAGACCGACCCATCCGAGCGTCAGCGAACGCGAATGCACGAATCGGCCCGAAAGGGGCTTGAAGAACTCGTTAACCGCTCAGTGAGCGACGGACCAGTGGCAACACTCCTCGGGAAAATCGAACGGGGACTGGATCACTGGCTACCGTTCGTCGGCGAGCCAGCCGTCTCGCCGACGAACAATGCTGCTGAAAATGCTCTGCGAGAGCCGGTGATCCTACGCAAACTCATCGGGACGCTTCGCAACGAACGTGGGATGTTCGTCCACGAGACGGCTTTGACCCTGCTGGCGACGTGGAGCCAGCAGGGTCGTAATCCCTACGAGGAACTTCAGCGGGTCGTCCGAAACAACGAGATGATCTCACCCGATCAGGCAGTTCCTGAAGTTGCGTCGGGGTAAACACATACTCGANAGGAACTTCAGCGGGTCGTCCGAAACAACGAGATGATCTCACCCGATCAGGCAGTTCCTGAAGTTGCGTCGGGGTAAACACATACTCGAGCTTATAACCTAGAGATTCACATCTCGATACCGGGATGATGTCGCGCCGATCATGTTGGAGCATTCCCCGTATGTGTCGGAAGCTATTATTTACAGATCCTAAACATCGATATGCTAATTGGAATGTGTGAAATTATTTGCACCATCCCCCAAACTATCTTCCAATAGCCATATTTGATAAGGGTATTATGTCATGAGTATCGCGACCATGATAGGGAATACCAATGCGTTTCGCGGTGAGGAGAATTCTGTATTGCTCCCTATTATGGAGAATCAACTGATTTCGGCACGCTTTGGTGGGGAAGGTATTCAATAATGAAAACATCGGATCAGCCAGAAGAAGCACTGGATGAGGAGCAAAAGACCGATTGTATCATTGTCTACACCATTGAAACACCAAGCTATCTAGACTTATTAAACGAGGTCCCTCAGATACAGCTCACACTCAAACAGATGGTCGCTTGTGATCCGGAAACAGTATTACTGACGTTCTGGGCTGAAAACGGTGACCCTGATACCATCGAGAACATACTCCAAGAATCCGAATTGCTGAGTGATGTCGCCATCCTTGACAACCAAAACAACGGACAAACGCTCTACCAAGTGCAGCTTCCTGCCAAGAAGACGACGTATTGGAAGTGGACAGAGCTTAAGGGCGTATTGCTCGATGGGGTGGGCACCCAAAAAGGCTGGACTATTCGGATGCGGTTCCCAACCCGAGAAGCGGTGTTCGCCTATCGCGACTATTGTGAAGAGCAAGAAATCCCCTTTAGATTGAAAAGTATCAAAACAGATAATGTTCCTCGGGAGAATGATTTGACCGCAGCTCAATTTCAAGTGCTTGAAGCGGCAGTCCAAGGTGGCTACTTCAATATCCCACGTGACACCTCCATTGCTGAACTCGCCACACGGTTCGATATCTCGGATCAAGCTGCCTCTGAACGATTACGTCGCGCACTCTCGAACGTACTCACGAACCACTCGTCGCTTGAACACCGGGTTCAGTGAATTCAGACAGTACCAACCGAACCAAAGTCACCATCGTGTCGTCGGATCGGCAAGCCGAATCTGATTTCTCTATGGCCGACCAGCACCTGATTTCCCGAACAATGGGGCAATCGTTTTACCGAGTGTCGCCACCGTCCAAAATGCACTTGCGCCACACCCACTGACTGCACACCTCACGCGACACTGTTGTGTGACCAACGCGCTCCGCTGTTCGCTATCGTATGCCAGCCCCGCGGGAGATCCTTATGGCCTCTCGGGGCTGGGATTGGCAGGATGAGAATGAGATTCGGTAGTTCCCAATCGTTTTTGCATATATTTACAAATATATGAATCGTCTTTGTTTAAGGCGAGCAGCATTTGCTTGACGGGATTATGCTCGCGGATTATCTCCAGAACCTCCAAATACGCTCTCAGTTCCCGTCTTCGGTGAATTTTACGAGGGTCTCACCGTTGAGTGCGTAGAATCCAACCGCAGAATCGTTGGTCTTGATCAACGGCCGTTCAACGTGTGGATCGTCGACGTATCGGATACACCGCGAATTATCAACGACTGTAGCTGCTCGGCCCCGTCGAGTGTGTCATCGATGCGCTCTTCGAGAATATCATCCGGATTCTCCGACATCAGCGATGCGCGGGCGACGCATATCGGTCGAAATAGCTCTGGGATTACCCGTAAACCGACGTTTAGAGTGGTGTCCACCGTTGTTATTGGTTGTGTTATCCATCTAACCCGATGAATTACGAGATCATTCCATGATATCATTTTAGATATTTAATTTCGTATACATAAATAGGATGACCACTCATGTGCAGATGCTATCAGCAAATGCTGCAATGTGTCATGATGACGTAGCTCACGCTACATCAGGTAAGCATGAAACCACCACAGACGGAAACGGAGATCCACGAACACGATATCCATGACGTACTGCGAAACGAACGACGCGTTTACACGCTCAAATATCTCCGCGAATTAGAAGGGATGGTCGCACTCCGAGAGCTATCGGAGGAGATCGCACGCCGGGAAACCGGTGAATCGCCCCCACCGCGGAATATCCGCGAGAGTGTCTACAATTCCCTCCATCAAACTCATCTCCCGAAACTCGACAGGTTGGGCGTGGTCAATTACGACCGCAACCGGAAACATATCCGGCTGTTAGAGCCTGCCGAGGAAATTAACCTTTACATGGAACTCAACGCTGACGACGAGGTCACGTGGGCAATATACTATCGGACGGTTGGCATCGTCGCGCTCCTTACGGCGATCCTTGCAGACATCGGGGTGGGCGTGTTCGCAGTGGTGCCAACAGCTGTCTGGAGCGTCGGGTTCCTTGGCGTGTTCGTGATTTCCCTTCTCTATCACCGCTTTGAGCGCTGATCTGCTTATTTTCCCTAATTCTTTATCCGCTTAGAACAACAATACTGAGAGCACGAGCGCGAGCACGAACAGGTAGAGCAACACGACAAGGGCGTTTCGCTTCGGTGCCCGTGGTCTTGTCCCTGGTATACACAGAAACAGCCAGCGAGCATACCGCCACATTGTATTCATTCGTGTCATGATCTCGGGGAGTGGACGGGACGGATGGCTACACTCTGAATGAAACGTGCATAGGTATTCCCTCGAAGTGGGCGGTTCAATCGGGAATTATGTCAACGCTGGCGGCGCACGGCCGTTTCGAACAGGTGGATAAACGAACGTACCGACATCGGGATATAAGTCGGCCGAAACGGTGAGTTGGGTATGAACGTCGCGTACGTCCTCTCACAGAATAAGGGTGGACTACCTCACTACGCCGCCGAACTGGCGAACGCCGTCGCCCGCCACGCCGACGTGATCGTGTTCAAGCCGGCCGAGACGAGCGCCGATGGCATTTTTTCGGATGCGGTCGAGACGGTCGACGTTTTCGGGGAGATGAACATCTCTATCCCCGATATGTACAACCTCGATTTCAACGTCCGCAACAACCTTCGGGGACTGCTCTCCTACCGGAATCTGCAGCGCCTCGACGAGTTCGATCCGGATGTCATCCACGACCCGACCGACTTCTTCCCTCAGGTTAAGTTCTTCACGAAGCGCTACGGACTGGACGAGCGTTACCCGTTTGTGGTGACCCACCACGAGGTACCGCCGCCTGTCACGGCACTGTCGAGCCCACTCGAAGCGTTCGAGGAACTGCTGAACGTCGCGATCCCGGACGCTGAGATCGACCACATCGTCGTTCACAGCGACCAACAGCGCGCGGCGTTCGAAGAGCGTCTCGATCATCCCACTGAAATCGAGGTCATCCCTCACGGCGTCTACGAGTTTTTCACCGACTATGACTATGAACAACTACCGGAGGAGGCCCACACGCTGCTGTTTTTCGGCAACATTTTCCCAGGAAAGGGGCTCGACGTGCTGGCCGAGGCAGTGCAGCTGGCGAGCCGCGAACTCCCGGACCTGAAGCTCGTTGTCGCCGGTGACGGCCCGCTTTCGGACAGCACCGAGCAGCTTGTCGACGCTGCTAACGATGAACGCTTCGAGATGCACAATTACTTCGTGCCGAACGAACGGGTAGGCGAGCTCTTCTCGCGGGCTGCACTCATCGTGCTGCCGTACCGTCGCACGCACGATGAAGGGACTAAGGGCCACAGCGGCGTACTCTCGACGGCACACTCGTTCGGCAAGCCGGTCGTGGCGACTCGCACCGGCGACTTCCCCGCACAGGTTGAGGAGATGGGAGCCGGACTGGTTGTCCCGCCGGCGGATCCGGCGGCACTCGCCGAAGCGATCGTTGAGCTGCTCACTGACGATGAACGACGGTCAGAGATGGCCGCAAACAGTCGAAAACAGGGTGAAAAACTCTCGTGGGAGACGATCGCGGAGCGGTATCTCGCCGTCTACAAGGATGCGATCGGCTCGTTTCATGCGCGCGCGAACGAGACCGAAGATGGCCGGAGATTGCCTATCGGATAGTCCACGCATGAGCGAGTGATCTCGGAATAATGGTTGCAGGGGTACTCCCAAATCTGTTGTTATACTTGGCGTGCCGCTGCTGAAGGACTCATAGGGTCAGTGATGAATCTTCACCTCTCAATTGAGCAGAGATCGTTCCAGATGTTCAGTTTATCAATTGCATCAATTCCCCACGGCTCATTGAATCCGCGAATATCTGTATCATTCACGCTTCCATCGTCTGTCAGACATTGTGAACGCCAGCAATGAGCGCAATCTCGCGAAACTGGGGCGATGATGTCTTCTCCGTTCGCCTTCAATACACCCCTCTACGGTCGCGATTATCGACGGGTCGCATGGAATAATTTGCCGTTCGATCGTCATTCATCCGCTCAATAGTTCGTTCGGATTCGATAATTGATTAATATATATTGACGGACACGACGACGACGCAACTGGGTGAGAGGATGAGCGAAACCACCGGGGGCGAC
This sequence comes from Halococcus thailandensis JCM 13552, assembly GCF_000336715.1. Lineage (GTDB taxonomy): Archaea > Halobacteriota > Halobacteria > Halobacteriales > Halococcaceae > Halococcus > Halococcus thailandensis. Next base: position 9,876 of record NZ_AOMF01000088.1, read on the forward strand.
GAGAGTACAACCGGCGAGCGTGTGGAAACACTTTTCGACAGTAGCGACGAGACGCGTGCCTCAGCTCGTGTGTCCACGGGCGCAGTCGCGGGCAACGGGACGAACGCCCACCGACATGTCGCAGAGAGCGAGCCGATCTCGGCGCTCGGCGGCACGGATTGCGAGGTGCTGGTCGCAATCCCCGCATACAATGAGGCGTCGACCATCGGTGACGTCGTTGAGCAAGCGCACGAGCATGCCGATCACATTCTCGTCGTCGACGACGGTAGCGACGATGATACCGCCGACAGCGCCGCGACCGCCGGCGCGCTCGTCAGCGAACACGTGCGCAACCGTGGTTATGGAGCCGCCCTGAAGACGGCGTTCGCGACCGCACGGAGCGTCGATGCCGCCCATCTCGTGATCCTCGACGGCGATGGCCAGCATGACCCCGCTGACGTTCCCCGGCTGGTCGCCGTGCAGCAGGAGACCGCCGCGAACCTCGTCATCGGCAGCCGGTTCATCGGGGACGTGACCTCGAACGCGCCGCTCTACCGCCAAGCGGGTCTCACGACGATCAACATGCTCACGAACCTGAGTATGGGCGTCGTGCGCGCCGACTCGCGCGTGAGTGACACTCAGAGTGGTTTCCGGGCCTACGACCGCGAGGCGATCGCGACGCTCGCGGCCGACCCAGCCATCGGTGATTGGATGAGCGCCAGCATCGATATCCTCTATCACGCCCACCACTACGATTACGAGATCGAGGAGGTCCCGATCGAGGTCAGCTACGATGTCGAGGACGCGAGCACACACGCACCGGTCTCCCACGGTGTCGCGCTCGTCCGAAACATCCTGAAAACGATCGAGCGCGAACGCCCGCTGACGGCGCTCGCGGTGCCTGGGTTCTCGCTCACGTTCGGCGGACTGGGCTTTGGCTACTGGGCGGCGACGAACTACGTTCAGTCGGGAACCTTCCCGCTCGGACTCGCGCTGATGGCCGTCTTCCTCACGCTCATGGGTATCTTCGCGTGTTTCACGGCCATCGTCCTCCACTCGCTGAGCACCTACTTCGAGAACGCCGGCCGCGAGGGAACGCCACGATGACGACGAATGTTCTCTCCTTCGATCTCGAACACTGGTATTCGGCGACGCTGCTTCGCGATCGGGTCGCCGATCCAGCGACCCACGTCGAGGGGTCGGTCGCGATCGTCCTCGACACGCTCGCCGCCTACGACGTGCGGGCGACGTTCTTCGTCGTCGGCGAGCTCGCGCGCGAACACCCCTCGCTCGTCGCCCGGATCGCCGATGCGGGCCACGAGGTCGCCTCGCACGGCCACACCCACCGCCCGCTGTTCGAACTCGACAGGGAGACGTTCGCGGCCGAACTCGACCGCAGCACGCGCGCCATCCACGATGCGACGGGGACGGCTCCGACGGGATTTCGCGCGCCGAATTTCTCGGTGACACGTCGAACCCCGTGGGCGATCGGGATGCTCAAAGCCGCGGGCTACCGGTATGATTCGAGCGTCTTCCCCGTTCGGACGCCGATGTACGGCGTGAGCGGTGCGCCGGTCGAGCCCTATCATCCGGCGTCTGATGCCCCGTTCGAGGCCCAGGTGGGGCAGGGCGACCTCGTCGAACTCCCGCTGGCCGTGGCCCATCCGCGCTACCGTCTGCCGGTCGCCGGCGGGTTCTACGCACGAACCCTCCCGACGTGGCTGCTGGAGCGCGGGATCGCCACCCTGAACGCCCGTGGAATTCCGGCGACGATCTACTTCCATCCCTGGGAGTTCAACCCGGCGGTCGCCCGTGCGGTTTCCGCCGCCGGTGCCTCGCGCTACGAGCGGTTCGTCAGCGCACACGGCATCCGACGATTGCAGGAGAAACTCGAAACGCTGCTCGACGAGTTCGTGTTCGGGGCGGCCAGCGATGTCGCGCGCGAGTACGTGAACAAGACGGGCGCGTCGGACGCGACCCGTCCGCCTGTCGGGAGGGGTCGATGAGCCGACGGAGCCGTCTCTGTCCGACCCATTCCTCGCGGCAGCCGCCACAGCCGACCTGTCCCATGTGTCGGTACGAACAGCGCCTGGCCGTCCACGATCGGCGCATCGAGGCGCTCGAAGCGACGATCGAACGCCTCGAAGCCGAGCTCGCCGCGCACGGAGGCTCCGACGCGCCGGAGGCCGAATCGTGACCGAGGACGTCGAGCTGACGGCACGCACGATCTCGCCGGCTCGCGACCGCGAGTGGGGCGAGTTCGTCGCGGACCATTCCGATGCGACGGTGTTCCACACCGCCGGCTGGACGAGCGCCGTCGAGACGGCGTTCGGCTACGAGCCGTCCCACGTCTGGCTCATCGACCGATCCGGTGCGGTCCGTGCTGTCGTACCGGGGTTCACCGTTCGGGACGGCCTCGGCCGGAGCGTCCTCAATCCGTTTTGCGAGTACGGTTTCCCGCTGGTCGACGAAACGGTGGCCGATACGGCGGTGCTGTCGGCGCTGTGCGACGGACCGACACGGATCCTGAAGGGTGCCGACTGGAGCGGCGTGAGCGGTTACAACGCGGCGGGCTACGGCGGCGTCAGGACCGGCTCGGCGATCCGACTGCCGCTCGATCGATCGTACGAGACGCTTCGGGAATCGGCGTTCGACGGGGACGTACGCCGGTGCGTGCGGACCGCTCGCGACGCCGGCGTACGCGTCGTCGACGGGAGCGTCGAGGAGTTCTACCCGCTCTATCTCGCCACGATGCGCCGGCTCGGCAGCCCGCAGTTCCCCGAGCGGTTCTTCGCGGCGCTCGTCGATGCGCTCGGCGACGGGGTCGCGATCCGGCTCGCAGAGCGCGCGGGTGAGACCATCGGGGCCGCATTGTCGTTCGAGTGGGACGACACGACCACCGTGTGGGCACCCGCCTCGCGGCGCACCCACTGGGAGCATCGGCCGAACCACCTGCTCTACACCGATGCCATCGAGCGGGCGTGTACGGCCGGGCGATCGACCGTGGACTTCGGCCGATCGCGGCGCGGGTCGAGCGTGCACGGGTTCAAGACGCAGTTCGGCGGCGTCGAGTTTCCGCTGATGAGCTTCGTCGCGCCGCCACACCGTGCGAACCGGGCGTCGCTCGACGACTACGGTCGGCTGGCACCGCTCACGCGGCGGCTGTCGCCGCTCGTCACCCATCCCACGATGGGACCGAAGCTCAAGGAGGCTATCCATGAATGAGAGACGACGCATGCTCGTCGGAGGTATCGCATTCGTCGCCACCTGTTGTTACTGGTGGCAACGTGAACGCAGGATTCGCGAGAGCCTGATCGCGAGCCGGGAATGGGCCGCGAACACAGCTGGTGAGATCGACCGGGAAGGACTGCGAGCCGCCGAAGCGGCCGCCGAGCGCCTTGATGCGCGTGTCGAGGACCTTCCCCAACGGATTGCCACACTCGATGAGGAGCGCCGCGACCTGCGCCGGGAGGTCAGTACGGCTCGCGAGCGCTGGGCAGATGCGCTGTGGCACGCCCGTTTCAGCCGCGAAAACGACGGTGGGAGATCGTTCGACGACGGTACTGTTCGTACCATCGAGTTTGAGCGGGGCGAACTCGCCGACGCGCGAGCGCTCGCGAAACGCGCCAGCGACGAGGCGGGCGTCACACTGATAGCCGCCCACGGCGACGGCTCCTTTGCCGTTGCGGTCGGAGAGACCACAACTGACGAGTTCAGTGCGACTGACATCGCCGATGATCTCGCGGATGAGGTTGGCGGCGGAGCAGGCGGCAATGAGCGATTGGCCGCCGGAGGTGGGGCAACAGGTGCGCTCAGCGAAGGCTGTCAACGCATCCAAGATCACCTCCTGCAATCGGACACATTCTCTTCACGCGAGGCACCGGCGAGTGAATCATGACCGCCGCCGAACGGACTGACACTTCGCTTGATCCGATGATTCCGATCGATCCGTTCGATAAAACGGCTAGATAGCGCGATGAAAGACCGCCTACTCGAGGTTCCGTTCCAATTGGCTGCTCGCTACGACGTTCCGCCGATCCTCATGCGAGCGTACTTCGCGGCCGAGCGAGCGTATTGTCGAGCACGGATAGCGGTCGCCGGCGGAGCGACCGATATCGAGGTCGGCGACGAGACAGTCCGCTTCGGGCTCTCGACGCGGATGGAGTACCGTCGAGCACGAGACTTGGGCGGTGAGCGGGCGGTGATCGCAGCGCTGCTCAACGAACTCGACGGCACGGAGACAGTTTGGGATGTGGGTGCGGGTGTGGGCACATACACTTGCTTCGTCGCCAACGCGCTGACGAGTGGCCACGTCGTCGCTTTTGAGCCTGAAGCAACCAATCGGGCACGCCTGCGCGAAAATCTCACGGCCAACGCCCCTGACGAGCGCTGGACAATCCTCCCGATCGCACTTGCCGACCGGAACGGCGTCGCAGTTCTCGCTTCAGAATTCGTCGAAGCCGGCGGCGGCCATCACTACCTCTCCACGGACGACACCGGCGTACTGGTCCAGACCCAATGCGGCGCGGCGCTGGTCAGTAAGGATGAATTCGGCGTCCCTGACGTGCTCAAAATTGATGTTCAGGGGGCCGAAAAACTGGTTCTCGACGGGATGGGGTCTCTGCTTGACACCGTGGAATCAATATATCTCGAAATCCATCGTGAGAAGTCCGATCGATATGAGACACATCCCGACGCGGTCGAGGAATCGCTCCGCGATGCGGGCTATACGCTCATCCCACTCGGTGAACCAACGAACCGACGTTCCGGAGTCTACCTGCTCCATGCGTGTCGATAATCCGAACCGCCAGCCGTCGGGTTCGTTACATAACGACCCATTTGATGCAGTCAATCGGTTTATCCCGTAGTTCAACGCCTGCATAGTTAGGTACTGACTTACCATTCAAAAACATAAAACCGAACCCGAGCGAGCGCGAGTTCGTTCTTCTCCCGATCAATGATTCGAGGAGCAGCATCTTGTGTGCGGTCGCTCGGGCGTCGGGGCGTGCACATGATCCTGTCTCCGAACATCGGGACAGATCGGCGTTCGCCTCGTGCCCCCTGCAATGAGAAGGTCATCTCCTCGTCCGCCCTACGGACGATCTATTGGCGTACAAAGACGCGCTTTTCACACTCTCCAAGCGCCCGAACGTACGGACTATCGTTCCTCATCACGAGATTGGCGTTCGTGCTGGCGAAGTATGAGGCAATTTCGTAGAGCACGTTGAATCGCTCTGGCCCACCTTCTCATCGGCGAAGTCCAGCACCTGGTGAGCGACCTCCAAGAGCGCTATCTGTCGATCGAGCGTCCGTCGTTCCATTGCGTTCTCCGAGAATTCACTTCGATCGCGTAAACGAGCGCCACGCGCTCGCTCAAATAAGATTCCCCGATCTTTCTAGTGACGCTCTCCATCGACGATTCGCTCTCCAGTTCCTAATCCGCAGTTGGCCGAACGGCCAGCAACACTTTGGCTCGTTTCACCGACGTCCACGCTCGCTGCGCGGGCGCTCAAATGACTGCATAGCTATACAACCAACCGCCCGAGATCACTACATGGCTTACCCGGATAGGGGAAAGCGGACGAATGACGTTCGAAGCCGAGAAACCCGTCACAGTGACAGCGAGCGAGTGGTCGTGATACCGGCGACCATCTCGATAAAGTCGCTCGCGTGCGTCCGGTCGCTCGGCCGACACGGTGTTCGGACCATCGTCGCCTCCGAGTTCGAAACACCGCCGGCGGCCCATTCGCGGTATTGCGATGAACTAGTGGCTATTCCCTCGCCACACGAGGACCTGCTCGCATACAAGGACGCCCTCGTCTCGCTCGCCGCACGGCCAGATGTGTGGACGATAGTTCCCACGCGGGAGGAGGTTGCCTATCTCCTCTCAAAACATCGTGCGGAGTTCGCCGAACACGTCGCGGTTGGATGGCCGACGTTCGAATCACTGCGGACCGTTCACGACGGCTATCGCCTCGCCGAGCACGCCGCGGATGTCGGCGTTCCGGTCCCGGAGACACGCCTCCTCACGGAGATCTCTGACTGGAATCCCGATTACATCGTCAAGCAACGCTACTCGATTCTCACCCCCGATTATGCCGACTTCCTCGGCCCGCGAGAGTGCAAATGGAATGGAGTGGAACCAATCTATCTGGAATCGGGCGTTGAACCCGACATCGACGCCATTGTGGGGACGATGCTCGGCGAGGTGCCGGTTGTCCAGGAGGTCGTCCGCGGCACGGAATACTCTTTCCGAGCACTGTACGACCACGGCACGCCGGTCGCAACCAGTCTTCGCAGACAGGTCCGTGGTAAGACCTACGCTGGCGGGGCAAGCGTGTTCCGCGAGTTAACACGCGATCCGGCCCTCGAAGAACTCGCCCGGCGGTTGCTCGATAGTCTCGATTGGCACGGTGTCGCCACCGTGCAATTCATCAAAAACGAGGAGACGGACGAGACGACCCTCGTGGAGATCAACCCACGTATCTGGTCGTCGATATCACTCGATATCCGTGCGGGTGCAGACTTCCCGTATCATTACTGGCTCATGACCCGCGGAGAGTCCACATATATTGATTCCACCCATCGCACGGACGTGGCAACCCATCTCCTCTTCGGCGAGCTCCAGTATCTCCGAAGCGTCCTTCGGGATGATTTTCCGAACGTTGATCGCCCTACGTTTAGACAAGCGATAGCAGATGTGGGATTATCGGTTTGGCACCACCCGCACTTCGATTTCCTGTGTCTTGATGACCCGATACCGTTCGTGAGAACCGTCATCGATACGTTCTTCGAGCAGATTTCCGAGCCGACCGCCACTGGAGCGCAGGATTGGTCGTGGACCAGTGTTCGGGATATAGTAGATGTCGTCGTGCGACGGTCGTGGGGACAGAATGAACCGTAGCTGGTCGAGTTTTTTCCTCTCGGTCTCGAAGGGCGGCCGTTCGCTGTTGATGTTCGTAGCAATCGCTTATTTCAGTCGTCGCCTTCCGCCAGCTCAGTTCGGGGTTTTTTTCTTATTTTTCGCGTTGGAAGGTCTGGCATCAATTCCGGCTGACATGGGTATCTCCAGCGCGCTCGAAAAACGCTTGAGCGAGGGCGAGGCGAAAGCTGGAATGTTAGGTTCCGCGCTCGTCATCAAATGTAGCCTGATCGCCGTCGTCACGGTCTGTCTCCTTGTTTCACAGGGGTACGTGAATGCCTATCTCGGTATGGACGTCACGATATTGTTAGTATTCGCGGTCGTTCTGCGCGAACTCTCGCTGTTTTACATCCACGCCGTACGCGGCAACCACCGGGTTGGGGTGACGGCCCCAATCGAATTCGCTCGGCGGCTCACGTGGGTCAGCATAGGTGTAATCCTTGTCGCGGCGGGATTCGGCGTGCGCGGGTTGCTCTGGAGTCTCGTCGCCGGGTCAGGCGTCACATTCGGCATTGCATACCTCACGTGTACGGTGTCGATAGGACAACCGCGGCTTGATCACGTGCGGTCGTTAGTCGCCTTCTCGAAATACGATGTGATCTCCGCCCTCGGTGGCCGAGTTTATCAGTGGATGGATACTGCGATTATCGGCTTGTTTCTTGCTCACCAGTTCGTGAGCGCCTACGAGGTTGCGTGGCAGGTTACGCTGTTGGTACTTTTGATCAGCAAGCCTATCGCACTGACGCTTTTTCCGCACATCAGCCGATTACAGGCGGACGCTTCGACCGATCAGATCGGTGCCACCATCTCGAACGCACTCGGATTTGCGACGTTTGCGTCAGTGCCTGCTATCGTCGGGGCGACGATATACGCTCCGGCGATCCTCCACTATCTTTTCGGCTCGGAGTACGTCATCGCAGCGATGGTACTGGTAGTGTTAATGGTTGAGAAGCTTTTTCAATCGCTCAATGACGTGATCAGTATCGCGGTGCGAGCGATAGATCGCCCTGACCTCGCCGCAAAAGCTACCGTCGCATCGGTAGGGGTGAATTTGATTCTCAGCCCGATACTGTTGCTCATGGTCGGATTTATCGGTGTCGCAGTCGCCACTACCTTCTCGTGGTTGCTAAATACTCTCCTCCACATACACTACCTCTCGCAGCACGTCCCCCTCAATATCCCGTACCGACTCATCGGATGGTACGTCGTCGCGTCGGTGGGCATGGGTGTGGTGTTGGTAGGAGTGAAAACCGTGGTTCCGATTACTGGCGTGGTGGTGCTCTTCTTTGAGGTGGGTCTCGGTGGTGTCATCTATGCGGCCTTCGCGGTCACGATCCCGGCGATCCGGAACCGAATCATCGTTCCCGGTCTTCAGGCGTTCGGCGTTGGAAGCGGACAGTAACTACCGCTTCCAGAGCCGAATCCAATCAAGAACCATCGCCTCGCCCCATGGTTCGGCAGTGTCGGCGGTACCGGCGGTAGCAGTGTTGTTGATGTTTAAGTTCACCATGAGGTAAAATGGCGCGCCGCGTCGCATCGCAGTCAGCATCGTCTCATCGCTGAATTCCGCCACGTTCTTGCCATCGACGTAGTAGCTGATCCGATCCGACCGCCACTCAACTCCGTAGATGTGAAAGCCCTGTGTGAGGTCGCCGCCGGGCGTGTACGTTGTTCCGCTATCGCGCGCGGTTGAGTTGTCGCCGGGAACCGTCGATGCCGAATAATGAACGTGATGACGCGAGAGATATCGATCGGTCAACCCGGTTCCTGATTCCCAGAATTCCACGACATCGATCTCGGGCGGCCATCGCTCCGAGTTGGGTTTCGACCAGACCGCGTTGTGAAATCCCGGCCGCCCGACGAAATCCACTTTCGCCTCAACGTAGGAGCCGGGTCCAAATGTCACCTTATTTCTGGTGTTTACAGCTCCTGAAAAGATCTGTGTTCCATCGTGGGTTCCCGAGAATCTGAGGGTGCCATTTCGGACGATAACGTTCTCCGCAACGATCTGGGTTGGACTCGTGTTGGTTTCGGTTCCCCATCCCCAACCCACATCCCAGTGATCCGTATTGAGGTCACTTCCCTCAAAATCATCAGCGAACGAGAGTTTCCAGTCGGACCTCGGCGGCCCGCCTTCGCCAACAATTTGGTCGTCAGCCGCCACGAGCACCAATCCCCCAACGACCCCGGCGCTTACGCCAGCGAGCGAGAGATAGTCCCGACGAGAGAGTCCATTTCGGCCGTCGCCGTCGTGCGTGCCCTCCGATGGTCTGTTCGTGCAATCCGTCATGGAAGACAGTATCTCCGTTCACTCACTGTATCCGAGGGCACGCAACTGATCCGCTCGTTTGATCGTCGTTCCCTCGGTTTCGTCAGTCGTAGGGGTGTGAGTCCCGCGGTCGGTCGCGCTCGTTTCGACCCATGGAACACTGGTCAGGCAAGGAAGATCAATTTGGTTTACATGGCCGTAGAGTCCCCATTCGCCGAAAGATTCCCCGTGATCTGCCGTGATGACGACGCGCTCGGCATCGATGTTTGAGAGCAAGAGTTCGACGTCTTCGAGGACACACTCCAACGTCTCGCGGTACCGCGTGATCGCTGTCTGTCGGGACAGTTCACCACGGGTCACGCGATCCCATGCATCCGGGATGCTCTCGATATCGTGGTCGAAGTTATTCCGACTCAGCGGGTCAGCGTCGTCGCTCAGAAACGGAACGTGGGGCTGAAGATAATGGACGATCATCCGCGAGGGGGTTTCGGTTCGCCACTGATGGATCGCCCGGTCGGTCACCGGACGTGGATACACGGTTCCCTTTCGTTTGTCCCATGCGTATCGCCACACTTCGTCAAGTTCGTGAAACTGGTCTGGCGAACAGTAGTCGGCCGAGAACGGGTTCGCACAGACGTACGCAGTTTTTTCGAGAACAGATGCCGGCGTCGCCGCAACAGTTCGGGGCATCCAGTTCCACGTACACGAAGCGAGCGAGGGGTGACGGCCGACCACGCCGAGCCACTCGAATGCTGTACGCTGGCGCGCGAGTTCATCGGCCCGGCAGGCATCAAGCACCACGCAGACGTCCCAGTCTACTTCGAATATCGACCGGCCGGTGATCGAGCGTGTGGTGCGGTTATACACGATACCAGCCCAGCGATGTAGACCACCCGAGACGCCATACTGCTCTACGAACCCCGGTATGCTGGTGAACCCTTTTCGTACTTCCTCGGCGGTGACCATCGTCTGCAGACTGACCCGTGTAGTATTGGGTATTGGTTCCATTGAATTGTGATCGACTGGCGAGCGGTGGGTACCACCACGAATCCAAATATTGCCGCGCGATGTTTCCGGATGTTAAATCGGAGAATTGAGCAGTCAACCACCGATTCAACCACTCAATAATCATTACCCGGCGGCGCACGAGTGTGGATAACCGAATCGGTTTCCGTCGAGCAGTTGGCGACGAACTATCACCGAGTCGGTCCACCACGAACACCATGCAACGCGATACACTGTCGGAACGAGATACGGTCAGGGTGACACCACGTTCGGTTGGAATCAGTATCGTCGGTCTCCTCGCTGTGTTCTGGGCGAGCGTCCTACTTCCCTCGTCGCCAATGCCGGTACGCATCGTGCGTGCTGGAGTCGGTGTGATTCTGTTGCTCATCGTCTCGGGGGGACTGCTTGCCCGTCTGTTCGGAGTTTCGGTACGCCCGCTCGGCCGTTTCGGACTGTACATGGCGGGGTCGAGCCTCGCAATACTCGCACTCGTCACAACCGCAATGAGTACGCTGTTACCGCTCGTCGGCGTTGTAAATCCCCTCTCGGTCGTCCCGCTTACACTCGGAGTAAGTATCCTACTCGTCAGTCTCGTCACTCTCACTATCATCACGGAGACGCCGATCCTCGACGCTTCGTTTGATGCTCCGCACGCGCGGTCGTTCCGGCCGCTCATGGTTGTCGCTCTCGGGTGTCTTCCGGTGCTTGCGGTGGTCGGGGCCGCTCTCATGAACCGATTTGCGGTCAATACCGGGATGTTCGTCTTTATCGGTGCCACCGTAGTGATCGTGATGTGGACGGCTATGCGTCTTCCCACCCGGCTCTATCCCGCGGTCGTGGCCTCGATATCAATCTCGACACTCATTCATCACAATTTGCTTTCAAACCACGTCATCGGGGCAGACATCCAAGGTCTTTCGTTCGTCGCCCGTCTGCTGACACAGCTCCATCACTGGCCGCCCGTGACCGGTGGGACGGCGGCAGCCATCCCAGTCATCACGACCGTTCCCGCGTCATTTTCAATGCTTACCGGGATTAGTCTCACAACCACGTATACGGTCGTCTACGTTCTCGTGTTCGCGCTGGTCCCGCTTGGTGTCTTCGCGGTCTGTCGGAGCATCTTCGATGACGAAATCGCGCTCTTTGCAGCTCTGTTTTTCCTGTTCTATCACCTTACGTTCACGGTGACGCCAGGCAAACAACTTCTCTCGGAGCTGTTCGTAATGGGATTGATCATGCTCCTCATTCAAGGTGACCTCCGCAGAAACGGCCGGAGCGCTGCCATCGTCCTGTTGTCGGTCGGGTTGGTTGGAACTCACTATGGGATGACATTCCTGTTCGGAATCGCAATGCTGTTCGCCACAGTCGTGTTGTTCGTCGTGAATCAGTGGACAGAGGGGAGTGTTCCCCGGCCGCCGGTCTCGTATCCGGTCGCGTTGTTAGCGGGGGCAAGCGTGTGGTACGCCGCCGCATCAACGGCTTTGCTCGATCGGCTCGCCTCAATCCCGGTAGTGGTAGTCGGACAGGCAATCACCCTATTCCACGGCGGGGCGATTGAGGGTGCGGGCGCGAGCTACGTGGGTAACCAACTCCCCCTCGGCACGCTCACGTTCGTCCTGTACGGTCTGTTCGCCGCGCTCGCATGTATCGGGGTCGCATGGCGGGGCTTCGCGGCGCTTGCGGCGTTTAGACGCGGGGCGGTGCCGAATGACGTCGGATACACTGCTCTCACAGTACCCGTGTTCGTCTTTCTCGCGGCGTCGTATTTCTTCGTATTCAACCTCTGGGCCGACAGGGCCTATCAGATGGCGCTCGTGTTCGTCGCCCCATTCATGCCGCTCGGCTACCGTTATGTCATCAGGTTCGTGAGCGAGGTCATCCGGCGGGTGCTGCCCTCGCAATCAGCACCGAAACGCGTCGATGGCGGCACGCGGGAAGGAACGGGCTCGTCGCCAGGACCGCGACACGCGGTCCGGTGGGGGGTCCTCGCAATACTTCTCTGTGTGTTGCTCGTAATCAACTCCGGGATGGCGTTCGCGCTCACGGGATCTGCCCAAAATTCCGCATTCAATCAGAACGCGAACGATCTCGTTTTCAGTCAGAAGGAAGTGCAGGGCGCGACATGGCTGAAGACTCACGTCGACCCGCAGCGATTCGAAACCCACCACCCATTCACCTCGGACCGCACTGGGGCGATCCGTATCTACGCCGACACGCGGAGCACTCAGCTGTTACGCTCGGTGATGCCGCCCACCTACTACAATGTGAAAGTGATCCCCCTAAAGAGCAAGTGGCGATCCCATGTCAATCCCGACCAGCTCAACGATGGCTATGTCATGATCCGACACGCGAGTGTCGCCAGCGTACGAGAAGCCAACGAGTCGTACTCGCGCATTCCGAAACGCGACGTGCGACGGATAAGCGAACGCGGTACCGTGGTGTTCGATAATAATCAAATGCGGATCGTCAAACTCGGCTCCAACGTGATCGTCGGCGAGGAAAATCGATGACCGAACTCGAGACGAACCCGTCCGTCTCTTTCGTCGTAGCGACGTACAACCGGTCCGATGATCTCGTGGAGGCGATCGATTCGATCCTTGACCAACACCACCGACCGATTGAGATCATAATCATCAGCAATTCGACTGACGATGATCACGAACATGAGAAAGAATGGTTCTGCGAAGAGGGCCAATTCGACCGAGCCGAGGTCCGGTATTGCCACTTCGCCGAGCGGATGGGTGCCCCGAAAGCCAAAAATCGAGGTCTCGAACAGGCAACCGGCGAGATCATCGTCCAGCTCGACGATGACGCCGTGATTAAAGACCCTAGTGCAACCGACTGCATAATAGAAACCTTCCGGGAACACAAAGACGTCGGAATACAGGCGTTCCAGAGCAGGAATTATCATACCGACGAACTCAAACGCGACGAAGTACCCGATCCGCCCGAGTTCGAGATGACGCCCACGACGGCGTACCGAACTACGAACTTCATCGGTCTCGGGGTCGCGTTTCGGCGTGATGTCTTGGAGAAAACAGGGCTATATCCTGAAAATTTCGTCTATGGATTCGAGGAGATGGATCTCTCCTTTCGCGTCCACGACACCGGCTACGACATCCTCTACACGCCGTCGGTGGCGATTCACCATAAGAAAGCGCCCGAGGGACGCCTCTCATCCATCGAGACGAAAGAACGACTCGTGGAGAACCGAATCAAACTCGCTCTCCGTAACCTGCCATGGCGGTACGTCGTGTTCACGACGCTCTTCTGGTCGGTGTATGGCCTCGTACTGACCCGGCAATTCGCCTCGCTCGTGCGGATTTATCGCCGACTTTATGCGAGTTGGCGGGAGGCGCTCACCGCCCGTCACGTTGTAAGCGCGCGGACGATTGCCCGCATCAAATCCCGGAAGACAATGCTGTTTTGCTGGTGGTACGGTCCCCATCCGCGTCGATTACTCGGCCCGGACGGAGACGCCGAACGCCTGTTTTGGGAGACATAAACACCCTGACCGCCGGGCCGGCGCTCCAGTTGCAATCAGCCTCAGTAGTTCACAAAACGGGTTAGATCATTCGTCTTTAGCTAACTTCAGCAGTTGATTGAGTAGCGGTAGCGAACCGCTCTTGGAGGATTGGACGCTCTTGATGGAATTTTTCTGTACGTGAGCGATCATTCGATCTAATAGCGGTGGTGGCGAGTAGCCGAGGTAGTCGCTGAGTCGCTTGAGGTCCGCTAGGCGGCGACCTTCCGGTCGCACGCTCAGCGTTCCGGCGGGAACACCGCCTCCTCGTCCGCGTGCTCGATCACCAACTCCAGCAGTTCGTGGCTTGCCAACAGCGTCAGCACCGCCGCATACAGCAAAATCTGATCCGAGAGGGATTCTGGCGACACACCGAATTCCTCCTCATTCTGTTCATGAACCGACTTCGCTTCTAGCCGCAGTCATGCGATTCCGCTCTCAGCTAAAGACGAATGGCTGGTGGTGCAGAAGTCATTACACACCCTAAACTGCCGGATTTGATTTTTCGACGTGGCGTAATTTCATCTCGGATTTAGCAGCAACGATATCAAGATTTGCGTTCCTCATACTGGTCGTGCAACTGAGATTGGCTGTTCAGGACTTGAGAACAGTTCTGCACCCACCGCCTACTGTTGATCAGCCTCTTCGAAGGCACTGGTCATCTGGTCGGCAAGCTCGCCGGCTTCGATATGGGAGTAGTGCTCGCGAACGACCTCTTCGGAGTTGTCGAGTGCTCGGGCAGCGGCCGCATGTCCTGACGTACGGACGAGAACCTCGCCAGCACCGCGCCGGGCACCGTGAGGCATNGCAGCGGCCGCATGTCCTGACGTACGGACGAGAACCTCGCCAGCACCGCGCCGGGCACCGTGAGGCATCAGATATTCCTCGCCGTCATCAAGTTCGATTCCCGCTTCCTCACAGAGACGCTTGAGAACGTGCCGACCAGCATCGGTCGTTATCGATGGTGGTTCGATGTCGTACTCGACGCAAACTTCGATCAGCGAGCGATCGGCGCGCATTTCCTCGATCTCTGTGTCGGTGTATCCACGATGGTCCAGCGTATCTGTCACCTGCTGAGAGAGCGTTGGGCGATGAAACGAGGGGAATACCGGCCAGCTCTCACTCGGTGCATCCAGCACCTTCTGGTACATCTGTAGTGGATGGAGTACTGGCTCGGGAAGACCTCGATCGTCGAGACGCTGCTTTTTAGCGAATACCGTCGCGTAGCGGTCCTCAAGGTGGACGTCTTCCCACCGGAGTCCCTGGCGTCGCTCGTCGCTTCGGTCTCGCAGGATCTCTGCACCTCGCACGCCGGAGTACGACAACAGGTAGACGAGCGCGCGGTCGCGACAGGCTTTGATTGCGGCCTCTCGATCTGCACTGACGTCGTCGATCGCGGTGCTGGCCTGTTCGTCGACGAAAGATGTGAGCTGCTGGCGATCTTCGGCGGACCATGCCTGCTGGTCGCCGCTCTTGTGACCGCCGTCGTCGGGAATTGGTTCAGTGGCGTTGCGCCGCTGTGCGACGTTTTCAGCTAGATGACCCTCACGGACGGCCCAGCCGCAGAATGCAGAGATATACGCGTAGTAGGTCCGCACTGTGCCCGCAGTCCAGCCCTGCCGAGTGAGGTGACGGGCGTATTCGCGAAGATGACCCGATTCCAACTCGTCGAACGTCGTCGGACTGTCCTCGTGACTGGAAAGGAAGCCGACGAATCGATCGAGCTCTCGGCCCGCGTCCTGGCGATAGTTGCCGCTCTCGCCACCCTGGCCTTTGCCCTTGTCCGTCAGGAAGTCCTCGGTGACCGCATCGATCCGTACCACGCTACGCGCCTCCGTTGCGTTCGCTGGCTCGAGCACTGTTCTCGGGGCGGGTAACCATGGTTCTGGGCCGTGGCATTGTGTTCGCTGTGGGAGAGGGCGGGGAGGTGGATAAATCTACGTGTCCTTATTGGACTAAGCACGAGTAAATGGCAAAATCGCTAATTCCGCCGATTACAGCCATTTCAAAGCTATAGAAGTGCATATTCGGTGTTGTAAACTGCATGGCGATATAGATTTTTCGCGGCGGATGAGAATATATCCACAAACCGTTGGATATATGTTCCGGCAGGTTGTAGGCTGGATATGTCTGAAAAATCCGATTCTGGAACAGCTCAGCATTCGGATGAGCAGGAGCAACCGACTGCTCCTTCCGAGAGTTCCAAACGCGCCGATCGCGGCACCCGTTCATCGCGAACCCGCGGCGAACGCGTCCGAGCAGCTGCTTGGACGCTTCGGGAGCCTCGTACCGCCTCGTGGATCGCCGAAGAGACGGAGGTCTCAGTTAAGACCGCCCAGAAATACCTCAACNGCTGCTTGGACGCTTCGGGAGCCTCGTACCGCCTCGTGGATCGCCGAAGAGACGGAGGTCTCAGTTAAGACCGCCCAGAAATACCTCAACCAACTCGTCGAGGACAACGTACTTCGGCGAGTCAAGCAAGGTGAACAGACGCTCTACGCTCTCGATCAGCTCATGGCGTCCTACCGCGAAGTGGCCACCCTTCAGCGCGAGCACACCCGAGAGGAGCTCACTAGCGCGCTCGAATCGATGCGCGACTGCATCACTGACTGGAAGGCAACCTACGATGTTGACCAACCGGGCGAACTCCGGTCGAGTCTCGCTGCTCTCGATGACGAACAGGAGAGGGAGTCCCGCCGTGAGGCTGCCAGCGAGTGGGAGCAACTCGAAACCCGCCTCCCGCTCGTGCAAACGGCCCTCCGCGAGTACGACTGGGCGACCGAACGCGAAACCATCACTGCCTGAGATCCGTTTGATGGGGCTTCCAGGCACAACCGATCCGAGTGTTTACCGTGGATTGAGGGGAGTACTCGACCGTCAACCGGAGATTACGGCCGTCCAGTATGAACCCGATAGCATCATCAAAGCGTGGCTACGGGCGACCATTGATCCAGATCGAGTACGTCCTCTAACTGGACCTGAGGCTCCAGAACTCCGCGTCGAGTGGCGCTTCCACGGTGATGCAGTCTATTATCAGATTCATTATTACGACCCGAATACGGGCTTCAACTGCGGATGGCACCGCGATGATGNTATCAGATTCATTATTACGACCCGAATACGGGCTTCAACTGCGGATGGCACCGCGATGATGACCACCCTGATCTCGGGCCGGTTCATTTTCAGTACGAGAATCCAACGACGGGCGAACACGATCACGAGCGTGTGCAGTTCTCCAAGACCGTCTCGACAGAGATCCTCTGGGAAGCCGGAGATCGATTGTTTGAGGAAAAGCTTCCGACGCTCATTGGTGACCCACTTTCAGTACCTCGTCTAGATTGACGACGTTATTTTCTGCTGATGATTAGGGTGAGCTTCTTGAGGCACACAGACAAACTCACGGNCCCACTTTCAGTACCTCGTCTAGATTGACGACGTTATTTTCTGCTGATGATTAGGGTGAGCTTCTTGAGGCACACAGACAAACTCACGGCACCGTGAGTTCGTCTGTGAAAATCCTCGCACCAGGTCCTCTTCCGGTCATTTGTGCCGTCTGCAAGGAAAGCGGTCTCATTGCTGTTCTCAACGAGGAGCTGGACTGGGACGAACAACGCTCTCAGCTCTCGCCTGGTCTGCGGCTCATGGCGTTGATCACGAACTGTCTGACCCGAGGGCAGCCGATGTATCGGCTGCCTGAATTCTTCCACGATACCGACACAGAGAACCTCTTTGGCGAAGGAATCTCGCCTGAAGATCTGAACGACCACACGCTTGGACGAGCACTCGATAAGCTTTCTGACGCCGACCCAGGCACGGTCCTCGGGACCGTGCTGGTCGAAGCCGCTGCTCGCGAAGACGTTTCTACTGACGTGGTTCACGCCGATACCACTTCTTTCTCCGTCCACGGGCTCTACGAAACTGACGAAGACGCTGACGAGACGCTCTCTATCACGCATGGCTACAGCAAAGACCATCGGCCTGATCTCAAGCAATTCCAAGTCGGTCTCGGTGTCAACCGAGCCGGCGTTCCCGTCGTCGGAGACATCCTCGACGGGAACACCTCTGACACCGCCTGGAACACTGACCTCATCGGTCGGCTCCGTCAGCGGCTCGCCGCTGACGAGCCTCCCGTCTATGTCGCCGATAGCAAGGTCGTGAACGAAGAATCGCTCGACCAAGCCGCCGCTGAAGGTATCTCCATCATCAGCCGACTTCCCCGCACCTACAATGCGGTCGATGCACTCATCGACCGCGCGTGGGAGGTCAACGACTGGACCGATCTTGGGGCGTTCGTCGACGATGAAAACGACGAAGACGCCGCCTCCTACCAAATCCAAACCTTCCAGAAACCCATCTCTGAGCACGATATGCGGTGTGTCGTTGTCCACTCGTCCTCACTCGACGGACGTTCTGAACGACGCATCGACAACGACCTCGACAGCACCGAGGAAGACCTTGAGAACGCGGTCGGTCAGCTGACCGACCGCTCATTCGCCTGTGAACCCGACGCTCAGGAAGCGTGGGAGATGTGGCTCGACGATCACGACGACCCCTACTTCGAATTCGAAGCAGAGGTCGTCGAAACCGAGGAGAAGAAGAGCCGCGACAAACCGGGACGACCACCGAAGGAGTGGGATCCGTACGAAACCGTGTACAAGATCGCCGCCAGCGTCCAACGGGACGCGGCGGCGATCGCCCACCGGAAGAAGCGCGCCAGCTGTTTCGTGGTCGTCACGTCGTTGGACGATACAGAAGAGTGGCCAGCAGAGCGGGTACTGCGGGAGTACAAGGAACAACAGGCGGTTGAGCGTCGATTTCCAGTGCTCAAAGACCCGAAGCGCGTCGGGCCGGTCTATCTCGACCGGCCCGACCGCGTCGAAGCTTTGGGCTACGTGCTACTGATGGCGTTACTCGTCTATTCCCTGATTGAACGACGCGCACGCGAGGCATTGAAGGACGCGGATGAACCGATGGATCTGGCCGGTGGGCCGACCAGTTTTCGGCCCACCGGCCGACGCGTCTTGGAACGCTTCGAAAACGTGCTTGTGATGCAAACTGACGGCGAACGAGAGCTCCCAGCCAATGACAATCTCCCGAGACGGGTGCTTGACTTGCTCGATCTGAGTGTTGCTGCGTATGGAATCGAACCAGAGGTGTGAACGCGGCCAGAGAGGTAGACCTCTCTGGCTCGCGCGTTCGTTTCGGCAGTTGGTTCGGTTCAATCACTGATCGATAGTTGTGTCGTAATATATTAGATAATCGCTTACCTGATTCGCATGAAATAGACGTCTGAATCACGCCGATTCCGCAAAACAACTCATGGGATCGGAATCAGGTACTGAAAGCGGGTNTTACCTGATTCGCATGAAATAGACGTCTGAATCACGCCGATTCCGCAAAACAACTCATGGGATCGGAATCAGGTACTGAAAGCGGGTTGGTGAAGATTGATTATCCCGATACAGAACCGACAGTCGAAACGCGGACGTAGGCGACGATTTGCATGGCGTGCTCGGACGTCCTAACCGTACCGCGATTCAGCATACCAAGAACAGGGGGGTTTCGTATCGGTATGGAAAACTATTGTTTTCTATAATCGAACTCGCATACCAGTTTCTGTTCAAGGACCAAGTGAGACAGGGTCTATTCTTGGAGTGATTTTTGAGTGCCGAAATACATTGTGAGAAGCCAAGCTCAATCAAGTAACTGCTCGATGTATCGACCGAGCATTCGTGGCAGATTTAGTACCACTCTTGGAGCGCGTCAAATGCGCGGGAGTATACCGCCTCAGTCACTATTCGCTCGACCGTCTCATCCGCCCCACTGGGTGTGAACGGCCCCAGTGGAACGACACCGCCAGCCATCTCGCGATGTCCGCCAGCACTTCCGTCGTCATCGAACGCCTCCTCGATTACTTCGCCGATGTGAACGTGGGTATTACGAGTACGTGCGCTCAGATGGATCGAATCGTCGATGAATCCGAATACGACGGTCGTGCTCACGCCTTCGAGATTCAACAGATAGTCCGCCGCTTGTGGCAGCGCGTCCCGCTCGGATGTTCGACCTGCAGAGGCGGCGAGACACGGCCCGCGCACTCGTCGGTTGAGGACCGCCTGCCCGATTGCGTCGAGAGTGATCCCGGTGAACAGCGAATCGGCAAGCGTCCGCAGAGTGTCTGTGTCGGCCTTAGCGTGGAGATGCTGAGCAGCCGCGTACTCGGCTTCCGTCACTCCACGCATGAATCCGAGCGTCTCCCGTCGAATACCGAACAGTAGTGCCGTTGCAAGCCGCTCGTCGAGAGCAAGATCCAACGCATATAGGTACTCGACCATGATCGTCGCTGTCGCGCCAATGTCCGGTTGATGATCGAGATACTGAGCGTCCACGTCATCTGTTGGGTGGTGATCAATGACGATATCAACTGACGTTTCGGCAGGCACCTCGTTATTACGGCCAGGCACCCCGTGGTCGACGAACGCGAGGCGGTCATAGTCGCTAGGAGTCGCGCCAGCGTACGACTCAGTAGGAATGTCAAATACATTCACCATTGCGCGATTTTGCTGGTGAGTGATTTCCCCGCCGTGGTAGATATCAATATGTTCGACACCTGCCTCTTCGGCGATGTGGTCAAGAGCGAGCGCGCTCGCTAGACAGTCCGGGTCGGGATTATTGTGACAGATGATTGCGAGCGACTGGCTTGTTTGGAGGATATCAAGGAGCGCATCAACTCGTGTCGTTACGTCCACGGCGTTGTTATCGATTTCAATGGAGCCATCTTCCTGCAGTGGTTGATTCATTGCGCCCGTATCACCGGTCTCTCCTGTCATGGGCTGACCTCCTTGTCAGGATCCAACAACTGATTCGGACGAAAGAACTCCTGCTTGATCGTCCTCCAGTGCTCGATTTCAAGTCCGAATTTCAAGAGTGCTGTGGCAATACGCATCAACCTGTTTTCCATTAGATGGTATATAATTCGTTTGACGATGTCATCGATGAAGCACATTAGAATTCACCACTAAGGTTTGATTTATGACAATTTGATGGCCTACGAACGTTCACCACGTGTGCCACAGTGGAACAGCCGGTAGAGAAACTGCTGTTGTGCGCTTCTTCCGTCGATTATCATGGGCCTACTAATGTCTCAGTGCGCTATATGCTTTCCGGTGCAGCACACGTAGCAATCACACAAGGTTAGTTTATTATCAAATTAGCGGATTAGAGTGGCGACACGCGGACGACAGACAACGGCGACGGTCGGTATCGACGGCCCACCGCCTCAACGCAGGAATGGGCCAGAAACTCAGTCATCGGGGTGGAACCGTGCGAGCGCGTCCTGAACCACCTCGTTCTGACCGACAAGCGTGATGCGGTCGCCCTGTTGGAGCTCGAAGTCGCCGTCAGGAACCATATTCTCGCCGTCGCGACTGACGAGTGCGATCAGGCATCCCTCGGGGATGACGGTGGCGAGGTCCGCGATGGTCCTGCCGGCGACAGCCTCGGCGGTGACCTCGAATTCCTGAACATCACCCGATTGGCCGAGTTCGGTCATCCAGTTCCAGAGCGCGGGCCGTTCGATCTGATTGTCGATAGCCCACGAAATGGCGTTAGTTGAAGAGATCGTCTTGACATCCAACTCCTCGAAAGCGTCGGTATTTTTGGGATGATTTACCCGCGAGATGACCTGCTTGATGTTGAATGTCGTGGCAGCCAGCTGCGCCACGAGGAGGTTCACGCTGTCGTTGCCGGTCGTCGCCACGACTCGCAAGGCGTTCTCAGCGCCCGCAGTCCGCAGCACGTCGCTGTCGGTTCCGTCGCCGATGTGGATAGTGAACCCGGCGTCTCGGTTGGTCTCGGCGATAGATTCATCTTTTTCGATGATAACGACGTTCTCGCCGCGGGCATCGAGCCGGGTAGCAAGATCTCTGCCAACCTTACCACCGCCGACGATAAGTACACGCATCATCGCTTAGCCAGAGCGTCGCAGTGAATGTGCTTCTCGGACCTCGGCTCCCTCGCGCAACTTGTCTTCGCAGTAAGGACAGACGCGAACAGTGTCCATCCCGTCGGGAGCGAACACACGGACGTACTGGGTGGACACGAACGCGTCACAGTTGCGACAGTGGGGCACAGTTACACCACCCTGCTGCTATTCCCCCATGTCACTCGCGCATGGGGTTGGAGCATTGTGTCGCCCGGGCGGTTCCGTGGATTTTCGCTCACACAGCGATTGGCGGAGAATGCTTGCGCACGCTGGCCAAAAGATTCCGGCTCAGCCATCAGTTCCCCCTCCTCTCCCCTCCGTTCTGCGTGTTCAGTATAAATGCGAACACCGTCGATAGTATTTTGGATTGATATCATTTTGTCGATCTTCTTCACCGTGCATCGTTCAGATCGCGGGCTGCGGTTCGACAGATGGAAATCCAGCCCGCCTCGCGGTCGAGGTCTGCGATGACGTATCGATCGCCGTCGATTGCTCCCATCACGGTAGCACCGCTCGTTTTTCCGTCTGCTGCGATTCGCGTGGTTTCGCTCATGGATTCTGTCTCTATTTTACCCGTCCGGTGTCAGTTCCGAGCAGGACTGCTGCTCTCGCCGGGTCGAATCGAATTCGCGTTCGTGACGCCTCGCTCGCCACCGATGCCGAACTACCGGCGGCCAGAGCGACCATCGATGCGGGAGTCCCGCACAACGGGGCTCTTATTCCGCATCCGGTGGAACCTCGCCTTGCCATTTGTGCATGAGGATCGAACACTGCGCCGCTCCGGCGATCTCATCCGTTTTCCGACCGAACAATGATTTGCGGAGCCACCATCCGCGGGATGTACCGATGACCATGATGTCGTAATCGGCGGAAAGCTCTCCGAGCTTTTCGATGACATCGTTGCCGTGGACGAGTTCGGTTTCGGCCTGCACGCCGAACGCTTCCAACCCGGTTGCGGATTTTTCGAGGACCTCCCAGCCATCCTCCTCGGAATTATCACTCCCGACAACGTACGCGAACGTAACGGGTGCTTCCGCACGCTGGCTAAGGATCGCAGTCATCCGGAGGCGGTTTTCGTCCGGCGGGATGACGACCGGTACGAACAGCGATTCCGCATCCGTTGGATCTTCCTCGGCTCTGAACACGAGGACGTCACAGTCCGCTTTGCGAAGCAGCTGCTCGACGATCCGCGAGATCGCGTCCGTATCAGTCCACCCGATGAGGATGGCGTCGGCATCGTATTCCTCGGCCTCTTCGAGGATGCCGGCGACCGCACTGCTGGCGGTCCGAATCGATCCTGTACTCTCGATTCCCTGTTGCTTGAGCTGGTGCTGGTTCCGGGCGACGCTCTCCGAGCCGGTGCGCCACGCTTCCTGCGAGCCAACGAAGCTCCGATCAGTCGTCACGTGGACGAACTGCACCGCGCCGTGTCGCGGGTCAACAAGGAGACTTGCGAGTTCGGTCAGGTTGTTCGGGTCAGACTTGTCGCCGACTGGGACGAGTACCCGCTCGTAGCTGGTCTGTTGTGCTGTTTCATCCATCAATGATCACCACGCTCGAATTGAGTGTGTTCAGCCCCTATGCGCTGACTACTCGCGTTCTGCTGGTTTTGCTGGAGTTCTTCTCGCACCATGAGGTTGAGTTCGAGGACGTTCACAGCTTCGTGGCCCCAGACACCGAGCCACGGCTCTGCCGTCGTCTGCTGGATCATTCCGCGCAGTTGTTCCGCGGAGATGCCGGTTTGATTGGCGACCCGCGGCACCTGATACTGAGCGGCGGCCGACGAGATCTCGGCGTCGTATGCCGATCCCGATTCAGCGACGAGATTGACCGGTACAGTACCATCGGGCGTCTCGTACTGCGAGATGTTGCGTAGATCCCCCCGAACGCGCTCGGAGAGCGCGGGATTGGTCGGTCCGAGGTTTGCACTCGCCGACTGCATCGCGTCGTAGTTGATCGAGGACGGCCGTGACCAGAAGTACTGCGCGTCGCTCGCGTTACCGGGGCGGAAGTCCTGGCCGATTTCGGCTGATCCAACCACCTGCCCGTCGACAACAACGGGGCTTCCAGCAGCGTTATTCGGGAAGACGGCCGCGCCAATGGCTGCGAGCGATCCCTGGTAGAGCAGCCCGCAGATGAGCAGGCCCACTCCCAGCAGTCGCAGCGGCACGAGGACGTCGCGTCGTTCCATTATTGGAACACCCCCAGGGCGACGAACAGCACGTCGATCGCCTTGATGAAGATGAACGGAGCGATGAGTCCACCACCACCGTAGACGACGAGGTTTTTCCGGAGCAGTTGCGCGCCGCTCTGTGCCTCGTAGTCGACGCCGCGAAGCGCGAGCGGGATCAGTAGCGGGATGATGAACGCGTTGTACATCAACGTCGCCGTAACCGCGCTCGCCGGCGTCGAGAGATTCAGGATGTCGATCGCCGCCAGTCCCGGAACCGCTGCTGCGAGGATCGCGGGAAGCAGCACGAAGTACTTCGCCACGTCGTTGGCGACCGAGAACGTCGTNTCGATCGCCGCCAGTCCCGGAACCGCTGCTGCGAGGATCGCGGGAAGCAGCACGAAGTACTTCGCCACGTCGTTGGCGACCGAGAACGTCGTCAACGACCCCCGTGTCATCAACAACTGCTTGCCGATACCGACGACTTCGATGATTTTCGACGGATTCGAGTCGAGGTCGACCATGTTTCCGGCCTCCTTGGCAGCGTTGGTCCCGGCGTTCATCGCAAGACCGACGTTAGCTTGCGCGAGCGCGGGCGCGTCGTTCGTGCCGTCGCCGGTCATGCCGACGAGTTTGCCTTCGTTCTGGACCTCTTCGACGAGGTCGATCTTCTCTTCGGGGTCGAATTCCGCGTAGTGGCGGTCGATCCCGACCTGTTCTGCAACCCATGCGGCTGTGCGCGGGTTGTCTCCTGTTGCCATGATGGTTTCGACGCCCATTTCCTGTATTTGTGCGATCCGGTTTGCGATACCGGGTTTGAGTTCGTCCTGTAGCTCGATGATTCCAACAACGCGCTTGTCAATCGCGATGGCAAGCGGCGTCCCGCCGTTCTCGCTGATCTCGTTCGAAACGCTGCGAAGCGTACCGGGTACGGAGTCAGCGTACTCCTCTACCGCATCGACCGCTCCTTTGCGGATTTCGGTGCCATCGGGCAGGTCGATACCGCTCATCCGCGTCTCCGCCGAGAACGGAACAAAGGCGTCCTCGGAGAGGTCGCCCTTCTCGTAGTCGAGTTTCTCACGGAGTGCTGCCGGGTTGGGGTTGCCCCCGAGGCGCTTTTCAGCCAGCTCGACAATGGACCGTCCCTCAGTCGTCTCATCGAAGTACGACGACTGGAGTGCTGCACTCGTGACGGTTTCTTCGTCTGCATCGCCCAACGAGTGGAAATCCTGGACAACGCGCTCACCGGTCGTGATCGTCCCGGTTTTGTCGAGGATGAGGGCGTCGAGATCGCCCGCGGCCTCGACTGCCCGGCCCGACTTAGCGATGACGTTACGCCGGGTGACGCGGGTCATCCCGGCGACGCGGATCGCCGCGAGCAGCGCGCCGATGGTAGTCGGCATGAGCGCGACCAACAACGCTACGAGTTCGACGATGTCGAGACCCGTGAATCCACTGACAAACGTTGCCAGATACTGGCCGAAGAAATACATCGTGGCGACGGCCACGACGAACACCAGTGTGAGACCACTCAGTAGGATCGTCATAGCGATCTCATTCGGCGTCTTCTGCCGCTGGGCGTTCTCGACGAGACCGATCATCTCGTCGAGGAACGATTCGCCCGCCTCGGTCGTCACCTCGACCTTGATTTGGTCGGAGAGGACTTCGGTCCCGCCGACGACCGATGTCCGATCACCGCCGGATTGGCGGATGACCGGATCTGATTCGCCCGTGATGGCAGACTCGTCGACCGAAGCACTTCCTTCGACGACGGTTCCGTCACGGGGGATCATGCCACCCTCATCGATAAACAGGGTCTCGCCCTCTTCGACCGTGTCACTCTCGACAACCTCGTAGTCGTCTTCGGTGATGTCTTCGAGCGGTGTGTCGTCGTTCAGGAGCCGTTTGCCNCTCTCGACAACCTCGTAGTCGTCTTCGGTGATGTCTTCGAGCGGTGTGTCGTCGTTCAGGAGCCGTTTGCCCTTGGTTTCGGTCTGTAACGCGCGGAGGCTGTCCGCCTGCGCTTCGCCTTCGAGTTCGGCATAGGCCTCTGCGTAGTTGGCGAACAGCACCGTGAGCCCGAGCAACGCGGTGATAACCGCATAGTAGACGCGCGAGCCGACCGCGTTGAACAGCGGCGGGTAGATGGTCAACAGCAGCGCGACTACTGTCCCGAGTTCGACCACGAACAGCACTGGATTCGTGACCAGATACCGTGGGTCGAGTTTGCTGAACGAGTCGCTGATCGCCTGTTTCTGTTGTTCCGTATCGATGGTGATCTGGATTTCTGTCATATCAGATGCCTCCGCTCAGGAATTCGCCAATCGGGCCGAACACCAGCGCCGGCAGGAACACCAGCGCACTCACGATGATGATGACCCCGATCAGCAGGGTGAGGAACGCGGGCGTCTCGGTGTCGAGCGAGCCGCGTGATTTGGGACTGATTTCCTTGTTTGCGAGGTAGCCGGCGATGGCCAGCTGCGCAGTGATCGGCACGTACCGGGCCAGCAGGACCTGGAACCCGTTGACGAGATTGAAGTACAGCGTTCCGTCGCCGAGGCCCTCGAACCCACTTCCGTTGTTCACCGAGGCCGAGAAGAACTCGTAAAGTACCTCGGAGAATCCGCGGAACCCGGCGTTGTTCATCGCGTTGATGGCCCCCTGGAAGATGGACGCGTGGGCCATCGGGATCAACACCAGCAGCGGGAGCACGAGAATGACGACAAAGACGTATCGCATCTCGTGCCACTCTAGTTTCTTCCCGAGGTACTGGGGCCGTCGGCCGATCATCAACGCGCCGATGAAGGCGGTAAGGATGACGAACATCAGGATGTTCAGTAGTCCTGTGCCTACGCCGTTGCTGATGTTGTTCGTGGCGAACGCGAACAGAAGGGAGAACGCCCCCAGCGCGTTCCAACTGTTGTGCATGCTGTTCACGCCACCGTTCGTTGTCGCTGTCGTGGAGAGGCCCCAGATGGCGCTATCAGTCGGCCCGAAGCGGGTCTCTTTACCCTCCATGTTGCCGGCCGACTGGTCAACGCTCAGGCCACCAGCCGAGACATCCATGCCAGGGTTGGCACCCGTCTCACCGACGATCGCGACGCCAGCGAGCGCGGCAAAGATGACCAAAAACCCTGCGA
>NZ_AOMF01000089.1 GCF_000336715.1 Halococcus thailandensis JCM 13552
CGTGGCGGCGTTCGCGCCGTTGATGCCGCCGCCGTTCGTCCCGAACATCTTGATCGCCTCGATGCCGGCGTGGGGACCGATCCGCATGTTCTGAATCCCCATAGTGAACGTCTCAGCGGTCAGTTTCCCACTCGTGATTGTCTGAACGGAGCCTTCTGCTATTAGGATCAGTGCGATAAGGAACGCGATCGGGAGCAAGAATCGTACCAGCCCCCGCACGACGTTCTCGTAGAAGTTGCCGAGGTTAGAGTTCTCTCGGTTGGTGAACCCCCGTACGAATGCTGGCATCACGCCAAGGCCCGTTGCGGGAGTAAGGAACATTGCAACCCCGATCCCGAAGGTGTGCGCGAACACCGAGAGGTTCTCACCGATGTAGTGTTGCTGGTTCGTGTTCGAGGTGAACGAGCTCGCCGTGTGGAAGGCAAGATCCCAGCTCTCTCCATCCACACCCTGTCTCTTATACANAACACCGAGAGGTTCTCACCGATGTAGTGTTGCTGGTTCGTGTTCGAGGTGAACGAGCTCGCCGTGTGGAAGGCAAGATCCCAGCTCTCTCCATCCACACCGGCGTAGTTCATCGGCAGCACGTCCTGGAAGGACAGAACGAGCCACAACAAGGCCCAAATGAACCCATTAAAGATCAAGACAGCAACGGCGAACTGTTTCCAGTTCATCCGACGAGTAGGATCGATACCGCTCACCCGATAGATGGCGTTTTCGATAGACGAGAACACCCCATCCAGCCGCTCGAACCACTGAAAATGGCGCGGCAGGCTAAAATCGCTGTTCGCTTGGTCGCGATAGACCCATGCGAGGTACTCGCCGACTACATAGATGAGTGGGATGAGTATGGCGAAAAACACCACATACTCGACGAGAGGGCTTGGGTTTGCCATCGGTCAGAACCTCGTCGGATTCAGCATCACGTACGAGAGGTACGCGAGCACGGCGAGCGTGAGGACACCTAATGCAGCAATTCCAATCAACATGGTCCAGCCCCCAGTGATACCAGCAAGGATGAGCGATCCTGCGGGTGGATGCGCACGCCATTTTGTCCGACCACCCTGTTACTGTATTCATCAGTTCGGGATGAGCGATTCATACACAGCTCCTGCTGTGTGGATACTATCAACGGACGTCTCCCATCCAGCCCACCCGGATAATTTGTCGATGACTGCGGCTGATGTTCCCATCTCTCTTCGTCGCAGGCAATCTGTGGTTCACACATAGCCATCACAACTACCATAATCATTCGCCCCCATAAGCATGTCGAACCGGCGATTTTCGAGTATTTAGCCAGTACAGTGGTTTTACGCTCGGATATATGAATTAATGATATATTTCCAACATAGGATTTGATCGGTGGACTACTCGGTCGATTGCTCGTCAGTGACCGCCCCGCTTTGCTCGATGGCTTGTTTCCATCGGTAGTAGACCGACGATGGAGTACCACCCCCTTGTCTTGCGACTAATACCGTCCCTGAGGCTCGCTGTCCGACAGCGTCCGGTGTCGAACCGAACAGAAACCGCCTGAGCGCGTTCTTAGTCGGTGCCCCGAGGATAGTCACGTCGTATGCATCCGATCGCCTGATTATCTCGGCTGACGCATCTTTCGCCTCAACGATCTCTGTTGTAACCCCTTCCAGATCGGCCAAAACCGGCGAAATGAAATCCAGGACTCGCCGTGCTTCTGTACGATCTTCGCCGCCAGCGTCCGGGTCGAGCACGTGGATCACGTCAATATCAGCAGTAGATTTCAGTGCAAGCGCGCGAGCAGCTACCGCTGCGAGACCGGTGTGTGGACCGCTCCCCGCTGCGAGCAGTATGTGTCCCTGCCCGTCCACCCTTGCTCTCGGATTCTCGACAAACACGTCACAATCGACGTCGGCAAGCATAGTTTCGACGGCACCCTGATCGAACCTCCATCGGAAGCGCGACCTCGTGCTTTGGGTCATCAGGACGCTGTCACAGTGGTATCGTGCAGCGGTGTGGCGGATCGCTGCGGCCATTCGATGATCGGCACAGAGTAGCCCGTGTGCTGTCGCATCGATGCGGGACCGTTCGACAGTTTCGAGCATCGATTCGACGTGGTCTTGTGCTCTGCTGTATGTCTGCTGTGCTTCTGTTTCGAGCCGTTCCCGACCGTCGTTATCGATCCATCGTTTGATTCGTGCGAGCGAGCGTTGTCCCGATACTGTCGTTATTCCCACGAGGAGAACCGACCCATGATGTTCGTGAGCGAGTGCTTCGGCACTGGCTAAAACCGGCTCGATGGATTCTGGATCATCTTCTGTAATCACCTGTTCGGGCACCGGAACGAGGATTCGGTACCGATTCGTGAATTGATTTTGCGTGGAAAGCTGAAGGTACGGTTCGGTCTCTTCGGTTAAGTCGCCGTCAAAGATGTCGATAGAATATTCGACGGAGTCATTCATCGGACCATTCCCACCTTCACGCTGGCTACCAACCTCTCGATTTGCTGTGCTTTGTACAGACTTCTATAGCGACACATCATGGTCTTTGTTTCACACTGGTACGGCCTTTGATCTTCCCGATAGGCTCTCGCTGTCTGCGACCGTTTCCATCACTATACATGATATGGTACAGATATAATCCATTTCGACAGTCTTCACAGTTATCAGTACAAGGAAGCGCTTTCTTGATCGCCAATCGATCATCGTTCCCGTTTCGACGGATCCGATCCTGCCCCTCATACAGCTCACGTCGATACTGACTGTCGTGCCGCAAACGGAGTAACGAACGGCTGTACTCGAAGGCCGCGCGAAGTTCGCCTTCATCCAATTCCTCAAACTGTCCTGCGAGCGCACGTGGAAGCGATTCGGGTACAGCCGGGACGGCCTCCTCTTCCACTCCCCTCATGCACACCACTCCAGACATCCGTCGCCGGGGATCCATCGCAAGCCGTAGTTTCTCTCGAACAGCGAGCGTGGAAGGTACACTTGCCCAACCGCGTGCTGGCCGGTAATGCCGGTGCTGTCGATCACAGCCACCACGACGTGCCCCTGGCGCTGGTGATCGTAGCGGTCAGTTTCACTGTCCAGTTCGACGGGAACTGCCGACGTGCATGTCGATATCATTGGTGGACGGTTTCGACCGGTAGATGGCTTCGATGTTCCATTCGATGCTGAAACGGATGGTCCTCACCGGTCGATTACTGGCTCGGTAAGCGGTTGCAGTATAAACATGTGTTGATCACAGGTGAGATAAAAATGTACACAACACACATCTAGTGGACATAAGAGTCATAGAGGCGGGCGGCGTAGAGCTAGACATGAAACTCATCAAACCGACGGACTTCGACATTCTTCAGGAGGTGAGCGATGGTGAGCGTCACATCGCGCCGAATTTGGCTGAAGTGCTTGACCGAGACCGTCAGTACATTAACAACAGACTAGCTGAACTGACTGGAAAAGGTCTCCTAGAAAAAGTGGGCCCCTCGAAACGTTCGAACCAATACACGATCACCGATAAGGGGTTGATCGCTTTTCAGCTCCGCTCAGAATACGACCACGTGACGGCCAGCGAGTTCGGCGAGCGAGTCATGGAGCGATTGCTGGAGGCACGACAAACGGAAGGAGAGGACCACAGCCCGATCACGCTTGATGATCTCTATATTCTCCAAGTGCTCGCCAAACACAACGGCGAAGCCGATTCGTCCACGGTCACCGACGAGCTCGATTTGCGCGAACCGTACGTTCTTCAACGGCTCCACATCTTAGCGGACCTCGACTTGCTAGTGACGATACCAGCCGAACGCGGCGGCGGCTGGCGACTGAACTTCAAATCGCTCGATCTGCTCTCTGGGGAGATAGCAATCGACGACCTTCGCTCGGCACAGCTAGATGGAGACTTGCTTGATGCGGAGGAACTCCCTGACGAGCCGCTGACGAGCGAGCGACTGGTCGACGTGCTCTTGGACTCCGAGGAGCTCCTCGAAGAACTCGTGGAATCGGAACAGTTTCGTACAGCACTTTTGCAATCGGAACGGTTTCGAACGGCGCTTCAGGAGCAAACCAGGAAAGAAACGGGGGTCCAGTGAGCGAACGTCCCTGATTTACGGCGAAGAATCGATGCTGTGACAGCCCAATACGGATTACTCGCCGGTGAACGGTGTTACGACCTGTGAGGTCGCTCCTTCTCGCGAGAACACCGTGACGAGATCTCCTCGCTTGATTACCGTGTCACCTTCAGGGATGAGCAACTCGCCGTCGCGATCGATCGCAACCACGATCGTCTCGTCGGGGATCAACCCTCCTTCGTTGGCCTCCTGAAGCGTTTTGTCCCCAACGGGGGCATTCACTGTGATCGGAATCTCGAAGATTTCAGCACCTTCCCCGAGTCTCATGAAATCCCGTATCGAGGGACGCTGGATCGAGTGGACGAGGTACTGCGCTGTGAGACGCTGTGGATTCTGGATGACATTGACCCCGAGTTCACGAAAGAGACTGAGATGACCGGGGTCCCGAACCGCGCTCACGAGCGAAGACGCGCCGAGTTCGCGTCCGAGCATCATTACTGTGAGATTGACTGAATCGTCGTCGGTGGTGCTGATCAACGCATCTGCTTCCGGGACGCTTGCCTCGGTGAGCACCTCCCGAGAGGTCGCATCGCCGTTGGTCATGAGACAATCGTACTTCTCGCTGACCGCCTCGGCCGTCTCAGGGGCTTTCTCGATGACGATTACGTCGTGCTCCTGTTCGCGTGTTGTCAACTCGATCGCGTGACTCCCAATACGGCCGGCACCAACAACGACAATATTCATACGAGGTCCTCGAAATCCAAGGACAAATGCCCTCTGCTATGATGAGGTGGCTTGCTCGTAGCGAGTCGTCTCGATGTGCGATTCGGAAACGAACGGCTGAACCCGGGACAGACACAGATAAATGATGAACGCTCTTTCATCGCTGTCTGCTCCGAGATTATGACATGTAGACACTTCGTGTGGCATAGGTTTGTGGCACCTGTGAGGCACACATTTATCTGCGGAGGAGTTGTAGAGGCTGAACAACTATGTCCAGCAAACAAAACGGAGCGAGCACGGAAAGCGACGCGACCAACGCGACTGAGAGTTCGGACCGAATACTTGTCCCAATCCTCGATTCCGACATCGAGCGTCGTATGGAGGGCGATGTCGAGCGGGTGCTTCAGACGGCGCGGGCTATTGCTCGTAATCGTGACGCTGAGATCCTGATACGGAATGTTCTTCTCATACCATATCAGACACCACTGTCCTTCGTCGAAAACAATGCGATAGCCGAGCAAGCGCGTCAAGAAGTCGACCGATTCATCGCATATACTGAACAGTTGGGAAAGCATATTCCCGTTAGTGGGGGGATCTGCATCACCCACGACGAAGTCAATACGATCCTCGACCTGACCAGCCACCACGACTGTAGCGCTGTCCTGTTGGGCGTACGGGATGAATCCTCACAACGTCGTCGGCTTCTTTCGGGTGATACCGTCGAAAAACTTGCCGCACGAGCCGAGGGTGACGTCTTCGTTCAACGGTTCGGGGGAGGCCCACCACAGGACAGCGTCGGTTCACCACCCGAACAGCCACAGCGAATACTCCTCGCAGCTGCCGAAGGACCTCATTCCGGGCTCGCTTCCGANCCACAGGACAGCGTCGGTTCACCACCCGAACAGCCACAGCGAATACTCCTCGCAGCTGCCGAAGGACCTCATTCCGGGCTCGCTTCCGAGATCGCCGAGGCACTTGCTGCGGAAGCCGACGCACAAGTGCATGTGATTCATGGGGTGGCGGAAGATGCGACGGACGGCGAGCGCGTCGACGCCGAAAACGTCGTCGAGGCCGCAGAACACACACTCAGCATGGTAAATGAGACCGAAACCTCCATTGTCGAGACGAATACCATCGCTGAAGAGATCATCGAACGCTCGGACGAGTACGATGTGACAGTCATCGGCGCACCGACACAGGGTCTGTTGAAGCAGTTCGTATACGGATCGGATCCAGAACGGGTGAGGAGCGGTGCGGACGAGACAGTCTTGATGGCGAAAGAAAACACGCCCGCCCGTACATCTCGCTACTATCGCTGGCTGAAAGACGATGGCGTACAAGCGAACCTTGGCATCGAATAATCGACGGAGAGCACTGTGAAGAATCCTCTACAATCGGACGGGGTCCTGACCCACGGTATCAATTTCTATCGCTTACATCAGATCTGTATTTCACAACGTTTGGGTCCACATTCGTTTTCACCATCTGTATCGAGACCGGCTTGTTGATTGTCCTTCACGTACTCAATGGTATCCAGTACTCGGAACTAGATATCGATATTGGCTGCGTTCGTTGGTTTCGGCTCGGAGCAGTTGTCGTTCGAATAACCGCCCAAACAATCATACAGAGCTACTGAGCCCTAACCATTCCCCCTGCAGGAATCTCCACATGTCTTCCACAGGTATTGTATAAACCTCCCTTTGGCATTTGGTGATGACATAAGGCTCATGTAGATAGCTATCTAACGATGCCTATGCGCCTTGCCAGTCATCATGATTTCGGGGCTCGAATTGTAGCTCAAAAGTATCCCGTCTATGGACTAACAAGCTCACACAAGCTAGAGGGAGTGTAGCTAGCCGATTTCTTGTATTATGAACACCGAACCAAATCCCGCATCCGACGGTATTTCCGGGAAACAACATATGCAAAACAACAACCCGGCCCCACCGAATGTCCTACCATCATCGATAGCGGCTGAACTCAGCCAGCTCGATGATGAATCACTCCGTACTGTCCTCGACTATGGACAAGCCCTCCTGAATTCTCGCATTGATCCAGCTTCGAGAATTGAAGCCGGTCCGAATGAAGAGATCATCTCCATCGAAGACCATGGAACCCATACAACCGTGGTCAAGCGTCAGGATTGCGCTGATGGGTGCGACGAGTGCCCGCATGGACCGTATCTCTACCACGTGCGATCGGAAAGATACATTACTGGTGAGGAAGATCTCCACTGGGTCTATATCGGAACGGTGGTGGATGAATGTACATCGTAATCGTCGGCGCGGGCGACATCGGCATACCACTGATCGAGATCGCCACCACTGGCGGCAACGAGGTAGTCGTCATCGAGCGTGACGAGTCGAGGGCCGAGGCGGCCGCTGCTGCATACGACTGTCTCGTACTCAATGATAATGCTACCATCAAGGATACGCTCGAAGATGCTGGAGCCGATCGTGCGGATGCGTTGGTCTCAACGACTGACCGCGACGCAACCAATATCATGGTCTGCTTGCTCGCCCAGGAGCTCGACGTTCCTAACGTCGTCTCGGTCGTTCATGATCCCGAACACCTGAGCGTCTTCCAACAGATCGGCGTCAACGGGATGGAGAACCCACAGCGACTCATCGCCGAGTATCTCTATCGCGCCGTGAAACGGCCATCGATCGTCGATTTCATGCGTGTCGGTGAACGCGCGGAGATTTTCGAAATCACCGTTGGCGAGGAGGCCGCAATTGCCGATCAAACGGTCGCCGAGGCCGACACAGAGGGGTTGCTGCCTACGGAAACTCTCATCGTCGCCATTGATCGCAACGGTGAGGAACCGATCACCCCTCGTGGTAACACGCGTATCGAGGCAGGCGATTTGCTTGTGATATACTCGGCCGAAGGCGCGGTTCCCGGCGTCACAGACGTTTTCGGGCACTTCGAAGACCACACCGGAGCCCTCCGAACCAACCACCAACGACGCTGAAATGCGTCAAGGACATACTATCGCCGGGCTCCCGGCTGATCTCGCTACTATTGTTCGTGACGTTGGTTCATTGCTCCTGATGGAGTCGGCGCTCATGGGCGGCTCCGCGCTAGTCGGGCTCGCGTTCAGGGAGTACGGCGTCGCGCTCGCGTTTTTCCTCGCCGCCATCCTTACTCTCGCGGTCGGCGGGACCGCCAGACGCGTCTTCGCCGCCGCGCCCACTCCACGGATGAAACACGGGATGATCATCGCCGCCGCCGGCTGGCTGCTCACCGCTGTCTTCGGCGCGCTGCCCTTCTTCCTCTCGGCACACCTGCTTTCGCCGGCCTCCGCGGCCGCCTACGTCCCCGAAGGGGCGAGCTACGCTATGTCGAGTCTCCAGTATTTCGAGAACCCGCTGCACGCGGTCTTCGAGTCGATGTCGGGCTGGACCGGCAGCGGACTGACGATGGCCGTTCACGAGCCGTCGCTGCCGCGCACGCTGCTGTGGTGGCGCTCGCTCATGCAGTGGGTCGGTGGCGTCGGCGTGATCGTGCTCACGGTGTCGATCCTCTCGCGGCCCGGCAGCGGGAGCTATACGCTCTATCGCAGCGAGGCCCGCAAGGAGCGCATCCATCCGAGCATCGTCTCCACAGTGCGAACGGTCTGGAAGATCTTCCTCGGCTACACGGTTCTGGCCGTCCTCGTCCTCTTCGGTGCGCTGCTCGTGAGCGAGCCGCTGCCGCCAGCCGAAGCCGCGTGGCAGGCGCTCAACCACGCGATGACCGGCCTCGCTACGGGTGGGTTCTCGGTGACGGACAACTCGATCGCGACCTACGACTCGCCGCTGGTCGAGACCGTCCTCCTCCCCATTATGACCCTCGGCGCGATCGCCTTTCCGATCCACTACGCCGTCCTCAAAAACCGGGATCTCCGTGAGCTGTTCGACGACCTCCAGACGCGCTGGCTGTTCATCCTGCTTGGAGCGGGAATCGCGGTCTTGACTCTCCAGAACCTNCTCCAGACGCGCTGGCTGTTCATCCTGCTTGGAGCGGGAATCGCGGTCTTGACTCTCCAGAACCTCCAGACGTTCGCCCCGGCGCTCTCTTTGCGCGATTCGGCCTTCCAGTTCGTCAGCGCGCTCTCCTGCACGGGCTTTCAGTCCTCGCCAGTCGGTCGGTGGAGTGCAGGTGGGAAACTCATCACGTCAGGAGCGATGGTACTCGGTGGAGCGGCCGGCTCGACGGTCGGCGGGATCAAGATCATCCGCGGCTATACTATCGTACGCGGCATCCGCTGGCAGTTCTCCCGGGTGTTCCTACCTGGGAGTGCCGTTGTAAGCACCCACATCGGTGATCGCCAACTTGACAGGGAAGGGATGGAACGCGAGTTCAGCGAGGCCGCTATTGTGAGTTTGCTCTGGGTACTTGTTCTGATTGGAGGTAGCGTGATCCTCTCGAATCTGGTTGGACCGGGATTCAGCTATGCGNGGGTACTTGTTCTGATTGGAGGTAGCGTGATCCTCTCGAATCTGGTTGGACCGGGATTCAGCTATGCGGATGCCCTGTTCGAGGTCGCGAGTGCGCAGGGTAACGTCGGTCTCTCAACAGGGATCACTGGCCCATCGATGCACCCGATCGCAGAGGGTATGCTCGTGATCAATATGTGGATCGGACGACTCGAAATCATTCCCGTCCTCGTGTTCGCTCGATCGCTGATCTACGGAGTCAATCCGTAGTTCATTGCTATCGAAGTATATGAGACTGGCTGGATCGATCTCGATGAACGTAGTTTAGTAAAATATTCTGACGGGATATAATTACGCAGGTAGCCGTGCATGACGAATCCACCTAGCCGACCTCTGGGAATCATTAGTTTTTCTGGCCCTGCGACCTAGACGTCGGCCCACTGGCAGACGTTCGTGTGGGACCGTGGTGGCTTCTCGGTGGTCTCGTCTTCTGGCTGGCGGCTTGGAACTACCAGTCTAGTGGCCAGTCAGCCGTAACCTGACTGGTTTCATCTTTCGACTGTCAGTCCTCGTGCGAGGGTTGTGATCAACGTGTCCTGCATGTGGTGGTAATAGCCTTCCTCGATGCCCTCGAACTGCCCCTCGTATTGCTCGTATTCGTCCTTATGGAGCACCAATAGGCCAATCGATGAGCCCATGATGCCCAGGACAGTGAGGGGGTCCATCTCGGAAAGTGGACCATCGCTTCGGCTCTGGATGTCTTCGATAAGAGGAATGAATTCCGCCATTTCGGTTCGAACGAAGTCGTCGAGCTGCTCCGAAGACGTGCGTCCAATCACATCTTGGTAGTTGCCCCGAATGACCGTTTGCTGGATGAACTTATTCCCGTCGCCGAACTCAGCGTAGGACCAAAATAATCGCTTCAGTGCCTCTTGGGGGTCAGTGACGTCTTCGAGCTCTGACCTGGCGGTCTCCATGTACTCCTGTAATTCGCGTTCGAGAATCACGATGTAGAGATCAGATTTTGCGTCGAAGAACTGGTAAAACGTCGGTTTCGCGATCCCGACTGGATCCGTGATGTCCGCGACCGTCGTTTTCTTCGGTCCATACGTGAGTAGTAATTCGCGTCCCGTCTCGATCAGCTCTTCTCGAATCCGGTCTCGTTCGTCGTCGCTGAAACCACGCATGCCACTTCCTTGATCTATGAATACATAACCAATTCGGTCATCATATATAACTATATGACCGAAACTGATATTTGGTTATAGATCTGAGTGTCAGCTATGGTAGCGATCGAAGTGAACGGTCTCACGAAAGACTACGGAAACGTTCGTGCAATCGAGTCACTATCGTTTGCCGTCGAAGACGGCGAAGTCTTCGGCTTTCTCGGACCGAACGGAGCGGGGAAATCCACCACCATCCGGACGCTGATGGGATTTCAGTTACCGACTGACGGCGGTGCAACCGTGCTCGGCCACGATATTACCGATCGGAGCGCGATGATTGAGGCCAAGCGACAAGTCGGGTATATTCCCGCGGAGATGGGCTTTGACGAGGGCGTTACTGGGGAACGATTTCTCCGGTATCAGGCCTCGCTCAAGGGCGATACGCGCAGCGAGGAGTTGCTCGAACTGTTCGATCCGCCGATGGACCGTGAGATCGGCGAGTATTCGACGGGCAACAAGCGTAAGCTCGCGGTCGTGCTCGCGTTCATGCACGATCCAGATCTCGTCATCATGGATGAACCCACCTCGGGGCTCGATCCACTGATGCAGGAACGGTTCTACGAATTCATCCGCGACGAACAAGCAAAGGGCACGACGTTCTTCTTTTCGTCACACATCTTGAGCGAAGTCCAGAAGATCTGCGACCGAGTGGGCGTCATCCGCAACGGCCACCTCGTCGATCTCGAAGACGTCGAGACGCTGCTCGAACGCGGTGGCAAGCGCGTCTCGGTCCACGTCGCCGAACCTGCCGAGCCCAGTGCGTTCGCCATCGAGGGCGCACACGACGTAAGCGTCACCGGCGACGAGCAGTCCGCCCAGCCGACCGCGGCCGACGGCAGCGGAAACACCCAATCGGCGGACGGTGGGGAGGACACGTCGAGCGGCCGTGATGGGACGAGCGTGAGCTTCACCTACACCGGCGATTACAACGCACTGCTCGAACACCTCATCGGGTACGATGTCCTTGATCTCGATATCGAGGATGCCCCGCTCGAAGACGTGTTCATGCGTTTCTATGGCGAGGTTGACCCCGACCGCGAGCCGAGCACCGTCGGGAGGCAGGCGGATGTTTGAAGTCGCACGCTACGAGAGCGAACGCAAACTGGTGCTCGGGGCCACTATTGCAACCGCGGCGAGTTTCTACGGCGCAATGTTCGTCGCGCTCTCGCCTGCCTATTCCGATTTCGACATCGAAGCAATCTTCGCGAACTTCCCCCAGCAGTTCACCGAGGGATTCGGTCTTGCGTCGTTCAACACCCTCTCGGGACTGCTTGCGGTCGAACTCTATCAGTTTGGGTGGATACTCGTACTCGGTCTCTATCTTGCCTACACCGCAGCTGGACTGGTCGCCGGTGACATCGAGACGGGCCGGATGGATACCCTCCTTTCCGCGCCGATTTCTCGAATGAAACTCGTTGGTGAGGAATTCCTCTCGATGCTGGTACCCATCCTCGCAGTCAACGCCATCACGCCCATCGTGCTCTACATCGGTTCGGTACTCATCGACAAACCGCTTGACGTTACGAACCTCGTCATGCTTCACACGCTGGCGGTGCCGTATCTGCTGTGCTGTGCGGCGGTCGGATTCGTTCTCTCGGTGTTTCTCGCAAACGAAAGTCTCGCCCAGAACGCTTCGGTCGGCGTGCTCGTGGTGGCGTTTCTCGTCGAGACGGTGTTCATCAGCACGGATCTGGAGTTCCTCGGTGTTCTCACGCCGATGAATTACTTCGACCCGACCGAAATCCTCGTCAACGCCAACTATGACCTCGCGGGTGCAGGAATCCTGCTCGTGACCGCCATGGTGTTGGTTCTCGCCGGTCAGTGGCGATTTGGGAGGATGGATATTCAATGACCCTCGATGTCCTGCGTTACGAAGGGGAGCACCGACTCAAGAGCGCGCTCGGCATCAGCGTCGCGTTTACGCTGCTAGCGATGTTGTTCGTCGCGACCGCTCCGCTCGTCACGACCAACGTCGCCGCCAGCGCCCAGTTCAAGCAGATCATGACGGAGTTGCCCCAACCGTTCATTGAGGCGTTCGGCCTTCAGAGTATGACGAGCCTCGAAGGATTGCTCGCCGGAGAGTTCTACACCCTGATGTGGGCGGTGTTTTTCGGGATTTACCTCGCGTACAGCGCGGCGGGATCGGTTCGGGGCGATATCGACGAAGACCGGATGGACGTCCTGCTTGCGAATCCGATCTCGCGGACGACCATCCTCGTTGAGACGTTCCTCTCGCTGCTGGTACCAGTCCTCGTCGCCAGCGTCATCACGCCGGCGGCGATTTACGTCGGTACGCTGTTCATCGAGCCGTCGATAGCGGTCGAGGAACTCATCATGGTCCACGTACTCTCGATCCCGTACTTACTGTGTTGTGGGGCCATCGGGCTGGTGTTGTCGGTGCTTCTCAACGACAAGGACACCGCCCAGAACGCGGCGATCGGCGTACTCTTCGCGCTGTACCTGCTCCAATCGTTCATCCCTGTGACGGACTACGGATGGCTGGCGAATATCGCTCCGATGAGCTACTTCGACGCGAACGCGATTTTGCTCGAAGGGACATACGACTTTACGAGTGCGGGCATCCTGCTTGCTGCCACACTCGTATTGATGGCTGTGAGCCAGTTCCGTTTCACGAGGATGGATATTCAGTAAACTGGCCACTGCTAGATTGAATCCTTCTGTTCGAGTGCTTCGATTTGACTCGGTTCTCCAGCGCTTGGTGGCTTTGGTGATTGTTGTGTCAGAGGTCGGATGGGTTGGTTCGTCATGCACACCTATGGAATTCACACTGACGGCGTTGATTTCGAGCATAATCGTGCATGAGCAATCTACCTGCCTGATTTCAGGGTGAACAGGGACTTAAGCAGGATTCTCATAGAGTCAGTACCCTGTTCTCCGAACAATCGATACTGCCAAGTTTGAATACAGACTGATAACGAGTGTACAAAGGCTTTTGCTGCTCTTGGGCGTAGTGGCTCCAATGGCCGGCGGTGCCCCGGACCACTCTGAAGTGACGGGTGTTGAGACCGAGCTCGACCGTGACATCGGCTTCGTCGGCGCGGTCGCGCTCGGCGTCGGCACCATGATTGCCGCTGGTATCTTCGTGCTCTCGGGGCTTGCGGTGAGCAACGTCGGCGTGCTCGCTATCGGCTCCTTTTTGATCGCGGCCTTCGTCGCCTCGTTCACGGCGTTCGCCTACGCCGAGTTCGCCTCGCTGTACCCCGAAAGCGGTGGTGGATACGCCTACGTTGCCAACACTTTCGACCGCGACTGGACGTACATCGTAGGGTGGTCGATGATTCTCGGCTATCCCGCGAGCGCGGCGTTCTATCTGGCGAGTTTCGGCGACTGGTTCTATCGGTTCATCTACCCACTCCTCTCGATTCCCGCGGCAGCGCCGTACTGGCTGTCGGCGGTTGGCGTGCTCGCGCTGCTCATTGGTATCAATCTCAAGGGTACCGAGGAGACAGGATTGTTCCAGATCATCGTCACCGCACTCAAGATCATGCTTATTGGCCTCTTTCTCTTCGGTGGCCTTCAGGCGTTCAACACTGATGTAATCGGAAATTCGATTTCTCAGAACACACAGGGATTCGCCGACTTCCGTGACATCGCCGTGACAAGTTCGTTGGTGTTCATCACCTTCTTCGGATTCGAGGCGATCGCCACGAACGCCGAGGAGATCGAAGAGCCGGGCACCACCATCCCACGGGCGATTTTCTTCAGCATGGGGTTCGTAACAGTGGTCTACGCGCTCGTGGTGTTGGTGATCGTGTTCGCGGTGAACAATCAAGAGTTCTTGAATTTCCTTGCGGAGGCAGCCAACCTCGGCGGCGTCGACGCCCAACAGTTCATTCGCAACAATGGCGAGGTCTCGATGGCCTACGCCGCCCAGTACTACCTCGGCCCGGTCGGGTTTTACATCATTATTGTCGGAGCGTTGCTCTCGATGGTGTCGGCGGCGAACGCGACGATCCTTGCCGGCTCACGGGTCAAGCTGGCGATGAGTCGTCGGGACCATCTCCCCGACCGCTTCGAGAAGCTTCATCCCTCGTTCAACACGCCATATCAGTCGGTGTTTCTCACGGGTGGACTAATCGTTCTGTACATCTTCGTGTTCACCGTGCTGTTCGGTGGTGGTCCCAAAGGCGAGGCGATCCTCCGTCTGCCGTTCGCACTGCCGGTGCTTGGTTCGAAGCTTCATCTCGGTATCGAGGCCATCACCCACTTCGCGGACTTCATGTTGCTCACAGGGCTTATCGTGGTCAACATCGCCATTGTGCGGTCGCGCCGGAAGTTCCCCGATCTCGACCGTGGCTTCGAGGTGCCGGCGGTGCCGTGGGTCCCGGTGGTCGCGGTACTCGCAACACTCGTTCTCCTCGTCAACGTCGAGCCATCGAGCATCTTGCTCGGCTTGCTCGCCGAAGTCATCGGCGTCGCCTTCTGGTTCGCGTGGAAAGGGGGTGCGCCAACGACCGAGGAGATCGAACGCGAGACACCCACGGCAGTCGCCGAGCACAACCCTTCGGGCCATGACCGCGACTATCGCATCGTCGTTCCCATCGCTAACCCCGACCACGTCGAGCAGTTGATGCGGACGGCAATCGACCTTGCACGGGACAGAAACGGCGAGGTGTTAGTTCTCTCGGTCGTCTCACTGCCCGAACAGACGCCACTCTCGCGGGGACGCCAGTACGTTGATGAGCGACGCGAAGTCCTCAATCGTGCGATGGCACTCGCAGACGGGAGCGGCAACCTCGAACCCGCGACAGAACCAACCGG
The DNA here is from genome assembly GCF_000336715.1 of Halococcus thailandensis JCM 13552. Taxonomy (GTDB): domain Archaea; phylum Halobacteriota; class Halobacteria; order Halobacteriales; family Halococcaceae; genus Halococcus; species Halococcus thailandensis. The sequence goes on from NZ_AOMF01000089.1 coordinate 15,192, forward strand.
CGAGGCAGCGGACGTTCCGGTCAGCGGAACGGTCCGGATCGCCCATCACGTCGACGACGCCATCCTCCACACTATCGAGCAGTACGACACCGATGCCGTGCTGATGGGGTGGGGCGGCTGGCGGGCGCGTCGGCGCGAGGTTGTCCTCGGCAGCATCGTGGACACGGTCGTAACCGAGGCTGACTGCGACGTGTTGGTTGAACGCATCGACCCCGACGTCGCGCGAACGATCGAGTCGATTCTGCTGCCGACCGCTGGCGGACCTCATGCCGAACTCGCCGGCGAGATCGCCACCGCCATCGCTCGTGCGCCCGGCGCACACGTCGAGTTGCTTCGGGTAGTTGCGTCCGATGCGACGGAGGGCGAACGCGACGATGCCAAGGCGGTGCTCAAAGACACGCTTGCTGGTTTCGGCGATATCGACGCCGAAGGGACAGTCGTCGAAAACGACGACGTGGTGGACGCAATCACCGAACGCTCGGCCGCCCACGACCTCACAGTCATCGGCGCGACCCGCGAGGGCCTGCTCCAACGAGTGGTCTTCGGAGCGATCCCCGAACAAGTCGGCGAGAAAGCCGATAGCACGGTCATCCTTGCCAAACGAGATCTCGAACTCACCTCACGTCTCCGACGGCTGTTTGGACGGGAGTGAGCAAACCAGCGGTCCAGAAACATCACGAGAAATGTTTCGTCCGAGACCGAGGAGGACCCGACCCCTATTGGAACAGTCCGTGCGTCAGCTCGTTATTGGGTCGTCGGTGAACAACGAGAGAAGCTTATCGGAGACACTGGTTCGTGCGAAAACCATCACGAGATCGTCCGCTTGGATGGCCGTGTTGCCTTTCGGCGTGATGATCGACTTACCATGCTCGATTGCTATGACGAGTACGTCATCACCGATCAATTTCTTACTGTTTGCCTCACAGAGTGTTTTCCCAGCGATGGCCGCGTCTTCGGTAATCGTGGGGTCAACGACTTCAGCCTCGCCCGCAAGGTTCATGAAGTCAATCATCGAGGGTTCCGTCGTGTCTTCCTCAGGACCATAGGGCTGGTACGAACGCTCCTGCTCGTGCCTCCCGTGATTGCGCTCTACTACGGCGAGAATACTGCTCTCACGTTTCAGAGTCTCATCGCGCACGTTGGCCTATTCTTCACTGTAATAGCCCGCATCACCGAGGAAACACCCCAATGACACGTTACAGGTGTGCTGAGTGCGATTGGATAGGCGAAAAACTATTCGACGCATTTGGCTACGCTGAGTGGACCATCCAGTAAATCCGTACCCAGATAGAACTGCAACGTTATCTCCTCTCAGCCCCTCTATATGGGTGTTCTCTGTGGAG
>NZ_AOMF01000090.1 GCF_000336715.1 Halococcus thailandensis JCM 13552
CTTCGACACCGCTGCGCAAGTCTACCTCCGGTAGCGGTGGTCACACGGGGCCTGCTACTGGGTACGGATTTACTGGATGGTCCACTGAGGCTCATGAAATCCGTCGAATTGACGGAATCTAAGAGACGGCACACTGGCATGTCGGGCTGAAGCTATGGATGAGAGGGTTAGATGCCTACCGTAGCCAGGGAATGTACGGATGCCCTCTCCAGAACAGTGTGCAACCTCCTTGCCAATGAGTCTTTTGGCCAGCCTAAAACATTCATCTATCTCGTCATCGATCAGAGCTACAGTAGCCAACGTGGCGGAGAGCACCGCGATTTTCGGGGTAACCTCTGGTTATGCACGGCGACGCTTTCGAAGTAGATCAAGTTAGCATGACCTGGAATTGCTCAGACTGTGCGGGCTTATGTTCTACAAGGATGGTTCGCCGATATATCTGTGGTGCGGCGGAAATTTCGGCCGATATCGAATGATTAGGGTGTTGTTCTGTTTTACGACGCGAGAAATATAGACAACGAATTTATAGCTTTGTCAGATCAATCTTGAGCATGGCTACCGTGGTACGATCCAGAGCCCGTTCATGTCGGACGATGAGATGGACCATCGGTGGAGGGACAGTGAGATGAGCACCGATCGATCCGGCACGGACTCCCCAAACGCGCGAGTGCTGGTCCCGATCCATGAGTGGCTTCCGTTGGCGGACGCCGAACGCCTGCTTGAAACCGCCGCTGCGATCGCCCGTGAGCAGGACGCCGAAATGCTCGTCGCCAGCCTCGCCGTGTTTGCCCGACAGACCCCACTCGATGCCGTACAGGACAACGAAGACGCCGCTCTCGCGGCACGAGAATCCGCCCAAGAGTACGTTGAGACCGCACGGGAATTTGATATCTCGGCCAGTGGTGTTGCCGTGCTTACTCACGATGAGACACACTCGATCCTCGAACTGATTGAGGAACGCGAGTGTGACGGCGTCATCTTGGCCGTCGATCCCACCACGACACAGCGCCGGCGGCTGCTGAGCGGCGATACCGTTGAATCGGTCGTCGCTCGCGCAGAGTGTGAGGTCTTCGTCGAGAAACAGCGTGAGGAGCGTGCGCCAATAGAGTCAGTGCTGTGTGCGGTCGATGGTGGTCCCCACTCCAAACTGGCTGCCGAAACCGCCCGCGCGATCGCATTCGATACCGGAGCCACCGTCACTATCGTCCACTACATCAAACCGGACCCCAGTATGAACGAGCGCGAGCGGTCAGCGACGATCCTCAACGCTGCTGAGGAGGTTCTCTCGGAAATTGACGCATTGACTGTCGAAGAGTGCGAAACCGAAGCCATCCCCAAGGCGATCATCAACCGTTCGGATCGCTACGATTACACTGTGCTCGGCGCGCCCACGAGCGGGTTGCTTCAACAGTTCACCTTTGGAACAGTGCCGGAAAGAGTCAATCAGGGAAGCCGGAACGCTGTCGTGATGGCACAGGCGGATACCGGCGATACGTCGCGGGTCAGTCGGTGGCTCACTGGCGACCCAATAAAGTAACCGCTGTGGCACGACGATCGAAGAGCGGTGGAATCAATCTTCTCACACCGAACTTCGCGGTCAGAATCGAATCTCACGTTTTCTTGGTGCTGTGTCTCCGGCTTGCAGGTGTATTCACAAATCATGAACGGGGCAACGATATCGTCAGTCTAACTGTCACTCTATAAGATCTATTCTGTACCACCGTCTAGAGCCATATGGAACGCAAACGAGATTTTAAAGGCACCGCCAAGCGAAACACGCAGCAATCATGGCCAAGCGCTATCAAAAACGTACATTCTGCCTGACGCGCTGGTTCAAAACCCGAACACTATCGAACGAGAGGACCGAGGAAACCACATAATGAACGCCAACAACAATCCAACGCCACCAGATGCACTACCGTCATCAATAGCAACCGAACTCAGCCAGCTCGATGATGAATCACTCCGTGCTGCCCTCGACTATGGACAGGCCCTGTTGAATACTCACACCGGTCCTGCATCGAAAATCGAAGCTGGGCCAAACGAGGAAATTGTCTCTGTCGAAGATCACGGAACCCATACAACCGTGAAAAAGTACGAAGATTGCGCTGATGGATGCGACGAGTGCCCACATGGGCCGTATCTCTACCACGTCCGTTCAGAGGAACATCCCAATGGTGAAGAGAATCAGCATTGGGTCTATATCGGGGAGGTGGTTGATGAATGTACATCGTGATCGTCGGAGCAGGCGATATTGGGACACCATTAATTGAGATCGCCACCGCTGGCGGTAATGAGGTCGTCGTGATCGAACGCGATGAAGCGAGGGCTGAGGCGGCCGCTACTAAATACGACTGTCTCGTACTCAACGACGACGCGACAATCAAGGATACGCTCAAAGATGCCGGAACCGATCGTACGGATGCACTGATCTCGACAACTGAACACGACGCGACCAATATCATGGTCTGCTTGCTTGCCCAAGAACTCGACGTCCCTAACGTCGTCTCAGTCGTTCATGATCCCGAGCACCTGAATGTCTTCCAGCAGATTGGCGTCAACGGAATGGAAAATCCCCAACGGCTGATTGCTGAGCATCTTTATCGGGCGGTGAAACGCCCGTCAATCGTCGATTTCATGCGGCTTGGTGAGAATGCGGAGGTATTCGAAATCACTGTCGGCGAAGAATCCTCTATCGCTGGATACACACTCGCTGAGGCTGGTACAGAAGGATTGCTTCCCGATGAGACGCTCATTGTCGCCATCGAACGCAATGGTGAAGAGCCGATTACCCCTGGTGGAGAAACGCGTATCGAGGCTGGTGACTCACTTGTGATATATTCGGCTATGGGAGCGATACCAGAAGTCACGGACGTTTTCGGCCACTACGAAGACCATGCTGGGAGTCTTAGAAACAGGCGTGAGCGACGTTAGATGCGCCACGGATCCACCGTTGCCGGCATTCCTGCAGATCTTGCGACGATAGCCCGAGATATTGGCTCGCTGCTCCTGATCGAATCGGCGCTCATGGGTGCCTCGGCGCTGGTCGGGCTTGCGTTCGGGGAGTACGGCGTCGCACTCGCATTCTTCCTCGCTGCGACGGCGACCCTCGCGGTCGGCGGCATAGCAAGACGAACTTTCGCCACCGCACCTGCTCCACAAACGAAACATGGGATGGTGATCGCTGCCGCAGGCTGGCTGCTCACCGCCGTTTTCGGTGCGCTGCCGTTTTTCCTTTCAGCACACCTGCTCTCGCCAGCCACCGCGGCCAGCTACATTCCCGAAGGGGCCAGCTACGCCGGATCGAGCCTTCAATACTTCACGAATCCGCTGCATGCCGTCTTTGAGTCGATGTCGGGTTGGACCGGTAGCGGACTGACGATGGCGGTCCACGAACCTTCATTGCCGCGCACGCTGCTGTGGTGGCGCTCGCTCATGCAGTGGGTCGGCGGCGTCGGCGTGATCGTGCTCACTGTGTCGATCCTCTCACGACCCGGGAGCGGCAGCTACACGCTCTACCGCAGTGAGGCACGCGAGGAACGCATCCATCCGAGTATCGTTTCGACCGTGCGAACTGTCTGGAAGATCTTCGTCGGCTACACCATCCTCGCCATTATCGTCCTCTTTGGTGCATTACTCGTGAGTGAGCCGCTGGCACCGGCTGAGGCCGCCTGGCAGGCGCTCAACCACGCGATGACCAGCCTCGCCACGGGTGGATTCTCAGTGACAGACAATTCAATCGCAACCTACGATTCGCCATTAGTCGAGACCGTCCTGTTGCCCATCATGACTCTCGGCGCGATTGCTTTCCCGATCCACTACGCCATCCTCAAAAACCGTGATTTCCGTGCGCTGCTCGCCGATCTCCAGACACGCTGGCTGTTCGTTCTACTTGGGGTGGGGATCGTTGTCTTGACCCTTCAGAACTTCCAGACGTTCGCGCCGCTTCTCTCGTTACGTGATTCAGCCTTCCAATTCGTCAGCGCGCTTTCCTGTACGGGCTTTCAGTCCTCGCCGATCGGTCAGTGGAGTGCAGGTGGGAAACTTATCATGTCCAGTGCAATGGTACTCGGTGGAGCAGCTGGTTCAACGGTGGGAGGAATCAAGATCATCCGGGGCTATACGATCGTTCGCGGCATTCGCTGGCAGTTCTCTCGCGTGTTCCTTCCAGTCAGTGCGGTTGTAACTACTCACATTGGTGATCGGAAACTCGACAGAGAGGAGATGGAACAGGAGTTTAGTGAGGCCGCTATTGTGAGTTTGCTTTGGGTGCTTATTTTGATAGGAGGAAGCATAATCCTCTCAAATCTGGTTGGACCAGGATTCAGCTATGCGGACACTTTATTCGAGGTAGCAAGTGCACAGGGCAACGTCGGGCTCTCGACAGGCATCACTGGCCCCTCGATGAACCCAATTGCAGAAGGTATGCTCGTGATCAATATGTGGATTGGACGGCTCGAAATCATTCCAATACTTGTGTTTCTTCGTTCGTTGATCTATGGGCTTAACCCATAACCAACGTGCCAAAATGCTTGCAAATATTTCAGGAGCTACCCAAAGCAGCGATCTCGAATGCGCTTCTGACAGAGAAAAACCTCGCAGTGAATCAGTGTGCTCACAAGGTGTTTGAGCGAATCAGCATTACGGCTGTCGGAGAATGCTGATTCAAACGCCGCGAAGACTTGTTCGAACTACGGCGGAAAACGAGTAACGCCGAGCACAGGATAGAAACAGTAGGACTGCACCGTGAATCGCTATTCGATGTTATTGCCTACTGCTCGCTGATCAGACAGAGAGCGTAGGAAAGAGTTGCTAAGCCGTGTGTTCTGGTGATCGTAGAGCGATGGATTAATCCCAATAACAGCCACCAGCCAGAACGTGGCTTCGAAGTGGTCGTCGAGTCGGCTGCGCGTTGATTGGCGGACGAGCATCAGTCTCGTCGGCACGATCGTGAAGTATCTCTCGACGACCCTGCTCATTCCGCTCGCGGTGGCGCTTTTCTACGGCCGTGACGTGCTGACGTTCGCCGTCGCGTTCGTCGTCACCGTGGTCGTCGGACTGGCGCTCGAACGCGTCGAACCCAACCCCGACCTCGGCCCACGCGAGGGGTTCTTGATGGTTGCGCTCACCTGGCTCGTCGTCGCGCTCGTCGGCACCGTCCCCTATCTCCTTTCGGGAATGGGCACCGGATCGACGCTCGCCCACCCGGTCAACGCCCTCTTCGAGTCGATGAGCGGCTTCACGACGACCGGCGCGACGATGATGGGCGAGATATCGTTCGCCCAGCACTCACACGCCCTCCTGCTCTGGCGACAGCTCACCCAGTGGCTCGGCGGCATGGGGATCGTCGTGCTCGCGGTCGCGATCCTNGCCCAGCACTCACACGCCCTCCTGCTCTGGCGACAGCTCACCCAGTGGCTCGGCGGCATGGGGATCGTCGTGCTCGCGGTCGCGATCCTTCCCAAACTCTCGGTCGGTGGTGCACAGCTGATGGACGCCGAAGCGCCCGGCCCGGGCATCGAGAAGCTTACCCCACGCATCGCCAAGACCGCACGCGTGCTCTGGCTGGTCTATCTCGGTTTCACCGTCCTGCAAATGGTGTTGCTCTACGGGCTCCATCTCGCCGGATTCGCTCCAAACATGGGACTTTACAACGCCGTTGCCCATCCGCTCACAACGATGCCTACCGGTGGGTTCTCGCCGGAAGCCCGCTCAATCGAGGCATTCTCCGCGGCCGTCCAATGGCTTATCATCCCGTTCATGGCCGCAGCCGGGACGAACTTCGCGCTGTTCTGGCACGTTCTGAGCGGTAACCCAGAGAAACTGACTGACGACATCGAGTTCCGCTCGTATATCGGGATCATCGGCGTCCTCACCGCACTCGTCGCAGGACTACTATTCACCGGGACGGGCATCGATACTGTCACCGATGCCGTGGCACCGATCATCGGCGAGGCCGAGGACTCGATCCGTCACGCTGCGTTCAATATCGCTAGTTGTCCACTCTGGCTCAACAGCCCGGTTGATGACATGTAGTAGTCAGAATGATATGACTGAATCAGTCGCCTGATTCAGCCGCTGTCCTGATTTCTGTGTGATGAAGCTCCCAAAGCTCAAGCGCATCCTCACAGATCCGGACGAGTTCATTTCGAACGGTCAGTTGAAGTCTCTTAGCATGGAATTGCTTGAGCTGATACCGTTGGAAGGAATCGAGGGCTCCGGCCTCGATTCCGAGGAAATCATGGAAGTCGTGCTACGGGCTGCTGTTGATACGACATCGGTCAACGGCGTCACGACAAACACCGAGGACACACCAAATCGGGAGACCGTGATGGATTGGTTGCACACGCTGGAGAACGAGCCGATGCTTGATGCTGTCAACGATATCCTTGCGTTGGTGGCGATGACGGTTCTCGACCGCAGCGGGTCGAGAACCGTCTGTATCGATTTCATGGACAACCCGTTCCATGGTCATCCGGAGGATGAAGACGAGTTCCGCCGGATGCAAGCCCGTGATGGTACCACGAAGTGTCATCGCTACTGCACAGCGTTCGTCCTTGCACAAGGGAAGCCGCTGACGCTGGCGGTCGAACCAGTTGACGGCGATGATAACAAGGCAGACGCGGTCGAGCGCCTGCTCGCCCGCGTCGAGACGTATCCATTCGAGATTGAGCGGATTCTCATCGACAGAGCAGCCTACAACGGAGAGCTGATCGGTGTGCTTCGTGAGGCAGCGCCGCCAGTCTTTCCGGTGAAAACCGGGAAAGACTCGCTGGAGGAGAAGCTGACAACGAATAAGTCGTACATGACTGAGGAGACGATTTGCGAAGGAAAACCGCATGAGCAAACGTATCCACTGGCGGTGAACGTCACGTACCAAAACGGCGATCGAGGGAAATCAGGACTCAAACAGACGGGATACGCGGCGTACGGTCTGGAAGACCGCACGCCGACGCAAGTAGCACGGATCTACAACAACCGGTCACGGATCGAGAAGAGCTACGAGAAATTCCGGGAAGCGCGAGCACTGACAACGACGCCGTCCACGACAATTCGGCTGTTCTACGTGGGTGTTGGCTTCTTGTTAGAGCAGTTGTGGATCGTGTTGCAGTGGGCAGTGCTCGCCCAGCCACGACGTGGTGGGCGAGCACTCCCGACAGAGTTCGCGTTCAGTGATGCGTTTCTCCACGGAATCGAGGAGGTGTTGGACGATGAGCTCAACTGGAAGAAGAAGCATCGAACGAACGGAGAGGGACTGCCAGCAGGACACGAGCACGGACTCGGCTGAGCCGCCTCGCTTCGTGAAGCGAGGCTGGCGAGGAGCGACAGCTCTGTTCTGGGAGTGGTCTCAGTGACAGCCACGGCAGGAATACGTATCTGATCCGATATCTTCTGGCTCCTCCGCAGCGTTCGTCGGGTTCTTTGTCTCTTTTTCGGCGTCACTCCGGTGTGAAACCGGGCTTTTGCTGCCAGCGTTATCGATAGAGTGGACAACTAGCGAATATTGTTTCGGTCATCACCACTACTGGCTATGCAAATATGGATTTCAATACGTGGAGTGCGCCCGCACAATATTTCCTCCTCTTCGTGATGTTCATCGGCGGCTCGGCCGGTTCGACCGGTGGCGCGATCAAGATCGTCCGCTGGGTTATCATCATCAAGACCCTTCGCCGCGAATTGTTTACGACTATCCACCCCGAGGCCGTCTCACCGGTTCGCCTCGGCGGCAGCATCATCGACGAACGTGCCATCCGTGGCATCTACGTGTTTACGGTGCTGTACATGGTCTTTTTCTTCGTCGCCAGCCTGTTAGTGGTTGTCGACGTCTGGCGGATCGGCCAGCAGCTCCCTGCTTTCGAAGCGATGAGTGCCGTCGCTGCAACCCTCGGCAACGTTGGCCCCGGCTTTGGAGCCGTCGGTCCGATGAACAATTACCTCAACTTCCCAGCTACCTCGAAGCTCCTCATGACCTTCCTGATGTGGATTGGGCGACTCGAAATTCTGCCTGTACTCGTCCTCCTCACGCCGTCCTACTGGCGTACATAGTGAGTCTGCCGGTTGATTCGTTCCTGAAGCCTAACTTTGTTTCTCAGCTTTTCTCATTGGGAGGATGGGCCGTCGACGTTCTTCTTCGGCAATGGCCGTGGAGATGTCAACGATGAGCTTTCCGGTGCCGTCAGGACGTACTTCAGAGATCCAACTATCGGTGATAGTGACAGTGGTCCCGGCGTCTTCGCAGCATTCGCAAAAGCGCTGGTAGATACTGCCGAGTCGTGCCGATCGTAAAATCCCCCAACTACCACGCACTCGTACTCGCCAGTATCAGTACCTCACAAAGCTGGTTATGTGAAGGGGCTGCTTGGTGGATTGATGGAGGCCAACCAAGCAGCCAGTGAACTCACAGAGGACCAGGTCCTTAACTTTCTCGTCAACACCCTCGACGAGGAGATCGATATCGAACTCGGCGAAAACGCCGATATCGATTCCGAGGACATCTGGGACGTCCTCGTCGGCGCAACAGCCGACGAGGACTCGGTCAGCCACCTCTGCGAGATTTCAGAGGACTCACCGCATGGCAATACGATTCTCCACCACCTTCGGACGAAGTTCGAACTCTCTGAGCTCGAACGAGTCGGCAAGACACTCATCCAGCAGGATATCCTCGAACTGCTTCCGGATCGGCCGGTGGAGGTCGTCGCCGACCTCCATCTCCGTCCGTACTACGGCGAGGAGTACGAATCTAAAGATGAGCTCTACAATTCACTCGCTAAAGCCGGAACGACGACGTTCCACGGCTATGCCACGCTCTACGCCCGCGTACGCAACAAACGCTATACGCTGGCGGTGCGCCGTCTGACCGACGGCGACACCGCCAGCTCGATCCTCGCGGAACTACTCGGCGTGCTCGACGGCCTTGACCTCGAAGTCAAGGCCGTCTACCTCGACCGCGAGTTCTACGATACGTACTGTTTGACGCTGCTTGCTGCCCACAACTACGCTTTCGTCATGCCGATCGTGAAGTGGGGCGAGAAGATTCAGAACGAATTGAGCACAGGCTGGAGTCGCGTGATNGGTCTATATCGACTGTACGTACCAGCAAGGGAAGTACGATGAGGAAGGTGTGGCGCGTCACGGCTACGCCGTCGACGCGCCGTTCATCGAGACGCCACGCCAAGCCAGGAAACACTACAGCCGTCGATTCGGTATCGAATCGTCCTACCGTCTGTCTGAGCGAAGTGTAGCGAACACGACGACACAGAATCCAGCGGTGCGGTTCCTGTACGTGCTGATTAGCTTCCTCCTCCAGAATGCGTGGCGGTATCTCCACTGGGAGTACGTGGCGTCGCCGCGCCGAGGCGCGCGACGCCTCTGGTCATGGCGATTCGATGAATTCCTCGGAATGGTGCGTCGTGCAGCGGAGACGGCACTCGCTGTACGTCGCGCCGTCCCCGCAAACAAGCCTCCGGACGACCGTTTCGAGCGCTAACCCACCGACCGGGAATGCCTGCTCGATGAGTGGCAACACCGTCGCGTCGGCGGCGTTCCGCCGCCGACTGCGACAGGTTCGATGCTTTCGGTGTTGAACCTCGCCCTCAGCAGTTNCCGTCGCGTCGGCGGCGTTCCGCCGCCGACTGCGACAGGTTCGATGCTTTCGGTGTTGAACCTCGCCCTCAGCAGTTGCTCGATACCGACTTCTCCACTAAATTCACGCCTCAGAAGCAATCAACTGGCGTGCTTTGTGAGGTACTGAGACTCCGTAAAGATTGCTCCCCTGTCTTAGACGAGACGTACAACCACCGGACGTAGGTCGAGCGAATGCTACGGTCAAAGACTGCCGCTCTTCTGTAGATCTGCGGAATTGCATGCTAACGATGAACGTGACAGGGTGAGAAACAGCTGCTACGTCACGAATGCAGACCATTCAAGGAAATGAATCGCCCGTTGTCTTGCGGTTCCGCTGTACTACAGAAGAGCGATTCGAGTACAGCATACGAACCATCGCCTACGCGGGGTCAGTCCGAAATTGAGATAGGTCGACATCGAGAGGGAGTTCGTCGAAATCGTCGTCTGCTCCAACAAGTAGTGTTGCATCACGTTCGACTGCGAGAGCGACCGCGTTTGCATCCGCCAGCGAAATATCGCCGTCTGCTTTGATTTCGCCAGCGAGCCGCCACGGAGCCACACGGATCGTCAGTCCGCGGCGTTCAAGCGCGCGAAGATCGCGGTCGGCGTCCCGGAATGATGCTTTGGTCGGCTTGTCATCAGCTGTCCCCTCGAACCGAGCGACGAGATAGAACACCTCACTGGCGTTAGCCTCAGCGAGATTCCCTTCAGCGTCGCCCTCGAAGACCGCATCTAATGTTGTTGCGATTGTCTCGTGGCCCGGTTCGTTGTAGAGGTACGCAATGATAGCCTCGGTATCGAAGACGTACTCAGTCATTCAGCGTCCTCGTCAGGACGCAACCGTTCAGCGATCTCCTCCTCGCGTTGTTTTTCCTCATCGTTGACCTCACGCACTTTTTCGAGGACCTCGCCGGGTTCGTGCTCACCTGCGTGAATACCGTGGAGATCTTCTGCGGGAGGCAGCGGTTCGACGATGATTCTCCCTTCATCTTCGTAGACGAGGACCTCACCGGGTGTGTCGATCCCGAACTTCTCGCGGAGGCGTTGGGGAATTGTGGCTTGTCCTTTCTGCGAGACGCGGATGATCTCTGGTTCCGAAGTACTACTGGCCATTAACAATCATACTTTGTTGGTCGAGTATTACTAAGTGTTTCGTCAACGATAGTGTTTAGCAGAAGTTCTCATACTGTCTCATAGGGCTCTATTGAATCCGCAGAGGGCAGCGGGATTCACGATTTGAGCGCCAGTTCGAGGTTGTAGACCGCAGCGGTGAGCGTGATCTCGNAGGGCTCTATTGAATCCGCAGAGGGCAGCGGGATTCACGATTTGAGCGCCAGTTCGAGGTTGTAGACCGCAGCGGTGAGCGTGATCTCGCGGAACTGACGATACCATGACCGCGCTCGGACGGCGGAGCCGTACGAGCGCTTGATCACCGAATTCACGGTCTCACAGATCGACCGCTGGTTGTAGAGTTCATCCTGGATCCGTGCGTTGTGGGCGTGATCGTACGGTGCGAAGACACGATGCTTGATCAGCGGACGGATGCCTTCGGCCCGGAGAGCTTCGCGGAAGCTCATGTCGTCGTAGCCCTTGTCGGCGGCGAGACTGAGCAGGTCGCCCGCGTTCCGCAGGGCGACCTGCGGGCCGATGTTCGTTCCGTTGGGCCACTTCGCGCTACAGTGAACGTCGATAACCGCGCCCTGCGCGGTATCGACGAGAAACGTCGCCTGTACGGTCTGTACGTCTCTATCACAGCGCTTGAGGTAGTGGCTCGATGCTTCTCTGCGGTCGAAGTAGGTGGCATCGATGGCGGCGTGACCGGACTGGTCGAGCAGCTCCGACGAGAGTCGGAGCAGCTCTCGCCAGACGACCATCGGAGCTCGATCAAGGGACCTACACAGCGCGGATGGACCAATGAACTCGCCGCGCTCGAGGACGAGCGCGGCTCGGACCCGTTCCATCTCTTCAGCCCAGTCGAGGACTTCGGCGAGTGTCGCATCCATGTGTTCACGGAGAAAGTGCAGGACGGCGTGCTTCCAGCCGGCAACTCCGTTGCCGGCAGGATCGCTGATCTGGATCAGCGCTGCATCAGTAAGTTTTCGTGCAATCGAGACAGCCTGTTTGACGAAGCGGAAGAGAATCTTCTGCACAAAGACTCCTCTTCCGCTTCGTCTCAATCGTTCTGACGACTCACCCCGACGCCGTCGGCGGATTCAATAGAGCCGNAGAATCTTCTGCACAAAGACTCCTCTTCCGCTTCGTCTCAATCGTTCTGACGACTCACCCCGACGCCGTCGGCGGATTCAATAGAGCCGTGGGATAGTGGAACCGCGAGCTGATATGTGATTTAACTCTTGAATAATCTGTATTTGTGACGTAGTGGTTGTTACTAACATCAATATATTTACTGTCGGCGTGTGATTTTGCCAGCCTACACAACTGCACTTCTGAGATTTTCTGACAGATCAGTAACATATATTTTCGGAGGTACCGCAGTATGTTGGCTTTAGAGACAGGAGAAATCTGGCTCTTCATAGCAGGCAGAGCGAAGGCCACAAGGCTGTGTATTCCGGAGGCGGTGGCGAAGAAGTCCTCACAAGGAATGCGGTAGGACGGATTTGATGTGTCCAGCAAGTTCGTCCTACCGGATAATGCGACGGTCGAACAGGTTTTCAAAGCATTGGACCCCGAGACAGCAGCGCTTTTCGAACATCTTGACTTCTCGTTTCTCGTCGACTATCCCGTGTTCGCCCCCTCGGATCGGGGGGCGAACACGGGTTCACCACCCATCGGAACCTGAAAGGCCTCCTTCACTGCTTCTACCACGACATCTACGGTCCACGCCCAATGGCACGAGAATTTCAATCTCTGAGAAGCCGAAGTTTCGTCAAACTGCTGTGAGTGTGAATTCATAAATCTCTATTTTCCACTATGATATCTTACTCGTTCGTGTCTTTGCCGTGCGCCGTGTCGTCCGCGAGTCCAGGAGGGAGTCCGAGGTGTTTGATACCGCTTTGGTTTTCGATTTGGAGCTGATAGAAACCCGTATTTTCGGCAGTACTGGCTCGTTTGAGGAGGTCCGGCTGACTGTTCATTTCGACACTTTCTTCGAGACGTACGCGTTCGTCACCGGAAACTTTGCTGATCGGACCAGTGAGGAGGACGCTGCGCCAGTTAAACGTCGTTTCCGCCCGATAGACGAGAAATCGAGCGATTGACGCTTGATCGCTTAAGTTTGCTTTCCGGCTGTTAGAACCGACGAGATATGGAAAGTAGAGCTGTGAATCGCCATCGAACCAAAACGACATCGGGCGTAGCGCGGGCGCACTATCCGTTGGAAGCCCCAGTACACCAATGCTCTGGCTTGACAAGAATCTGCGAACTGCTTCATCGTCCATCTGTTCCATGCCGTATTCACTCAGTTCATCGGTCGTCATTGGATCACGTCCTTTCGCGCATTGACCGCCAACACCGGCATTTCAGCGTGTCTGATGACTCGTTCGGCGGTACTGCCGAGAAGGTAGCGGTTGAGACCAGTTCGGCCAGTCGTCCCCATTGTGATGAGATCGATCCCATTCTCATCAGCGTAGTCAAGTAAATCGCGTGCCGGCAGCCCCTCGTAGACGCTCGTCGTCGTATCGAGATCGACATCCGCCGCACGCGTAGCGATCTCCTCGGTCGCACGCTCGCCTTCGGCTTCGAAACGCTCGGCCAACTCCGGTGGCGCGGAGTAGCCAGGTGTGAGTGTTACCGAGCCGGCATCGACGATGTTGACTGCATGAACGCGAGCGCCGGCTTTCTGTGCAATTCCGATGCCGTGGTCGATGGCCATGCTTGCGGCATCACTGCCGTCAGTCGGAATCATGATCTCCTCGTAACCATCAGTGAGTTCGCTTTCTTCAACTGCTTTGGCCGTCAGCACTGGACACGGAGCCTGACTGACGACGCGCTCGGTCACACTGCCCGCCACGTATCGACTCACCCCGGTTCGACCGTGCGTCCCCATCGAGACGAGATCGATATCGTATTCGTTGGCGTATTCGAGTATCGCGTCAGCAGGTTTTCCTCTAAGTACTGACGTCTCTATCGCGTCGCCCTCAAAGGTCTCCTCAGTTGTCGCGATGGCGTCTTCGTATTCGGCTTCAATGCGTTCGACGAACTGTCGATCGACCCCGCCAGCGTTGAACATCCCACCCGCCGTNCGCGATGGCGTCTTCGTATTCGGCTTCAATGCGTTCGACGAACTGTCGATCGACCCCGCCAGCGTTGAACATCCCACCCGCCGTCTGTATGTCGGCAGCACTGACGAGATGAACCGTTGCGTCGAACGCCTGCATGAGATAGTGGGCGTGTTCGGCGGCTCGAATCGCGTGCTCACTGCCGTCGGTCGGAACGAGGATCGTCTCGTACATCGTTTGTCAGAACAATCCGCCAGCATATGAATCCAGTTGATGATTCTGAAATACGGAGAATGAGCCTATGGATTCATGTTCTGCACACCCATAGTAGCTGGGTCGCTTTGATACTGTTACTGGGGTAGAGTTTTATCGGTTCGTGGCGTAGTTTGGGTTATGAGTGAGAGTGACTCTGGACAGCTGACCGGCGACGAGCGGGATGGATTTCTCGGCAGCGGTGGCATAGGTGTTCTATCGTTATCAGAAGATGAGGCAGCACCATATTCAACACCCGTTTCATACGGCTATGATACGGTCGAGTCAATTTTTTATTTTCGGCTTGCTAATCCACCAGAAAGCGGGAAAGGCGATCTTTCCGACCGGTCCGTCTCATTTGTGGTCTACGGCAACGACGACGGGTGGAAAAGCGTCGTGGCAACTGGACAACTAGAGCGAACCACTGAAGAGTCGATTGCCGCTGAGAGCTTGCAGGGGCTCGAACGAGTCCACATCCCACTAGTCGATATTTTCGGTAAGCCTCCACGAGAGGTGCCCTTTGAGTTCTACCGACTCGTTCCAGACGAGCTGACCACACGAACGGAAACTCATACTGAACTCTGAAATACAGTCTGCAGCAGCGAACCAGATTCGATGAAATCAGAACAAGATAAAGCGGTTAGCGAGCGTTTTCAATCATTTGTAGCGGTTTTTACGACGAGCGCCGGACGATTTGTCAGTCGAAGAACACGGTCGGTAACGCTGCCCAACAACGCCCGGTACTCTGCGGAACGACGTTTCGTTCCGAGAATGATAAGGCTCACGTCGCGCTCATCGGCATAGTCGGTGATCGTTTCGACGGGGTCGCCGTGCTGTATCGTTGTGGTGACTTCGACACCGTGGCTTTCGGCGTCGGAACGGACCGTTTCGAGTATCTCGCGTCCATGTTCGGTGAGACCATGTTCTGGCCCTTCTGCCGAGTCGACATATTCGTCACCGCTGTACGCTGTGTAGATAGACTCATCAACCACATATAGGACGTCTAATTCGGCGTTGTGAGCCGCAGCGAGGTTAATGGCGTGGGAGTTTGCGTTTTTTGACGCAGTGGTACCATCGGTCGCCAATAAGATTCGATCGTACATACATTCAGAAATCAGTGCTGATCCACAATATACTATCGGATATTTTTGCTATAGACTTTTCATCAGAACACACAACTATCATTTTGCGATAAAAATTCTATTTTTCAAGTATGTCTGATTAGTTTGTATCATTGGAATTATCTTCATGAAGGCTATACGTTTCATCTGAAGCCGGTTGACGAACCATTAGTACGGGAACTGGTGAGGTACGGACAATATTAGAACTGACTCTCCCAAGAGTATACTGGCTAAAATCTGTCTGTCCATGTGTGCCGATAGTGACGAGGCCAATATCGTTGGCCTTGATGTACGAATGAATTTCACGATGTGGCCGACCATACACGATTGAACTAGTGACTGAAGGGACTGACGCTGTATTCGCGGCCTCCACACCTTTTGTGATGGTTTCATTTCCTAGCTTTTTGAGTTGCTCGTCAGACACTTCTGATCTGACATCGAATTCCATCGTGGCCATCTCTACGACGTGAAGTAAATGGAGTGTCGCACCAGTTGTATTCGCGAGATTGATTCCCTCTTTCAGAGCTCGATCTGCACCTTGGCTACTATCAATCGGAACGAGAACATCACGAGTTGGATAGGAGTAATCGTGACTAACGCTTGGGTTGACTGTTAAAATTGGAATGTCAGAGTGATTAATGACTCTCTCCGTAACACCTCCGAGCAGGAACCGTTCGAGATCCTCTTTTCCGTGATTTGGCATAACGATGAGATCAATATCGAACTGCTCGCCGTACTCAACGATCAACTCGTGTGGTTGACCTTGAAGTACGTTAGAAACGATTGAAATCTCTCGTCCCTCTGCTTGCTTGGCGGTTTCGAGAACAATCTGTTCGCCTTTATTTTCCAACTCATTAACGTTGGTACCTGTATCTGGGGTTGAATCTGCCACATTAACAATATGGACCTCCGCATCGTGTTCTGATGCAACTTCAAGAGTGTACTTGAACACAGATGATGTTATTTCGCTACCGTCACTCGGGAAGAGAAGTCGATCGTACATACTGGAACGTGGAGTGCTGACGTGATATGTATAGGGGATGACTATCAGTTGGCGGTAATCACCCTCCTAGCTTTTCCCTCACCACCCCGTTTGAGAGAATATGCCTCGACGAATTCTCGTTCCAATTGACGGGTCGCGGAAATCCACTGAAGGATTGGAGTATGCGTTGTCGATGTATTCCCAGGAAATGATTACCGTTCTGCATGTTATGCAACCGTTTGAACCCGAGGTCGCTGAAGGAGGCCAACCCGCATACGATGAGATGGACGAGTGGTACGAAACACACCACGGCGAAGCAGAAAGGATTCTCGACGAGGCACACGAACTGGCTTCTGAATATGAGACAGGCATCTCGACTGTTATCGATATCGGTGAGCCATGGCGAGCGATCGTCAGCTACGTCGAAGAACACGATATTGAGCACGTTATCATAGGCAGCCACGGACGCAACGAAGATTCACCACTTCCGCTGGGAAGCGTTGCCGAAACCGTCATGCGTCGAGCTCCAGTTTTAGTGTCGATTGTGCGATGACAACGTGTTCGCAGAGAAATCCCTGCGTCTGTACTTACTAAGAGTATCTGACCAGTTCCAGTCTGACGCCTATAGAGTGAAATCAGGCAACTGCAAATCAGATGATTGAAAATGTATTAGTGCAGGATCGAGCGGCCTCACCTATGTGGTAGCTCACAGTCAGAGTGCGTGATTTGTTCTCGAGTTGCGGCTCATGATGGGATATTCCCGACCCAGAGACCGAATCATCCAAAGCCAAATCATATATAGAAATGACATCTCCGAGGGTTCTTAACATAGCGACAGATCATCTCTAATTGAGGACACAGACTGATAAGATGGCCAACGTCTCAGGATAACATATAATGTACGATACTATCCTCGTTCCGACCGACGGTAGTTCGGGAGCAAAAGCGGCTGCACAGTATGGATTAAACCTTGCGAGTACTTTCAACAGCGATGTACGCTTTTTGAGTGTGATCGATGAATGGTCGTACAGCAGCGCTCTCAGCAATTTCGACTCGCTTGCAGACGATCAACGCGATGCACTTGAAGAGAGAGCGACGGGCAATCTTCGCTCGCTGGAGGAACTCGCCACCAAATTCGACATTCCATTTGCATCAGAAATCAAACACGGAACCCCACATAAGACGATACTCAACGACGCCGACGAACACGACATTGATCTTGTTGCGATGGGCACGCATGGACGGACGGGACTTGATCGATACCTCCTTGGAAGTGTAACCGAACGCGTCGTCAGAACCGGTGATGTGCCCGTACTCACCACCCGAATTACATCGAACGACCATTTCTCATACGAAGACGTGCTGATCCCGACCGATGGCAGCGATGCCGCGAACACCGCCATCGGTCATGGACTAGCTATCGCCAACCAGTACGATGCTACCGTTCACGCGCTTTCAGTTGTGGACATGGGCGATATTCCCACTTCTTTCAATGTCGCTGCTCTCATTGAAGCATGGAAAGGCGATTGTGAGCAAGCAGTCTCCGAAGTGGTCGACGCGGCCGAAAGTCATGGTCTTGACGTCGTTACAGAGATCCACCAGGGTACACCCTATCGCGCTATCAAATCGTATGTCAAAAATGAGGGGATCGATCTCGTCGCCATGGGCACGCACGGTCGAGAGGGGCTTGACCGTTATCTCATCGGCAGCGTCACCGCACGCACTGTCAGAACGAGCGAGGTTCCGGTGCTCACGGTCGGATAGTACTACAAAAGCCAGCGCCTATTGAATAGAATTCAGACCAAACACAGATAAATCTTCAGTTGAGAATGGCGAATCGGCGTTGTTTGCGCTCAGTCTGTTGCTGACGTCTCGTCGTCTGAATCGATTTTGCTGTCTGCATCTGTTTGCTGTCTAACGACCAGCACTGGCGTTTCAGAGAGTCGAAGTACACGTTCAGCGACACTGCCGAGCAAGAAGCGGACGATACCACGCTGGCCGTGCGTACCCATGACGACAAGGTCGGTATCGTTTTCGGCAGCGTAATTGAGAATAACACCGAATTGTCGAAGTGGGCGGGGGTGGGAGACGCTCAAAGCATCGCTCCCGAGGTGGGAAGAAAACATGAGGTGATTGTCTATCTATGTCAACGGATCTAGTCCGGTGAGCTGACCCCCTTTCGCCCAGTCAGTTCATCAGGAACGAGCCGGAACTGGTTGAAAGTCACGTCATCAGGTGATTCCTCAAAGATATCGACGAACGGGATATCCACGGCCCAGCGTTCTTGGCGAGCAGCCGCTTCGTACGGTAACTCAGTAAGGTCTTCGAGTGCCCCAACCGCAATGACGCTTCGCCAGCCGTCGTTGGTGCGACTATGAGTCACGAACGAAACTGGTCGATCAAGGAACTTCTCTTTCGTACTGCCTGACGGAAGCGCGAGTCGATAATGGAAATGAGCGGTGTCAGTGTCGTAGCCGTACGATACCGGGAGCGAGAACGGTGGCTCGTCGCTACTGGTCGAAAAGGAGAGCGTCCCTGTGCCACCGTTTCCGAGAAAGGCGTTCATCTCCTCGTCGGACAGGCGAAGCCAGCGAAAGCCGCTCATGCGAGAAGAAATGTCCCGTGGGTACAAAAAGAATCGGTGACATCTCCCAAGGAGATGTAATACTCTGGCATCATGAATTCGTGTTCCAGTGTTCGCGCGTCGAACGACGGACGTACCACGCGATAGCGATGAACCCAGGGATAGCAACTACCAGCGCTACGAAGAGACGACCCCAATCGGCGATACTCAGTGGAACTGTCCCAAAGTACTGGTTGAGGGGCGTGTACAGTACTGACAGGTGCAACGCAAACGACATAAGAACGGCTCCAGCCAGCCAACGATTCGTCAGCGGTGGTGTTCCCCGAGACCAGCGAACCACGTACAGTTTAGCGAATTCGAAGACGACGAACGCGGTGAAGATCATCGTCATGACGTACGGCGATACCGTGGACGCGCCGTCCAACAGAAGAAACATCGTACCGAGGAGGACGACGGTGGTCGTCAGACCGACACCGCCGATAAGCGTCGTCATTGGTCGGTCAATGATACCGCCATTGGATTCACGTGGCTCCCGTTTCATCACATCGCCGGACGCGGAGTCGACACCGAGTGCGAGCGCTGGGAGACCATCTGTCAATAGGTTGATCCAGAGTAACTGAACTGCTGGGAGAATGAGATAGCCAAAGAGCGATGCAATAAAGACGAGTAATACCTCCGCAAAGTTGGCTGATAGTAGATAGGCGACGAATTTCCAGATGTTGTCGAAGATGGTCCGCCCGCGCCGAATGGCGTTTTTGATCGTCGCGTAGTTGTCGTCGAGGAGGATGATGTCGCTGGCTTGCTTGGCGACGTCAGTCCCCCGTTCACCCATAGCGATACCGATGTCGGCATTTTTGAGCGCGGGCGCGTCGTTGACGCCGTCGCCCGTCATCGCCACCGTCCGTTCGTCCCCTTGCAGCGCGCGCAGGATACGCACCTTGTGAGTCGGCGTCGTTCGGGCGTAGACGTCGACGTCCTCGACGCGGTCGCGCAGTTCGGCATCGTCCATCGTGTCCAGCTCTCTTCCCGTCAGGACGGCCGAATCGATGCCGATTTCGCGCCCGATGGCGCGTGCAGTCAGGCGATTGTCGCCGGTGATCATCTTCACGTCGATGCCCGCGGCGTGGGTCTCGTCGATGGCGTCGGCGACCTCCGGCCGAGCCGGGTCGATGAGTCCTTGGAGTCCGACAAACACGAGGTTCTCCTCGGGGTCGCCGCCGTCGTCGGCCGGCTTGTACGCGAACGCGAGGACGCGTAGCGCGTCGTCGGCGAACGATTCGATGCGCTCTCGAATCCGTGATCGGGTCGCGTCGTCGAGGTCTTCGACGTCATCGGAGGTCTGTACGCGTGTCGCTCGCTCCAGGATGACCTCGGGGGCACCCTTCACACGAATTCGGTCGTCGTGAATCGTCGCCATTCGCTTTCGGTCCGAAGAGAAGGGTACCTCGTCTTCTCGGGGAATGTTCTCGCGGAGCGCGGGGACGTCGATTCCTGCCTTGACGGCCGCATGGTACAGGGCTTGCTCGGTCGGGTCGCCGCGTTCGTCGTCGGCGTCGTTACACAGCGCCCCGATCCGGAGCAAGGTGTCGACACGGTTGTCTTCCCAGTCATCGTTTTCGTCGATCACTCCATCATGGACCCAGAAGCGAGTGGCGTGCATCCGTCCCTCGGTGAGAGTTCCGGTCTTGTCGGTGCAGACGACCCCCACGGAGCCGAGCGACTCGACCGCCGAGAGGGTCCGCACGAGCGCGTTCTCGTTGGCCATGCGCTGGACGCCGAGCGCCAACGTGAGCGTGACGACCGCCGGCAGTCCTTCAGGGATAGCGGCAACAGCGAGCGAGATGGCCGTCAACACCGCAGACAATAGGGCGGTGCCTCGAAACAACAAGAACGGTATGACAAGCGCCGAGAGCACGAGAACGCCGATACCGAGCCGTCGGCCGAGACGATCCAGATCGCGTTGGAGCGGGGTTTGGCGCGCTTCGGCGGTTGCGAGTTCGGTCGCGATGGACCCCATTTCTGTGGCCATGCCCGTTTCGACGACGACTGCCTTGGCCCTCCCACGAGTAACGGTCGTCCCTCGATAGAGCATGTTTGTACGCTCAGCCAGCGGCGTTTCGCTCGCAAGCGTTGTCAGCGTCTTCTCGACGGGGACGCTTTCGCCGGTCAGCGATGCTTCGTCGACTTGGAGGTTGGCTACTTCGATGACTCTGGCGTCAGCTGGGACGGAATCGCCCTGTTCGAGAACCAGTATGTCGCCGGGAACTATTTTTTCAATACTGACCTCGCGGCGCGTTCCGTCGCGGTAGACGGTCACGTCCGGAGACGACAGTTCGCGGAGTGCTTCGAGGCTCTGCTCTGCGCGATATTCTTGAACGAATCCAAAGATACCGTTAGCGAGTAGGATGATCGTGATGAGAACGGCATCGACGATGTAACCAACAGCAAAGGAGAGCACCGCCGCACCCACGAGAACGAGCACCAAGCCGCTGGTAAATTGCGAGATGAGGACCTCGAACGCGCCTCGGCCCTCTTCGCTCTCTATTCGGTTTGCACCGACGTTCTCGAACCGCTGCTGTGCTTCTTCAGTCGAGAGTCCACCGGTGTTGCTGTCGACCGCATCGAACACCGCATCACTCGAGCGCTCGTACCAAGTCATGTTTGCTAAGAAATCGACATCTAGCAGCGAACAGGGGTATCAAGCTTGTCCACTATTGCACACAAACTGTCCCTCGTCAAATACTGTTCCGTGCTGGATGTGCATTGTGTTGAGATTGGTTACTACCGCGTTCGCGGGGTATTTGAAACTGCCCCATCCTTCGAACACCCCGTCTTCCAATTTCTGGAGACGCAGCAGTATGCCAGCCGTCACTGAAAACCGTTGAGATATTCAGCCACCCAGCCACCATCCGTAGAGTTTCGCTCGTTCGTCAGGGTCCCGAGGCTTCTTGGATCGGCCGTAGGTTTTCCCTTTGAGGATCTGGCGTTCGATTGCGTTTGCAGCGAGTCGGATTGCGTGGGGAGCGCCGTAACCTTCTCCATCAGCGGTGAAGTAGCCACGGTCAGTAACCAATCGGATTCGAGCTAGCACCAGTGGCACGCCCCGACTCTGCTCTTTGTGCTCTTGTAGCTCGATGCTCGCCTTGATGACATCCATCTCACCGTACTTCGAGGTCACGCTCTCGATCAACGCCGAAACGTCATCGTAGTCACTGTCTTCAAGCAAATCAAGACCAACCACCTGCACGGTACGCTGATCTTCACGCTCCCACGTGAGTGCCTCAATGACGTCCGTTTTGGTGACGATACCGATCGGTTCTTCGATTTTGTTGTTCGTAACAACTAACGAAGAAATATCCTGATTGAACATCGTTTCGACCAGTTCGTCGAGCGGTGCATTTCGTCGAACTGTCGTGACTGTATCGGACATCAGATTCCGCACTGGCAAATCGAGCATTCGATCAGTGTCCCCCTCACGCGCGCCGAAGCCACCGTGACTTCCTCCTGCTGCTCGTCCGCCGCCACCGCGATCACCGAAGTCGCTTGACGAACCACCCTGACTCTTTTGCCCGCTCCGCGTCGTGAACGCAATGACGTCGTACAGACTTAACATTCCCACGAGTTCGTCATCGACGACAGGGAGGTGTGCGATGCGTGCTTCCCGTAAGGTGTTGAGGGCTTTCCCAATCGTGGTCTCAGGGCTTGTGCTAATCAGTTCCGTCGAGTACGCGTCGTCGACAGTCACAGCGTCGAGAAACGGGCGCACAGCTTCCAAGATGGCATCCGTGGTCACGACACCGAAGACATGGTTGTCGTCTAACACCGGGAGCGTTTTGGCGTCGCTCCCGATCATGAGCCGTGCAACCTCGCGGACATCTTCGGTCCGGTCGACTGCCGGAACATGCTGTACCCGTGAACCGACCTTCGTAGAGGGTTGGTTCGAAGACGAGGCTAATTGTCGGCGACTGATGATGCCGTGATACTCGTCACCGTCCATAACGACAACGGCGTCGAGTTCCTGATTTTCGAACGCGCCGGCCACCTTCGAGAATGGTGTCCCGACATCGAACTCGGTGAAGCTCGTCGAGACGATTTCGGAGATATCCATCGTATCTCTAGTATGAGTGGTGATAAGAGGTTATATCTTCCGCTCTATTGAAAATGGACGGCGGCGTAGGGATTTGATGATTTAGGCGAACATTTTCTCACAGGGTGTCATAGAATTCTTCGCATACCTCAGCAACAGTCCGAGAAATGGTGCTTGAGAAGCAGCCAGTGTTGTCGCTATTCAGACCAGCGGTAGCAGGCCTCTTGGCCGATATCCGAAAAGCATGCCAACTGTTTTATGGCGTCCCGTCTATAATATCAACTTCTCTCTATTCGGTTAACAATTGCAGTCATATTTCCCCGTCTGCGAATCTGTCCGTCTCTGAGCGGCACAAATTATGACCTGTCCGGGTCTTGATTTGCCAGCATGAGCCGGTCTACGACACAGGACGGGGTTCCAGTCTCGGCCTCCGTACCGGACGCACCGATTCGGCAAGCCATCATCTTCGTCGGGCTGATATTCGCAGTCTCCTTAGCGTTCTACCTTCCGGGTATCGCCTCGGGTCAGGGGTGGATTTCGGTCGCGGTCCCGTCGGTGGTCTCCGACATCGGGGTATTCGGTCCGGCCATCGCCGCCTTGATTCTGCTTGGCCGCGAGCGGGGCCGGGCCGGTCTCACGAAACTCGTTCGGGACGCGACCGCGTGGCGCTTCGGCGCGCGCTGGTGGGTGGCGACGCCCGCGCTACCGCTGCTAGTGTTGCTCGGCGCGATGTACGCGGGCTGCCGCCTGCTCGGTGGCCCACCCACCACCGCGACCGTCGAGATGCTCGCCGCGGCCGGCACGGAGGCATTCTTTATCGTGCCCATAATTGCCTTCGTGATCGTCGCGTTCGCGTACGGCGAGGAAGCGGGCTGGCGGGGCTACCTGCTCCCGCGGCTCCAGACGTGATGGAGTGCGCTGACCGCGAGCCTGCTCCTCGGCGTCGTCTGGTTCCTCGGGCACGTCCCGCTGCTGTTCCTGCCCGACACGAACAGCGCGATGCCGCTCCCGCTCATTCGGCGTTCATCTTCGTCTCGTTGATGTACACGTGACTGTTCAACAGCACCAGTGGAAGCGTCCTCGCAGTGACGCTCCTCCACGGCGATTTCAATGTCTGGAACCGGTTCATCGCCTCTCACCCCTCCAGCACGGGCGACCGCTCTCAGGGATGATGGTCGGCGTCGTGAGGGTCGTCGCGGTCTACGGCGCGCGAACGCTCGCACGGAAGCACGGTCCGAACGTCGCCGCCAGCAACTGTCGACCGCGATGGGAGGCTCCGCCTTGGTGCGGAAGGTGGCGAGGGCGACCGCCGATTTGATTCACACTCATCCCGACGACCACAGTACCTGGTAGCTGAGTGCGCGAGCGAGACGCACCTCGCCGTGTAATCGACACGCTTGCAGCCGAGTTACCGACCCATCGGGAGGAGCGCCGCTGTTTTCGTATCCCGTTCGACGGGCCCTCTCAGCAACCCCATTTATTGGCTCGGGGCGTTTCTTGCCCCTCGAAAGGTGAACCAGCATGGTTTCGATGCTCGTGTGTTACGGAACTGGTGAGGGACAGACGGCGAAGGTTGCCGATCGAATTGTCGACGTGCTCGCCGAACGCGACCACGACACCACGGCGATGAACGTCGCCGACGTTCCACCCGATTTCGCCATCGAAGAGTTCGATACCGTGCTCGTTGGTGCGTCGATTCACGTGGGCAAACAGCAATCGGCCGTTCGGGAGTTCGTGGACGACAACCACGACGCGCTGGCGTCGCGCCCGACGGCCTTCTTCCAGCTGTCGATCTCTTCGGCGGGGCCCGATGAGGAGCGTCGGGCCGAAGCCGCGGGATACGCCGATGAATTCCTCGAAACGATCGACTGGCAGCCCGACCACATCGGGCTGTTCGGCGGCGCACTCCGATACTCGAAGTACGGCTTCCTCAAGCGGCTGCTGATGAAACGCATCGCCAAAGACACCACCGGTGATACCGATACGTCCCGTGATTACGAATACACCGACTGGGCGGAGGTCGCGGCGTTCGCCAACGACTTCGCCGCGTTCGTTGAGGGGCGGTTCGGCGTGGCATCCAGTGGGGACGGGCAAGCGAGGATCGAATGACCGCTTCACGAACCACGCTCCCGCGCCCGTACATCCTCGCGTCACTCGCAACTCTCGTTTTGACCGTAATTGCAACGATTGTCGGCCTATTCGTCCCCGGTTTCTACCGCGACGCGCCGGTACTTCTCCCGCAGGTCTACGGGCAGGACCTGCTGACGCTGGTGGTGGCGGTCCCCGCACTCGCTGTGTCGCTGTATTTCACGGTCGACGGCTCGCTCCGAGGGTATATCGTCTGGCTCGGTGTGACCGGCTATCTGCTGTACACCTACGCCTCGTATGCGTTCATGACGGCGTTCAACGAACTGTACCTCGTCTACGTTGCGCTGCTCGGGCTGACGCTCTACACCTTCGTGGGCGGGATGGTCCGCCTCAACCCCACCGGTCTCAAACGGGCGGTCGGCGAGCGGAGCGTGCGGTCGTACGTCGCCTTCCAACTGCTGGTGGCGCTTCTGGTCGTCACCCTCTGGCTCGCCGATATCCTTCCCGCAACGCTCGCCGGTATCACGCCGGAAAGCGTCACGGCGGCGAACTTACCGACAAACGTCATCTACTCGCTCGACCTTGGTGTTCTCGTACCTGCGTACGTCATTTCGGCGTACTGGCTCGGTAAGCGCCGGGCGTGGGGCTATGTCTTCACCGGTGTGGTGCTCGCAAAGATTGCCACCCTCGGGCTGGCGGTGCTCTCGATGGTCGTCGTCATGGTCGCCGACGGCCAGTCGGTGGTGCTCCCGCAGGTCGTCATCTTCGGTCTCATCAGCGCCGTCGGTCTCTGGCTGCTGATTCGATTCCTCCGCTCGGTCGAATCGGGTCCGGCGGCGTGGACCGCCGGCGCTTCGAGCGGGCTGACGGGCAAATGACTCGCCCCAAACCGGGCTCTGTGCCTTCCCCTAAGAATTTCCCGGCAGCGACCGAACCATCGACGGATGCTTGATTCGACCACCGTGCGTCGTGGTGCGCTCGCGCTCGCCGGCGTCAGCGGCGCACTGGGTGTCGTTCAACTCCGTGCTCAGCGGAAACTGCTAGAGCGCCAACGGGCGCTCAGGACTGAACGGACGGCCGACGATGTGTTCGATTCCGACTCGATTGCCGACCTGCCGCCGGCGGCCGAGCGGTATCTCCGACACGCCATCGCACCCGGAACGCCACTTGCCCGCCGGATCGAGCTGACAATGGACGGTCAGCTCCGTCTCGGCGGTCGCTGGCTGCCGTTCACGGCCGACGAGACGCTGGCCGCGCGACGCGGGTTCATCTGGCGACCGACGGTTCGATTCGGTTTCGGCCTCCGGTTTTCGGGAGCCGACTTCCACATCGATGGCACCGGTGGACAGCGGTTCGCCCTCGCCAGCCTCGTCCCCATTGTTCGCTCCAGCGGGCCGGTCATCAACCGCTCGTCGGCCGGCCGGTTCCTCGCCGAGTCGGTCTGGCTCCCCACAAGCTTCCTCCCGGCGATGGGAGCCGAGTGGGAAGGAGTCGGTGACCGACGGGCGCGCGTCGTGCTTCCGGACGTCGAGGAATCGCTGACAGTGACCGTCGATGAAGCGGGCGCGGTCGAATCCGTCGAGACACTGCGTCTGGACGGCGACACCGGCGAGATGCGCCCGTTCGGGGCGTCAATCGAGCGCGAGCGAACCGTCGACGGGCTCACCATCCCCTCCCGATTGGAGGTGGGCTGGGGGTTCGGAACCGATGCGTACGAGCCGTTCTTCCGGGCGGAACTCCGAGATGCCTTCTTTCATTGACTCGGCTGTCGAATTTCGGCTCTCACGGAGTATCCGGCACCTGAGACGACCGGGTACTTGACGTACGCCACCAGTGCACGATGAGGATGGCCGCCACGAGGGCCGTACCCCAGAGACTGAACGGTTGCATCTCGGGTGCGAGCCCCAACGCGAGACCAGTGAAGTTCAGCATACCGTGGAACACGAGGACTGCCAGAATGCTACGCCGCGTGTTGTACACCCAGATGATCAGCAGGGTCTGGAGGACGATCGACGGCAGCCACTACCAGAGTTCCAGGGCGAAGGACAGATCGGTGTAGTAGCCAGGGAACCAGACGAACGGCATGTGCCAGATGGCCCAAGTGCCATCGTTGAGCAGGCCGGAAACCGTCGGACCGAAGCGTTCCTATAACCGGTCGAGATAGTACCCACGAAACCCGATCTCTTCGGCCAAGGGGAAAATAAACGACAACAGCAACATGAACCCGACCGCTCCGGGATCGCTCAACTGGCCCCAGCGAGGTCGATCAGACGGTCGGTCACCCCTATGAGAATGGCTGCACCTCCCATCATGAGGTCAAACGCCAGCCAGTAACCTATGATGATCATCCACCACCTCGGAGCGATCCGACTGATATCAATCATCCGTTGCCAGATGTGCGCACTCGCTCGGCTCCGCCGGTGATGTAGGCCATCGTGACGCCAGCAATCACCGGGCTCGCACCACCGATGAGGGTTGGATTATTGGACTGACTACCTAGCTACCCCATCCGGCTTTGGCTGAAACCGGTCTGATGAAGGGTTCATCTGAGCCGCTCGATACGGGCCTTATTTCAATCAAATCCCCGACAA
Source organism: Halococcus thailandensis JCM 13552 (assembly GCF_000336715.1). GTDB lineage: Archaea > Halobacteriota > Halobacteria > Halobacteriales > Halococcaceae > Halococcus > Halococcus thailandensis. The sequence continues at coordinate 27,508 of NZ_AOMF01000090.1, forward strand.
TTTGAAGGAATTGACGACCGATCAGAGAGATGTCTGGAGGTACCATCCAGCGGAGGAACCACGACTCGAAGCGCGGAAGACGGCGGTTCACAGCCACGAGTGCCCCGGTACGTCGACTGACTCGTCACCGGGATACTGGTCCTCATCGGACCGGCGTTCGTCGTCGGTGGGGCAGCACTCTTCGTGCTGGCCGATGTCGAACTGATCACCGAGGGCGTCGAGGCGGGAACGATACAGTTAGACGTGTTCAGCGGCCAGAGGCTCGTCGACGTGACGTACGCGATGGCGTGGTGGAGCGGCGTCGGTCTCCTCGTGACCGGGGTGGCGACGTGGCTCGCTGCCGTCGGCTTCGGCGTCTACAGACGACGGGCGCACCGCCGGCAGGAAACGTCCGGCGAGGTGCTTCGAAGTACGAGGCCGAACACGACACCATCGATGGAGTTGAGAAGGGCCGTTCGAGCGATCACGACCAATGTTAGCGGCGTCGCTGCGGCGACTGCCGGAAAGTGACCGGCTCCGAAAACGACTGCTGCGATCAAAATCGCCATCTATACCGTCGTGCGCGAAGGCGAACCTGTCGACCGGCGAGCCGTCACCCTACCCAGACGAGTAGCGTCATGAACCCCCAGCGGAGGAGCACCTCCTCGGTAACGACGAGCGCAATCCGAACCGGATTTCTCCTCAAGCATTGCCCGACATCGATGTTGTCCAAAAGACCTCTATTCCGGTCCGTAGTTCCATTTATGTATCCAATATTTCTATCCGTAGCTCATGAAGGCCACCATCCAATCGCTTCTCAATGGCATTGTGAGCGCGCTTCTCGTTTACACCGTCATCAACAGACTCCGCGGCCGCCGCGCCGTCTCGTCGCCGGAACTGTCTCGTTTACTGTCAGCCTGCTCACCCAGACCGTCGACGCTGCAACACAGCAAGGAACTCTTCGAGCCAGTCAAGCGAACTGGCCACTCGAATCGGAGAGCATAGAGGAAGATGATGGCTGAACCGGCGCACGATTCGGGGCGTGAGTCGTGGATTGATCGCCATCGGCTGGTCGTCTTCTTGCTGATCACGTATGCGTTCACGTGGGTGATTCAGGGGTTTGTCGCAGCCAGCGGGATGGAAGCGTCGTGACGCAATCGATCCTCATCGGGTTTGGTGGATCCGGACCGGCTATCGGGACAGCTGCGGTCATCTGGGCCAGTGGCGGCGACCTCCGCAAATGGGTCGGCCAGTTCTTCCGCTGGCGAATCGGGGTCAAGTGGTGGGCAATTGCTCTCGGACTCCCCCCTCGTCATTTTGACCGTGGCAGTGGTCCTGTTCGTCGCGTTCGACGGGCCGATTGGCCCGAGTTCGTTCTCGTTCACTGGCATCTATCCCCTCGCGCTGGCGTGGGGCACGGTCTGGGGCGGCGGTCAGGAGGACCTCGGCTAGCAGGGGTTCATGCTCCCGCTCCTCCAAGAGAAATACAGCGCTCTCGTCTCAAGCATGATGGTCGGCGTCGCATGGGCCGGCTGGCATCTCCCGCTGTTCCTCAACGTGACTACCCACGGCGGCTGGTCGCTCTCCCAGCAGTTGCTCTGGGTGGTATCGATCCTCGCTGGGTCGATCCTCTGGACGTGGATATACAACAGCACGGGCGGCAGCGTTCTCGCCGTCGCCGTGTTCCACGCCGGCGTCAATGCGATGGGAATCTTCCACCCTGCCGACACGGCGGCGATGGCCTCGGCAGAGTGCCCGACCATGGTTGAATCTCCTTTCGGAGGTGACGGGGCTGGTTCCATTGGTCATCGTTGCACTCTTCCTGGTCGTCGTGTACGGTCCCGGCCGATTCGCCAATTGGGAGATTCCTGGGAGCGAAGCGGTCGGGGTCAATCAGGATTCGAACGGTCGGTAGCACTCGAAAGCCACTGTCGGGGACGGATTGTGTGCATACAGCAGCCGTGGATACGTTCGATTCGCTCCCCCATGGGCGAGCGTTGTCGCCGGTCAGTCTCTGAGCGAGACTTCGGCCAACGTTGCAAACCCAGTGAGAGTAGCCCCATCCGAACTGGCATCCGTTCTCGGTGACGTCCTCCTGGGGTCTTTGAACTCCACTACTTGGGCCGTTATCTTCGTGTCGACTTGCCAGTCTTCCGGAAACGTGATATCGAGCTCGGCAAGTACTGCTCGAATATTCAGCTTCGCTGGAGGTCGTAATTCGGCCTCGCGCAGATCGAGCTCAGCCGAGCCGAGAACGGTCGTTACGCTGCCGCCCTAAAACTGAGACGACGTGACCCGTCGAATGTCCTCGCCGACGATCACCCGATGGTTAATCTTCACAATCAAACTAGTAGAAAGTCGCTATTCATTTATGATTTGTAGCATAACGGCTGAACTGGTACTCCTTTGACCGCGGCGTTGGTGACGAAAATCGCTACCATGGCCGTTCTTCGATAGCGTGCCCGCGACCAATGAGAGACGATCACGGCATAGCATTTCGTTCTCGCCCAGTTCGGGGGATCGCTCGTGGGTCTCACTGCCTTCGTCGTTCTCCGAACTTAATATCCTTTGAGAATAAGCCGGTGGGTATTTGATGATACTGGGTGAACGAGTCGCTTAGAATGGTATTTAAGAAAATCAGGCTCATCGGACGGAGCAACGAGAGTTTCGAAAACGCCGTGGACGACGCCGTCGATCGCGCCGAGGAAACGCTTGACAATCTCATGTGGGTTTCCGTGGAGAACCAATCGGTCGAACTGGCCCGGGCCGAGCGGGAATATCAGGTCGAGATCGAAGTCGCGTTCGAACTTGATGAAGGGGTCGGCGAGTAAGCGACGCTACAATAGAACATCCTCGTTCCGACCGACGGCAGCGACTACGCCGCTCGTGGCGTCGAACACGGAATGGAGCTTGCGACGGCACACGGCGCGCATCTCCACGTCCTGTTCGTCGTCTACGAAACCGTCTACGGCTCCACCCCAGCGTTCAGCAGCTACGAGGTGTTCCTCGAACAGATCGCCGACGAGGCCGAGGAAGTTGCTGAAAACATTGTCGAGGACGCGACCGAACGTGACATCGACTCGACGATGTCGGTCCTCCGTGGCGTCCCTCCCAAGAAAATCTTGGAACACGCCGGAAACAACGACATCGATCTCATCACGATGGGAAAGCGCGGTGCAACGGGCGTTGAGCCGCCGCACATGGGTTCCGTGACGAACCGCGTGCTCCGTGGGGCTGACGTTCCGGTTCTGCCGGTATGACTTCTCGTCGGTGGTCCACTGGAATACCCCAACGTCTCAGCAGTACGCGAACGTGATGCTCAGTCGTTCACAGCATCACTGGCTGGAATCAATACATTAGCAGTAGCGGAACGATTAACAATGAATGGTAAAAACCAGCGAAATAAGCCGTTTTTGTGAGGTGCGTGTTCTGGACGTGGTCGAGAGTCATACGATACTCGGTGTAGTACGCGAGAGAAACCAGCGTGACGGCTACCCCCAGACCCAATATGACGAGAATGGAAGCGATACCGACCGATGAGTTAAGAGCTATCACAACGATGAGTGTGGAATATATCTACGCGGAAAATCAAAATAGAGCAGTTCAGGGTGTGTGAAGACTTCTGCACCACCCCTGCGGTTTTCGGTTTAGCAGTCGGGGCCTGCTACCGTTTTAGTTCAGTATCCGTTCAGACGATTGGAACGATATGTTCTCGAAAGCGTTCGAAATTCCCCGGCGGAGACGCTCGGAAGCGGCTTGGTTGGAGATGTCGAACGAGTCGGCGAGTTCGTTCAACGTCGTATCACGTGGGATGTTGAAATATCCCTCGTCGACGGCCTCCGTGAGCAGCTCTTCCTGCGTAGATGTAAGCCCGTTCGATCCGCTGTCGGGACCGTCGGTCGTCGTTCGGAGTTCATTCAAGACAAACGAACGATCACGCCTCGTACAGTAGTCACGACACGCGGCGAGCGCGTTCCGGTCGGGAAAGCGCATCCGCATCCACATACCGTCGCCGTTGAGCGTACAGGCAAGCAATACGCCGCCGAGGTTCGTCCACTCCCAGTAGGTCATCGCTGCGGCCGAGAGCCGTAGCTGATACAGTTTCTTGTTGTCGATTTGCTCGCTCAACGCCTCGATTGTCTGGACCGCCTCCTCGTGTTCGAGATCGCGTTCGAACGTCTCAAAATCGTCGCCCTCTGCCCAGACCGTGACCAACACAGTTTCGTGATCACAGGCTGTCATTCCCTCTACGAGCAGCCGCATTTCAGGTAGCTCATCAAGCACGGCCGCATAGCTCGGACGGTCGATCACGAACTCGGCGACGACGCTCATTTGTCTACCCTCCGGTGGTCCATCCTCTTCGGCTTGCCGAGAAGGCCGCCCACCCGTTCGAATGCGAGCCCGACCAGGGTCATGGCAGGCATCGCCACCGGGCAACCTATCGTCGGGAGCACACGCACGGTGACGTGCTCTCCTCGCTGTAATGGGATTGCTGCTTTTGGGCGCTCACCTTTGCCGGCCATATATTCACCTTTGTATTGGTTCTTCGCGTTGATAAGAAACGCTATGATTTTCGTAACTTGAGAACAAACGGGAGGGTTTTCGGAGACCGAGCAATCGATTATCCCACAAAACCGTCGGTGGCACGAATATTGAGGTCGTGTCTCGGAGTGGCCATTTCCATGCCCCAGCCGTTGTTCCTTGACGTGGTTTGCGAGTATCCCGATAAAGACGTCTCCCGCCGCTCTCCTCGACCGATACGAGGTGTTCTTGTACAAGCTCGTCGTCTTCGCCGTAACTTTCGTCAGCGTCTTCGTTCTTGGTCGCTTCGTCGTGCCGCTCGTCGAGCGCGTGCTCAGCAGCAAGCGCGTGACGCCGACGATTCGCCAGCCATCGGAACGGTCCGTATTGCCGTCTACTTCGTCGCGTTTCTCGCCGGGCTCTTTTCGCTCGCTGACGAACCACGACATCAAAGACCAGTTCCGCATCGACTACCCGTTCACCGTTCCGTTCGGTGGCGACCTCCCCACGATTAAACACATATTTCTCGACGAAGCGGCGGCGAATCCGCGGATCCTCGCTGATCCCGAATCGACGTCGTCGTTCGGTTTTGGATCGCCGACCCGAGCCGCCAGAAGTTCGCTTGGAGTACTTTCAGGCGGTCGCGGAGCGTTTCGAATCCAAGGGTTTCGAGATGTCGCCTGAGTATCTCGAGTTAACCGGCGATCTAGCAGTCGATAGAGCAGTAGTGGCCGAGCGGACGACCGAAGGCATCCGATTAAGACCATTCGGAGCGATGACGGTGGTACCGCGGCCCGGCATTCATGTGGCCGTCGTCGCTACGACTCCGTGGGAGTCTTTCGAGCCGTTAGAACCGGGACCGGTGACGTCCGAACGAACTTCTCGGTGACGCTGCCGAGCATGTACCGGTCGACGCCCGTCCGACCGTGCGTGCCGAGCACGACGAGGTCGACATCGTTCTCCTCAACGTACGAGCGGATCGCCTGGTGGATCGACGTCCCGGTCTCGATCGTTCCCGAGACCGACTCGATGCCTGCACGTTCGGCAACCGCCGTGGCGTCGTCGACAACATCGGTGGCGGCCGCATTCACTTCCGTGGTCCGCTCGTCGCTCCGCAGATTGATGCCGAAATCACCCCTGTCGACGACAGTGAGGAGATGCAGTGATGCGCCGTTCGCGCCAGCCACGTCGATACCCAGTTCAAGTGCGTCGGTCGCACAGTCGCTGCCGTCGGTCGGGACCAGCACGTTCCGATACGGATGGGTAGTCGCCTCGTCGGCCTGAACCGTGAGGACTGGCGCATCCGCCCGTCTCATGACGCGCTCGGTGGTGCTGCCGAGGAGCTGTCGTTCGACGCCAGTTCGTCCGTGAGTTCCCATGACGATGAGATCGACATCGTGTTCGTCGGCCCGTTTGAGGATCGCTCGATACGGTGTGCCGTTCGCTATCGAGCCTTCGACGTGAGGGATGTCTGCCCGACTCGCTTGCTTGTGGATGTTTTCTATCGCCTCGCGGCCTTCGGATTCGAGCGCGTCGAATAGTTCGTCCTTTGCCACCCGTGCCGGAATCCCCGCCGTCTCGACGACGTGCAAGACATACAGCGAAGCGTCGTACGTCTCTGCGAGGGCGAGGGCTTGCTCGATTGCCGGCTGTACTGCCTCGCTACCATCGGTCGGAAGCAGAATCCGGTCGAACATATGGGTTGATACCCAGCCGTACCACATAAACTTCAGCTACCGCTCATTCAATCGGATCGGGCGCTGTCTAGTTAAGAGTGAGCAGGCCGAAGAGCTGGTGATCCATGCCACTCAGCGACCTGCTCGGTGAGACGTTAGGGCCGGTAGATAGTGACTGTTGGGACCGAGAGCGGACGGCGAACGCCCGTGAGTGGTCTGCGTGAGAGATGAATGTTGGTCAGCGGGTGAACCAGCGAATTCACTATCGCCGGTCGATTTTTTATCCCATAGAAGCAGCCACATCCCTCTACCATCCAAACGTTGCCCAGATCACTCCAGGGCGTTCGCCGTCCGACTCCATTCTGCGGGACTCTCGTTGCGTGAGACCGCAGCGATTCTTGAGCTCCTCGACGTTGACCGCTCGCACGGAGCGGTCTGGGACTGGACGCACCGCCTCGCAGACAGCCAAGACGAGACGGCGATCCAAATCGGCACGGAGTGGCGGTGGTGCTACGCTGCAATCGATCTTGATTCGATGCTGGTGCTCGACGTCGAAGTGTTCAGCCGCCGCGGGACCGATCCCGCGGCAGCATTTCTGTCGCGGCTCGCGGAGCATCACGACCTTTCAGAAGCGGAATTGCTGGTCGACAGCTTCGGCTACCGGACCGCTCTGTCCCGATTGGGACTGAGCGGTCAAGTGGAGTATAGCGGTCGGAACCACATTGAGCGATGGTTCCAGACACTCAAACAGCGGACGGACCGCTTCTATACAACCTGGAACGGCGGTCCGGCCAGCATTCGCCGCTGGCTGCGGCGATTTGTTCACTACTACAATACACAGCGACCGCACCAAGCGCTCAACGGCCGCACACCGGCTGAGGAGGCTTAACTAGACAGCGCCTCGGATCGGATCGTATCACAACACTGTTTAGACAGCTGGAACGATATTTAGTTACTGATGGGTCGTCTGGGCACTCGGTAATATTCATTCGTGCTCTTCTCATCATCGCGCTGTTTTTATTTGCAATCGGATTGCTAGGCTCTGCGACCGATGTTCTCGCTCTCGTTCTCAAACGAATTCTCGAACGAATCGTTACGGGCGACCGCTCGGTACTCGGTGTCAGCTGGGTCGTACGTACTGGCGAACGGGTCGGTCATCGCTGCGCTTTCGCTCACGCTGTTCAACGCGAAGCTGGTCGCTGCAACGCAGTTGTTCGTTATGATCGTCGGCTCTCGGCTCGGTGGGGCAGCCGTTGTCGTCTTTCTCGGCGTGGCGGATTACCTCAACGAAGAGGTCGAGTCGTTCAGCGAAGCGACAAGTTTGGGACTTCTTACGTTCTTAGTCCATCCGTGTTCGGTTAAGGTCTCATCTCTGTGTTGAAGGCGTGAGCCACTCGTTTGTTCAGGGTGAGGCGTGATCTCTCTGGTTGGCG
>NZ_AOMF01000091.1 GCF_000336715.1 Halococcus thailandensis JCM 13552
TCACAACCTCTCTCTACGCGGTTCTTGAAGATAACCCTATCACGACAGCGCCGTCTGCGTGTTTTGCTCCTTAACCGAACACGAATGGTTCTTAGTCACTCATTCGGAATACCTGCCAGTACTGGTGCTTGGCTACGTCTCGATGCCGCTAGTTCGTGGTCTGGAAGCGGACGCTCGGACGGTGTCGACACTCACCGTCCACGCACCGAATGTGTTATCGATATTCTTCACGGGATCATCAATGCGTTTGGCCCGGGAGCTGCGTTTCTAGTGGCATCGGATCCATCCTCCTCAGTACGCGGCTGTTCGACCGACTCCTCGGCACTGTCGATAAAGAACGATTACGCCAGCGATATCTGTCGAGGCTGAACGACAAATGGATTTCCTTCGGGTTGGGTCTCGTTTTCATCGGATTCACGACGAGCGTGGCATTCTCCCTCGGTGTCGTCCCGCTGTACAACCGTGGTCACATCAAACGTGCCGAGATTATCCCCTACATTTTGGGAGCGAATCTCGGAACATTGGTCGACACACTCATTCAATCCGGTATAATTTCGAATATCTGCGTTGCTTTATATAAATTTGCTAATCGAAATTTGTCGGATTAGTCCGTGAGAACCATTTTGCACCACCGCCCGAAACCGCACACCGGTCGAGCATCACTCAGCAACCGACGCTCGCAAACGTAATCGTTAGACAACAGATATACCCCAATTGATAGATCCTCAATACCTTTACATGGATTCTCTCCGATGGCAAAGTATATATGACCGACTATTCCGACCTAGACGACGAGCAGATAGTTACTCAGCATCACCATCTGCGCAGTATGTTGAGTAATACTGACGGTGCGAAAGCAAGAATCGAAATGATACAGAACGGGATGGACCGAACGGTCAAACAGCCGGAATACGACGACCGAAACGAATCGATTGCCGAAGAGATACGCGATATGGAGCAAACGCTGAACCGAATACAAGCTCTCATCGAACGAGACATGCAGGCAATAGAAGATCGCCATGAGGAGTAGCAGAGCCACTTATTGACTCTTGTTCGTCCCCGTCCGTTGCTCGCTCAGAACGGATTCGTCGGCGCGTCGCTGGGTGCATCGAAGGAACGTTTTGGAACCAGTACCTACCTCTATCGCTTGAAACCGCGCTGAAAAACTCCCCTCTCAAGCGCAAAGGCGTCAGTTCGAGTAATAGGGAGTCGTCTTAGTGAGTTTCGTTATCACAGTCTGTAGTTCCTATCGGGTCAGCGTAGCAGGATAACCGAGACATGATTCGTGCCGTGCGGTAGTTAGAACTGCATTGGAGACGGTCGTCGACGCTAGCCGGTGCGTATAGGGAACTCGAAGACGGCCGTGGTGAATATGGGTTCCACCGACCGCATCGTGGCCTCGGCGGCACGTTCACACCCATCCACAACGGGCATCGCGCTCTCCTTCACAAGACGTTTCAAACAGCCAGCCGTGACAGCCGCGGGGACGGCCACGTCATCGTCGGTCTCACCTTGACGGTCCTCGCCACGCGGACGCGAAGCGACCCGTCGCATGCCGAACTCTTCGGCGACTTTCAGCACCGACGCGAGGGTCTCGTCGCCGAACTCGGGGACATGAGCGATGCGTACACGGCCTCCTTTGAGATAACACAGCTCGACGACGCACAGGGCCCTGCCGGGACGCACGAAGACGTGGATGCAGTGGTCGTCTCGCCCGAAGCGAAAGCCCAGCGTCGGGCACACGACCTCAACCGCCACCGCCGTGATGCAGGCCTGCCACAGCTCGAAATCCATACCCCGCCGTTCGTCATCGCCGAAGACGGTACCCGCATCAGCAGTACCCGTAGTCGGAACGGCGAGATCGACGTTCACGGACGACTGCTCGATTCCTCCAAGTAGCCATCGGGACGGTTGTCGAGCGGGGACGCTCCGAGACCGGCGTCGGCGGGCGATGCGGGCCGTCTTCGGTTCTCAGTCCCCGCTGAGCGGAACCGTCATCACCGGCGTGTCGACGGTGCGGACGACCCGTTCGGTTGTGCTGCCCAAGAGCGTGCGTTCGAGACCGGTTCGTCCGTGCGTCCCCATGACCACGAGGTTGATGTCCTCCTCGTCGACGTACTCATGGATGGTCTCGTGGGGAACACCCAGCCGAATCGCTTCGGTCGCGGGGACGTCTGTCCCTTCGGCCCGTTGCAGTACCGGCGTGGTCGGCGTCCCGCCGGACTGTTCGAGCAACTGGACGACCTCCTCGCGGTCCATGTCCGTGCTGATGGGACTCATCCGTACGTCGACGACGTAGAGTACGTGTACGGTCGCGCCGTACGTCCCCGCGATGCCGAGTGCGTGTTCGGCCGCCATATTCGCCCCCTCGCTGCCGTCGGTCGGGACGAGGATGTTCTCGTACATGTCTCTTCACGACTCACCACCGACAGTCTCCGGACTCGCCAACATCGTCCGCACCGACACGAGGTGGCGGGACTCATCCCGGGTCGTCCGGCGGGTGTCAGTCCTCATCGTAGAACTCGGAGTGTGGGGCTATTCCCTCAACGGTGGGAGGGCCGGGACGGCGGACGATGTGGAGGTCGCAGCCCTCCTCGGGAGCGATGTTCGCGGCAACGCTCGCCAGCGGCGTGACGACCCGACCCAGATTGTCGCTACCGAGGAACAGCACCGACGGGTCGTGTTCTTGCGCCATCCGCTCGATGTGGTCGGCGATGCCGCCGGCCGGCGGGAACTCACGGATGCGCTCACACTCGAAAGTAGCCTCCGGTGCGAGTGCATCTGTCCGCTCTCGAAGCGATTCGACGACCGTATCCACATCGAACGCCTCGTCCTCCCCAACCCATCCTTTCTGGCGTGCGTAGCGCTCCCGTTCGGAAACAACGCTCACGACGACGACTTCCTCTTCGAGTACAGCCCCATACTCGACGGCCCGAACCAGCGCGGCTTCGCCGAGTGCGGACCCGTCGAATGGTACGACGAACGTCATGCTCGAACGGAGGTCGCCGACCAACATCAATTTCGGGGTGAGCTGCGACCGCGAGCGGAAGTCGATTCCGGAGAGAATTTCGATAGATACGGCGGGGCGATGTTATATAACGCTCTGATTCTTCCCAGCGTCTAAGAAGCGTGGAGAGGATTAATGACCTCTTTCTGTGTATTTATACGAGCGTATGACCGTCGATCCAGTATGTGGCAAGGAAGTGAGCGCCACTGAAGCCGAAGCAAGCATCAAGTACGACAGTACGACCTATTACTTTTGTTCGGACGATTGTATGATGCTTTTCGAGAAGGACCCGGAAAATCAGATTCGGACACAGCATCCACTCAGTGAGGTACAAGGAACAGTTGTTCCAAGACTTCCATACGGACAACAGGAGGGCGAGTTTGACCTCTCGATTCAGACACCCGGCTCATTAGGAATTGGTGATCGGGTGACGTTTACGAAAGCTATCACTGAAGACGACGTTCGCAAGTTCGCCGAGGCGACAAGTGACACGAACGCAGTACATCTCAACGAAGAGTTCGCCGAGCAAACTCGGTTCGGCCGCCGTATCGCTCATGGGACGCTCGTATCCGGGATGATTAGCGCTGCTCTCGCCTGTTTACCTGGTTTCACGATCTATCTATCGCAGAATCTCGAATTCAAGCGTCCAGTCGATATTGGTGCCACTCTGACAGCCAGCTGCGAGATCATCGAGAATCTCGAAAACGATCGATATCGACTCACGACCCGCATTGAAAACGAAGACGAGGATATCGTCATTCATGGAACGGCAACTGTCTTGATCGACGAACTACCAGCGTACTGAGTGCATCACACTCCCTTTCTGCATCCGTAGTTGGTCTATAGTGTGGCTGCTCTCGTTATATCCTGACTCGCCATTTGTTTTATTGATTTATTCGTGGATATCTTATATACCGTTCGCAAATTCTGCCCAGCAATTCCCAGACTGCGAGAAGTAGTTGAACCAGGCTGAAATTCGCTCCAAACGCTACACAAACACGTAAGAATCGACCTACAATTACTTAGGCAACGCCGATGCAGTCATTGTTAAGAGCAGACAAATGCAAAATCAGGAAATCGCGAAGACGTTCTACGAAATCGCTGATTTTCTCGAGATCAAGGAGGTAGAGTACAAGCCTCGCGCTTATCGAACCGCCGCAGAGAACATCGAATCTCTCTCCACGGATATCGAAGACATACACGACCGGAACGAACTCGAAGAGATAGAGGGGATCGGTGAATCGATCGCCGAGAAGGTTGCCGAGTATCTCGATACGGGCTATCTGGCGTATTATGAGGACCTCAAAGCTGACCTTCCTATCGACATCGAGGCAATCACTAGTGTGAAAGGGGTTGGTCCGAAGACAGCCAAGAAACTCTATCTGGAACTCGATGTTTTGACTCTCGAAGATCTCGAGCACGCCGCCGAGAACGGGGCGATTGCTGAACTCGAAGGATTCGGTAAGGCGTCCCAGCAGAACATCCTCGATCGCATTGAGTGGGCGAAGCGGAGCCAAGAACGGATGCTGCTCGGACGAGCATTCCCAATCGCCCGGAGCATCGAGACGCGGCTTCAGAACTCCGACGCATTCGATCGGGTAGATATCGTCGGCTCGTTTCGTCGACGGCGACCTACTGTCGGCGATTTAGATATTCTAGCGACTGCCTCTGCCCCCGAGGTAGCGATGGAAGAATTTTGCACTCACGACAACGTAAAAGAGGTTCTTGCTAGGGGCAATACCAAGTCGTCAGTTATTGTCTCTGGTGGCCTTCAAATAGATCTTCGTATCGTTGACGACTCGGAGTACGGTGCCGCGCTCATTTATTTCACCGGGTCAAAGGATCACAACATTACGCTCCGGAATCGAGCGATTGACCATGGCTGGAAACTCAACGAATACGGGCTTTTCGACGTGAGTGACGTGGATGACGTGCGGGGTGGACAGCGCGTCGGCAAACGTATTGCAAGTGAGACCGAACCGGACATTTACGATACACTGAATACCACGTGGATCCAGCCAGAACTGCGCGAGGATACCGGAGAGGTTGACGCGGCCGCAGCGAGTGAACTTCCCGATTTAGTCGAACGTTCAGACATGAAGGGAGATCTACATCTCCACACCAAGTATTCCAATGGGTCACACAGCGTCCGGGAGATAGCTGTGGCCGCCGACGAGCTTGGCATGGAGTATATACTCATTACTGATTACGGACCGCACGTGCCAACCCCCCATACACTCGATGCAGAGACATTCGATAGCCAGCAAACGGAGATCAAGGAAGTGAACGATGATGCCGACATCGCCGTCACGGTCCTCCAAGGTATCGAGGCCGAGATCACCGACGAGGGACTCGAAATTCCTGAGGACTGGCACGAGGCCTGCGATCTGGTGGTTGCGGGAATACACAGCCAGCCGTCCAATCCAACGGAACAGGTAAGAATCGCGTTTCACGAGTTCCCTATTGACGTATTCGCACATCCCACTAACCGGTTGATCAACGAACATGGCTCTTTGGACCTCGATCTGAACGTAGTGATGGAGACCGCCAGCGACGAGCACATCGCGGTCGAGATCAACGCCCGGCCAGAGCGGCTTGATCTCGATTGGCAGTTCATCAAAGAGTACCGCGAGACAGTCCATTACGTCGTCTCTACCGATTCCCACATGACCGATGAGTTAGATAACATGCAACTGGGCGTCTCACAAGCCCGCCGCGGCTGGTGTGAAACGGATAATGTTCTGAATACGCGTTCACTCGATGACCTAATGGCGTTTTATGGTAAGTGATTGGCACTCTGGCCACCCGGAAAATGGAATGTCACAGAACGGCAGCATAGTTTTGGAGGGCGCTGTATAGTTAAGAGTGAGCAGGTCGAAGAGCTGGTTGTTCATGCCACTCAGCCACCTGCTCGACGAAGCGTTAGGGCCGATAGATAGTGACTGTTGGGACCGAGAGCGGACGGCGAACGCCCTGTTCGCCGTCCGACTCCATTCTGCGGGACTTTCGCTCCGCGAGACTGTGGCGATTCTCGACCTCCCGGTAGTTGACCGCTCGCATGGAGCGGTCTGGAACTGGATGCACCGTCTCGCAGACAACCAAGATGACCCGCCGCGGAGAAGAGTGATCGGCGCAACGTTTGGATGTTGAGGAACGTCTGGTGCTTCGGCAAGCGGAAAACCAAACGACAGCAGTGAGTTCACTAGGTCTCTCGCTGACCAACATTCAGCTCTTACGCAGCAGTTGCCGCGTTGAATAGGCATACGGCGCGGTGATCATAGCGATTCACATAACTGTTCGATGTTCGAAACTACAAATTTCAGGACGATCTCACGAAACTCGCGATACCAGAAGTGCGCTCGCACGGCTGGGCCGCGTTCAGCGAGTTCAAGCCGGTGCTGTACCTGACCGATTAACTTGCCGCGGCACTCACTGAGGGGCGAGACTACATGCCTCGGCAATCGTACGATAATAACTATACGCAGAGAGACAGTACCATGTCGCATGACTGAACACGTTCTCGTCGCCATCGACGGCTCGCCGCAATCGGAGCACGCATTAAAGTACGCACTCGGCATGGGTGACGTAGAACTCACCGTTATCACTGTTATCAACCCCTTCGACACCGACCCGAACACGATCGGCCTACAATCGCCGACCGGAATTCCCGGTCTGCCCGGCTACTCCGAGGAGTGGTACGATAGTGCGCGGGCGGAAGTTGAGGACCTCCACGCGGCCGTGAGCGAGCAGGCTACCGAAGAGGGCGTAGCGCTGTCGGGTGAAATCGAGATCGGTGATCCCGCGCGGCGCATCGTCCGCTACGTTGAGAATAACGACATTGACCACGTGGTCGTCGGCAGCCACGACCGCTCGGACCTCACGCGCATACTGCTCGGTAGCGTCGCCAAGCGGATAGTGCAGCGCTCACCGGTACCAGTCACAGTTGTTCGTTAACTAGATCGAACGTCTAGCGAGCAGCTCGTCCGATTGCTGCACGTCGTCGGGCCAGTGAACTGGTGCTGTATCGCAATCTGACTGATACTTGCATATGCAACCCTCTACCCCGATAGCTCCCGAGAGCAGATACGTGTCTATAACATCTCAGGGAGCGTGTCATAGAATCCGTCTCATGCCGTGAGCATCTCGCGGCCCGGATTGTCTCCTCGTTCGTCGTTGGTGATTGCGACGACCACTCG
>NZ_AOMF01000092.1 GCF_000336715.1 Halococcus thailandensis JCM 13552
AGAAGTGACGTTTTGCAGGGTCTGGGCGTTGTTGGACACAATTCCCACACCCTGCAACCTCGCACGTGACGCTTTCTATGACACGCTCTCTCAGGGGAAAATACAACGTCATCGACCAGGTCCATCACAGCACATGACATTTTCCACCTCCGAAGACGGTTCCTTCGCCAATGGAGGTACTCGTCGACAGGTACATCCACCCCTCCCGTCATAATATCAGTACATATCGATGCCTGCAGTGACTGTTGGGACGTACCTCGTCTTTCTAATTATTCTCGTCGCTCTCGGTTTGTTCGTCACCGAGCCCGTCTCGGTCGATGTCACGGCACTCGGCATTATGGTGACGCTCATGATATTGGCTCCATGGACGGGCATCTCGCCGCGTGCAGGCGTTTCCGGATTCGCAAATCCCGCGACGATCACGATTCTCGCGATGATGATTCTGAGCGAAGGCGTCCGCCGGACGGGCGTCATCCAGCGACTGAAGAAGACGGTCGCGTCCTACACCGGCGAGGACGTCCACAAACAACTCGGTGCGACGGTTGGAATCGTCGGTCCCCTCTCAGGGATTATCAACAATACAGCCGCCGTCGCAATCCTGCTGCCGATGGTGAGCGACCTCGCCCACGAGAACGGAACTTCGCCGTCTAAGCTGTTGCTCCCGCTCTCGTATGCCTCGATGGCCGGCGGCATGCTGACGCTCATCGGGACGTCGACGAACCTGCTGGCCAGCGACGTGATGAGCCGACTCGCCAGCGACTACCCGTCCCTGCACGCGTTCTCGATGTTCGAGTTCACTCACCTCGGCCTGCTCGTGTTCCTCGTCGGAGCAGCGTACCTCCTGACAGTCGGGTACTGGCTCGCACCGTCGCACGTGACACCGCGAAGTGAACTCGAAACGGCGCACAAAGAGGAATTCCTCACCGAGGTCATCATCGGCGACGAATCGACGTTCGCTGGACTGACGATCCAGGAAGCGCTTCAGCAGGTCGAGTTCGAAGTGAACGTCACCCAACTCATCCGTGACGGCGATCATCACCGAGAACCCTCGCTGTCGAGAACCATCCAGAGTGATGACACCTTCACGATCCGACTCACGGAAGACGCGTTGCGGACACTACTCAACGTGGAGGGGATCGAGTTTGTTCCGGGGGACACACCCCCGGAGAGCCTCGACACACTCGGTCCTGAGCAAACGCTTGTCCAGATCGTCATCACCGCTGGTTCCGATCTTGTCGGCGAGACGGTCGAATCATCGGTATTTCAAGACCGGTATCAAACAGTCGTCCTCGCGATCCGCCGCGGGGGAGAAACCGCCTACGAGCGTCTCAGCGAGTATCGGATCCGTCCGGGTGACATGCTCCTCATCGAATCCGACTCAGACACTGTTGACCGACTCGCTGACGATCCGAACGTGATCGTGGCTGGTGAACTCGAACGTCAGCAGTTCCGGTCGTCGAAACTTCCGCTCGCAGTCGGTGTCGTGCTCTCGGTTGTCGGGCTGGCGGCACTCGGCATTCTTCCGGTCATGGTCGCAGCGCTTGGCGGCGTCCTCGTGATGTTCGTCACCGGCATCATCAAACCGGCAGAGGCGTACGATGCTGTTCAGTGGGACGTGATCTTTTTGTTGGCTGGCGTCATCCCGCTCGGCAGAGCGCTGTCGGAGACAGGTGGTGCTGATCTGCTCGGCACGCTCGTCGTCTCAACGGCTGACTTCCTGCCCGCAATCGCCGTTCTCGGGTTGTTCTATCTGCTGACTGCTGCGATGACCAACCTCATCAGCAACCAGGCCAGCGTCGTGTTGCTCATTCCCGTCGCCGTCGACGCAGCCACCCGGTTGAACGCGAACGCATTTGCGTTCGTCCTCGCAGTCACGTTCGCCGCCAGCACGGCGTTCATGTCGCCAGTCGGCTACCAGACCAACCTCTTCGTCTATGGTCCTGGTGGATACGCGTTCAGTGACTACGCCCGGGTCGGCGGACCGCTTCAGGTGATCCTGGCTATCGTAACGACCCTCGGGATCGCTGCGTTCTGGGGACTGTAAATCTGCTCAGGCTCCCTGAACCCACGGTTCGCCGTCACTATTCCTGAATTCAGCAGTTATCGTCCTGTGGGAATACTGGCCAGATTCATAGTCTCATAAACACCATAACCGAACGTGATGTACAGAGTACTCGTTCCGGTCGATAGAAGTGAGGAACGCGCGTTCCACCAAGCACAGTACGTGTCACAGCTTCCGAACGCCGCCGACGACATCGAGGCAACGGTGCTGTACGTGGTGCCTCCCGATGAGTTCAGCGACTCTGACGCGATGGAGTTCTCGGACATCGACGCGGCCGTCGGGGCGGCCAATATTCTCGAAGGCGAGGGCGTCTCAGTGATGCGAACTGTCGATGTCGGTGGCGTTTCGGACCAAATCGTCCGTTCCGCTGAGGGACTTGAGGCCGACGAAATCGTTATGGGCGGGCGCAAGCAGTCAGGTGTTTCTCGTATGATTCTTGGTAGCACGGTTCAGGACGTTATGCTCTCGGCTGAGCGGCCGGTTACCATCACGAGCCAGACGGCCGTTCCCAGCGAAGGAATCCGACAGGTTTTGATACCAGTCGACGCCGACGTTGAACGCGCTCATCATCAAGCGGCGTACGTTGCGGGGCTTCCCAAGGCGGCGGAGACGGTCGAAGCGACGGTTCTCGTCGTGTTCCGCCACCAGGATTACAAAGGGGCCCCTCCCCACACGTTCGAGGAGATCGACGCGGCAGTCGGAGCGGCCGATGCCCTCGAAGACGAGGGGGTTCCCGTCGAACGTGTCGCCATCGGGGGTGAGGTGGCCCGGAAGATACTCGACATGGCAGCGGAACGCGATGCCGACAGCATCGTCATAGGTGGGCGCAAGCGGTCAGGGCTCCAGGAGGTACTCATGGGGAGCATCACGCAGGACGTGATGCTCTCGGCCGAACGACCGGTCACCATCACCGGCTAGCCTCGGTCGAACGCGCACCCACGTGAGTCCTGAGGACGCGCGGCACCTCCGTGACGATTACTCGGTGTTGGCGGCACGTTGAATCTCTGTTGTCTCTTCGCGGCGCTGCCGGGGAACGGTGGCTGCCCTCGGTGGTGGGCTCGTCAGGATTTTGGTGACCGCGCTAACGGTTGGCGTGCTCGGTACCGTCTACCGGTTCCGTCCGACTATGTATGCGGTGCTACGGGCGACGGCGAACGACTGTCGGAAATGAACCTCGAGGACCCCGACGGAGCTTCGGATGACGCCCAGAGAAACTGAAGATGCCGTACACCCGGTCGCAGTGTTCGAACTTGACCGGCAGATCGATCTGCCGCCGCTTTCTGGCGCGGCAGGTTCGCCGGCATTGTCGGAATACCTTTTGGTGAGCGAGACGAACTCTTCGGTGAAGTGGGTGGTAAGGTTACTGCAAACGCTACTCACCCACTTCACACTCTTCGATTTACCGACCCATCACGCCGCCGTCTAGTGATTCAACGGATCCACGACTTTCCTTGAGAGGCGGGGCTGGTGCCTCTCCCCGATACAGGTCCGATTTCAGTACGAGGGTCGTTGTGCCTGGATGACCGATGCGAGCTGCTGGGTTTCATCCGAGAGCAGTTCGGTCAAGTCATCGGCAGTAATGATACCCACGAGTTCGTCGTTTTCGCCACAGACGGGCAGTCGACGCACACCATTCTCGCTCATTACCTGAGCTGCCTCGTAGAAGCCAGCGTCGGGACCCACCACACACAGATCCGTCGACATGATGTCGTCGGCAGTCTGGTCAGTCGAAGAGGCTTCTTCTGCTAGCACGCGCGTTGTCAGGTCACGATCCGTGACGATCCCAGTCGGGTTGTTGTCATCGTTCGTGATGACGACACTCCCGACGTTCTCGTCCCGTAATTGTTGAGCGAGTTCGGAGACTGCTGTCTCTTGGCTGGCACTCACTGTGTCTTCACGGGCAAGATCTTGGATTGGCATTGTGCTTGCCTCCATGCGCACTTTCGTCGGTTAGTCGGATATACGGGAGGGACATTCTCAGTAGCTTGGAATCATACCTGGCGTTCATTGTGACATCCGACGCCGAACGAAGTAGACGAAGAAAAACCCGGCTGCGACAGCAAGTACAGGGAGCTCGTACGGTCGATCATGGAACGTCAGAATTGCTGCTGCCACGACGAGCGCTCCGGCGAGTACTGCATATCCGAGATCGTGATTACCCATCCCGTGTCCATCAACTGGCTCCGTACGGACGACCAGTTCGCCGCGTTCGAGCCGGTACAACGTTCGATCGAATCGGGACGGGGCTCGTGCCAAGGCGGGGAGCGATCGGCGAATGTCCGTCCACGTCTCTTCGATGATTGCATCGAGCTCGCTCTCGATGAGTCCCTGCTCGACGAGAAATGAGCGCACGACCGCGAGAAAGTCGAACTCGGGATCAAGCTGTCGACAGACTCCTTCACCGACGGTCCCGACCCGAATGAGTAGCATCACGTCCGGCGGAATACGAAACGGGAAATCACGGAGCATCGTTGTCAACTCCGTGATAATCATCCGCCAGGTGATCTCCGATCGGCCTTCGAGATTCTCGATGACGAGTTCGAGAACTCGACCGACCTCGGCACGATTGACGTGTGGTTCGAGGACGTCGAGCGCAATGAGCGCGTCGACCAAGTCATCCACGTCGCCACGGACGAGTGCCCGATAGAGCCCGATGATGTCCTCCTGAACGGAGGCTGGAAGGCGTTCACTCATCCCAAAGTCGAAGAGCAGCAGACAGCCGTCGTCTGTAACAGCAAGATTTCCTGGATGGGGATCAGCGTGGAAGACTCCGTCGACGAGGCCCATTTCCATATACACCTCGATAATCCGTGTTGCCATCTCGTGTGGCGTCACGTCGACATCGTCGAACGCGTTGTCGTCGGTTATTTTCCGGCCGGTCAAGTACTCCATCGCCAGTATACGCTCCGAGGACAGGTTTTCATAGACGCCGGGGATGATGACTCGATCATCGTCGACGAAGTTTTCCCTGATGTCGGCCATGATCGCCCCTTCTCGGTCGAAATCCAACTCATTCAAAATTATGTCCTTGAAGTCGTCGGCAGCGTTTTCGATCGAATATTGCTGGCGTTCGCTCGCGAAGAGGCTCACCAGCGGAATCAGTCCGTGGACGACCCGAAGATCACGTTCGATCACGGGTCTCAGTCCAGGACGTCGCACCTTCAGTGCGATTCGCTCATCCCGATAGTCGGCAGTATATACGTACGCGAGTGATCCACCGGCGATCGGTTCGAGCGTCGACCGATCGAGTTCGTCACCAAGTTCTTCGTCAACGACCTGCTTCGGATCTCCCCCAGCGTCTTCGGGAACTTCATCCTGAAGCGTCCCAAAAGCGTCGGCATAGATCGGTGGTACGATGTCCGGGCGTGTCGAGAGTACCTGTCCGACTTTGATGAATGCCGGTCCAAGCTCGAGCATCGTGTCCCGAATCTGTTCAGCTCGCTGTCGATGTGTCTCGTCAGCAATTCGTCTTCGTGACCCGAACAGAATGAACCGCCGCCTATCACGGAGAAACGCCAGCGCGAAGGGCAAAAATCGGAAGAGAACGACCAGATACCGGCGGAACACTCCGTTCATCCTATCGGAGTTAGTAATGGTTGGTCATAATCAACTGGCAATACGGTCCGTCCTCGAACGAATGACATATGTCTATGAAGGAGTGGTTGTGTCGCCTCGTATAACTATCCACCTCTTTAGACCAGCAAAGCACTTACGGCTGTTCTTGGATCGTAAAGATGATCATCTTCACTTACTCCGACGGTTAGGACTCAAATACTCGGGTGTTCAGCCGCGATACAACCACGTTGAGGAGGAGGAACACCACGAATCCGACTACGATCCACACCCACTCGACAGGAGCGAGGGGAACGACCTGGAAGAAGTCATGCAGCGGTGTATACAGGACTGCGAGATGGACGAGTAGCGACACGCCGATAGCCCCGACGAGCCACAGATTCGAGCGAAGCGTCTGGTCGTACCGCGAGCGGATGACCTGAATGCGGATCAGCTCGACAACGACGATGAAGGTAAACAGCAGCGACTGAGCACGGAGGAGCGACCCCGTGCGGTCGAGGGCATAAAAGAAAATGCCCAAGCCAATCACTGCTAACAGGATGGCGATTGTCAGTATTGACACGAGTACGCGGGCATTGATCACCCCTTCGTCGGTGGGGCGAGGGGGGCGGTTCATGAGGCCGTCCGCGTGCGGATCGGCACCGAGCGCGAGTGCTGGAAGGGTATCCGCAGCGAGGTTAATCCAGAGGATTAGAATTGGTGTTAAAATCAACGCTTTCGACGTCGCCGAAAACTGTCCCGGGAAGAGCAGACTTCCAAATAACACGCCGAGGAACACGACAAGCACCTCGCCTGTGTTGGTCGAGACAAGATAGTTGACGAACTTTCGTACGTTCTCGAAGATGCCGCGCCCCTCCCGGATAGCATCACGAATTGTCGAAAAGTTATCATCTCGCAGAATCATATCGGACGCCTGCCGCGCGACGTCGGTGCCGCGCTGTCCCATCGCCACCCCGACGTCCGCCTGCGTGAGAGCAGGCGCGTCGTTGACGCCGTCGCCAGTCATCACGACGGTGTGTCCGTTGTCCTGGAGCGCGTTCAGAAGACGGACCTTGTGATCTGGCGTCACTCGGGCGAAGACATCGACCTCTTCGATCGTTCTTGTGAGCTGGTCGTCCGACTGTTCGTCGACGTCAGTGCCAGGGTGTGCACCATCGGGATCCAGTCCAATCTGCTCGCCGACCGCTTTGGCCGTAGTGAGATTGTCACCAGTTGCCAGTATTGTTCGGATGCCAGCTGATTGGCAGTCAGAGATTGCCTCCTCGACTTCTTCTCGGGGCGGATCAATCATCCCTTGCAGACCGAGAAACACCATCTCGTCCTCGATCTGATCCGCGTCGGCAGACGGATCCTCGATAGCTTTCGACGCGAATCCCAGCACCCGAAGTGCATCCCCGGCGAATGATGTCGTTTGGTCGAGGATTTCTCGGCGCTTTTCGTCAGTAAGTTCGTGCACGTCGCCATCTTCGAGGATGGAGTCACATCGATCCAGGACGACTTCTGGTGCCCCTTTCATGTAGGCAGTCAGCTCTCCATATTCAACGAGGACGGTCATCCGTTTCCGCTCCGAGGAGAACTTGATTTCACGGACCCGCTCACCAAGTGACTCGATATCTGCCTCGTCCGCTATCCGCTGGAGCGCGATCTCCGTCGGCTCACCTCGATACTCATCGTCCGTTCGGTCGACGTTGTTGCAGAGAGCACCACATCGTAACAGCGGGGTAACTGATGAACGGGAACGCTCATTGCCGTCATCATCGATCTGTCGTCTTTCAGGGACTTCGCCTTCTGATTGCGCAGTCGAGTCGGACAGATCTGTGACGGAACCAGAAGCGTAGAGCCGCGTCACTGTCATCCGGCTTTCGGTGAGCGTTCCGGTCTTGTCCGTGACGATGACGTCGACCGATCCGAGACTTTCGACGACTGGGAGCCGTCTAACGAGCGCGTTCCGGTCGACCATCTCGCGTGCGCCCAGCGCCAGTGTGAACGTCACGACAGCGGGCAATCCTTCTGGCACGCCCGCAACAGCGAGGGTGATCCCAACGAGAAGAATTGCGACCGGGTCTGTCGCGGTAAACAAAAATTGAACAGCGACGACCAAGACGATCAGCGCGACGACCAGCCCACCGATCTGTTTGCCGAGTTGTTCAACCTCGGCCTGAAACGGCGTCTGTTGCTCGTCAGCTCCGCCGAGTTGGGTAGCGATACCACCAACTTCGGTCTCCATGCCAGTTTCGACGACGACCGCTCTCCCGCGACCCTTTACAACGGTCGTGTTCTTGTAGACCATATTGTGGCGCTCGGCCAGCAACGTGTCTTCGTCGACAGTCCCGGTCGTTTTCTGGACGGGTGTGCTTTCTCCAGTGAGGGGTGACTCGTTCGTCCGCAACTCGTCAGCAGTCAGTACTCTGGCATCAGCCGGGATCGCGTCCCCCTGTTCAAGATGAATGATCTCGCCAGGAACGACCTGTTCTGCGTCAATGACCTGTTTTTGTCCGTCTCGGACGACAGTCGCCTCCGGACTTGCGAGCTCACGAAGTGCTTCAACAGACCGAGTAGCCTGATAATCCTGAATAAATCCAAACAGCCCGTTAGCACCGATGATGAGGCCAATGAACGCCGCCTCGGTGTAATTCGGTTCACCACCGGGAATGAACCCAACACCAAGCGACAGGAGCGCTGCCATGACAAGGAGATAGATGAGCGGGTCACGGAACTGTGAGAAAAGCAGTTCGAGAACCGATGTTCGTTCAGCGTCGTGGATATCGTTCGTTCCGTACTCCGACAGTCTGCGATCTGCTTCGTCAGGCGAAAGTCCCTTCTCGTCGGTTGCCAAGGCTGAGAAGATTTCGTTAGTTGGCGTTGCGTGCCAGGGTTCCGAGCGAATCGTGTCCAAATCGTAACGAGTCATACTGTCGAAAGGTTTGTTGAAGAGCACACGGTCCGGTTTTATCGTGGAATTCGCCCAACTCCGATTTACCGGCACGTTACAGTTACGTGGGGAAACACGGGCGATACTCAAAACGCTACCGGAGAGCTCATTCAGTTCTCCATACTTCGATGCTGCTTCCACACCAGTGTTGTCCGCGAATGCCACAGTTCATCGAGAATTCGTGGACACTTCTTCCTCCCCACCTGTGCATCCGAATATCGATCTACCGCCGTGATGGCGTATTAGGGTGTGAATTCTCTGCTAAACGCCAAATATGAAGCGAGATTGAACGAATTAGACACGCGTAAAAATGTCTTCAGGCCCTTACTGATACATACCCGAAATCGATGGTTGCTGGCCTTGTTGCTGCTGATACTGTTGAAGTTGCTCCGCGATCTGTTGATTCTGTTCCTGAATTTCCTCAGCCTGTTCAAGAAGTTCCTGGGTGTCGATATCGAATTCGACGAGCGGTTCGAGAGCATCTTCAACGATAGCACGGGCAGCCGTTGGGTCGGGAATGTACGGATTTGAACGCACAATGAGCAGCGCCGCTGGAACGTTATCGTGATAACAGTCAGCCAATAGGGCACCGGTAATGCCACTGATGACCCCCGAGCCCTCAGCCAGGGTGATTCCCGAATCGGTGAGAGCAGTTTCCAACCTGTCCGTCGTGGCAACGCCGACGATTTCACCGATTTCGTCCTTAGATTCTGCAGGAGCGCCTGCAAGAAACACAGCTCGTTCGAATTCCTCACCCAAGTCCTGTAGGACACACTGACTCAGGGAATCAACCGCGGCAGGTGGAATAGGAATGTCGCTTTGAAGAGTCATTACGGCTGGATCCTTCCCAGCGTAGACTCGTACTGTGTCACGAACCCGACCTTCATCGAATGTCGCAACGGACGGGAAATCGTCCGAAACAATGGTTCCGTACTGATCTAATTCAAGTTGCTTTGTGATTTGGTCGACTGCAATCGACGCAACCAATCCCAATCCAGGAAGCCCTTCAATGAGCGTCGGCGCTCCGGCCCGTAGTTCTGAGGTCTGTTCGAAACTTGTTGACGGATTCTGAGTCATCACTCAACACCAAATCTACTATCGAGTATCACGTCCTTATCACCACTGCTGTTTTTCAATCCGTGAGAACGAACTTCGGCACTGCAACAAGTTATGCTCGCACATTGTTCAATGTATGTGAGAACTATTCCCTACCAATGCTCTCTTTCATTCTCATTCTTGAACTACCAAACGAGAAACTTGTTTCGCTGAGGGCTTACTGATATTCTCTACTCGATCGCTCAAGTAACTGTATAATCTCTCAATTTGGTAGTGTCTAGTTGAGGTGGCTTGAGGAATGAGCAGGCCGTAACGAGTACTATCCATGAAACTCGCGGATCTGCTCAGAGAGACGTTGAACGTGGATTGTGATGAGGTTTGGGGGAATGAGCGCACCCCGACACCCGTCAGGGTGTTCGGGGTGCGTCTCCATTCGATGGGGCTGTCGCTGCGGGAGATCGTCGCTGTCCTCAACTGGCTTGGCGTTGACCGTTCCCACGGCGCGATTTGGAACTGGACGCATATGCTCTCGGAAACCCAGGCTGACCCGCCGACGTTCACGAGAGTGAAGCTCTCGTACAGCACATCAGAACGCTTCGCGTTCTGAGGACGGCGTTCCTTCATCGTCTCTCCACTAAACACGCTGTCTCAGATACCGAGTTCCTCGTCGACGCCGATGGGTATCTGACCGCTCTCGCTCGGCGTGAGTTGAGCGGTCATCTCGATTACAGTGAGTGCAACCTCGCCGAGAAGTTGCTTCAGACCGTGGCGATGCGAATCGACCGCTTTCACTCGTTCTGGCGGGGGAGTCCAGCCAGCGCAGGCGCTGGCTGCGACGGTTCAAGCATCACTACAACCATGACCGACTGAATCAGGCGCTCGATGGACGAACACCCGCCGAGGAGGTTCTCAACTAGACACTGCCCTCAATTTCATGTCTTCGAGTTAGTAGAATATATTCTGATATCAACTGCGTGTTCGACAGTCACATTCCTACCTGAGACCGAGAGATACCGAAAGACGCACGTGTTATTATGTCTGCGGCTCGTCGTTGCAATTACAAATCATGGGCAGGGGATGATCCATGCAGTTCAACTTGATTCTATGGATCCGATTTTCTCCTCGAATAAAGCCAAGATTGATACTGTCCCCGTTCAATAATCCACATATATGAATTTCGACGAGTTCATCGGTGAGATCCAACACCGGCTCGAACTGCCCGGTACTGGCGAGTCAGTACGAGCGATCCGGGCGACATTGCTGACGCTGGGGAAACGTATTCCTGAAGGCCACGCTGACGACCTCGCCGCGTCGCTTCCGATGGAGATCAAATGGTATCTCACCGGAGCGGTCAACGAACACAGCCAGCGCTTCGATTGGAGTGAGTTTGTCTCACGGGTCAGTGAAATCGAGAAGACTGACCCAGCCGACGCGGCCTACCACGCTCGCGTCATCGTCGACTTCGTACAGACGCTGGTCCCGGAGTCGGACTTCCAGCAACTGCGTGACTCACTCCCCGAAAGCGAAGACGACGAAAACTGGCGCAAACTCTTTGAAATCGTCGATGCTGGTGGCTGGAATGAAACCGAGCAAGCACGGCCCGAAAGCGAGTCATAGACCTGTGACTACACATCACAACTACTATACGAATGCAAACAGTTCACCTGAAACGGCAGAACGTGCTTCTCTGGAATTCCCGCCTTCCTCGTGAACACTTCCATTACTCAACGCTACGTAATGTTGATGTGAGCAGCGATGTCCCCTTGTTCGTCCGGTCCCAACAAACGCCGCGAGTGGTGGGGTGACAGAGCGGACTATTGTGCCTGCTTGGAAAGCAGGTGGCCGAGAGGCCCCGTGGGTTCGAATCCCACTCCCACCGCATCTGCCTCATGAAAGATTCGCCCAGCCATCTCGATGGACATTACAAATACGTTCGGTATCCATCAAACGGAATAGCAATACAATATCGCGTTTTAGAACGTTGAGCCGAAAGGGGAAGTCCAGATGTCGTACGCTATGCCTCCGCTTTGGCCGGTCGGACGGTCAGGACGGGAATCGGCGACGTTCGCACCAGCTTCTCGGTGACGCTACCCAGCATGTACCGGTCGAATCCAGTTCGACCATGTGTGCCGACGACAATTAGGTCCACATCGTGCTCGTCAATGTACGAAAGAATCTCGCCGTGGATCGACGTCCCGAGTGCGACCAGCCCGGAGACGGGTTCGACCGATGCGTCTGTGGCAAATGCCGTGGCATCCTCGACGATCTCGGTGGCGTTCTCTTCGAGGAACTGTACCTGCATCTGGACACGGACGTCCGCCCCGAGGCTCGTGACGTCGACGACCGACAGCAGGTGAAGTCCGGCCGCCTCTTCGCGCGCCACGTCGACGCCCGTTTCGAGGGCTGCCCTCGCACAGTCGCTGCCGTCAGTCGGGACCAACACGTTCCGGTACGGATGGGTGGTCGTGACGTCGCTATCCGGTCGAATCGTGAGTANCCGTCAGTCGGGACCAACACGTTCCGGTACGGATGGGTGGTCGTGACGTCGCTATCCGGTCGAATCGTGAGTACGGGGACGTCGCTCGATCTGACGACGCGCTCGGTGGTACTACCGAGTAGGAGTCGAGAGAGACCTCCGCGACCGTGTGTCGGCATGGCGATGACGTCGACGTCGCGCAACTCGGCATAATCGAGGATCGTGCTGTATGGCTCCCCCCGAAGAACCTCCGTCACCGCAGCGACGCCACGCTCGTGGGCGCGCTCGGCGGCGTCGCTGACGATCCCTTCGCCCTCCTCTTCGAGGATGTCGACGACGTCGCCGCGAATCTGTACGACGCTGTCCCGCGTCGTGTCCGCCACGTTGAGGATGTGTACCGTCGCGTCGTGGGCAGCAGCGATGTCGAGAACATGATCGACAGCGGCGCTCGCTCCCTCGCTCCCGTCAGTCGGGAGCAGAATCGTCTCAAACATACCGTATCTTACCACCTGTCATGTGTTAAGTATTCCCCAGCAAGCCGACGCTACCGGTTTTCGGGAGACTGGAACGGTACTGTGTCGGCGGCTCTTCGGCCGGCGTTCCTGTCTTCAATCGAAGCGAATTCCTCGCCACGATATCGAAGAACGCCTTACGACCGGCATTCCGTTCGTCAGTGAATTCCACGCATCCACTTGGCCAATTAGCCGCCACCATTCTCAACGGTGACCACTTCGACCGGTTCGTGGCCGGCGTCGGTAAGCGCGTCCGCGGCGTGTTCGACCGCCGCTTTGGGTGAGTCGATCGTCATCGGTTCGTCGACGGTCCGAACAGTCGTCACGGGAACCGTCGCCTCACGGATGACGCGTTCGGCGACGCTGCCGAGCAACACGCGATCGAGACCCGTGCGACCGCTCGTTCCCATAATGATCGCGTCCGCATCGACATCGCCCACGGCGGTAAGGACCTTCTGGTAGGGGTTACCGTGTTCGAAATAGGTTTGGATCTCGACGGAGGTGCAGGATGCCGCGTCTTCGACGCGTTCGAGCGCGTTCGTCCCGCTTGCTTCGAGCGAGTCGAGGGCCGACCGCTTCAACCCGTCGCACTCCGAGGTGTTGACGACGTGAAGTGCGTGAACGGTCGCGTCGACTTTGTCGGCAATTTCGATAGCATGGTCGATTGCCCGTCGGTTCCCCCTCGCTTCCGTCCGTCGGCAGCAGGATATTGTCGTACGGTTTTTCCACCGTCATCTACGCCGAGGGCGAACAAATAGCCACTCCAGGTTCCCAGTCAGAGGGGAATCGGAGCGTTCGGGCCGAGATTGCTGTCGATTGTGAAATATCTGACAGCGGTTCGGTGCCACACATCGCTGCCTCATTCGATTGTGTTCTCGTCGGTCGTACCCCCGTTCGCAAACCCGGACGGAAGCCCAAGGTGTTTGATACCGCTTTGCTCTTCGAATTGGAGCTGGTAGAATTTCGTGTTCTCGGCAGTACTGGCTCGCTCTAAGAGGTCCGGACGGCCCTGTTCACATCTGACCGTCATATTTAGACTATCATATGACCAGAAAACTAGACCACCTCCGGTTCCTCAATGACATCCTCGAACCCGTTATCGATTGCCGCAGCATCGACATAGTTCGAGATGTGTTTCTCTTCCTCAGGTTCACCGAACCTTTTGGAGGAGTCGGTCTGTTGGTATTCAGTAATCGTTGATTGTCCGGTAACGGTCTCGAATAGAGCAGCGAAATCCTCGGTGTGGTCGGATTGCTTCGTCATCGCCTTTCCTCCCTCGTCCTCCGAGGCGAAGATGTAAGTCGGTCAGATCTCTCGCAGTGTGATACTTCCAGCTCCAGTTCCCCGCAAGCACCGAGTGAAATAGTGATGTCTTCGATGATTCGAGAGTATTCACTAGCGTGGTGGCCGGATTGACGAACGCGCGTTCGTTCTTCGAGTAGCCCCGCATCGGTGAGCAGATCGAGCTTGCGGTAGGTCGTCGAAAGCGGGAGATTACATACCTCCGCGATCTCGTTCGCAGAGAGTGCTTCGCTGGTTGCATCGAGAATCTCACGACAATCGGTATCGTCAAGCGAACCGAGAAGGGCCGTGATGGTCTCCTCGGCCTCAATCACGCTGTCCGTCGTCCATTCGGGATCTCGGAGCCCCGAAGAGCCCATCGATGACTGGCTCATGGATACTTCTATCATCCTCCGCAGGGAGTAATCCAAAGCCACAATATCCGGGCAGGTATTTAAGGCCGAAGCGAACAGGCTCGTGTTGTTCTCACCCAACGAGGGAAGCGAATCGCAGCCCTTGGATGGGCAAAACTGTACGAACCCTCTATAGGTAAAGGCTCTTCAAAGAAGGTCACCGAAGATTTTCGTTTCCGCTGCCGAGAGATGCTCACTGAACGTCGATGGATTGATATCGAGTTCCGCGGCGACGTCGTTCGCATTGGCTTGTCGGGGTCGATCGAAATACCCCATCTCGTGGGCAGTTTCCAGCACTTCGAGCTGGCGAGCCGTGAG
Organism: Halococcus thailandensis JCM 13552; assembly: GCF_000336715.1. Lineage (GTDB taxonomy): Archaea > Halobacteriota > Halobacteria > Halobacteriales > Halococcaceae > Halococcus > Halococcus thailandensis. The sequence continues at coordinate 14,624 of NZ_AOMF01000092.1, forward strand.
TTTGCTTCGGTCCACTAAGACACTATCTCGGGAGTGCTCTCCCGCTGGTGACCGAATGAACCGCTCGATATCCATGTTCGGAAAGCGTTCACGAAGTTCGGCCACGATATCCTGCAACTCCTCGTAATCAGCCGCATGGAACACAATCGTCAGTTCACCGTCTTGTGCGACGTAGCGGGCGGTGGGACACCCGAACCTTCCGAGGCATTCGCACGGACAGCTTCCCTCGCCGTCATGGCTGAGCCGATATCGGTGTGTGGACCCATGGGAGAAAATCGGCGTGATATCCATCTCGGGATCGTAGGCCGCGCCCATCGAAAACTCCGTCACGCTTTCCGTACAATCGGCCGGGCAGACGTTTGTCGCCACCGAATCGATAGTTGTTTCTGCCGTCTTCGAGAGTTCGACGATCGGACAGATATCCGGCGTAGCGAACGTCACTGTGGCTCGAATCCCAGACGGCATGAATGGGCACGTTCGTTACGACATTACATCAATACTGGGCCTCATTTCCGAAGGGCAAAGAGCGGGTCGTTCCGGCGAACATGCCACACGGACCAGATCACGAACGGTTGTTCTCACGATCGATCTCGATTCGACGACCGCTCAACTTGACCGGATCGAAGACGTACAATCGTACATCGAGGTCTCGCCGTGACTCGCCCCAGATTTCGAACAGTGGGCGCTTGGCTTCGCCGTACTGTTCGATATGTTCGACAGTTATCTCATCTTCCGGGATTTCCTCAAGGGTCCCCCTGGCAACGACACTCCGATAGATGGGATCGTCCTCCTCGTAAACGACGAGGCGAGCACGAGGCGAGGATGCCAAGAACTGGCGCTTTTCGCTTTGGGGGGTCGAAACCAACCGCAGATAGAACCGTCGCTCGTCTGCATCATAGCCATATGAGATCGGAATGGCATACGGCTCGTTTTCACGTCCGAGGGCCAATACTCCCGTCTCGTGGTGGCTGAGAAGCGAATCCGTTTCCCCCTTTGCCAGTTCGGTTTCTTGGTCCAGAGGCATTTTCTCGTGCCACGAAGGACAAGAGTCGCCCGGAAAAGCCTGTCTGTGACCGACGGTCCACAGCGAGGAAAACCGATAGAAGCCGGGAACTCATGGGGAATCCGGGGACGAGATTCTCGTGAACGCCCCGTCAGTGACGGTAGTTCCACAGATGATACACCCCTTCTGGATGAGCGCCTGTTTCATCGAGTCGTTCACCTCCAGAGATTCTCCGCAGGCCGGACAGAGGAAGGCGTACTCCGCTCCTGTTTCGCTACTCATTGTCTCCAATTCTACATCGTCCCTACTAAATACCGTTCCTCTATTTCCAAGCCTATGAGAACAGCGAACTAGAATGAATTGATAGAGTCCTAGGCGGTGGTGCAGAAGTCTTTACACACCCTGAACTGCCTGACTTCGATTTTCCGTGCAAGTACATTCCACACTGATTCAGTTCAATATTATTTCTGACATTCATGGTACTTTATACGGTGGTGCTTGATCGAGATTCGTTGAGTTAGACCGTGAGACCCATTCTTCACCACCGCCAGAGTCCTATGGTGGGTTCATCACCTCCATAGCTGAGACATCACCACGATCGATCGCTGCGAAAATGATGTTTTAGGAATGTTTGGATAGCGTACGCTCCCCCTGCTCGACACCATTCTTATTCAACACAGTCCATCATTGTATCAGGGTGTCATAGAACGGTTGAATGGTTTTCGTGTATCGGTCGAGAGACCCGCTACCGCTGGCTCTGAATTGCGACAATACTGGCTGCTTCTCAGATATTGTTTCTCAGACACCTAGTAAAGCATTTGAAAAATTCTATGATACTCTCCATTGTATGCCAAGTGATATCGCTATAATCCCTATCGCTTCTCAGTTGCTGGGAACCACCTTTGAGGTATATGACGTCCGCTCCCATTGGTTCACCTATAGGAGGAAAACTAATGATAGCAAATCAAACTGCCAGCGAATCGAACATTTACAGAAACGAAATCGGCGGTATGACTGTCGGCAGTCATCGCCCAGGATTATTCGACATGCTATCACATCTACCAATACTGAATGGCGAAAGACAATCAATGCAAGAGAAAAACGAGACCAACGCATAATGTACGACAGTATACTTGTCCCCACTGACGGTAGCAAAGGAGCAACCGCCGCGGCGCGCCACGCGCTGAACCTTGCGAGTGCTTTCGATAGCGAGGTGCGCTTTCTGAGCGTCGTCAACGAACACTCGTATAGCACCGACTTCGCTGAATTCGACTCGTTGGCGGATGACCAACGTGACGCACTAATTGAGGAAGCGACAGACAACCTTCGCCCGCTCGAAGACCTTGCCGCCAAAAACACCGTTCCGTTCGAATCGTCAATCGAACACGGCATTCCCCATCAAGCGATACTTGATGACGCTGACGAGCACGATATCGATATGGTGGCGATGGGGACACACGGGCGAACGGGACTCGAACGGATTCTCATCGGCAGCGTGACCGAACGCGTCGTCAGAACGAGCGACGTCCCCGTGCTCACCACACGGACTGCACCGGACGAGCGCTCATCGTACGACAACGTGCTAATTCCGACCGATGGCAGTGATGCCGCGAGTGCTGCCATTGATCATGGATTGGCCATCGCCGAACGATACGACGCCACCGTCCACGTACTGTCAGTCGTGGATGTGAGCTCATTTGCCGGTTCCTACAACGTCGCCTCCATCATTGAGGCGTGGAAGGACGATTGCGAGCGAGCGGTCACCGAAGTCGCCGAAGCAGCCGAAAGCCGCGGTATCGATGTTACTACCGAAGTCAAGCAAAGTACGCCCTATCGCGCCATCAAAGCGTATGTCGAAAACGAAGGGATCGACCTCGTGGCGATGGGCACGCACGGTCGGACGGGACTCGAACGCTACCTCGTTGGGAGCGTGACCACGCGCACCGTCAGAACGAGCGACGTCCCCGTGCTCACGGTCCAATAGTACCACGGATAGCCGGAGCATATCGAATATCGTGGTCGGTGAAAAACAGACAGATACCTCAAATTGAAAATAGCGGGCTGGCGAGTGCCCGTCTTTCAGTAGCGGACGGCATTGACGAAACGCCGAAGCGGTAGCCCAACACCTACAGCAACCCCAGAACGAACTAACCGGAATCAATCATGTTTCCCTTCATAACCCTGACTTCACGTTTCCGTTGTAGCTTTTATACGGATCGGGTGAATGCGTGAATCTCGTGACCGGCATCGATAGCCTGTAAAGTCAAGCGCTGTCCCGTCTCCTGTTGCGCCGAAGAGAGCAAGTTACAACGGGCCGCTCACCCCAATAGATACCGGAGCCACGGATTGGATTGAACCACACCGAGTTGTTCGAGGTACGCATCAATGCCTAGAATTCGCCCGGCACCGAACGCGCCCAAACCGAACAGCAGGGCCGCATACACGAGGTGGTCATCGACAACCCAGCCGTGGGCAATCGGCAGACCCGCCATGAGACCCCCACTCAGCGCCGCCAGCCAGTAAAACAGCATCATCACTGCTCCCCAGAACGCGCTGAAACGGACGAACGCGCCCAGAATCAGCGCGAGCCCCGTCAGCGTAAGACCCCACATGTTCAGCAAGTCGATGAGCGGGCTGCCGGCCATACTTGCCCAGAAGTCCATCAGTGGGTTCCCCTCAGGAACTGCACTTGTCAAGAACCCGGCAGCAGTCCAGTTGTTCGCTGGGTCGCTATCGAGATATGTGATGAGCTTGGTGATTCCACCCTGAAAGAGTGTCCATCCCATCACGATCCGAAGCAGGAACAGCGAGTAGCCGACCCACTGCTCGGAATAGTCGAAGCTCACCGAACGATTCAATATCTCCGTTTCGAGCGTATTCGTCGTCGACATGATACAATATTTACTGTCGTATCGGAGATTTATTACAATTATGGCTTTCACAGTTGGAGTGATATCACCGTCAACTTTCGAACCAAAACAGGGGGTTGTGGAGCCATGAAAATCCGGCTGAAACCAAGATAGACAGAATTTGCGATTCAAATAGTCCCCGCAAACAATGTTGGTTATATCGACTCAATAGTGATCGCTTGCTCGCTCTCGATAGGCGAAATCACCTTCAAATAGAGGATGTTGATAGTGTACCGTGTTTATTTTTGGTGTATACTCCCTCAGTTTTCGTTTGTATCATCGCCGAATCGATTGGGGCTGTATTCGATACCACAGTATAGCGTCACTCTTTCTTCGGTTTCTGAGTAGCAATCGACAAAAATGATGTCTACGTCATTCGAACTATGCCGACGACGCTCATCGATAACGTTCTCGAATCGCTCCGCATCGGCCTCGGGTTCCTCTGGGTCGCCGCATGGGCGATCATTATGGGGTTGGTCATCACCAGCCTCGTCCAAGTGTACGTCTCCAAAGAGCGGATGGCGAAGGTCCTCGGTGAGGGTGACCTTTCAGGCCTCACGAAAGCGACGCTGTTCGGTGCTGCGAGTAGCGGCTGTAGTTTCGGCGCTGTCGCAATCGGTAAAGGGCTGTTCAAGAAGGGTGCTCACGTCGTGAACTTCCTCGCGTTCATGTTCGCCTCGACGAATCTCATCGTCGAACTCGGCTTGATGATCCTGCTGTTGCTCGGCTGGGAGTTCCTCGTCGCCGAACTCCTCGGTGGTATCGTCCTCATCGCCGTCATGGCACTAATCGTTCATCTGACGCTCCCTGAAAATCTCTTCGAGGATGTACGAGCGGAACTCACCCAGCGTGATAGCAAGCAAGGTGTCACCGAAGACCCGACCTGTGGGATGGAGGGCAAAGACGAGTATTCGCTCGTGACTGACGGCGGCGAAACTGTGAAGTTCTGCTCGGCAGGCTGTATGGAGACCTACGAGCAAGAGATGGCCAGCAGCGGTGGCTGGCGCGACGAACTGCTCTCGTGGGGTGGCTGGTACAAACTCGGCAACCAGTATCGCAAGGAGTGGTCGATGATTTGGACGGACGTCATCGCAGGCTTTCTCATCTCGGGGTTCGTCATCGTGTTCGTGCCACAGTGGGTCTGGAACGCACTCTTTTTACAGGGTGACGGACTGCTCGTTAGTGCTGAAAACGCGATCATGGGCGTGGCGATCGCCGTCATCAGCTTCGTCGGCAGCATGGGCAACGTTCCGTTTGCCGTCGCGCTCTGGGGCGGCGGCGTCAGTTTCGCCGGCGTCATCGCGTTCGTCTACGCCGACCTCGTCACGATTCCTGTGCTAAACGTCTATCGGAAGTATTATGGCTGGAAAGTGATGGCCTACATCCTCGGCGTGTTCTTCGTGACGATGGCCTTCTCCGGATTTCTCATGGAGGAGCTGTTCGATGCCCTCACCATCATTCCGAACCTCGCCGGCGGCCAGACCGCAACCGAACAGACGTACTTCGAACTCAACTACACGTTCTATCTCAACCTGATCGCGTTCGCCCTGTCGGGATTCCTCTTCTACGTCTATCGGCGCGGTCTCGGTGCTCCAGATCAGTACCGAGATCCGGTCTGCGGAATGCAGACCGACGAGGACGATCCAACCGCCACTTACGATGATGAGACGTACCACTTCTGTTCGGCGAGTTGCAAGCGCGTGTTCGAAAACAATCCCGACGACTACACCGACGTTCAGCCGGTTGCCACACAGACTGGCGGGCAGGCTCACGACCATGACTAATACTATTCCTGTTTCGAGTATTTGTAGCTACCCCAGCGATCCACAATCTCAGACAGGTAAATCAGCTGGATCTGATCGAAAAACGGTTTGCTGAGATCAACATCAATGTATGAGCTGACTGCAGAACAGAATTTTCAGATGAACTTCCCGGATCCGCCGCTCGTGAGCGGCGGCGAACGCATCGGATTCGTCGGTAGCTACCCGTACTCACCGAGTGGCTGATTCCAGTAGTTGCGGATCAGTCGGAACGTCCGCGGCATTCCGCCGCGGACTGGATACTGGCGTCGATAATAGTCAGCGAGAATGTACGCGAGCAACGTGCAGTACAGCTCGAAAAGTATGCCATTCAACTTTGTACTGTGAATCGCTGAATGTTCGTGTACTGTTTTAGTTCACGAAACATGATTTCGATCAGCCACCGAACGCCGTAGATCAACGCCACCTCCAGGGCATCGAACTCGTCGGAAGAGAGTGTCGTGAGGTAGACCTCATCGTCATCGTCGTCGTGCATGACGGTGACTTTCTGATACTCCCGTCCCACGGTTCCCAGTTCGATGTCTTCATCAATAACTCTCACCTCCTCGCTGTCCGACTGCTCGTGTTCGAAGTCGTGGAGCGTGTCCACGACTTCGTGTTTTGTATTGTCTTTGAGAGGCGTGACGAAGTCCATGCCTTCGTTCTTCATACTAGCAAACCGGCCGTAGTGGACGTAGCCCTTGTCGAAAACGAAGATCGCTGAGTCGAGGTCCTCGTGGACCCCGGCGTCGCCAGCGAGGACAGGAAATGCGTCCGACTTGGGATAGTTCGCTCCGGTGACGAACGTGCTGAGTGGTTGCTTCATGGCTGGATCGAGCCGGGCGGCAGTATGGAGTTCTATGCCACCGTCTTTCGGACGAACAACGAGCTCGTCGCGGCGGTGTCGACGACGAGCGCCGTTCTAAGTGGGAGACGTGTAGCATCGCAGCCAATGATCTGGCGGTCACGGAAGCGTTCAAGGTGTTTGCGAGCGACTCCCGCAGAATGATACAGAGAGGGATGCTCAAGGACAGCGGTCGCCAGTTCGGCGACCGCTTGGGCAGGGCGACGCGTGGTCAATTTCGAGCAGTGACCCTTGCTGATTGGTTCGAGATCGGCGTAGACATCAGTTTGTTGAGCGAGGTCTTCGAGTGTGTTCGGATCAGCGATGCTCAACCGGAGACCGATTTTGACGTGTTCAAGAAAGTCGATTCGGTTTGAGTGAAGCCAATCTCATACCGAGCGACGATTTCCTCGCTGTCGACTTCGTCGAGCAGCGAGGTAAATCCATCAACGACACGGTTCTCCACACCGCCATCGAATGCCGGAGCGCTGATTGCTGAACTCATGCGCTCAGTACGTCGAACAGGCGGTTAGTGGGTGGGGTTCAAATACTCGAAACAGGAATAGTGTAGGAGTTGAGGTATTCGCCCGTGCCTTGGTCCTCGTCCCAGTTCACACCCCATTCGTGAGCCTCTCCCAGTGGTCGGAGCGGGGCGTCACTACCGTCATACCTTATCTTGGTGTGGTTGAAATCCCACACCCGGCCATAGTCTTCCTGCGATGGAATCGAGGTACCCCCATTCCTGGTAATCAAGGTGTTCCTCGCTGCTGGCCTGTTCGGCCGACTCGTAGCCGCCATCGTCGTCGAAGAGAACGCCACGGAGTTTACAACACACGTATGAGTCGTGTGCCGGCAGATAACGACTTAGATCGCCATCAACGGCAGCATCAACGTGATGCCGCTAAGAATGCCAGCAGCCAGTTCGCGATGGCCATCACCGTCCAGTCCGGCACCGATCTGTAGCGCCTCGGGGATGAACTCGGTAATGACGAGGTAGATCATCGCCCCAGCAGCGAACCCGAATCCGAACGGCAAGAATCCTCGTGCCCACGAAACGAATGCAAACGCGATCACCGCACCGATCGGCTGAGGCAACGACGAGAACACTGCTGCGCCAACCATCCGCCACTCACTCACTTCCATCGATCGGAGCGGGATCGAGATCGCGATTCCCTCGGGAATGTTGTGGATCGAAATCGCGATCGTCATGAACACGGCCAGCACGGGCACGACGAGACCGAACATCGTGACACCGCCCTCCAGACCGACATCGGCAAACGAAACCCCGATAGCAACTCCCTCGGGGAAGGAGTGGAC
>NZ_AOMF01000093.1 GCF_000336715.1 Halococcus thailandensis JCM 13552
TTCGTGACCATCTCTCGTCGTCGACTACACACTATACCCGAATAACTCTTATCAATATGCAAACTGTTTTTGGCTCTCCGAAACCTCTCGGTAGTGGATAATCGACACCAGATGTTGCAAATATATTGGATCTGTAGTTCGAACCTGCAATCGTAGGATGTTGAAATCAATTATTCGCCTCTGTCGGTGCTTCCAATGATTGATTGCGGTGGACGACGGCAGATCTACTAGTGTTCGACAACGTCCTCGTCCCGACCGACGGAAGCGCGTGTGCCGAGATGGCCAGCGAGTACGCCAGGAACCTGGCGACAAAATACGAGGCGACCGTCCACGCGCTGTGCGTCGCGGATTCCCGGAGACTCGAAAACGCACCACAGTACGAACGGATCAAGAAGAACGGAGCAAATCCGCCGAACAAGCTCGTGCTGAATTCTCCGCTGCCGGACTCTCCGCGAATCAGGCCGTCCGGACTGACGTTCCCCACGAGGCCATCCTCGAATACGCGTCAAATCAAGAAATCGATCTGATCGTCATGGGAACACACGGGCGAACGGGGGTCGATCAGTTTCTCACCGACCTCGAACACGTCGCCGACGAGGTCTTCGACTATCTCGTCGAGCAGGCCGCCGTCCGCGGCCTGCTCGACTTGGCCTACTCTATCGACTCGACCGACGTGAGAACAATGTCAGCGGATCAAGATGCACCAAAATGCTACGATCCGACGGCTGAGGAGTACTATTACGGCTACGGTTGTATGATCGTCTCAACCGGCTCGAAGATACCGATTGCAGCCGAATTCACCGAAAGCAAACAAGCGCCTGAAGAGACGGCGATGCGCGTCACCAGTGACGCGCTCGCCGTCGATCAACCGGTCTGGATGATCGGTGACAGCGCCTACGACACGCTCGATTGGCACGACTACCTGCTGACGGCAGGAGTCGTGCTAATCGCCCCGTACAATCCACGAAATACCGGTGATCCGCTCGATATCGAGTACCGGGTCGAAGAACGTATCGACGAACACAGCGAGGACGTTCAGTTAAGCAATCAACACTAGATGAGACGTACAACCGGCGGAGTGGTGTTGAACGAACCATGAGGCGGTCAAAGACTGCGGCCTCGGGCACGTCCGCGCCCGAGGCCACGTCCATGCACGAGCGCAGGTCTTCCTCGCGCTGTGTCTGCGGCTTGTCGTCGCCATCACCAACGACGAGCGTGGAGACAATCCAGGCAGCACGATCATCACGGTGTGACAAGAGTTCTATGATACCCTCTTTGTGGACGAATATGTTCGGGGATATTGATTGGGTTCCGGGCCGAAAACATTCCACTAGAGACGATGCCACGAGCCAATCTCACGCTCACGATCCCCGACGGTATCTGGATCGGAGAGATTTCGCGTACACACCCTGAAGCGACATTCCGAATCCTCGCGGCGCTTGCCGGCGACGACGCCGGCGTTGGCCTCGCCGAGATCACGAGCGAGAACCTCTCCTCAATCCTCGCCGATATCGAGGCGAGCGACGCCGTCATCGAATTCGATATCCTCCGCCAGCAGAGCGACGAGGCGCTGATTCAGTTCGAGACGACGACGCCGCTGTTGCTGTTTCCGATCCAGGATTCGGGCGTCTCGCTCGAGATGCCATTCACCATCGAGGAAGGTAAAGCCATCTGGGAAGTTACCGCACCACAGCGACGGCTCTCGGAGCTTGGCACGCAGTTCGAACAGTTCGGGATCCCGTTCACCGTCGACGAACTCCACCGCCACATCGAACCGACACAGCTCCTCACCGACACACAACTCGATCTCGTCCATGCGGCCATCGATCAGGGTTACTACGATACGCCGCGACGCTGCTCGCTGACCGACCTCGCTGCGGAATCAGATCTGGCGAAATCGACGTGCAGCGAAACGCTCCATCGTGCCGAGGAGAAGATCATCAAGCGGTTCGTCGAGAACCTCCCCGAGTCGACGCCGGGGGAGCAAACCTGAATACGGTGGCCACACATCCGCTAATGTCGATCGTCGGTGTGAGAATACCGCCGAGGTGCGCGGTGAATAGCCATTTTCAAACTGCTCTGTAGGATCGCTATACGCGGCTTAATTTTGGCGTTTTCACTGAGCTCACCGCTGAGCAGAAACCGGCATGCAGCGATTGATTCTACGGATATCTTACTGTTCGACGAAGGTTGTAGACGGCACACTTCAGGATCATTTCCCGAAACTCCAGATGCCAGCTCCGCGCACGCACGGCGGAGCCGAGCGTGCGCTTGATCGCCGAAAACGCCGTTTCAACCATCCAGCGGCGATTGTAGCTGTCTGAGTCCATGCAGGCGTTGTGAGTGTGATCGGGCGAGTTGTGCAGCCGATGCTTGATGAGTGGACGAACTCCGTTCTCGCGGAGTTCGTCCCGGAATGCTTTCGCGTCGTAGCCTTTGTCTGCGGCCAGACTGAGCAGGTCGCCAGTGTTGCGCCGGGCGACCTGCGGGCCGATCTTCGCGTCGTGTTTCTTCGTGGTGGTGCAGTGAACGTCGGTGACGTAGAGCGTCTCGACGTCGACGAGAGTCGTGACCTTCAGCGAGCGGACGCGGTAGTGCGCTCGCTGAACGTAGTGGCGGCTGGGCTGATCGCGGTCGAAGCCGGTCGCATCGACCGCAGCATGGCCAGTGCGTTTCTCGGCGCATCAGCCGAGAAACGCACGCCAGCGAGCCATCGAGATGGTCTCGAACCAGTCGCGGAGGGCTGTGTAGTGCGGCAACCGTGTCAAACCGATCTCTTCGAGGATGCCCGGCATCTCACTGAGGAGATCGATGGTTTGGCGGTAGGATTCCCCGAGCTCGATACGCAAAGCATAGAGCGTGAGCATCGCCCATTCGGCGAACCCGCCGCCCCGTTCGGGGTCGGCGGGTTCGTCGGGGTTAGCGACAACTTGTTTAGCTTTCGCAACCGATTCTCGGGTGAAGAGGCGGATTTCCGATGTCACAACAATCCGCCTCTTCGCTTTCTACCACGATAACCTCATCAGAGCCGCTCCGTCTAGCGATCCTACAGAGCAGTCATAAAATCTTTACTGGAAACGCTCAGAGCCTGATTCATCTATGAGAGGTGAGATTGGCATCGACAATGATGAGACGAGTGTGTCTCGCAGAAATTTCCTCAAAACGACGCTAGCGGCGAGTGCTCTCACCCCAGTTATTGGAAGTATCCAGGCTCAACATACAAACAGTCAAAAACGCCAGGGGACCGATGAATCTCCCGACAAATATATTGTCGGAACCACCTCTTCTGATGGTGTAACCGCAGCCAATGCCTGTTGCAGTTCAGTTGATCGGGTTGTTGATTTCGGCGACATCGGGGGAGCAGTCGTGGGTCGGTATCGGCAATCGGATCTGGAAGCACTCGGACCGAATACCAACGTACGCTACGTTGAGCGGGATGGGAGGTATGAGGCTGCTGATCAAACTCTCCCGTGGGGTATTAACCGAATTGATGCGGACAAGACTATCGCTGCCGAAAACAGTGGACCGGGTGCCGATATTGCTATTCTCGACTCTGGCATTGATCAAGATCATCCGGATCTACAATCTCATCTTGGTGTGGGGAAATCGTTCGTTGATTATACGTCTTCATGGGACGACGACGTAGGACATGGAACGCACTGTGCAGGGATTGCGGCAGCTAGCGACAACACAGAGGGTGTTGTCGGGATCGCTCCTACATCGACACTTCATGCCGGGAAGGTTCTCAATAATGATAATTGGGGCCATGGGTCATCGATTGCTGCAGGCATTAAGTGGGCAGCTGATCAGGGATATGATGTTGTGAGTCTGAGTATCAATGGATCCAGTTATTCTCAGATGCTCCGAGATGCATGCGCATATGCCCTCGACGAGGGTGTCTTGGTTGTTGCGGGCGCTGGGAACGATTCTCGTGAATCAGTTACGTATCCGGCTAAATACCCAAGCGTACTTGCTGTGAGTTCGACGACGAAAGATGACACTCTTTCAAACTTCTCGAATGCGGGTCCCGAAATCGAACTCGCCGCACCTGGTTCCGATATTTACTCGACTGTTCCTGGTGGATATGGCCATATGTCAGGGACATCAATGGCGAGTCCGCACGTCAGTGGCGTAGCCGGGCTATTGATGTCTCCCGAGGGAGAGAACCTTTCGAACACGGAAGCGCGTCAGCGTCTCCACAGTACGGCTGAAGATATTGGCCTTGATGATACTGAACAAGGTCATGGATTAGTCGATGCTGAGGCTGCGGTAACTAAGTCATCCGATGAACCGACAAATACACTGAGTATCGAAGGTGGTAGTGGACAGACCAGCTACAATTTCACAGTAAGTAGCAATCTTCAGGGTGTGGATGGTCTCGACTCCGAAGACGACATCACAAATAGCGGCCATAGTGCTTCAGGTACCGTTGATGAAGATGAAACGGATACCTATTCGTTTGGGGGGGATCTCCGTGCATTCGATCTTGATGGCACCGCGAACATTCTTCTCAATGGCCAGCCAGCTCATGTTGGTCGCCGTCCTGATCATTTGCTCCAGATACAGGGGGAAGGATCACAGACCAACTACAGTTTCACAGTGAGTGAGAACCTCCAGAGTGCGGATGGTCTCAACTCCGAAGACGACATCATGAATGGCGAACAGAGTGCGTCAGGAGCAATCAGGGGTGGAACTGACACTTATATTTTCGATGGCGATCTTCGTGCGTTCGATCTTGATGGCACTGCAAACGTTCTCCTTGATGGTCAGCCGGCTCATGTTGGTCATCGTCCCGATAGCATCTAAAGGCATTGTTAACTTAGCCGGCTGAAGTGAGTGGAGTTCCTCCGTTCATAGGGTCATGATAGAGGAACTCCGATTGGCAGATGGGGACGCCAACACTGTACCGTTTTTGGACGGGGAGCGCACGCGAGCCGGATCAGGCCGGCTGGCGTGCGCGTTGCATGCTTCAGCCGCCTCACTCGCCGAAATTCGCGACATGTTAGGTTGGTTCGGCGTCGACCGCAGCCGCCCCGCTATTCGCAACTGGTGTCACTCGTTCGCCGAGTCTCACGAGCAAACATTCACCGTCGAACCTGATCGCGTTGCGGTCGACGAAAAGCAGGTTCAGCTGGCCGAGGAGCGCAAAGTCTGGCTCTACGCAGCGATCGATATCGATTCGAAAGTCGTGCTCCACGCACGACTTTCTGAACATTGTGGAACGGACCCAGCAACGTCGTTTCTCCGCGAATTACAAGAGAAACTCCGCGTCTCTAGTGATTCAGGGAAGTTCTGAAAATTACCGTAATCTCTACGGTAAACTGGATTCATCCACTTCATCAAGTCGTTCGGCGAGCATCTGAATGAGATCCTGTATGGTGATTTCGTCCTCTTGAACAAGGGTTATATTAGTGGCATACTTGATCGCTTCAGCGTAGCTGGAGCGATCATGCCGGGCCATAATCCGAGTGAGCTTCGTAGCCAAGCTATTGCTGATTGTGACGGTCGTGTGCCCATCTGGCGGCATACCAGACTAAGATTGTGGATTTACCGTAAAAATTACGGTGAGCTTCAATACTTCTCTGAATGACTACCGACGCGGAGTTTCTCGTCGACGGCATGGGCTATCTGATTGCTCTTGCAAAGACTGATCTCAGCGGTCACCTCGACTACAGCGACCGCAACATCGTCGAGAAGCTGTTTCAGACGTTCACGATGCGGGTCGGCCGGTTTCACGAGACATGGAACGGCAGTCAGCCAGCGCTCGGCGCTTGGCTGACTGCCTACACCTATTACTACAATCACCACCGAAGTCACCAAGCGCTTGACAATCAGCCACCGGTCGAAGCTGCGGAGCTAAGTTAATAGTACAGTTTCGCCCTCATTATTTGTAATGCCATCATCCTTTAGTTCAGATATGAAAATAGTAATAATCAACGGAACTAGTCTGGTGAGCTGACTTCCTTCCGTCCAGTCAGTTCGTCAGGAACGAGCCGGAACTGATGAAAGATCACGTCATCAGGCGGTTCTTTAAAAATGTCGACGAACGGGATATCCACGGCCCAGCGTTCTTGGCGAGCAGCCGCTTCGTACGGCAATTTGGTGAGATCTTCAAGCGTCCCGACAGCGATGACACTTCGCCATCCATCGTTGGTATGACTGTGGGTTACGAAGGAAACTGGACGGTCGATGTATTTTTCTTTCGTACTGTCCGACGGGAGCGCAAGTCGATAGTGGAAATGAACAATATCGGCGTCATATCCATACGATACGGGAAGCGAGAACGGTGGTTCATCGCTGCTGGTTGAAAAGGAAAGCGTCCCTGTGCCACCGTTTCCGAGAAAAGTGTCCAACTCTTCGTCGGACAGTTGAAGCCAGCGAAAGCCACTCATGCGAGAGAAAACATCCCGAGTGCACAAAAAGAATAGCCGATATCATTCATGGAAACGTGATTACCTGCTATCTTGAGCTCGCGTTCCAGTGTCCGCGCGTCAAGCAGTGGACGTGCCACCGCAACGGCAACGAATTCGAGATAACGCAGCGTGTCTACGCGCAGGGCCTTGCCGGGATGTGCGAAGACAGGGATGCGGTGGTCGTCTCGTCCGAAGCGAAAGCCCAGCGTCGGGCGCACGACCTCAACCGCTACTGCCACGATTCGGGCCTGCCACCGCTCGAAATCCATACCTTGCCGTTCATCATCGCCGAAGACGGCACCCGCATCAGCAGCACTCGTATTCGGAACGGTGAGATCGACGTTCACGGACGACTGCTCGATTCCTCCGGATTAGCGCGGTGTCGATGGATGCCGGGCAAAGACGCCCTCCAAGACTGGCGTCGGTGGCGAGCGATTCGAGCCGGCGCATAGCCGGTTTTGATTCTCGGTCCGTGTCAAGCGAAACCATTACCACCGTCGTGTCGACGGTACGGACAATCCGTTCAGTGTGCTGCTCAAGAGGGCGGGTTCGAGATCGGTCCGACCGTATATCCCCATGACCACGAGGTCGACATTCTCCTCGTCGACGTACTCACGGACAACCGATTTTTGGAGGTTATTCCGACGATTGTGAGTGTGCTGACTGTTTCCTTTCGATTGTAGGGCTCTCCCGTAATTGGCGTGTCAGCTGTCGTCGCTGCCGCGTCGCGCTTGCTCGTCCCGTGTGGGCTGGTCACGCTGTGGAACAAGATTCTCCAAGAGGCTATCGCCGAACGCGACGACCAGAAGAGCTCCGACCGCGTCGAAACAGAGGTCCAGAACAGTATCTCTCTTCCCGTACGGTACGAGTATGGGTTCGAGATCGAAGCGAGCAGCCGTTCTGTGAACAGCGTACTCGACAATCTCCCAGAGTACGCCAGCACAGCCGACCGCGGTGAGAACGCGCAGACGAGGATCCTTCCCACGACGACGGCTGAGTACGTGCACGGCTCCAGCCAGGAGGGTTGCCGAGTGGGTGTGTGTTAGGTGATCCCACCACCACGTATCCTCGTACGGGCCGATCATCCCGACAGAATGGGCGGCCATCGCCATCCTTGCGTACGTCTGCTGCCACGGTAACAACTCCATATCGGCCCGTTTCTCGACGATTTCGGGAAGATACGTCCCCACGATTGCGACGATAGCGTTCACGACCGCTCCCCAGTTCCGTTGGCGAATGCCGATACTGAGGACGGCGAGAATCGTGTACCTGATACACCTGTCGAACTTTTTCATCACTGAACGATATGCCGGTTCTCCCATTGTCGACCTCTACCGACCATATCTGTCAGCACCCTTTGAATCACCACCGAACTGTCGCCGTCCAGCTCCCACACAGCAACTGAAGGTCCGGGATGATGGAGTGTTACGGTTCCGTGTTGGCCGGTCGAACGGTCAGGACGGGAATCGGTGACGTTCGCACCAGCTTTTCGGTAACACTTCCTAGCATGTATCGATCAAACCCCGTGCGACCGTGCGTGCCGACGACGATGAGGTCGATATCGTGCTCGTCGATGTACGAGAGGATCTCGCCGTGAATCGACGTCCCGAGTGCGACCAACCCGGAGACGGGTTCGATCGAGGCATCCGTTGCGTACTCCGTGGCATCCTCGACGATCTCGGTGGCGTTCTCTTCGAGGAACTGTACCTGCATCTGGATGCGGACATCGGCACCGAGGCTTGTGACGTCGACGACCGACAGCAAGTGGAGTCCAGCCGTTTCTTCACGCGCCACATCGACGCTTGTTTCGAGGGCCGTCCTCGCACAGTCGCTGCCGTCAGTCGGGACCAACACGTTCCGGTACGGATGGGTGGTCGTGACGTCGCTATCCGGTCGAATCGTGAGTANCCTCGCACAGTCGCTGCCGTCAGTCGGGACCAACACGTTCCGGTACGGATGGGTGGTCGTGACGTCGCTATCCGGTCGAATCGTGAGTACGGGGACGTCGCTTGTTCTGACGACGCGCTCGGTGGTACTGCCGAGCAGGAGTCGAGAGAGACCTCCGCGGCCGTGTGTCGGCATAGCGATGACGTCGACGTCGCGCAACTCGGCATAATCGAGGATCGTGCTGTATGGCTCCCCTTGGAGGACCTCCGTCACAGTAGAGACGCCGCGCTCGTGGGCGCGCTCGGCGGCGTCGCTGACGATCTCTTCGCCTTTCTCTTCGAGGGCGTCGACGACATCGCCTCGAATCTGCACGACGCTATCTCGTGTCGTGTCGGCCACGTTGATGATGTGAACCGTCGCATCGTGTGCAGTAGCGATATCGAGAACGTGGTCGACGGCAACGCTTGCCCCATCACTCCCATCGGTAGGGAGAAGGATCGTCTCAAACATACCGGTCATACCATCTGTCATCGTTTAATTATTTCCCAGGAGGGTGCGGTACCAGTCTTCGTGAAATAGAACGTTACTACGTCGGCGGCTCTCTGACCGGTGTTCCTGTCTACTATTGAGCGTATTCTTCGCCTCGGCGTCGAAAAATGCTTTAACATTGATGTCCCGGTCGTCGTTGAGTCCTCGCGTCCACTCGGCCAATTAGCCCGCCTCATGCTTAGCGATGACCACTTCGACCGATTCGAGTCGTCCCGGTTGCCCCATCGATGTGCACGCGGAATCGACCGTCATCACCACGGAACGGGACGATCCACGAATTCGTTCCGCGGTATGGATCGTCTGTCGTTTCGACAGGCTCGTGACCGGCGTCGGTAAGCGCGTCCGCGGCGTGTTCGACCGCCGCTTCGGGTGAGTCGATCGTCATCGGTTCGTCGACGGTCCGAACAGTCGTCACGGGAACCGTCGCCTCACGGATGACGCGTTCGGCGACGCTGCCGAGCAACACGCGATCGAGACCCGTGCGACCGCTCGTTCCCATAATGATAGCGTCCGCACCGACATCGTTCACGGTGGTGAGGATCTTCCGGTAGGGGCTACCGTGTTCGAGATAGGTTTGGACCTCGACGGAGGTGGGGGATGCCGCGTCTTCGACACGTTCGAGCGCGTCTGTCCCGCTTGCTTCGAGCGAGTCGAGGGCTGATTGCTTCAACCCGTCGTACTCCGAGGTGTTGACGATGTGAAGTGCGTGAACGGTCGCATCGACTTCATCGGCAATTGCAATGGCATGGTCGATTGCTCGTTGGTTTCCCTTGCTTCCGTCCGTCGGCAGCAGGATATCGTTGTACATGAGCTCTTCCATCGTCATCTACGCCGAGGGCGAACAAATACGCATTTCAGATTCCCAGTCAGTAGGCTGTCTCTTATACACATCT
>NZ_AOMF01000094.1 GCF_000336715.1 Halococcus thailandensis JCM 13552
AGATGTGTATAAGAGACAGGTGTTTCCGCGCGATAAACGAGAAACCGGGCAGCTGTCGTTCGATCGCTTAATTTGACTTTCCGACTGGTGGAGCCGACGAGATAGGGGAAGTAGAGTTGTGAATCGCCGTCGAACCAAAACGACATCGGGCGGAGGGCGGGCGCACCCTCAGTTGGAAGCCCCAATACACCGACGTTCTGACTCGATAGAAATCCGTGAATCTCTCCGTCATCCATCTTCACCATGCCGTGTTCGCCCAATTCATCGGTCGTCATTAGTCCATATTCCTCCGTGCGTTGACGGCCAGCACTGGCATTTCGGCATGTCTGATGACGCGTTCGGCCGTGCTCCCGAGGAGGTAGCGGTTGAGGCCCGTCCGGCCGGTGGTGCCCATTGTGATGAGATCAATGCCGTGTTCGTTGGCGTAGGCAAGCAGGTCGCGTGCGGGCAGTCCCTCGTAGACGCCCGTCGTTGTATCGAGATCTACATCCGCCGCGCGCGTAGCGATTTCTTCGGTCGCGCGCTCGCCTTCAGCTTCGAAACGCTCGGTCAACTCTGAGGCCGCGGAGGAGCCCGGTGTGAGTGTTATCGCCCCGATATCGATGATATTGATTGCATGGACGCGAGCGCTGGCCTGTCTCGCGATTTCGATGCCGTGCTCGATGGCGGCGCTCGCGGCGTCGCTGCCATCGGTCGGGATCAGCACGTCCTCATAGTCCCCGGTGCGTTCGCTCCGTTCGACTGCTTTGGCCGTGAGTACCGGACACGAAGCCCGGCGCACGACGCGCTCGGTTACACTGCCCGCAACGTATCGACTCACCCCAGTTCGGCCGTGCGTCCCCATCGAGATGAGGTCGATGTCATTTTCATCAGCATATTCGATTATCGCGTCAGCGGGTTTTCCTCTGAGTACCGCCGTCTCTATCGCGTCGTCTTCGAATGCGGCTTCGGTCGCCGCGATTGCTTCCTCGTTTTCGGTCTCGATGCGCTCGACGAACTCCCGGTCGACGCCGCCGGCGTTGAACATGCCACCCGCCGTCTGGATGTCGGCAGCGCTGACGAGATGAGCCGTCGCATCGAACGTCCGCGCGAGATAGTGGGCATGTTCGGCAGCGCGAATCGCGTGCTCGCTGCCGTCGGTCGGGACGAGGATCGTATCGTACATCGTCTGTCACATTGGTTCGCCAGCACATAAATCCGGTCGGCAGTTCCGGGATGCGGGGAACGGGCCCGTGGATTCATCTTCCGCGCGCCTGTAGCAATCAGGGCGATTCGCTACTGGGGTAGAGTTTTGTTGATTCATCGCATAGTTCATGCTATGAGTGAGGGTGACTCCGGAACGATGGACGAGGACGAACGGGATGCATTTCTCGGCATCGGTGGCACGGGCGTCATCTCCCTAGCAGCGGGCGAGGCACCACCGTATTCGCTACCGGTCTCGTATGGCTATGACGTGGCCGCGTCGACGTTTTACTTCCGGCTCGCCGTCCTGCCGGACAACGAGAAAGGCGACCTCGCCGACCGATCGGTTTCGTTCGTGACCTACGGCAACGATGACGGGTGGAAAAGCGTCGTAGCGAACGGACAGTTAGAGCGGACCACCAAAGAATCGGTTGCTACCGAGAGTTTGCAGGGACTTGAACGAGTCCATATTCCGTTGATCGATATCTTCGGCAAACCCCCACGAGAGATGGCTTTCGAGTTCTATCGGCTCGTTCCAGACGAGTTGACCGCGCGAACGGAAACACACACCGAACTCTGAAGCCCCGTCCGTAGCAACGAACCAGACCCAATATATGCCGGATCGAGAGTAGGCGGTTAGTGAGCGTCTCTAACTATCAGTCTCGGTCTTCACGACGAGCGCTGGATGGCTCGTCAGCCTGAGAACGCGGTCGGTGACGCTTCCTAAAAGTGCCCGGTATTCTGCCGAGCGGTGTTTCGTCCCGAGAACGATGAGGTTCGTGTCGTGCTCGTCGGCATAGTCAGTGATCGTCTCAACGGGGTTGCCGTGCTGTACCGTCGTAGTGACTTCGATACCGCGATCTTCGGCGTCGGTACGGACCGCCTCAAGCGTCTCGCGTCCGTGTTCGGTGAGACCGTGTTCCGGCCCCTCTGCTGAGTCGAGATACTCGTCACCGCTGTACGCCGTATAAATGTTCTCGTCGACTACATATAGGGCGTGTAACTCGGCGTCGTGGGTCGCGGCGAGCTCAATGGCATGGGAGCTTGCGTTTTCGGATGCAACGGTCCCATCGGTTGCAAGTAAGATTCGATCGTACATGCGTTCAACGTTCAATGCCGATCTGCAATATACTACCGGTTAGACGTTCGTTAGCTACACTCATAGATGGCCGCAATTATATCTTTATATAGTTGTATTCATACATATGTTTGACTGGCCTGTGTTACTGAGGGTTGCCCTCACAAGAGCTATCTGTTTCATCTGCTGCCGGTTGACGAACCATTAGTACGGGAACTGGTGAAGTACGGACAATGTTGGCACTGACTCTTCCGAGGGCGTACTGGTTGAAGTCAGTCTGTCCGTGCACGCCGATGATGATGAGATCGATATTGTTCGCCTTGATGTACGAATGAATCTCTCGATGCGGTCGGCCATACACGATTGAACGAGTCACTGAGTTGGGTGGCGCTGTATCAGCGGCCTCAACGCCCTCGGCGATGATCGCATTTGCTCGCTTTTCGAGTTGTTCGTCCGGTGGTTCCGAACCGATATCGGGATCCATCATCGCTGTCTCTACGACGTGAAGGAGGTGGAGGGTCGCGCTGGTCGTGTTTGCGAGATCACCTCCTTCACTCAGAGCTCGGTTCGCACCTTGGCTTCTATCCGTCGGGACGAGAACATCACGAGCTGGATAGGAGTGATCATGGTCAACGCTGGGGTTAACGGTTAACACTGGAACTTTCGAGATGTTGATAACTCGCTCGGTAACGCTTCCGAGCAGGAACCGTTCGAGTTCTTCTCTCCCGTGGTTTGGCATGACGATGAGATCGATGTTGAACTCTTCACCGTAATCGATAATCGACTCGTATGGCTTGCCGTGAACTACGTTAGGAACGACTGTAATTCCTCGTTCTTCTGCTTGCTCGACGGCTTCGTGAACGATCCGTGTACCCTCGTTTTCCAAATCACCAATTCCATTGCGATCAATATCGGCGACACTATCCAGTGTCGTATTCACCACATTAATAACGTGAACCTCCGCGTCATGCTCCGATGCAATCGCAAGAGCGTATTCGAACACTGACGATGCTATCTCGCTGCCGTCAGTCGGGAAGAGAAGTCGATTGTACATACTAGAGCGTGGAGTGCTGGCATGATATGCGTAGGGGATGGCTATCAGTTGGCAGTAATCACCCTCCCAACTTTTCCCTCGCCGCTTCATTTTGGTGAATATGCCACGACAAATTCTCGTTCCAATTGATGGATCGCGAAAATCTACTGAAGGATTGGAGCATACGTTGTCGATGTATTCTCAGGAGAAGATCACGGTTTTGCACGTCATGCAACCGTTTGAGCCCGAGACTGCTGAAGAAGGCCAACCCGAATACGATGAGATGGACGAGTGGTATGAAACACACCATGCTGAAGCAGAAAGGATTCTCGATGAGGCACACGAGCTGGCTTCCGAATACGAGACGGATATCTCGACTGTTATCAATATCGGTGAACCATGGCGAATGATCGTCAGCTACGTCGAAGAAAACGACGTTGAGCATGTTATCATGGGCAGCCACGGACGCAAAGAAGACTCACCACTCCCACTGGGAAGCGTTGCAGAAACCGTCATGCGTCGAGCCCCGGTTTTAGTTTCGATTGTGCGATAACGGGCATGCTTGCAGAGAAACCCTCAGTATCTGTGCTTACTGAGAACTAGCCTTGAATATGACTGATCTCAGTGCCCTACAAGGCGGCTACATAACGTGCGAAATCAAGTAGTTAGGCAACCCCGATTTACAGATTGTTTCGCACTTTGGGGATCGAGGTATAGTTTCATATGTTGTGTCCTCGGTATTCCCAATGAGATCTGATGTACGAGACGATTCTCGTTCCAATTGACGGCAGCGAGCACGCGATTCGGGCTGGCGAACACGCTCGCTATCTTGCCCACGTTTTCAGTGCGAGCGTGCATCTCGTCAGTGTCGCCGACGTCCAGGCAATGGGCGGTATGTCCAACGGAGATGATCTCGACGAGGCATTCGTCGAGCGTATCGAGGCCGAACACAAGCGCGCGATCGAAACCTCCGAGGAGGTTTTTCAGGGCGACAGCATAGAGACAGCCGTTCTACGGGGCGCACCCGCCGATGCAATCGTCGACTATGCCGATAGTCATAGCATCGACGTGATAGCAATGGGGACACAGGGTCGAACCGGGGTAGGTCGCTATTTGGCTGGCAGTGTGACCGAGAGCGTCGTGCGTCGTGCTCCCTGTCCGGTCCTGACGACTGCCGCAACCGAACGGAGCCAACTTGATGGCGACTACGACGATCTCTTGATACCGACCGATGGCAGCGAGCCAGCGGCTGCAGCCGTCAGTCACGGTATCGCGATCGCCGAAGCAATCGGCGCTCGTATTCATGGGGTCAACATCATTGATGCCGACGCGCTAGCTCCAACACCCGAACACACAGCACCAAAGAGACTACTCGACCGATTCAAAGCAGAAGGCGAACGTACAACCGGCAAGATTGCCACACGTGCTACCAACGCGGGCGTTGACGTGACGACAAGCGTTCGTGAGGGCTACCCAACACGCGATCTCCTCGCGTACGCTGACGCTCACAACATCGATCTCATAGCGATGGGCACAACTGGACAGACAGATCTCAACCGCTACCTCCTCGGGAGCACGGCTGAACGTGTCATCAGACACGCTGAAATACCAGTGTTGGCAGTCAATGCAAGGGGAAGTATGAAGCGATAACAGCCGACAATCTAAGTGAACACAATGTGGTGAAAATAAATGATGGACCAGTGCATAGATTTCGTCAAGCAGGGACCAGTGTGCTTGAATTTCAGACGATGATGCTGCATCCTTGGTACTCAGGCTAATCCAGAACTAATGTCCGATGACGCCGTTGAATCGGCGGCCTTCTCCACTCCGTTCTTTCTTCATGCTTCAAAACTCAGCAGCCATTCATACTATCAGATCCCGCGCTGTCTAGTTAATCTGAATCGGCTAATTTCAGCGGCTTGAGAAACGGGACAGCTTGATGAAAAACACCGAGGACTGATTCAACGATTGGCTGGCGATAGAGCTGTCAAACTGTTCGATTCAAATTCAGTATTCAAGCTGAAGATGATGTGCTTAATAGCAACACTTAGCCGCCAAGACTCGCTCAGCTAGACAGAGCCTCATGCCCACCAATACTAAATAACAACCGATAATCAGTCCAAACCGAAAAGCGAGAGCGATACATTATGCACGACACCATCCTCGTTCCGACCGACGGTAGTTCAGGAGCGGAGGCGGCCGCACGACACGCACTGAACCTTGCGAGTGCTTTCGACAGCGAAGTACGCTTTCTGAGCGTCGTCGACGACCGCTCGTATAGTGCCGACCTCGCTGGGGTCGACTCACTAGTGGACGACCAACATGATGCACTGGTTGAGGGAGCGACGGACAACCTTCGCCCACTCGAAGACCTTGCCGCCGAGACCGGCGTTCCGTTCGAATCGTCAATCGAACACGGCATTCCCCATCAAGCGATAATTGATGATGCTGACGAGCACGACATCGACATGGTGGCGATGGGGACACACGGGCGAACGGGACTTGAACGGGTCCTCGTTGGCAGCGTGACCGAACGTGTCGTCAGGACGAGTAATGTCCCCGTGCTCACGACGCGAACCGCTCCGGACGAGCGCTCGTCGTACAAAGACGTGCTGATCCCGACCGATGGCAGTGATGCCGCAAGCGCTGCTGTCGATCATGGACTGGACATCGCCGAACGATACGACGCTACCGTCCACACGCTATCGGTCGTGGATGTGGGTTCACTCGCTGGCTCCTATGATGTTGCCTCCATCATTGAGGCGTGGAAGGACGATTGCGAGCGAGCGGTCACCGAAGTCGCCGAAGCAGCCGAAAGCCGCGGTATCGATGTTACTACCGAAGTCAAGCAAAGTACGCCCTATCGCGCCATCAAAGCGTATGTCGAAAACGAGGGGATCGACCTCGTGGCGATGGGCACGCACGGTCGGACGGGACTCGAACGCTACCTCGTTGGAAGCGTGACCACGCGTACCGTCAGAACGAGCGACGTCCCCGTGCTCACGGTCCAATAGCACCACGGATAGCCGGAGCATATCGAATATCGTGGTCGGTGAAAAACAGACAGATACCTCAAATCGAAATAGCGGGCTGGTGAGTACCCGTCCTTCAGTTCGTTCTCCAATATTTCATCACACGGTCCATGCACTGTCTGACCAGATAGTCCCATCGGATGGGAAGTGAACTCAGATTTATACGCACTGAGCGTGACGCTGAATGTGTAACATATGGCCGATGAAATCGACGATCCCGAGCAACTCCCGTCGACAGCCGGCGATCTCGCCGAACGGCATCCGGAGGTATGGGGAGCGTATGCTGAACTGGGTAGAAACTGTTCGGAAGCAGGTCCGCTTGACGATGAGACGAAGCGGCTCGTGAAACTGGCGTTGGCCGTCGGCACGCAGTCGGAAGGTGCCGTTCACTCTCACACACGCCGTGCACTGGACGAGGGAATTCCACCGGAAGCAGTACATCATATCGCTGTGCTTGCGATTCCGACGCTGGGTTTTCCGGAAGCGATGGCGGCCATGAGTTGGATTGGCGATCTGCTCGAAGAGGAGGACTGAGTCGCCACGGCTTTCCGTCATCGGTAGTTCCCAACTGAAATCTCAATAGCGGCTCTGAACCGATGAGCGGTCGTGGTAAACGTTGCAGTAGACTGGTCCACTGGTACCCAGAAGCGTCGCTGCGTACTCAACGCTCCCAGTATCGATTCCTAACGAACCCAGCCGAAAGCTGGTTCTCACGAAGGTACCTCCGAGGCTGCGGGCTGGCTTCAGCCCGCGACTGAGGTGTACGCATCCGGCACGCCGACCCCATTCACTTGATCTTCCACCGTCGCTTCAACTCCTCTTCGAGCGCGTGTCGGATCCAGTCACAGAACACCGAGAACGTGAACTGTTCGTCATCACGACCCCATTTAAAGTAATTCATAGTTCAGCGAACCACCTACCGGGGTGGCCGTTCTCGATACAACCATGAACGAGCCCCAACAGCCGAAACTCACCCCGCTCCCGGAGTGGGAAGAGGAGGCCGAGGCCATGCTCGAAGATGTCGACTACGACAAGGACCTTGGGATGCGGATGGCCCGTGACGCGCTTCGAGTATCGAACGGCGAGATGACTGACGAGGAGTTTCATGAGAAGTACCACGAGGACGTACTAGCGGAGTTCGGTGAGGACAACCGCCCAACGAAGCCTGAGGGATTCGACGATGAGTGACTCGGGAGGTGTCGGCCGGCGCGACGTGCTGAAGGCTGGCGGCGTCGTCGCTGCGGCCGGTGCGTTGGGCATCGGCGGCAGCAACGTCCTACAAACGCTCACCGGCGACGGTACGGACTCCGGCATGCAACTCGAAACGTTCGTCGGCGAGGACGAAGTAGTCCAGACCGTCTGTTCGCCGAACTGCCGTGGGAAGTGTCCAATCGACGTCTACAAGCGCGGCGGACGAATCAAGAAGATCCAGCCACACGTTCCCGAGGACGAACGGTACAAGCGCGGCTGCCTGCTGGGACTGACCCACACCCAACGAGTCTACGACCCCACGCGGCTGAAGTACCCGATGAAGCGAACGGACTGGTCGCTCGAAAACCCGAACCCGAAGGGGCGTGGATTTGACGCCGAATTCGAGCGCATCTCGTGGGACAAGGCACTCTCGCTGCTGGCCTCGAAACTACAGACAACCAAACGGAAGAAGGGAGCAGAACGGGTTCTCTGGCATGGCGGATCCGGCAATCAGGGCAACCTCGGCGGAATGACTCGAAGCCGTCTCGCATCGCTGTTCGGCGGCGTCACCGATGCCTTCCACTACGGCATCGATACAAACGTTGGGCAAGGTTTTGACAGAGTTGCCGGGAACTTAGCAGATGCGTTCTTGCCGCCATCGAACGCGCCGACCGACTGGAAGAACTGCGAGACGATGATCGCCTGGGGCACCGACCTCTTCCGGAGCCAGTTCGAGATGGACGCCGAGCACGTTCTGGAGACGATTCGTGATGGAGGGAAATTCGTCGTGGTCGACCCGGTGTACACGGCGACCGCCTCGAAGGCCGATCTCTGGCTCCCCATCGCCCCCGGCAAGGATACCCTTCTGGCACTGTCAATGATGCAGGTGATCTTTGAGGAAGGCCTTCATGACGATGAATTCCTCCGGAAGCGTTCGACCGCCCCCGCGCTGGTCCGAACCGACACCGGCGACCTGCTCCAGCCGTCCGACGTGTTTGCGAACGCCGGCAGTGGGGATGCCGTAGCGATGAACACCCGGACTGGTCAACCCGAACAATTGTCGGCGGAAACGGGCGGTCCTTACGCGCTGTTCGGCACGCATAAGATCAACGGCATCGAGACGAAGACGGCGCTGACGTTGCTCAAAGAGCACGTTTCCCAGTACACTCCGGAGGCCACCGCCGGGAAGACACGGCTCTCGCCGTCCGACGTCCGCACGGCCGCCCGGTGGCTCGCCACGCGCGGTCCGGGCGGCATCCTCCCGAGCTATGGCATCGGGCGATACATGTACGGCCACGTCTTTGGGCAGGCGTACGCCACCTTGATGGGGTTGACAGGTGATTACGGCAATAGTGGCAACATCCACACCCAGCATGGCAACATCTGGGGCGGAAATCAGGAACTACAGGTCGGCGAGTGGGCTTCCCCGCCCAGCGACGCGCCGAACCCAACGCTCGGCTACAAGGATGATATCGCCGCAATCGAGAACGGCCGGTTCGACGTTATCTACGCGATGGAATCGAACATGCTGGCGAACCAGTTCCCCGACCGACAGCGCTCGATTAAAGCGTTGAAGAACGTCGACATGATTGCATGGGCGGACATGCACCACACGCCCTCGGTGCAATATTCGGATCTCATCCTGCCGGTGGCTCACTGGTTCGAACAGGAAGATATCATCACTCCTGCCAATCACCCACACATCACCTACCGACACAAGGTGCAGGAGCCGCTGTGGGAGGCGAAATCCGACTACTGGATACTGAGTCGACTCGCAAAGCGGCTCGGGTTCGGCGACGCCTTCGTCGGCGACGCCCACAAGGAACTGAAGGGTCTCGTCGTCCGTGACGACCGGCTTGATTTCGACAAACTCGACAAGCAGGGCACAGTCGCGATGGATTACGAGACGGTGATGTACGAAGACGAGTTTGGGACTGATACGGGACGGCTCGAACTGTACGACGACAGCGGTCTCACCGAATCCGGTCCAGGACTCGACGGTGAGGTATCGCTCGAACTGCCGAAACCCATCGAGGCACGCACGAGCGAGGATTACGAGAAAGCCGACGAGTATCCACTTATGTTCATGCAGAAACATGGTGTGTTCCGCATCCACTCTCAATACGAGATGAACAGTTGGGTTCGAGAAATCAACACTGAGCCACATCTCGATATCAACCCGTCGGATGCAAACGCCCGGAACATTGCCGACGGCGAGTATGTTCGAGTTCACAACGACAAGGGCGAGATGGTGGTCAAAGCGAAATACAACGACGGGATGCAACCTGGTCTCATCAATACCGATCAGGGCTGGTGGAATCGCGACTTCGTGAAAGGGCACATCAACGACTTGACTGACGCCGAAGTCGGTGATATCGGACGGACGTTCGCGTTCTACGACACCCGCGTTGAGGTCGAACCGGCTCCCGACGACCTCGATACGGAAGGTCATCTCGGCGATGATCTCGTGGGTTCGGAAGCACAACCGAGTGAGGGTAACTGACAATGACGGACTACGGCATGGTAATCGATCAGGAGCGGTGTATCGGCTGTCACGCGTGTGCAGTCACGTGTAAGCAAGAGAATAACGTCCCGATGGGCCAGTACTGGAACCGGATCCTTACCGAGGGCGGCGAGCACCTCGATACACCCGAAGGAGGGTATCCTGAACCGGGCGAGAGCAGCTCACTCGACATGGCCTTCCAGCCGACGGCCTGCCAGCACTGTTCGAACGCACCCTGTGTGAAGGTCTGCCCGGTCAACGCGACGTACACCCGCGACGACGGTATCGTCGAAATCGACTACGACAAGTGCATCGGCTGTCGGTACTGTATGGCGGCGTGCCCGTACAACGCACGGGTGTTCAACTGGGGCGAACCCGAACACCGGCCCGAATCGGGCACCGGTGACATCGAATCCCGACCCCGGGGCACCGTCGAGAAGTGCACGTTCTGCACTCATCGCGTCGAAGAAGGGTTAGATCCCGCCTGCGTGGTGAACTGTCCGGCGGACGCCCGCATCTTTGGTGACTTTGACGACGAGACGAGCACGGTCTCCGAATACGTCAACGATTACGACACCCACCAGCTCCTGGATGACCTCGGAACGGACCCGAACACCTACTACGTCAAGGGGGAGATGACTCCGGGGCGGCCCCAGAAAGGCGAGAAGATGGAGAGCGAATATGATCTCGACCGAGAGGACACGACCGGGACCAGCGCTGAAACCACAAACACGACCGGAACCGAAACGAGCGCCGAACCTGCAAACACGACGGGGACTAGCACCGGTACTGAGACCACGAACACGACGGAAACCGAGAGCGCTCCGGCGGCGAACACCTCGGCTACCGATGCTGCGGGAGCTAACACCTCGAATTCGCTCGCCGACCCGGTCCCGCACGTACCGACCGTCGACGGGGGAACGAGCTGATGGCAAGTCGAGATCACTCTATTCGGTTCGCGATTCCAGAGTTCAAGACCGCCGGCAAGCTCTGGATTACCTTGTTAGGATTGCTCATGGTCGTGGGTCTCTCGGCGTGGGTCTATCAGTTTACCCAGGGGCTGATCGTCACTGGGATGCGCAACGTCTTCTCGTGGGGGCTGTACATCATGCTGTTCGTGCTGTTCGTCGGACTTTCAGCCGGTGGTCTCATCATATCAAGCGCTCCGAAATTCTTCCACTCCCAACGGTACAAGGGGCTTGCCCGTATCGGTGTGTTGTTAAGTCTCGCGTGTATTACTGTCGCGGGGCTGCTCATTCTGCCGGATATCGGGCGTTCCAACTTGGTCTACCAGTTCTTCACGTCCCCTGACTTCCGGTCGCCGATGGTGTGGGACTTCGGTGTCGTCGTACTCTACGGCTTGCTCAACGTCTGGTACCTGTGGCTGTTGACTCGACGTGATTTGGCCGCTCACGGCTCACGGCTTGCGTTCGGCACCGAGGATACGGAAGCCGGCCGCGAGCGCGACCGTAAGCTTGCATTCTGGACGGCGGCGCTCGCCCTGCCTGCAGCGGTCACGCTACACTCGGTCACCGGGTGGATTTTCGCAACGCAGATGGGGAGGGGAAGCTGGTTCAGTCCGCTGGTCGCGCCGGTGTTCATTGCGAAGGCGCTCGTCTCCGGTCTGGGACTGTTACTCGTTGTGGCGATCCTCGCCAACCGGTTCACCCGCTTTCGTGCCGATCGCGACGATCTCGTCAGCCTCGGGCGCGTACTCGGTATCTTCCTCGCGTTCCACGTTGTCTACCTGCTTGCTGCGGAGCGGCTCCCACACGCGTGGGCCGAAAATTTCGATTTCTTGGCAATCATGTCGAACTTCCTCCTCGGGACGACGCCGTATTTCTGGCTATGGACGGTGGTCGGCGGGGCGCTTCCGCTCGCGCTGCTTGCGATTCCGTCGGTGCGCAAGCGCGTTCCGGTCATCTTCGCCGCGAGCGCGCTCGCAGTCTTCGGCGTCGTCTTCGAGGGCATACAGCTGGTCTTCACCGGCTACAACACGGTCAACATTGCCGCGCAACCCGGTGTCACCGTCGGCGGCCAGTACGAGGGTATCGCCCCCGACATCTGGGCGACTGCCGGCTCCTACACGCCTACGCTCATCGAGTTCGCCGTCACACTGGGGGTCATCTCCTTCGGCGCGCTCATCTTCACACTTGGATTGAAGTACATTCCCATTCAGCATTCGGAGAATCGTTCCGAACCAGCAGCCGTGGCCGATGGCGGCGAACAGGAGACATCATGACCGAAGCGAACGACGTTCATGGAGATGCTGGCGAGAGATCGGGATCGGTGCCGATCGATGGCGGTGGTGAGGGCAGCCACTCCCGCTCGGAGCGAGCGACGACATACGCCGTGATGGCCGAGTGCTGGCGGGAGCCGACCGAACAGCTTCACGACGCTCTCGACACGGGTGCGTTGACGTCGTTGGTCGATCACGAGGACGATGTCGGTCTCGCAGACCTCCGAGCGGAGTACACGCGGCTATTCATCGGCCCCGAGGGACCGCCGTGTCCACCCTACGAGAGCGTCTACCGTGACGCCGAGGACGAAGAGGAGTTCGGACCGGTCAACGGCCCGGCGACGATGGCAATCAGACGCTGGTACGGGGAGTTTGATCTTCAGCCAACAGCCGAACACACTGATCTCCCAGACCACATCGCAACGGAACTCGAATTCGCCGCGTATCTCGCCAGCGAGGGTCACGAGGAGTACCTCAACCAGTTCCTTGACGAACATCTTCGAGCGTGGGCCGATGAGTTCCTCACGGCGGTCGAAACGGAGTCACATCGACAATTTTACACGTCACTAGCGAGGAGTACACGGAAGCTGTTATAGGAGAATCCGACGCTGTTCGCTCTGTCTTCAGGCAACGGGTCAGAAACCACCGAGCATGGAAACCATCCGCCCGCCCAACTCACGCACCATTGAGTGAACACGAGAAGATTATCAATCGCTCCGGCTCTCGATCACACTACTGACTCATCGCGTCGGTCTACATGTCGGCGTCGGAGGACTTCTCCGAGTTCATCCATCACGTTCGCCGCCACCGCATCGAACGCTTCGTGTGGGGATGTGTCGGTGTCGTCGCCCTCATCGCTGGCATCCCCGAGAGCGCCGATGGCGGGGTCAAGCGGAATCGCTCCGAGTAGCGGGAGCCCAAACTCTGCGGCCAATCCTTGCCCGCCATCGGCGTCGAAGATTGGGTGTTCATTCCCGCAATCCGGGCAAAGGAAGCCGCTCATGTTCTCGACAATGCCCAGTACAGGCGTGTTGTGTTCTTCGAACAACCGTAGCCCCCGTCGGGCGTCGTCGAGCGCCGTTTCTTGTGGCGTTGTCACGATCACCGCACCGGTCACCGGAACCTGCTGGAGCATTGTGAGTTGCGTATCGCCGGTTCCGGGTGGGAGATCGACAATCAGGTAATCAAGTGTTCCCCAACTGATATCATGCCACAGGTTTGTGAAGACGTCAGTCACCATCGCACCGCGCCAGATCACTGGCCCATCATCGCCCGTGAGTAGCCCCATACTCATCAGTTCGACACCCCGAGTACGGACTGGAAAGAGAGCGTCATCATTAACTCCTACTGGTACTCCCTTCACACCGAGCATTCGCGGGAGATTTGGACCATAAAAGTCGGCATCGAACAGTCCGACACGAGCACCCCGTCGAGCCATCGTCACCGCAGTATTCGCCGCAACGGTACTCTTGCCGACGCCACCCTTACCGGACATGATAGCGATGACGTTCTTGACGTCGGCCGATTCACTGTCGACGACTGGTCCTGCTCGGTCAAGTGCTGCCGACAGTTCGAGGTTATAGCCCGTCTCGGCGAACACGTCACGAACCATGTCGGCAAGCGCCGTCTCGACCGGAGAATACGGTGCCCCGAGAGCGAGCGATATCCTCACGGTGTCCGCATCGACGCGGATGTCGTTGACGAGACCGAGCGAGACAAGGTCGTCGCCCAGACGCGGGTCGTCCACGCTGCGGAGTCGCTCGGTGGCTACTTCAGCGTCCATTCGGTCCCTCGGTGTCGTGCCCATTCGTTACTGATCGGTCGTCGTGTGTCAAGTCAGATCGGCCATCGGTAGCCGATACTGGCGAGCCGGCCGTCCAAGACTCACCGAGCGTGATTCCACCACGCTCCCACCGAGACGTATTACACTCGTCGCTCATCCAGCGGAGAGCGTTCACGAGTGCTTCGTGGATATCACTGTTGAGAAATCGGGTTCTGTCGTTGAGCGTTTCGAACTCAAAGACGACCCGCCTCGTCGATGTCGGTCGCTCATCGCTTCGATAGATATGAACACCCGAGACGGTTTCGTGTGTCAGACAGGGCACCGTTCGCTCGGTGTTCCAGATGATATCGACGGATTGCCTGCACTCATCGAGATCGTACTCGATCTCGTAAACGTAGGGAATGTTGCGCTCACTCATTGCTCCTCTCGTTGGCGCTGCGGAGCGATTCTGTCCGTACGTTCATCGACGTCGTTGTCCGTCGGTGGCTGTCGGCTTCTGCCAAGTTCTTGCATACGACCCGTTGGACTCCCACTCTGCTGGGTCTGTCGCTAAATAGTGATGGGTTTTAAATCCAAGCTGTCTGTTCGCGTGCAATGTCTTTGCGTGTGGAATCATTGACTGCCGATTGCTTGTCTCCGGTGCCGCGGGTCTGTGACGGTAGTCGCTACAATATTTCGACCGTATTCATTCATTGCCCGCTGGAATCAGCGAAGGTAGCGATGGCAAGCTTCGATTCGACGGCACTCAGCCGCTGTGAAAGTGCTGATTTCGAGATTTGGAATTCGTCGGCCAGTTCGCCAAGGTTCGTCTGTTGGGGTGTTTCGTAGTAACCTGCCGATACGGCCAATACAACGGTCTCACGTTGGGTTTCCGTAAGAATCGAAAGGTCGATGGTGGCAAGGTCTGATGACTCCGTTCCAGCATTGTCAAGCTGCTGGAGCCGACGAAGACGGACGCACCCGACGGCCGCACGCAACTCCTCCACGAGCGGTTTGAGTGCACTGCGGTCGGGCAGATAGCATTCGACGAGAAACTGCTCGTCCTCCACTCGTGTGATGTTCGGCACGGTACCGTGTGCGGCAAAGATGGGACACGGACACGACTCATTGGTCCTGTTTTCCATGTGAATTACTTCTCCACCATCGTCAGCCACTCGCACGTCTGCGTGACAGTCACCACCGACTAGTTGCTGGCCGAGTACTGTCGTCGACTGATCGAAGCTCTGCAGCGGACATGGCGACGAACCCTCGAAACCGAGCTCGAACTGGATCCGGAGCGCGTGACGGACCGTCCTCGAGGAACGATCGTGTTTCAGTTTGCCGGATTCGTTCTCCATACATGCGGCGCTTCGTTCCAATTCCTTGAATCTCCTCTGATGATTTTCAGTCGATGAAAATCGTGCTCTATTGAAAACAACACACGGCGTCGGGATTGTTCGGTATTGGTTTGAGGAGATGAAGCCGAAGAGTCGGATATGGCAATCGTCCTCCTCGACTTCGTTGAGAAGGCACTACGCGTAGCGAAACAAGCGTTGGGGAAGCACGCGGGGAAGCCCGAATCNCTCCTCGACTTCGTTGAGAAGGCACTACGCGTAGCGAAACAAGCGTTGGGGAAGCACGCGGGGAAGCCCGAATCAGGCGGGCTTCCCCGCGAGGCGCACATCGTCGCTCACTGTATTCGGAAGGAAGAAGGCCACACCTTCACCGAACTTGTTGATCGGATCGGTCTCATGCCTGAGGTGTGCGATCTCCTCGGACTCCATACAGACGCGCTGCCTGATCCGACCACGTTCTACCATTCGATTGATCGGTACGCGATGTACGTCTGGCGGGCGTTGCTGCGCACTTCGGCGCAGCAACTCCGCCAATCTGGTCATGTGGCACTAGACAGTACGTTCTTCGAACGCAAGCAGGCCTCTCAGTACTATCTCCAGCGAAGCGGCCGCACCGTCAAGACGATCAAGGCGACGACGCTGACCGATACGGAGTCGCTTGCGGTGCTGGACGTCCATTGCTGTATCGAGCGTGAACACGACACGAAGGCTGGCCCGCGGGTCGTCCGCAGGAACGCGGACGACCTGCGGTCAGTCGCTGCTGACAACGGGTTCCAAGACTGGCACACCGAATACGAAATCGCTGCGTTAGACGTTGAGTACCTTGTTCACCATCAAGGATCGAGACCGATGGCCGTTGCGAATAACGCGCTCATCCGAGCGAAAGGCTACACCCAGCGATGGATGTCCGAGACGTCTTATTCGACGGTCAAGCGAACGCAGGACTCCGCCCTGCGTTCGCGATTCTGGTATCGCCAGTTTCGTGAGATCGTTCTTCTGTTCGCGCTCAATAACATCAAGAAACTCGCCAAGACGCTATGATCGTACTCCCGTACCGCATTTTCAATAGAGCAGAAAATCGGGTGACGGAATTTCCTCCACCGTCGATGAATGCCGATGTATGCGAGGGACGAGCGCTTACGCCAGCCGACGTCGATATCTCGGGAGTCTCGCCACCGCATTCTCATTGCTCGCCGGGTGTATGGGCGGCGACAATGGTGGCGATACCGAATCAGGACGGATAGCGATGACCCGCACGACTGCTTCAGCCGATGACGAAACGGCGACCGAAGAAATGGCTGGAGATGATACCAGTCAATCACTCACCAACCAGACGAGTGACACCGGAAGGAGGAGTGACGTACCTAGTAGCAGTGAGACAGCCGGTGGGGCTGTATCCGAATGGCTCTCAGACGCCCCGGGATACGACGGCACCGTCGTTGATGCGACTGACCGGAAGCGCGTTACCGTTTCGGTCGGCGCGGCAAGTCCAAACGGTCCATACGCGTTCGCACCTGCTGCCGTCAACATCTCGACCGGAACGACCGTTGTCTGGGAATGGACTGGCGAAGGTGGTAGTCACAACGTTGTCGCTGAAAGTGGAGCGTTTGAGAGTGACCTCGTCGCCGAGGACGGGTATACCTTCGAGCATGCGTTTGATTCCGCTAATATCTACCGGTACGTCTGTAAACCGCACGAATCACTGGGAATGAAAGGAGCTATTATCGGCGAATAGGTCATATATCGGTAACATCAGTTTTCTAGCTTGCCGAATAGTCCCTAATAGATCTCATGGTTGTTCTCAGTATCCGAAAATCAACAGAAGCCATCAAGACAATGGCGGGAGTATATCTAATCAGAGTTGATGTACGATCGAATCCTCTTTCCGACCGACGGGAACAGTCAAGCGAATGCGCTTGAACACGCGATAAATATCACCGAACTAAGCGGTGGCATTCTGCATACGCTTTCGGTCATTGACGGCGAAACAGTGGAGGAAGACAACAGTCCTGATTCATTCGAACCGACCGGGACACAGATCGTTGAGGATGCTGAAACTGTCGCAGCCGAACGAGATGTCAAGGTTTCAGGAGCCATTGAGCAAGGGAACCCCGACGAAGTGATTCTTCAGTACATCACCGACCACGACATTGATCTCGTCGTGATGGGAACACACGGGCGCTCGGGGGTGGATCGGCTTGTGGAGGGTAGCATTACTGAGCGAATCATGCGTGCAAACGACGTACCCGTCCTCGCTGTGAGTATCGATGACGACCAGTCATCATCAAGGGAAAGGTCAACTTAGGGCTCCATTGAATCGCTATAAGGCAGTGGAATTCACGGTTTGATGAGTCGCTTGATGTTGTAGACGAGACACATCAGGACGACTTCACNGGCTCCATTGAATCGCTATAAGGCAGTGGAATTCACGGTTTGATGAGTCGCTTGATGTTGTAGACGAGACACATCAGGACGACTTCACGGAACTCGCGGTACCATTCACGCGCTCGGACGGCGGAGCCGTACGAGCGCTTGACCGACGAGTTCGCTGTCTCGGTCATCGAACGCTGTCCGTAGAGATCATCGTCGATTCTGGCGTTGTGAGCGTGATCGTACGGTGCGCGTACGCAGTGCTTGACCAGGGGACGTACCCCGTGATCGCGGAGTGTTTCGCGTAACCACTGGCTGTCGTAGCCCTTGTCGGCGGCCAGTGTCTGCAACTCGCCCGCGTACCGGCGGGCGAGTTGCGCGCACACCTCTGCATCGCTTCCTTCTCTGGTCGTCGTACAGTGAACGTCGAGGATAGCTTGAGTCTCTGTATCGACGAGTTTCGTGGCTTCGATGGTCTGTACACGGTAATTCGTGCGGTCGCAGTAGTGTTTGCTGGCTGGAGAGCGCTCGTAGTGTGTTGCATCGACGGCAACGTGAGGGGATGGGTCGTGCAGCTGCGCCGACTGGCGCAGCAGCACGCGCCAGACGTCCATCACGATTCTATCAAGCCACTTATTCAACGTCGACGGATGAGGTAGATCATCCGGCTCAAGGTCAATGACCTCCAAAATTGGTGGCATTACTTCGAGTCGGTCGATGATCATCTCGTAGGATTCTTCGAGGAAAATCCGCAGCCCGTGGAGGGATATGATCGCGTAGTCGGCGAACCTGCCGCCGCCTTCCGGGGCGGCAGGTTCGTCAGCATCGTCGGAATAACTTTCAGCGAGCGAGACCAACTCCTCGGTGAAGCGGGTGGTAAGGTTCACTGCAAACGCTACTCACCCGCTTCATACTCTTCGATCTATCGCCCCATCACGCCGCCATCTAGTGATTCAATGGAGCCNGGTAAGGTTCACTGCAAACGCTACTCACCCGCTTCATACTCTTCGATCTATCGCCCCATCACGCCGCCATCTAGTGATTCAATGGAGCCCAACTTAGTCAATAGTACATCTGTAGCTGATATCGGTTAGGCAGCCAGTCAGTACGCGGATTGTTGGTTCATTGCGACTCCTTTTCGATGTATCGAAGAAGCCACTACCAGTCTTGAGTGTGGGCTTGTGAACCACCTCGGGATCACGTCCCGAGGGGATGCACGGTCGGACGGGGAACTCGTACGCTCCCTCGTCGGCAGTATGATCGCGCGCACCGTCAGAACGAGCGATGTTCCGGTCCTCACGGTGTGATAGCAGTTCGAGACGCGCAGTCTCGAACCCCATCGAATTCGCCGTCGCTGTAGAGGCGTGGTGACAGTTTACATGCAGTCCCGCACAGCGACCAGCGACGCGCGATCTTGACTGGGTGGTGTGCGAGCAGTAGCTATTATGATGTCGTCCACCGAACCAGTGACCGATAGCTGATCTCTCGGCGCTGTTCGTCCCCTCGCGCGTGGCCGTCATCAGTGCGACCGACTGGAAAGTGAGGCGGTGCCGTTCCTCGAAGGGCGTGGCATTTCGATCCTCGGCGTTCTCCCGCGCATGCGGGAACTGGCTGGGGTCACAGTGGCCGACTTCGCGGCGGAATTCAGTGCCGACGTGCTGACCTACGCGCCCACCGATGCCTACGTCGATCGGCTCTCGGTCGGCGCGTGGGCGGGACGCCGCTTCCGGCACTTCCGCCGGATCAAGGGCGTGGTGGTCGTCACTGGCGGTAACCGTTCGGACATCCATTCGGTCGCGCTCGAATTGCCGGGGTCAGATGTCTCTGTCTCACGGGCGGCTTTCGCCCGTCGGCCACCGTGGTCGGGAAAGGCCGAGGAACGTGGCGTTTCGTACTCTCCGTCCAATCAGACACGCTCACGACCATCGAGCGCGCCGAAGATGTCGTCCACGCCGGGCGGACGCGCGACGAACTGACCGACGAGCGCATGCGTGGACTGCTGGCCGATCACGCCAACGTGGATGTGCTGCTCGATTTCGACTGAGTGTCGAGACGAAACGACAGCGCGTTCCGCTTGAGACGTTCGGGCTGTGGTTCGTGGAGTGGCGAGTGTTCGTTACCGGTGTAGAAATAGCTCCCCCTCCTCCCTCCTGTTCGAGCCGTCGAGACCGACGCCCGCCGATGAGATCAGGGATCGTCCGGAGCAACACGCTCACTCCGTCGCTTCCGCCTGCCCGACGGTGAAGAGGCTATCGTCGGTCAGAATTCGCTTGACGCGGCCGTGCCACGCTTCGGCGAACGCCTCGCGTTCATCGGCCGTCGCGGTTCCGTCGACCATCCCGTCGAGATACCGTGTCGCGGGACCGGCGTCGGGGACGTTGCTGACGTGATACGTGACCTGGATGGAGTCGTCGGTGTCGGTCCTCGTGAAGACGAACGCCGGTTCGACGGTCTCGCTTTCACCGAAATGGAGCCGATACTGTCGACCACCGTAGCCGCCGGCGAGACCGGCGAACCCGTCCTCCTCGGCTGCGCCCGTGATGTACGAGACGATACGTGATGTGACGCCGTAGGCCGGGTCCTCCTTCGGCCCGCCGGCAGTCACCTCGATCTCCCCGCGAACGGGGTGCTCGTTGGGATAGAGCCCGCCCAGCCCGAGCTGTGTGAGACGATAGGCTCCCGAGGCAGTCGGACAGGAGTGGCCCGCCTCTTTGACGACATCCATGTAGCTGATTACCAGCGGCTCGCCCCGGTCGAGGACCGCCAGGGCCTCGGCCGCCGGGTCCCTGATGCGAATCGGTTCGACGTCTTCGTACGTGATGTTCCAGTTCGTCCGGTCGGCGTGAGTCGTCGGTTCGTTCATGGTTGTATCGGTGGGTCGACAGTCAGTGTCGCAGTAGTCGCATCCCGTTGAGGATGACGGCCAGAACGCTGGCCTCGTGGACGAGCATCCCAGCCGCGAGGTGGACGTAGTTCGTCAGCACGCCCGCGAGCAGCAGCGTCACGGTCAGCACCGCGATGGCGACGTTCTCGTAGATGTTCCATCGCGTCGCTTTGCTCAAGCCGACCGCGTAAGGGATGCGTTCGAGATCGTCGGCCATCAACGCCATATCGGCCGTCTCGATGGCCGTGTCGGTGCCCGCCGCACCCATCGCTATTCCGATGTCGGCGGTCGCCAGCGAGGGCGCGTCGTTGATGCCGTCGCCGACCATCGCAACGACGGTGTCCTCCTCGCGAAGCTCGCTGATGATGCGCTGTTTGTCCTCGGGAAGGAGCTCGGCACGGTAGTCGTCGATGCCGACGTACTCAGCGACGGTACGCGCGGTACGCTCGTTGTCGCCGGTGAGCATCACCGTTTGGACGCCCGCATCGTCAAGCGCCCCAACGACCGATGGGGCGGCGTCGCGCACTCGGTCGCGGAGCGCGATGACGCCGGCGACATCGCCGTCCAGAACGACGTACACCGCCGTTTCACCGCTCTCCTCCCGGTCGTGGACGTGTTCCTCGACCGCCTCGGGAACGGCGATGTCCCGTTCGTCGAGCAGCATTCGGTTCCCGACAACGATTTCGTGGCCCTCGTACCAGGCAATGACGCCCTTGCCCGCAGCGACCGTGAACTCCTCCGGGTCGGGAATGCCGGCCTGTTCGGCGGCAGTCTCGCCGCTGGCTCGCCGGTCCGCCACTCCTTCCGAGCCATCGACGTATGCACCGCCGTCGGCGATGACGCCATCGTCGGGCGACCGGGCAGCGTCGAGGACCGCTCCCGCGAGGTGGTGTTCGCTCTTTTTCTCCGCGATGGCCGCCAGACGCAGCGCCTCACCGCTGTCGTAATCGAACCCGCGGACGTTCGTGACGCTCGTCTCGCCCGTCGTGAGCGTTCCCGTCTTGTCGAGGGCAACGAGATCGATCTTGCCCGCGCGTTCGAGATGCTCGCCGCCTTTCATCAGGACGCCGCTTCTGGCGGCGTTGCCGATGGCCGAGACGATGCTCACCGGTGGGCCGATGACCAACGCTCCGGGACAGCCGATCACGAGCAGGGTAAGCGCCAACAGGGCGTTCTGCGTGACGACGTAGGCACCGACCGCAAGGACGATGATGGCAGGTGTGTAGTAGGTCGCAAACCGGTCGATGAGGCTCTCGGTGGGGGCTTTGGCCTCCTGGGCCTCCTCGACGCGACGAATGATGCGCTGGAGCGTCGTATCCGACCCCGCTCCGGTCGTTTCCACCTCCAGGGCACCCTCCTGATTGACCGTCCCAGCATACACTTCGTCGCCGTCTCTCTTGTGAACGGGGGCGCTCTCGCCGGTGACCGACGCCTGGTTGACCGCGCTCTCGCCGTCGACGACCACCCCGTCGACGGGAAGCTTCTCGCCGGGGCGGACGATGACGACTTCGCCCTCCTCGACCTCGTGGGCCGGCACCTCAATATGGTCGCCATCACGGCGGACGAGCGCCGTGTCGGGAGTCATTTCGAGGAGTTCCTGGAGAGCGTTGCGCGTCTTGCGCATCGTCCGCCCTTCGAGATAGCTCCCGAGGCTGAACAGAAAGACGACTGCCGCCGCCTCCCAGTACTCGCCGATGAGGATGGCTCCGATGGCCGCCAACGTCACGAGGGTCTTGATGCCGAGCGTCCGGCTCCGTATTTCGTGGACGGCGACCTTCGCGATGTCGTAACCGCCAACGATGGTTGCAAGAACGAGGATTGCAGCGCTCAGCGTATCGAACGACGTGACGTACCCGAGGCTCCAGCCGCCGCCGTAGAGGAACCCGCTCGTTGCCGTGACGATGGCCTTCCGATGCTTCCGATAGTACTGTTGCGGATTCATGATAAGTATCTGTTTAGCGGAACAGCTAAGACGAAATCGTAGCTCTCAGGGAAGAGCAGGACGAACAGCCGCTAATCGTGCTTTCCGGGCCTG
>NZ_AOMF01000095.1 GCF_000336715.1 Halococcus thailandensis JCM 13552
ACGAAGCAATGAAGTCGAGGAGTTGGATATGGCAATCGTCCTCCTCGACTTCGTTGAGAAGGCACTACGCGTAGCGAAACAAGCGTTGGGGAAGCACGCGGGGAAGCCCGAATCAGGCGGGCTTCCCCGCGAGGCACATATCGTCGCTCACTGTATACGGAAGGAGGAAGACCACACCTTCACCGAGCTTGTTGATCGGATCGGTCTCATGCCTGAGGTGTGTGACCGTCTTGGAATTCATCCAGACGGGTTGCCAGATCCCACCACGTTCTACCATTCGATTGATCGGTACGCGATGTACGTCTGGCGGGCGTTGCTGCGCACTTCGGCGCAGCAACTCCGCCAATCTGGCCACGTCGCACTGGACAGCACGTTCTTCGAACGCAAGCAAGCCTCCCAGTACTACCTCCAGCGAAGTGGGAGGAGCGTGAAGACGATCAAAGCGACGACACTGACCGATACAGAGTCGCTTGCGGTGCTGGACGTCCATTGCTGTATCGAGCGCGAACACGACACGAAGGCTGGCCCGCGGGTCGTCCGCCGAAACGCGGACGAACTGCGGTCAGTCGCTGCTGACAACGGGTTCCAGGACTGGCACACCGAATACGAAATCGCTGCGTTAGACGTTGAGTACCTCGTTCATCACCAAGGATCGAGACCGATGGCTGTTGCGAACAACGCGCTCATCCGAGCAAAAGGCTACACCCAGCGATGGATGTCCGAGACGTCCTATTCGACGGCCAAGCGAACGCAGGACTCCGCCCTGCGTTCGC
The DNA here is from genome assembly GCF_000336715.1 of Halococcus thailandensis JCM 13552. Taxonomy (GTDB): domain Archaea; phylum Halobacteriota; class Halobacteria; order Halobacteriales; family Halococcaceae; genus Halococcus; species Halococcus thailandensis. The sequence goes on from NZ_AOMF01000095.1 coordinate 774, forward strand.
GATTCTGGTATCGTCAATTTCGTGAGATCGTTCTCATGTTCGCGCTCAACAACATCAAGAAGCTCGCCGAGACGCTATGATCGTACTCCCGTACCGCATTTTCAATAGAGCATTCTTTACCACTCTTTAGTGACCAGAGGCATGAACTACCGCCGGAGTGTGCTCATTCTTCTGATTGCACTCACGATGTTTGTCGGCGTTGGGAATGCTCATCAGATCCAGAGCTCGCGCTTTACTGCACCGATTCCGCTCTCCCTGTTGTTTGGCGGTGCAGGAGTCACGGTCGCCGCCACGGCGGCATGGCTCGCGATAACGGGTGAGAGTTCGGCGACGGCACGAACATGGGAGGAGTTCGTGATTCCAACGACCGTCGCAACGCTCGTGCGGTATGTGGCGCGAACAGTCTTTTTCGCTGGATTTCTTCTCGTCATCGTTCGTGGCTTTTTCGGTCCACAAATCGCCGCCGAGAATTTTGCGACGGTGTTCGTCTGGGCCGTCTGGTTCAAGGGCGTCGGCTTGCTTGCGGTTCTCATCGGGAATCCATGGCGAGTATTATCGCCGTGGCGAACGCTCTATGATAGGTTGACGCGAATCGAAGAAAGTGAGATTGCAGTACTTGATGCGTATCCGTCGTGGCTCAGCTACTGGCCCGCGTTCCTCGGGTTCATCCTCGGTATCGGAATCTTCGAGAATCTCACGGTCGTCCCCCGCTCGCCGGCAGCGACGGCCGTCGTCATCGCTGGCTATGCTGCGATGATGGTTCTCGGGGCGGTTGCTTTCGGTCGAGAGTGGTTTCGCTATGCTGACGCATTGGCGGTACTCTATCGACTGCTCGGACGGGTCGCCCCTGTGGAATTCGTCACGGTGGATGCTGACTACCGGATCGTGTTCCGCCCGCCGTGGACCGGCTGTACACGCCCTGTCGAGCGGTTCGGTCTCGTCGCATTTGTCGTCGCTACGGTCTATACGGTGAGCTTTGATGGCTTCACGAACACCCCGGAATTCCAGAGCCTGCTGTTCGGTCTCCGCAACCTACTCACGACCGGCCCCGGAACGAGTGTGTTTGTGTACATTTTTGGATTGGTCGGATTCGTTGGGGCGTTCATCGGTGTCAGCATGGCGATGGAGACCATCAGTAGGAGTGGTGGATGGCGAGGGGCGGCCGTTGTATTCGCACCGACGGTGGTACCGATTGCTGCTGCCTACGAGGTCGCCCACAACTACCCATTCGTCGTCGAGCGGCTCGGACGGCTTGCGGCCGTCACGTGGTCGCTCGCCATCTCCTCGATGGAGCCACTCACGTTGCTCGGGTGGCTGTCCGTTCCCGTGTTCTGGGGATCACAGGTACTGTTGATCGTCGCCGGACATATCATCGCTGTCGTGGCCGCCCATGCGGTGGCGGTCGAGCACTACAACACGCTCTCTCGAGCCAGACGAGCACACTTCCCGCTCGTGGTATTGATGGTGGGCTATACGATACTCTCGCTTTGGATCATCTCGCGGCCGGTCGTCTCATGACGGCTTGTGATTCGACTCGCGTACCAGAATCATTATTCGAGCAACCACCCAATCGTGTGCAATGGAACAGCGGGGCCATCCACCCCAGGAACGTCTTGTTACTGGATCCAAGATGGGCGTGCTCGCTTGCGCGAGATGAGAGGTGACGTTGTGAGATGAAACTACTAAACATCGTTCTGCATTTAGGAGTGAACCAAGAATCTGAACTAATCGGCGAGATTGCACTGCCAACCGTCCTCGTTATCACGGCAATCGTCTCGTTGGCCATTCTCGGACTCGGTATCGCTGCGTTGGCACAGCGGCGTTCGCGCTCGTATCTGTTGATCACGATGGCGCTCGGAACGCTGGTGGGACGCACGCTCGTCGGCGGGTTGGCGATGGGCGGGATGGTTTCGATGGAATTTCATCACCTCATTGAACACATGCTCGACGGCGTGATGGCTGTCTTGCTGCTCACCGCAGTGTACTATGCCCGCACGACCGAGCGTCCGAAATTGTCCACCTATGAACAGGACTCGTAAGCGCGTCGTGCTGCGTGTCCACACGTCGCCCGGTATTCATTTCAACGAACTCGTGCGGGTGCTTGATCTCGCGCCTGGACAGGTCCAGTACCACCTGAAACGACTGTGTTCGTCGGGAGCGGTAGCCGACGAGCAGCGGTACGGTCGAACGCATTACTACCCACCCGAGTGCAATGCGTGGCGACGCGGCGCGCTCTCACTGTTGCGCCGTGAGACCGCTGGTGACATCGTCGCACACCTCTGTGACCGCGGACCAACACGGCCACAGGCGATAGCCGATGACCTTGATATCGCTCGCAGCACGCTCGAATGGCATGCAGACCATCTCATCGAACAGGATATCGTCGTCAAAGAGCGCGACGAACGCAACCACATCGCGCTCACGCTCGTTCGACCGACCGAGACGGTGCGGTTGCTGCGGGAGGTCTCCCCGTCGTCGCCGGCGCTGATGGTCGATCGATTCACCCGCTTGACCGACCGGTTGCTTGAGGATGCGACCGACGAGTAGTCAGTCATCGACGATCGACACTTCGAAAAACGGTGGATGAACGAAGACCGTTGTCCGAGTTAGTACCACTTCGACGGTTGGCGAGCAGTCAGCTAGGAACGTATTTTGAATGGACCGCAGTATGACGAGTATGAACTAACCACCACCTCTTGTCGGAGCGTTTCACTCGTCGAATCGAACCTATCATCGTTTCGTCAACAACCGCTGATTGGCCCTCTGACTGCGTCCTCATCGTACGATGAAGCTCATGTATCGCCTCAAATCACGCGCAACCCAACCGCTGAAGTAGTGTTAGTGATCTGCCATAAATTGTTGTGCTATTGGGAGAACTTGATCCATCGAGCGAGCAGAATTGAAGGCATCGGGTGCGGGTCGCTGAAGGTGTAGCAGTTGGAAGTAGGTCTGGTGATTAGCTTCCACACTGTGGATGCTGAGTGCGGCTTCCAAGACCCCCGTATCGTCGATCATGGGTGCAACGCCGGCGTAGGCCGACACACCCACAGCCTCGATGCGGTCGCTGAGCGCAACAAATTCCTCGATACCATCGTACGGGAACTCATACTTGGCAGGTTCGACGGGGTTGCCACCGAGTTTCTCGATGAGACTAGTGAGCTTCTCGACGTGAGCTTCCTCGTGATCGCGCACGTCCTGAATCTGCTGGTAAGTTGAATACTGAAGCGTGGGACGCGCGAAGTAGTTGGCGACCTCCGAGCGCTCGACTTCGCTTTCGGAGTAGGTGTCGAGGAAGTCATTGTAGTACGCCGCTTCTAAGTGTTCGAGCGTGAGCGCGTAGTTCAAAATATCGATGTCGCTGACCTGCATATCATCCGGAAGACGAATGGTATCCGTCCCATGAAACCCGTGATGGCGCGTTCCCGGTCGCTCCCAGTAGAGCGTTCCTGTGGACTCATCGCCGGTGAATCCCGTGCCATCGAGCGGGAATTGAAGAACGAGATCGTCCTTGCCGTCGCCATTAACATCTCTGACCTCGCCGTCATTGATCGGGCGGACACCGCCACCCTGTCCAAGGAGTTCCTGCGTCCCGAAGCGATATCGCACCGGACGCTCAGTTGGGTCAAACGTGATCTTCGTTCCGGGATCTTTCAGGATGCCGTCTTCATCCACGAAGGTGCTTTGGAGTATGGCTACCGAAACACAGTCGTCCGTCTCAGGATCAATCTTGTTCTCGTTGCTACCCGGTGCGATATCGATACGGAGTGTTTCAGGAAAGTGTGCAGACGCAATCGTACTCACTGCTGGAATTGCGGCGGCAGTCGCCGCCGCACCAATGGCAGTCTTGAGGAACGTTCGCCGTTCAGTACTCTCGACCAGTGCGTGTGAGATCTCTGTTGGTTTCATTGGCTTTCGTTAGTAACCCCTTCGTGTTGGGGCACTCGAATCAAGAATTCATCCGCCGCCGGATAGTAGCTTCTGGTGCATGTCTTGAAATGAATTTTCAAAAATGTAACGTCCATCCCGATGCATTGTAACACAGAAGTTTCTCGAACCGACCGTTTAGTGAGTTGAGTTCCAGTGCGAGAAACAGTGGTATTTATAGAAATAGCATGTTGATCGCTAGACGGCGAAAGGATGGAATGATTGAATACGCTTTCAAGCGTTTCTAACCATTGATTCGGCGTGGCGAATGATGCAGAAACGTGGCTCTGCGGTCAGAGTAGAATTGCTGAATTTGTAAAAATTGTCTGTCAGATCGGCGCATCGTTGGCGATATCCCTCAAATCGGCTTGTCAGAGAAAGAGCGGGCGGCAAGCTGATGCGGCCGTCCGTGACAAATCATACACAATACACTTCTTCAGCATCCCCCGTAATACTCGTGCCACGTTTTCGAACGTGATTCTTACTTTCACCGTTCTTCAGCAGCGAAAATACCGTTTCGCTCATCATCGGTTGGTAAGAGAAATTGCCGCCGATCCGTGCGTTGTGCGCCTTCTGGAGCGATGATTGCTTACTGTGTTTGATCACTGGACGACTCCTCGGCACCTTACTGAGGGCCGTCAGTTGGAAGCGGGTACTGTCCCGCTATCGTGCTCACGTTCCCCCGTCATCATTCCATCCGACAGGGGACCACACGCGCCAGACAGCGATGCCGAGTCCAAGCAGCCACCACAAGAGGAGTGCAAACGCGTTCAGTGGCGTGCTTCCGGCGTTCACACTCGTTCCGCTGACAACCCCGACGGCAATCTCGAGGACAAGTCCACGGAATGCGCTGTTTGGACTCGCGGCGAAGAGGAGTGCGATGCCTTCCTGCGGGACAACACCAGACGCAAGCCCAGCGATCAGTGCCGTATCGACGCCGATGACGAACGCCACTGTAAGGACAGTCGCGAAGACGAACGCAGTCCGAAGCGTCCGCGCTGCAGCTGATACGGCAAGCGTCACCGCAAGTGCGACGAGCGTGAATCCACCCGTGAATACAACGAATCGAACGAACCGGAGGATGGAGTCGGCGGCGCGGTTCTGAGCGAGGAACGTCGGCTGGTCGGCTGTGAGCACTGGGACGAGTACGCCAGCAATGAACAGCGATGCGACAACGACGCCGACGAGGGCCATCGCTCGCCCGACGTAAACGCCCCCGACGTAGGCAATTCGGTCAACATCGAACGTTCGGAGCATGTCGAGTTCGCCCGTAAGGCGATCGTTGAGGATTGATCGATAGCCGAACGCGAACGCCAACAACGGGATCAGCACCTCTACGAAAGTGAGAAGATCGAGCGTCAACGGGACGAACCCTCCACTCCCGCCTGTCCCCGCCCACGCGACACCGACGATACTCACGGCGAAAACGCCAGCGAGCGCAACTAATGACGGTGTCTTTACAACTGTTCGAAGTTCACGCGTCGCGACGACAAACAAGTCGTCGACGATGTCACGATCGACCATCAGTCAGTCTCCTCTTCTCTGAATCCGGCTCGGACCGTTGACTCGTGTTCATCGCTCTTCATACTCGCAAGGAATGCGTCGACAAGCGTCTCTTGTCCCGTCGAAGCAAGTAGTTGAGTTGGAGATTCAGAAACGAGTAACCCCCCACGGTCAAGAAATGCGACGGTGTCGGCGTATGTCTCGATTGCTGCGAGGTGATGGGATGCAACGACGATGCCGGTTCCGTCGTCAGCGAGCGAGTGCAGGATACTGAACAGGCGCTCGACCATCGTTGGATCGAGTCCGCTTCCGGGTTCGTCGAGAACGAGTACTGACGGATGGCCGAGGATTGCCTGTCCGAGACCGAGAAGCCGTGTCATCCCACCGGAGAGCGATCCAACGTTGCGACCGCTCACGTGTCTGAGACCGACCCGTTGGAGCGTCTCGTTCACATCGGTCGGACCCGTTTCGTCGAGGAATCGGGCGTAAAATTGGAGCGTCTCTCGGACGGTAAACCCCTCGCGGAACGCCGGGCGTTGTGGGAGATATCCGACATCGCGTTGGTTAGTATTCGTCCGTCCATCCGCGGGTATTATAACCGATCCCGCATCGGGAGAGCGGACGCCTGCGATGACCTCCATAAGCGTTGATTTCCCCGATCCGTTCGGGCCGACGATGGCGACCAGTTCTCCTTGCTCGACGGAAACCGACACGCCATCGAGAACGGATACGTTACCGAACGAGCGCGAGATGTCGAGCGCACGTAGAGCGATGGCCGTCTCGGAGTCAACGTCCGATTGGGTACTATTCGCTGCAGCCACATCATCACTCACGCGGCGTCACCTCGGGTTCTGTTTGCTCTCGCATTCGCAATCTGCTCCGGATGGAACGGGTCGGATCGCGGCGCTGTATCGATTACACCGGAGTTTCGGATCCCGGAAACGACATCGCGGACGCGTCGGAGCAATGCTGAGGCGGGTGATTGTGCGAGCGTGATCGCGCCGGAAACTTCACCGAGGCGACCGTCGACCGTCCCGGTTGGTTGATAGCCGCGGTCATAGATACCATTGTCATCGGCATCGACGAGCGGTAGGTCGCCCCAGTAGTTGCCGATGCCGCGGTGAGTCCACGTCCGGAGCGGGCCGAGCTCCGACTCGACCTGCTTGTCGTTGTCGACCACGTCATTACGGATGAACCAGTTCGACGGGGCGATCTCTCCGGCACGAATCCCGATATCGTTGCTGACAGCGATGTTGTCGAGATAGGCGTTCTGTTGGCCGGTCGCTCGCATGCCGTATCCGTTGTTCACCAGAACGTTATTCGCATAAAACGAGTCGCTACCGGCTGGATCGATGCCGAACCCGCTGCCGCGGACATCGTTGCCGATGACAAGATTGTCCGTCGGCCCTGTCATCACCAAAACCCCACCCCCGACGTTACGGGCAGTGTTGTTCGCAACAAGCGTATGTGAGGTGTACATCTCGTGGATTCCATATCGACCGCCTTCAAGTTGATTCCGGCGGATCACGCTCCCATCCGCACGGTGGGTGTAGACGCCATCACGGCCGTCGACGAACGTGGAGTCTTGAACGACGCTTCGAGCGCCGATGACCGTCGCCCCCATGAACCCATCATCCGAGGTGGCCGCGCCGTAGACGGTCACATTGTCAATGACGCTCTGGTTGCTCTTCCGGTTGATGATGCCGCTGGCGTTCGTCTCGATGGAGACGTCCGAAATGACGGAGCTGTCCGCACCGTCGAGGATGATACCGGCATCGCCGTAACCGTACGCGAGCCGTACTTTTGTCGTCCAGTTTCCCGATCCATTTTGCATCTCTAATCGCCGACTTCCGACGTCGCCGACGCCGTCGATGCGGAGGTTGCGGACCGCTATCCGATCAGTACGGAGAGACACGACACTGCGATTGCCGTTCCCTCTGAGAACTGTCTCGTTGCCCGCCCCTGCTAATGTGATCGATTTGTTGACGGTGAGGTCGTCCGTCTCGTACGTCCCTGGTGGGAGATACACCGTCGTATTCGGTTGTGCAGCTGCAATAGCAGCGGAGATGTTGGGTGCGTCATCTCCAACGACGATGGACCGTGGCCGCTCAAGGATCGCACGCGACTCCACGACGGTTTTGTTTGCCCAGGTGTGTCGCGCCGCCATCTCGTTGTGGAAGCGATTGAGCCGTGACTGGAGCGGGTCGTCGACCGTCTCTCCAAGTGCGTCCCACTCGACGATCCTCCCTCCGTGTGCTTGGATAAACCGCTTGGCGTCCGCTCGATTCGAAAACGGAAGCACTGTCGACCCGGATGGAACACGCGCTTCACTGTTGACGACGAACGACGCGTTAGTCGCCGTTGTCCACCCAACCGTCTGTCCGTTTTCGGAAACGACGAATCCCTCTTCAGAGAGCGTCGGCTTCACCGTCGAGAAGTCGGAGACATATATTGCCAGCGGCGTCCCGAATTGCCGCTCAGTGCCGGGGTTGGTGAGTTTCGACGCAGTCTCTCCGATTCCGTAATCACCAACCACGTACCGATAGTTCGAGAAGAACACCTCAGTGCGTGGGAGGACAAACCCCTCTTCTTCAGCCTGTCGGACGTCGACACCGCCCCCGCTGCTGCCTCCGACCGTGTCATCGAACGGAACGGGTTGGAGATCCTCCCCATTCGTCGGTGTCAGTGCGAAGGAAACAGACGAGAAAAGCAGTATCACTGTGAGTACAACGCTTAAGCCACGTACTCGTGAAGGGGAGAGCACTGCCATCGAGCTACGTGCTGAGGTCAGCGACGACTTCCGGCGTTATTTCGTCGTGCGTCGTGAGATCACCACCATGGTCGGATTGGAACGTTTCTGCGTCTTTTTGAGCTGTGAACGCAAAGAGGTCTTTCCCCATTGCACCTTTGACCGCGGAGCCGACGACATACGTCACATCCGCGACGAGGGCGAACGCTCCTTTCTTTGTGTGTCGTGAGATGAACGTATCACTGCTTTCAGTAGAGATACTGTAGTCGACGCTCGAATAGTCGGTGACGTAGAATGCCGTTTCTTCCCAGCCCTGGTCATCGTGTTTGAATTCATACTGGTACGCCTCCCATGTTGTATCGAAGCGTGCAGGATTCGCGTGGCCGTCGGGACTGTGGTCGGCATAGAAGATCTGTGCAGTCGAACCGGGATGTTGACTAATAGTCATCCCACAGACGTCACAGGTCGCGTCTTCGGCGAGAGCGGCAACTGCAGGGGTATCAGCCTCCGAGACCGCGCCACCGCCGAGACACCCGGTAATGGATGCGAGCGTGACACTCGCGCCCGCCAGGAGTATCCGTCGCCGACGGTACTTGATCTGGTCTCCCAACTGCTGCGACATACCTAAAGGTCAGTGCCTCAGCAGGAAATACGAGTTGGTTCAGTTCTCGAAATTCCATGATGCGGTTCACGCAGAAGAGGTGATGCGCATAATCCGAGAAATCACTGGTTATCGCTTAAGCCCAGAATGAGCGGTGAGTGCGGAAGCTGGTTTGCTGAGTGCTGTGGGATTTCTCAGAAGTAGAGCACG
>NZ_AOMF01000096.1 GCF_000336715.1 Halococcus thailandensis JCM 13552
TAGCGCGAGCGTGCTCGCGCACCGACCGTGGCGGAAGCAGATACCGGAGTTCTTGGCCGAGGATATGGAGCCATCGATCCATGAGTTCCGGCTGACGCGGGAGACAGTAGCGCCTGCTGATCTGGACGAATCCTTAAGCGATAACGAGTGCCGAGAAATTCAATTGAACGAACTCCGTTACTCAGCTTTCGCATTGGATCGATGATGTGAATCACTGTACGACAGTCAATTGGAAGCGAAATTCGGCGATTCCACCAGCGCAATAATCGACCACGATTCGATTGAACCATAGCAAATCCACCCGATCAAACACAACTCGTGACACGATCGTTCTCGATTGAGACGTCAGTAGAACACTTCAGATGCTTATTCCCTTTCAAAATATGTGGATTCTTTAACGAGCAAATCTGAGTTTATTAGAAAATTCGACATTTACATACACGGCTGTGTTCACGAATTACATTGATTCTATCTTATTCATATCTTATTAATAATATATTTTGCGATAATAGGGGGAATTTTGACTGAAACAGTTGAATCGTGTCTTCCGGAAAGGCGAACGACCACGAGTACATCAAAACTATCATCGAGATCTAGAAGGATCTGCTCGGTTCGGCTTAGGCGATAATGGTGGATCATCAGGTAGATAGCGCCGACGAAAACTCTGGCGGACACTACTATTCGAGAATCGGACCAAGCGACTCTTGTGGACACCACTGTTAGTCCTACCAATGAGGCTGCAGCGACGAGAGTATCTCCAAGGAGCGATGGGAATTGGAGTAGCCAGTGTGGCGACTGGGTGTCTCGGACTCACGGAAACGAACGAGAACGTTGTTCTTGACGAGCCAGATCGCAAGACCGAGAGTTCGGATCTCCCATATCCTGCATGGAACGAGAAAATTCCCGATGTGACTCTCCCGAAACCACTCACCACTCAGGAGACAGTCACTCTCCGAAACGTCGACAAACCCCGGTTAGTGGAGTTTTTCTACAGTCACTGTCAAACTGTCTGCCCAGTCTTAACTTCGACGATGCGAAACATCCAGACCCACTCACTCAATAATGGATACGGTGATCAGATTGAATTCTTCCCTATAACATTTGATCCAGAACGTGATGATGCCAAGCGACTATCTACGTATGCCGACGAGATGAATATCAATACCGATGCCAAAAATTGGCAATTCCTCCGTCCTAAGTCGAAAGATCGCGCGAAGAGTGTCATTACTGATAAATTCGGATTCAAATTCAGTCGAACGCATCCCGAGAACATGGATATGTACATGTTCGCCCACATGCCACTCATACTGCTCGTAAACGCCGATGACTATGTAGAACGGGCATATACTTCGAAATCGCCGGATGCCGAGAAGATCATCTCGAACTTGAAGACGATTCGTAACGCATGAATCGACGTCAAGCATTGGCTGCACTCGGTGGACTCGGACTCACTGGTGGAAGCATCGTGGCCATGGAATCCGGATTCCTCTCTGGACAGGAATCCGACTTCACCGAGACCGTCGAAACGATCGATGCACGTGGCTCCGAAGCAGGAGAGATCACTCTCCCACGTCCGAATACACCGACGGTTATCGACCTTTTTGCAACGTGGTGTGCACCGTGTCGAAAACAGATGACAGTCCTCAGTGGCCTCGTTCCCGAATACACCAACCGACTCACGTTCATCTCAGTAACGAACGAACGATTTGGAGGAACGCTCACGAAAGAGGATGTGCGAGCGTGGTGGCGAAAGAACGATGGCGATTGGACGCTCGGGCACGATCCCGAAAGCGATTTGATGTCCGCGCTGAACGCCGAGGGACTTCCCTATCTCGCCATCACGGATGCCTCGGGAACTATTCAGTGGACTCACAGCGGTGTCATTGCTGCGTCAATGCTACGGACCCGCCTCGATACACTCCTGGATGGGACATGACTTCGGCGGCGTTGCTCGGAACCGTCGCATTCGCTGCCGGTGCCGGGCTCACGACGTTCTTTGCACCGTGTGCGTTCCCGCTCCTGCCCGGATACGTTGGCTACTACGTTCACCAGAGTCAAGAGGAAACCTCAAGCGTTCTCTCCGCGGTCGCCGCAGCGGTCGGCGCGCTCATCGCATTGGGTGTGGTTGCAGGGCTCGCCTTCGCGTTCGGGGAAGCGCTCACGTCGCTGTTGCCGCTGTTGGAACCGATTGTGGGTGCGGGACTAATCGTGTTCGGTCTCGTGATGCTCATCGGCAGATTCCCGATCGCATCGATTCCACTTCCAGCTCGGCCCGAATCAATCGTCGGGTTCGGCGTCTTCGGCGGTGTGTACGCACTCGCCGCTGCGGGGTGTGTCATCCCACTTTTCCTCGGTGTCCTCACGCAGGCACTGACACTTCCACCACTGGCGGCTGTTGTCGTCCTCGGTTCGTACGCCGGTGCTGTCGCCGCCCCACTCGTTGGAGTGACTCTTCTCACCAGCGTCGGTGTAGACACATGGCATGATCTCGGTTGGTACTCTGGTCGGATAGAACAGTTTGCCGGGGTCATTCTGATCGCCGCTGGGATCGGACAGCTCTACCTCTCGATCGTTGTGCTTGACGTACTCTGATCCTCAAGCACGTTTGAGACCGTAACGAGAAGATTATTTTCACCGATCCCTATCTGGAGAGCGAAGCCGTAGTAATTACCGAACAGGGCAAATTAGCAAGGTGTCAATTCTACTTGCTATTTTGATATGGACTGTAGCTAGCACACCACGCTGTCGGTTGGATATAGCCTTCAACGACGCTGCATGCGCCAACCCCGTCACCATTTTTATCCGGAATATAAAATATACAGCCAGAACACTGCTGGCTGTCTTTTGGTTGTGTTTGATATTGGACAGCGTTTTTCGGCTGGAGAGCATCCGAGCTCCGTTTCGTTCCACCTTGACTCGTCGCCGTCCGGTAGACATCTGGAACGGGACCGCTCAACGCGGGTGTACCGTTGTTGGTTGCTTTCATATCGGTACCTTCGGTTGCTGTACCGACACTATCAGCTCCATCAGCCGCTTCGGGTGTGGTTTCAGGCTCGCCTGCCGTGGCGCGGCCACCAGTATTGGAATCTGTACCTTCGGTACTTTCAGTAGTTGCTGCATCTTGGTCCCCTGTCCCGTCGTTGCTGGTACACCCGGCGAAGCCAGCAATCGCTGCACTACCAGCCAGTTGGAGGACAGTGCGTCGTGATTTCCGAGTAATCCGATCCATCCGTTAGCTTCTCACTCCCGTTCGTAAGATGGTCGTTGTGGTTCAATAATCGAAATCGTTGTGAGCAACGAGTTTTAATGCTCTGTTGATCGCCGGTTCTGTCCGGCGATTCTATCGCTGAGTTCAGGTGAATTGGACGCCCTCTTGCGATATGGAGCGGTTACGAC
>NZ_AOMF01000097.1 GCF_000336715.1 Halococcus thailandensis JCM 13552
TTTCTGCATCGTGTGTCACGATGAATCGTTGGTTAGAGACGCTAAGAGTTGTATTCAGCTACCCCACCCCTTCGCTGTCTGTCGATCAACAGAGCAAGGATTCAGGCACACTACCAGGCTGTCAACGAGATCTCGATCCCTGGTCTGACTCTAGCAGCCGAGTACGACGCCAACGGCGACGGCGACTACACCGACAGCGGTGACGTCACGCTCGGGAATTCCAGGAGTTGATCTTCACGTTCAGTATGATCAGACCACACAACACAGAGAGCGCCAGAAACGACGCGGAATCGGCTTTGTTCGGATCATTCACAGACAACAGTATGATAAGCACCAAATCAGCAGTGACTGACACGCGTACCGACCCACTCAGCGGTTTTGCCATCGATATCGACGGAAACACCAACGTGTTGACTGATGGCATCGCCGAATACGGTGCCGATGGAGATGACGAGGATACCCGAAACGGGAGGCACAATCCATGACCCTCGCAACTGTCGATCGATACGACCAAGAGCAGGTTTCGGCCATCGGCGACCGAGCGGTGGTGGTCGGTGGGAGTATGGCCGGACTTTGTGCGGCCCGAGTGCTCGCCGATGGATTCGACGAGGTGGTGATCATCGAGCGTGATTCGCTGCCCGACGAACCGGTTACACACGATGGAGTACCCCAATCGACCCATCCACACATCATGCAGGAAGCAGGGCGGGCTACTTTGGAGGACTTCTTTCCCGGCTTCGGCGAAAAACTCCTCTCGGAAGGCGGCCTGTTGATTGATGGCAGCACCGAGGTGAAGTCGTATGACGAGGGTGGATTCACCGCCAATCCGGAGAGTCGACTGCCGATGTACAGTTCGAGTCGGGCCCTCTTCGAATGGGTAGTGCGCTGGCACGTGACTCGAATCGAGAACGTCTCCCTTCGGGATGAATGCCAGTTCAGCGACTATCTCCTCGATAATAGTGAGACAGCTGTAACTGGCGTAGCGTTCCGCGATGAGCAGGGAGCGGAGACGACGCTCGCTGCCGACCTCGTTGTCGATGCCACCGGCCGGACGAGCCGGACGCCGCAGTGGCTAGAAGACCACGGCTACGAAGCACCGCCAGTCGATGAGGTAGAAGTCGATTTGACCTATAGCACAATTCAGATCGAGCGGCCGCCGGACGATCGGCGGCTGTTCTTTGACCTACCCAGTTCACCTCGTACGAGAGGGAGTGCCTTCATCCCTATCGAGGAGAACCGTTGGGAAGTGATTATGAGCGGTGTCCACGGTGACGCCGCCCCGGCGGACAAAGAGAAGTACGTCGAGTTCGCCGAGAGCCTTCCAGTAGACGAGTTGGGCGAGTTGGTAAAATCCCAATCGTGGGTTTCCGATGAGATCCACCAGTACCCGTTCCCGGCGAATCGCCGGCAACACTACGAACAGGTCGACGACTTCCCGGATGGGTTAGTCGTCACCGGTGATGCAATCGCTAGCTTCAATCCGATTTACGGACAGGGGATGGCGGTTGCCGCACTCGATGCACTGCTTCTCCATCATTGTCTTGCCGATGGCGGACGGGCGAATCTCGCTCCTCGCTTCTTCAAACGAGCGGCCGAAACCATCGACACTGTCTGGATGTTGGGTGTCGGGGCCGATTTCGATTTCCCGCAGACAACCGGCCCAAAGCCCTTCGGCACCGATCTGGTCAACCGGTATGTGGCACGTCTCACCCGTCAGGCTCATTCGGACAGAGTATTGAGCGAGGTCTTCGCCCGTGTACTTCGATTAGAGCAACCGCCCACGACGCTGTTTCGGCCCAACGTCGTCTGGCGCGTATTCCTTCCGTCGCCGCAGTCGTCATTGACCCGATATCTGACTCTGGCACGCCAACGAACGTCTTCAACAGCATCGATATCTCAGTCCCGCTCTCACTGACACCATCGATGATTTCACACGGAGACAGTTTCAGTAGTTCACAAAGCGGGTTAGATGAGTGGGCTGCTTGGTTGGTTGATGGATCCAGACCAAGCCAGCCAACGAACTCACGGAAGAGCAGGTGCTTAACTTTCTCGTCAACACTCTGAATGGAGAGGTCGATATCGAACTCGGCAAGAACGCCGATATCGACTCTGAGGACATCTGAGACGTCCTTGACGTACCGTCCCAGACGATGGTAGGAGGACCATTTATGGATCTCCCCGTTGACGAACTGTTATGTACGGGATCCTCACGAGCGACACCACGTTGGCTCGCACCAACGTCGGGGAATTCGTTCATTTCGTCGCTGACAACGTGAGCGGTCAACGTGGCACCCCACTCGATGGCGTCGTCAATGCCGTCGCTTGCTGGGGGAATACAGAGGCCGTTCGAGACGACCCAGACTGTGCCGCAATCACCACCCAAGGAACACGGGCGACACCCGAGACAGAGGGTCACCACTGGGGAACGGTCTGCCCGACAGACCCCGACTATCGTGCGGGACTCCTCAACCGAATCGAGACGGTCGGCAATGGTGGGGACGTCAGGCTCACCACACCCGGCTTTCCCGGTGGCGGGTTCTGTCGCTGTGGGCGCTGTGAGCGACAGTTCGAAACGAGCGAGTTCGACGACCGTGTCGCGTGGCGGACGGCAGTCATCACACGATTCATCAGAGAAGCGAAAGATCGGGTCGCAGGAGACCTTATCGTCACATTGTACCCGGATCCGTATCCCGGCAATCTCCGCGCCCGCGCCGGGATAGACCCACAAGCTCTTGAATCGGTGGCCGACGGCTTTCTTGTCCCACTCTGTAGTATCAGCTACGAGACGACGTACTGGGTCGAGTCGCTGGCCCGTGGCTTCGCTCACGAACTCGGTGATCTCGACATGCCACTCACGTTTCAGCTATCAGCGTCCGAAGCTGGAGTTGACCGTCTTGTTGATGTGACCCGTCAGATCGAATCGTATGCCGATGCAGTCGTCTACGGGACATACGAGGGTGATTTCGAGACTGTTCGAGAGGTCATCCATCGTCGCGGGACGGCTACACCACGGTCTCAGCCCGTCTGAACGTTCCCGAGGTCTCTTCGTCGCGTCACTGTTGATCGGCTTCTTCGAAAGCACTGATCGTCTGATCGGTTCCATTGAATCGCCATAGCAAAATGGAATTCACTGCCTGATCTCAGAACGTGTTCTGAAATCACTCTCAGTGGGCTGGTTTCCGATGCAAAGAGTCAGTGCTGAATCGCCCTTGACGATTTCGTCTCGGCTTGGATGATTGTGTGTGAAACCACTCAGCAACATCCGGCCAAACGTGTTCATGTGAACTGTTCGAAAACAATAGGCCGATATGTCCGGTAGGGTGTTCGATAGTGCTCACGTTGTCGGTGCCGATGACGGCATTGAATGGCTGTGACGCTTCGGAAGGGATGAGATGATCATCCTCTCCGGTAATCTGAAGCACGGGCATATCGATCTCCGTAATATCGACGTGTTCACCGTTGAGATAGAAATCATTCGTGAATAGCTTGTTATCCTGATATATATCCTCTACTAGTCGGATGTAGGTTTTGCCTGCTACGTCGATACCGTCCGAGAACCATCGCTCCATCCGAAGGAAATTCTTGACGAACTCTTCGTCGTCCAGATTCTCGTACAGCCGGATGTACTTGCCAACCGTGCTATCGACAGGATCCATCAGCGTGAAAATCACGTAGAGCAGTTCCGACGGCATATTTCCATATATACCGATCACGGTTTCGGGATCGTAGTAGGTCTCATCGCTCCACAATTCAAGCAACCCGCCAGTATCGTCGAGATAGAGAGGGCTGGCTATCAACCCGAGTGCGTTCACTTTCTCGGAGTGGAGTGCAGCATACATCGCTGTCATCGTCCCTCCCGTACAGTAGCCGAGGAGATTGATCGATTCCTCTCCCGAGCGCTTGCACACCTCGTCGACGCTATTGGCGATGTAGCGGTTGACGTAATCACTGAACGTCAGTCCCGCATCATACCGCGAGGGTTCGTTCCACTTGAGAAGGTACACGTCGTGACCGTCTTCCAATAGATGGCGAATAACGCTTCGCGCAGGTTGTAGATCGAGGATATACGATTTGTTGATGAGTGCAGCGATCACGAGAATCGGCACGTCGTCTTGCTTGTCTGTCTGCGGCTCGTAGTGGTGCAACTCCAGCATGTCCTCCGTAGAGACGACCTCACTCGGTGTCTGACCCACCTCAACGGTCGAAGCTTCGTCGAGTCGTTCTTTTGTAACCGAGAGCTTGTGGAGCGGTTCTGTGATTGTATCCACTATCTCGCACGAGCGGTTACGCATCGGTGCGACCGGATTGAGTGGGAAATTGGCAAGTGTTGACATTGGTGTCTGGATATTGCGAAATGGCCGGGTCGAATGGGATTCGTGTCGTTTGTGCTGATTCGGCGTCGATTCAGCGAATGGAGCGTCAATCCGCGAGCGAGGTCAGCTCCTCGACGTCGGGGATGGATTCGCTCGCGGCGGTAATCTGCTGCATGCGCTGTTCGTGTTTGTTCGTCGCGTAGTCGGTGAGTTCGGTCGGTGTGACGCCTTCGTCACCAGCACGCTCGTAGCTCGGAATCGCCGCCTGCACCAACGGCAAGAGATCACCGACGGTCTCCTCGATAACGGCTGGCTGTACGCGCTCAGTCTGGATGAGTTCCTTGAGCTTTGCCATCCCGAAGCCGACGTGGCGGCCTTCGTCGCTCCGGATATAGGTGAGGCCTTCAACGAGTCCCGGCAGATGGGGAAGATCAGGATGGGTATCCTCGTCGAATTGGAGTGTGAGGCCATAGTAGCCAGTTTGAGCGAGAATTCCCTCGACGGTCATATGGTAGTGTGAGTACGCTTTTGCGCGGTTCTCTGGAGTGTCATCGTCAAGCACCCGCGCCATCGCGCGGTCGTTGCGCTCGAAGAGTTCGTCGTACTCGTCCGAGAACCACCGCTCATCGGCTGGCGAGGAGTGTTCCTGGCCACGGTCGTCCTCCGCCGCGTGGATCACTTCACGCCAGTATCGATCGAAGAAGTCAGAGTGTTTGGCTTCCTCATAGAGTTGGGTCGTGATGAACAGTTGGTCCTCGAAGTCATCAAGCGCGACCGCCAGCGGCGAGAGGTCGGTCGTCACGGAATCCTCGCCCGCGCCGAACAGCGCGAGTGCGCGCTTGAGACTATCAAATTCCTCGTCGTCGAAGTCGCCGAGTGCCTCGCGGTCGGCTTCGAGATCGATGTCGTGGGGGTCCCAGTGTTTTTCGACGGCGTGACGGTAGTATCTGAACGTCTGTGCATCAGTATCGATTTGCATCGGTGCGTCAGTGGTCGCCATGACAGTTACGAGTAGACCCCGTAGGTGAACGAGTGTTGAGTCTAATTCGTTGTGGTGTTTATATATGCTGCTCGTCGAGAGCGACAGTATGTCGGATGAGCCGGTCCTGTGCGCGGCGAAGTCGTTCGGAGACTGACGGTGCGGACACGCCGAGTTCAGCCCCAATCTCCTCTAAGGAGCCAGTTCGCGGAATCGAGAAATAGCCCGCTTCGTGGGCAGCAAGCAGCGTTTCGCGCTGTTTTGGCGTGAGTCCATATTCGTTGTCGGTCTCGGGTGAGGCTTCGAATATCTGGTTGAGTCGAAACGTCATATCGTATGTCTCACAGGAATCGTGGAATTCGGCGAGTTCCTCACGGCCGGAAAATCGGATACGTGCTCGCCATCCCGTCGGCGTGATTATCGCGTTGATTGGGGCGGTATCCAATCGAACGAACTCAGTGTAGATGGCTGGCGGTTGTTCGGATAACTCCACGCGATAGAGACGACGATTCTGTGTCGTTCCGAGGACACTGTATGTCGCCACCGCCGTCTCGTCAAGCGCCGTTTCAAGTGTGTCGAATGTCTCACCTTTGGCCCAGAAAACGATCACCGGCCGGCTGCGCTCGGAGGTCAGAATATCGTCAATTTTGAGAGTTGAGTCCAGAGCAGTAGCAGCAATCGCTGTTAGCGGTAATCGCTCCGAGATCAAATCGAACTCGACAACGAGGGTCATTGGTATTCGAGAGAAGAGAGACTCTCTTCAGTAATAAAAGAGCCTACGTGGTGCGAGATGTTCGATTCAAACCTTCTCAACGATAGACCCAGCAAGGGCATAGAGTGGAAACCAGACTGATTATATGCTCGTCCGCGGTACGGTCGGCCAACCCGACAAAACCTATGGCACCTGATGTCGGCTAGTCCATTTGTCATGCATAGAGTGAGTGAAATTAAATTGTCAGGTTATTTTTCGCCATCCGCCGCGTAAACCACTCGGCAATAATGGTTAGACATTGTTGAAAATTGAATGTCTATGAAATGAAAGACAAAACCTAAATTACGTCAATGAGGAATACCGATTATGCCAGCAGATGCACCCGAATTCATTGATGAAGTCGCCGAATTGGACCCTGCATTTGGGGAACCATTCGACGCGGTGTACGAGGAGGTATTCTCAGATGGAGCACTGTCGGTGAAAACGAAACTGTTGATTATGATGGCTCTCGACGCGGGAAGATCACAGTCAGACGGCGTTGAGATCGTCGCACAACAGGCACGCGATGCTGGTGCAAGTGAGGAGGAGATACTGGAAACAATAGAAGTCGCCGCATTGGTGTGCGGTGTACAGGGACTAGCAACGGGAAGTTCAGCCCTGTCTGAAGACAGCTAGGCCGATTTGTTATATACAGCCCTTCCGTAATTTAGTCTTCTGGAACCATTTGATATAACTTGTGTACGAAAGCTGTTTGCCCAATTTCAATTGAATAGAACAAATCAAAATTATATTGTTTCTGTTTACTGAGCGGTTTGTTGCTCGTAGAACTCACGTCTGTCCGCAGAGTACAGTGTCTCGTACGCCGCAAGACCGACGAACAACACCACGAGAGCCGCGAGAGCGGCGACGGCAGGAATCCGCACCGCTACGCCGATGAGTATGCAGGCGATGACCGCCACAATCAATCGAGGGGTGCTGTAGGTCCCGTGGTCGTGGTAGCGCCATGCAGTATGGCCGAACAGGTAGAGGGCGCTGCCGCCACACAGCGCGACCGCAGCGATAATTCCAAGCGGCTCGTCGACGTGTGCGAGAGTCTGTTTGAGACCGAGGGCCACGAAGATGATGCCGCCGATTATCGAGAGATGGAGTACGCTGTACGAATCGCGTGCAAGCAGTGTGAGGTCGTGGCCACTTTCTTCGGCAAGTCGTTGTTCTGCGGCGAACACGACGTAATCGAAATAGAGCCACCAGAGCACCGCGATGAGGACGAACGCCAAGATGGCAGCAAGAACCACCAGCGGCCCGAGAGCGATCCCGCCCGTTCCGACACCGGACCCAATTGCCACAATCGATTCGCCGAGCGCGATGATGACGATGAGTCGGTAGCGTTCGACGAAGTGCTCGACGTTGACGCGAAAGCCCTCGACACCACGGACGAACACGATGCCGTAATCGATTGCGAGTGCGATGACCCAGAGTATCGCTTTGAGCGGCCCATCGAAGAAACTGGCGAGGACGAGCAGCGCCGGGCCACCCAAAAATCCGGGTGCGGCCCGGAGGACTGCATCGCGCGTTTCGGGCGGCGTGGCAGCCGCATAGAGCGCAATGTGTAGCAGCCGGACCACGAAGTAGGCAACAGCGAACAGCAATGCGGTGTCACCGAACGCACCGGGGACCGACAACGCAACGACGAGCATGGCCGCCATCGCGGTGAAGATTACCACCCGTTGCAACAGGTCCTCTTGGGGGGACACAGAACCCGTCAACCATGAGTACATGACCCACGCCCACCAGACCGCCGCGAGCAATGCTGCACCCTTCGCCACGCCAGCCCACGTGAGATGATGGACGAGAAAGCCGGTGACTTGCGTGAACGCGAAGACGAACACCAAATCGAAGAATAATTCTATTGTCGAAACGTCCTGTCCTTGCTCACTCGCGTTCTCGTTTGCGTCCGGTGTCGGTGTCGAGTCGGTTGTGCTCATGGTGGTTTCTTATACACAATGCAGAGCGTCAACTAAAACGCTCGGCGTACTCTCATTGTCTCTCGGCGGCAGATACCTTTTTATTCTGCTCACATGGTTTCCTCGTCACTGGCATCCACGAGTTCGTCGGCGACTGCATTCGTATTCCCGTTGATGATCTTATATCGTCAAGATATTCGGGGCCGTCGTGTCGGCTTAATCTGCCAGCCCACCGTTGATTCGGATGGTTTGCCCGGTGATCCAACCTGCCTCCTCAGTAGAGAGGAACGCCAGCAGTGGCACTACATCGCTCACTTTCGTTAGCCGGTTGCCGATGCTCATCGACTTATAGAGTTCAGTCGATTCTTCGGTTTCGTCGGGGTAGTAGAACGACGTGTCCGCTGGGCCGGGCGCAACCGTATTGACAGTGATGCCCCGGTCACCGATCTCCTTGGCGAGCATCTTCGTGAACTGTTCGGTCGCCGCCTTCGCGCCGGCATAGACCGAATACTGTCCCGTCATCACGCCTGTCAACGTCGTCGAGAAGTTGAGAATCCGACCGTCGTCGTTCATGTGTCGGGCGGCTTCGCGGAGATTGAAGAACGTGCCCTTCGTGTGGATATCGAACATCCTATCGTACTCGTCCTCACTCACCTCTTCAAGCGGCTTCTTCAGCATTACGCCAGAGGTGTTGATGAGGATGTCCAGTCGGCCGAACTCATCGATCACCTGCTGATACATCGCCTCCACGTCACCAACGTCCGTCACGTCAGCCTGAACGGTGGTGGCCGTGCTGTCGTGTTCTTCGATTGCATCGACAACGGCGTCGGCCTCATCCTCGCTGCTGTGGTAGTGGACGGCGACGCTCGCACCGAGCGCACCGAGCGCCTCAGCTGCATTGCTTCCCATTGCACCGGACCCGCCAGTGACGAGCGCGACGTCATCCTCAAGCGGCCGGTTACTCATCAGTTCTTGAACATCGCCTGCGATGTTCATCAATTCACCCGCTTGCTGGCCAGATTGGTTCTGAGCCATGTGCCTTCATCGACCGCTCAGGGAATAGTGATTCTCACTGCAATAAGCCGGAGATATTGCATCCTCTGCAACATTCGAGTCTAACAAGACACTCACTATATGATTTCGGGCGTTTGTTCTCCCAGAGACACTCCAGCAAACCTGTTAAAACGTTATCTATTTGGTTTTGGGAGTAAACGCTTCCTCTCCTACTACTGCTGCTTGCTCACCGTATGATTCGAATGTATCAACCGCCCATGAGAAGACTTCTTCGTCGCTGGTTTCGATGAGTGCCGGAAGCAATCCGTTGGTCGTGTCGCAAAGCGGTCTAGACTTCGGTAGCAACTGACTCCCCTCAGGAAGGGGTTGTCTCTGGTGACCAAACCGAGACCACC
>NZ_AOMF01000098.1 GCF_000336715.1 Halococcus thailandensis JCM 13552
CACCCGCTCAACCAAAACAACCATGAGCTGTGACCTCACAGTCGAGGCTACCAGAGGCAAAGTCTAGAGGACTTTGCGACGCGACCAATCCGTTTTCATCAGTAACGCTGAGTACAACCGTCTCGTCGATGATTTTCAGGTTGATCGGTACGCTCCCATCGTATCGATAGACTGGCACCTCATTCGCAATCATCTCTTGAAACCACTGCCTCATTTCACAGTTCTCAGTAACGGTATCAATCGCCTCATGCGTGAGTATGACCTCCGTTCGTTGCTTCCCCTGAATGACTGTCTCGTAGTGAGGACGTGATGCATTCGGATCGATTGCCTGTTTGAGAATGCGTGTTCGATCAGCGGAGTCGAGCAACTGACCGACGCGTCGTGCGGGCGCAGCAGGATCGGACGAGGTTGCTTCAGTTATCTGTGCCCCCTGAAATTGATGAAATTCGATTCCAAGCTCATCGAACGGTAGGTATTGGGCAATTCCCTGAAATTGGCGAATCGTCGTAGCGGTATCCAGCAGCTGAGTGATATCGCTGGCCATAGCTGAGCCGAACCGAGTCGTCGTATACTCCGCTCCGTCTTGTGTAACCCATTCTCGATCCTCGAGCTGCCTAAGCAAGCGACTCAATGTAGCCCGTGATATACCAAGCCGATCAACAAGCTCGTCTCGGTCCCGTGGTTTCTCTGCCAACAACTGCATCGCACGGATGCGTGTCTGTGCCCGCGCAAGAAACTGAAGATCCTCGAAAGAATCGGTCATGGAGGTGAATCAGTGATATAGTCTCTTAGGCTTGGGGGGCTCCTGCTGGCCACGCATTATCTGGATTCGATTGCGAACGTTGATCAGAAGGGTACCTTCTTTGGATCAACATTGGAGCAGACAGATGATTTGTAGAAAATCGAAATCCGATCCTGAAAACGAAAATCGCTCATCTCGACAGACCGTAACATCGATCTGACTGGCGAATCAATAGCGTGTACCAGAGTTGTGAGTCTCCAAAGCGGACCTTCCGACATAGTTTGTAAAGCACCCACATTAATGTAATCCTTACTGTATGTAACTCACACAAGACTTATTACGAAACTCCATGGTCTTTCGCTAGAGATGAGGGCCACTAATCCCCATCATGACGCGGAGAGCGCACAGAATAACAAGAACGGCTCATCACAGTTCAGTGATGTCACACGGCGTCGCTTCCTCGTAGCGGGAGCAGCTGGGGTAGCTAGTTTTGGGACGTTTGGGAGTGCGACTGCGACTCCCAACAAACATACACTCACTATCGAAGGATTTGGCCAGACTACGACGTATTCATTCACTGTCGGAAACAACCTCGAAAAGAGTACGGCCGGCGGCGCGAGCGTTAATCGAAGCGATCATATCATTGATCGGAGCGCCCATGGGGCGGTCAAGAACGGGAAAGATGCGTATACGTTCACCGGCAATCTCTATTCGTTCGACTTCGATCGGTCAGGCGAGATCAACGTCTTGCTCGATGGCGAACCGGCCCACGTCGGTAACCGACCCGATCACACGCTTCTTATCGAGGGATTCGGCACGAATACACCCTACTCGTTTTCGACCAGCACATATGCTACCAAGAGCGATGCCTACGGAGCAAGCAGGAACGAGAGCGACCATGTCAATGCATACGGTGCTTCCGGTGCGGTGCAGTCCGGAAAGGACGCGTATACGTACGACGGACGCCTTCAATCGTTTTATTTCCGTCCATCGGGAGAGGTTCGGGTGACCATCGATGGGAAAGCTGCCCATGTCGGCAGACGACCTGACCGGAAGCTGACGATCGTTGCTCATGGCGAGTACACCCCCTACGAGTTCTCGGTCAGTGGTTCGATTCGGGAAGTGCTACAGAAAGACGACGGCCAAGACACTCTCGAAAGCACATTGGTATCTGGTGCTGTGAGCGGCTATGGATATGACGCGTACGCCTATGACGGTTCCCTAGCAGCACTCACGTACCCAGATGATACCTCACCCGGTGTATACAGCAACGACGAACTAGTAGCCAAAACCAACTAACCACAGGGGCGATTCCCTCACACGAACTCACTCCTCGATTTCGATCAGATCTCGATAGCGATTTCGGATCGTGACCACAGAGATATCGGCAACGTCGCCAACGGCTGTTTGAGTGACTTTCTCGTTGGTGAGCAGCGCGCC
>NZ_AOMF01000099.1 GCF_000336715.1 Halococcus thailandensis JCM 13552
GGAAGGAAGACCTGAGCTGACTCCTCGTCCATCGTTGACCGCCATGTGATCGCCAGCAGAATTGATGTTACGGTCTACCGGGATGAGCGTATTACCCGATGGAAAGAAGGTGTTCAGCGAGTGTTCAGAGCTGAGGCCACATCAGCTGACGACCGGAACCGTTTTGCGAGAAAGTGTCCAAGCGAGACCGTGTCTTGGAGACAAACGTTGTTGATTGCCATTCTCGCTTGTATACTCGTCTCCAGCGGCTGTCTCTCGGTTGACCCGTCTGTGAATCCGACTGCGAGTGAATCGGCGGTTTTCGAGGAATTCAGCGTCGACGAGCCATGGGCTTCGAATCACGTATGGGCGAACACCACCCTCAAATCGACGCCGGCAGCGAGTAACGTCACCACGATCTCCGTCATCCGGGAGAACGGACAGGTGTTTTCAACACATCAGGTCACCTCGGGACAAACGAACGTGCTCCTCGCGCTCCCGACCAACCGGAACGCGACGCTCGTGGCGTCCAACTCGAAGAACTCGACAACCATTGAAAAAACCAACGTCAGCGTCATCGGTATCGACCCGCTTTCGCAGTGAGTTCGTCCGAAAGATGTCTGAGAAATCACATTGCAATTTGCCTCATTCTCGTAGCAACTGTCCGTAATATGTTTCATCGTTCCGTCATCCTTTGAGTTCGAGGTGGTTGCATTCGAGCTTCTCGAGTATGACCTGGAGTGCCCCCATTGGTCTCACATCTTTCACCGATCCCGGACGGTGCTCATCGTTGGCATCCGTTCGAGCCAGATCTGGCGCCGAACCAACGATTTACTGCTCTAATCCTTCTCGTGAGCATGAAAGCAGCCGTGAGTGTCTGGCGGCGAAGGAGTGGTTGGGATAAGGTAAGCGTAGAGCATGCAAGATACGCGCTGTGTATCTCGCACGCCGATTTCAACAGGTAACCATTCTGTGAGAGTCGAAAGTACGAAGATTTCAGCTAACCCCTATAGCGAACGGCAAAGAGATGGGACCTCCAGACGGGAACAACCACCACAAGAGCAGGCAGCGGCAACGCAGCCCGGCCAGCGTCTCGGATGATCCGTCGGGAGGATCGGAAGACCGCATACCGGGAGAGAATACGCAGCGATTACGAGCGATTACGGCGAGGAATCCGAACTCCGTGAGGACCACGAAAATGGCCGGGCTTGTTCTTCGAGGTCTTCCAATCGGTCATCGAGGTCGTCGAGTCGATCATCATAGGCCGACAACTGCTCGCCGTGCTCGGCTAGCTGCTCGGCCGGCTCGATCTCCGTGTCGTCCTGGTCTTGCTCACTCTCGAAAACCATGTCCCGCTTCTCGACAAGGTGGCGCAAGTAGAGCGTCCGGTTGCGAAACCCGCGTTCTTCGTACTCATCGTCCAATTCCTCGATAACCTTCGGTTCCAGCCGCAGCGTGATCGGATCCATATCTGGAAACAAACACGAGATAATACAAAAAGAATACGTACGTATTCTCTCACCGCTCTCACTACGATTTGTTCAGAGCGTGAGCGAAAAGGTACCAGTCAGGCAGCATCAGGAGCAGCTTCACGAACGCTGCAATCACGACGAACGCGACCGTCAAGCCCTCGATGAGCAACAGTCCGTCCGTCCATCCACCACCGGAGGAAGCCACCACAGCGACGACGCCGGCCATCAGTAGCCAGCCGGCGAAGACCGTTCCCGGTTTGGCGAGCATCGCGAAGATGATGATCGCGAGGAGAACAACCGCTATCCAGAACGTCGTCGACATCGAAAGGCCAGTCACCGACACCGCTTCCACGTCGGTCGGATAGCTCAGGACGGCCAACGCGGAGAACAGATACGCTCCCCAGCCTACGACGGTCCCCACGACGAACACGAGCGCCGGTTTCACCAGCCCGCCGTCGCTCTCGGTGTCGGAAGATTCGATGCTGTTCGTCTCACGGCGTGCATCTTGCTGTCTGTTCCTTCGCCGTGCCTTCCCACGTCGGGTTTGAGGATGGTCAGCGGGCATGTTCGTTATCGAGCTAGCAGCGCGCCCCCGCGCACCATCTTACAGCCCTCCTTTGAGTTCTTCAAGAGCTTCTTTCCGTCGCATCACCTCCTCCCCGTATTCTTGACGGAGTTCGTCAACGAACACCCGCAGAAATTCCCCAGTATGCTCGTACTCATCGGAGAATTCGACATACAGATCGATGAACTCCTTTTCCGGTGGAGTAAGCTTCGTACCGAGTGATTTCGTGAGCTGCATCTCCGGGTCGGGCGCAAAAGGACCATCATCCGCTTCCGTTGCTGTGTCATTAGAAGCACCGTCTGTGGGTGATTCGCTGTCAGATGGGTTTGACGGATCGGAGGTGTCGATTTCGTCCGTGCTGTCTATCTCGTTGTTCTCTGGATCATTATCGACTTGGTCGGCTTCGTCATCATCGGCGTAGTCGAGACCGACTTCACCGAGTACGCCGCCCAACTCATCATTGTCGCTGCCATCAGATTCTGTGTCGCCGGTTTCTGTCATGGGTGAGTGTCCTGTTGTAGAGTTCGGGGTGGTAAGCCGGTACTCTCAGTACCAAGCACCGAGCATCGAGCACTGAGTACCAAGTACTGAGTATGGAGTACTGAGCACGGAGTATTTAGTGTGCAGTGCATTTTGAACCTTAGGATGTGACGGTACTTGTCACAATCCGGCGGTCGATTTGGAAATCCTCAACATCACTATCGCTCTGGTGCCATGCAATAGCACCCTTCGCCAGCGTATCAGCACATTCGAGGCGCACGTCGCGCGGGTTGCCGTCAGTTTGCTCGTGAATCGCCTCGATTGCGTCCTCAGTGAACGGGGCCGGCCCCTGTCCGTTGAACGACTCATCGCGGAAGTACGCGAACGATCGAGCGGCGTATTCAGCGATATCTTCACGGTCGAACGGCTTGATACCCTCGTGATAGCGGATGCGCGAATCGAGCGTATCACGGGTTTCTTCGAGGCGGTCCTTTCCAGCAGGCGTGCCCATCAAGAACAGTCGGACACCACTGTCAGCGACTGTCTGGAGAACGGGCAGCAACTCGGCAGGGAAATCCTCGATCTCGTCCACAACGAGCGTGAGCGTTCGGTCGGCGGCTTCGACCTGTTCTGCAAGGTCACGGACAGCCTGCTTCGCTTCATCAGTCACCCACGGGACGCCCTCGCGGAGTTGTCGGTATTCATCCGAGTCGAGATCGTAGCCCGCGTCAAGTGCCGCCCGGATGACCGTAGCGTAGAGCCCGCGCGGTGTGGTTTCATAAGCATTGTCGAGATATCCGATAACGAACTCTGGATGTTCGCCAAGGTCGCGGCGGACGATTTCCCGCAATGCGGTCTTCCCCGTTCCGTAGGGACTGATCAGCCCGACATGGTGGCCGTTGAGCAACGCAACAGTCAGGTTGTGAATCATTGCTTGATCATGCCGGACGTACAATTCCTCCGGCATTCCGTCCTTATCGGCCTCTTCGGAGAACGGGAGGTCCTTTACTGAATCGGGCGATCCACCGAGAGCTTCACCAAACTGAAGCATCGCCGGTTCGAGGCGGTCCATTTGATCTGAGATTATGCCCATGAAAGTGGATGTATGCGCCAGCACCATAATAGTACGCCATACTCAGCACCGAGTATCTGTTCCTCAGACCTGAGAACTCAGTACGGAGTACTCAGAACTGAGTATAGAGTACGAAGTAACTCATAGTAGAAGTTGTTACGGCTCGACTTTCCGGTGCTACCAAATCATCCATATCTTTCCGAGAGCCGCTGAGAGCGGCGATAATCAACACTTTCAAGAGACCGGCGGCGAGAGCGTGTCTATGACGGATCTAATCGTCAAAGCAGCTGTAAAAGACGAATTGAGCGATATGAACGTATCCAGCGATTTCTACGATGCCCTCGACGAGGAAGTGAGCGAGCTGCTTGAAGACGCTGCACAGCGAGCGAGTGACAACGACCGCAAGACCGTCCAGCCACGCGACCTGTAAGGCATAACAATCCAGTAGCATCCAGGGCCGCTAACACGGTCAATTTCAGACGTTTCACCGTGTTCGGTCGATTTTCATGAAGAGAGATTGGATGGCGTGCTTTGAGCACAGAGGACCAAGGAAGTCAGCAGGCGTGTCATACGGCCAAGGGTTATGAGCCTGCCGAGCAAACAACCACACGCCGAGGACGACATAGCGTTAGCATGCCTAGCCAATGTCTCAGCGCAGTCGTACCCCGTCCTCGGCCTTCTTCCGTCAGTACCTACACGCTGAGCCCAGCGAGTGCCCTACGCAGGCCAAATGGTCACCAGAAAAATCACCACAAGCGCAGGGATCATCAGAGCGTACAAACTCACAAAGCGTCAGTCCGTCTCGAGATACTGCCACCGGCTCGCAGGGATTTGGCCATGCTCATCGTCACCGAGTAAGCGTGTTTGTTCGTAAAGCCGATTCTGAATGGTCACAACGGAGACGTCAGCAATCGCCGCTATCTCGGGTTGTGTGAGGTGATCATGCCGATCGTTATCGGCGAGATACACCGCAGCGGCGGCTGCTCCGGCGGGCTTTATCCCCGTGTGCAGCCCTGCCTCAACACTCATCGTGACGATTTCATGTGCATACGCTTCCGTCCGATCCTCAATGTTGAGCGAATCTGCGAACCGCCCGACAAACTCGTGAGGATCCGCAGGTTCGAGCTTGATGTTGAGTCTGTTCGCGAGGCATCTGTACGTCCGGCCGAGTTTCGTTCGATCTACGTCGGCTTCAGCGCTCACTTCATCAAGCGTGTGGCTTTCGCCATCACGGCGGAACGCGGCGTACACGGCGCTTGCGGCGATCATTTCGATTGATCGGCCCATCTGCATCTCCGCGGCGAACGCGCGATGCGCGAGTGCGTGAGCTATCTCGCGGACGCTCTCGGGTGCATCAAGGCCATCAACTAACTCCGCGACCGCAGCCTGCTGGCGCTCGTTCATGGATGGAAATATAGTGAGAAATTGCTAGCTGTCCGTGGACTGTTCGAGCTGGTGTTTGTTCCCGCTCTCGTACACAGTCTCACCCACAGTAATCGACTCGCCGAGATTGAGGCTCAAAAGCTTAAATAGCGTCTCAGGGTCGTTGTTCGCGAGCACATCAGCCACATCCGGTGAATCCCCGTCCTCGTCCGCACGCCACCATAGAACCCGCTTGCGCGCCTTGCGCTTGTTCACACGCCCGTCGGCGTACAACTCACGGAGCCGCCGCCGCGCAGTCTCAGCTCCCGAATCGTATGCCTCAGCCACGTCGCCCGCCGTGATGACCGGTCCTTCGACCATATCGAACACATCCATCACGTCTTCTTTATCGAATTTCTTGACGAAGCGACCTTCACTATCCATCTCTCGCCCCGCTTTGTTGGTGCGGCGTTCTTCCTCGTCTGCCATAACACTCCTACGCCAACCATGAATGTAAGCCCTTCGGCAGAAACCTACAGTACTGACTTACAGTATATGGACCACGCTAAAATCAGTGTAAGACGCCCACCAGCCGCGTTCCTATGAAAACGTCCGATCAAGACATGATAGACTCACACCCAGCAGCCGATAACCAGCCGATAGCAGTAGCGAAACCGCACTTTGCTTCACCTATTAGCGGGCACAGTTTGCTGTCTCAGCGGCTTCGGGAACGGACTATTATGACAAGTCAAACCGATACATAGACCTCTCTGCCTCTCTCAGCGCTCTCACCGAACCATGAGCACCGAAATCGCAAGACTGCGAACTTGGAGGACAAACATGAGGTAAAAGGTTTATGTCGGTGTGGCTATTACGATGAAGTAGAGACAGACCGGTCCCTTCGGGGNTTGGAGGACAAACATGAGGTAAAAGGTTTATGTCGGTGTGGCTATTACGATGAAGTAGAGACAGACCGGTCCCTTCGGGGCAAATTCCAACGAGGAAAGCGCCCGCGCGCCTTGAACGCGCGGGCCGGTGGTCTCGGGTTACGAAACCATGAGCACGAACGAATCCATCGGTCAAGAACGTACCGACGACGAACGACGCAGTATTGAAGCGGTCGCAAAGCGCGTCAGCCGGGCGCTCGACGGATTTTTCCACGTCGAAGCGGCCGGCGACGACGGCAAATATACCGTCTTCAGCGGCTCGGGCAGCAGCTACACGGTAGATCTGTCGGACGGGACCTGTACGTGCCCGGATGGCCAGCGGGGGTCATGGTGTAAACACGCCCATCGCGCCGCGTTCGTGACCGGTGAAATCCCTGACATCGACGGCGTTCGCGTCGAAGCCGACAGCGCGGACGACGAAACCACCGAGGGCGACAACACCGAGCAGACCAACGACGACGGTGAATCGCTCGCCGAACGTGTCGAACGCTTCGAGGCGAACAACCCCGGTGCGTCGGCCATCGAAGTCATTAGCCAGCTCGGGATCAACCCCGATCAGAAAGAGGACGTCGAGGAGGTGCTAGCCTAATGTCCGACAATCCGACCGTCAGCCAACAGTACGCCTTCTCAGTCGGCGAGGACGGCGACACCGACGGAATTGAGCCATCTGAGGAAAGCGTCGAGACAGATCTGGAAGCCTTCGGCGCGAACGTCGATCACCGCGAGCGCGACACCCGAATTGACCAGCCCGAAGCCAGCAGTTTCGGAGTCGACGACCGCAAGAGTGTGCAGCGGCGCGACAGCGGTGAGCAGCGCGCGCTCTTTGCCGACACCGAGGACGACCAGCGCACCCTTACCGGCGAGCACGCCGCCAGCCAATGTCTGTTTGAGAACGAGAACAACACCAGCAACAACGATCATATTAGCGAACCCACCGCAAACATGGACGAAACTCCCCAGATGCTCGCCGACGGCGGCCATGTCGAGGACAGCGAGAGTGCCACACAAGACGACGACAGCGATACGTTCGACCCCCACCAACACGTTCCAGACGAAATCGACTATATCACCGCTGACGGCATTGAACAAGTCCACGAGCACCTTAATGACGAAAACGCCGCGATATACGCGGCTAGCTCGGTCGAAGAACAAGCCGCGTTCCTCTGGAAAATGGTCGATCAAGACGTGATAGACCTCAGCCTCAGCAGCCGATAATCAGCCGACAACGGCAGCGAAGCTCCATTTTCTTTGTCCGTTAACAGTCGCAGTTTGCTGTCTCAGCGGCTTCGGGAACGGACTATTATGACAAGCCAAACCATTTCACACCGAACAGCGCCGCAGCTAACGCCACACATCGCTTATGAGCATCGAAACCGCAAGACTGCGGACTTGGAGGACAAACATGAGGTAAAAGGTTTATGTCGGTGTGGCTATTACGATGAAGTAGAGACAGACCGGTCCCTTCGGGGCATTTTCCAACGAGGAAAGTGCCCGCGCGCCTTGAACGCGCGGGCCGGTGGTCTCGGGTTACGAAACCATGAGCACGAACGAATCTATCGGTCAAGTATCCGGCGATTCGCCCAATGAACGACGCGCGGAATGGGAGCGGTTCAGTATGACTGTCGTTGGCGGCGACGGTGCTGGCTACGTCAACGTACAGAACGATTCACACGCGGACCCCGGCGAGCACATTTACAGCGTTCACGTCGCCAACGGGCGAGCGGACGGTTGCTCGTGCCCCCACGCCGTTCATCGCGGAGCACACTGCAAACACCAGCGCGCTGTCGAGCAACGCCCGCTCATCCTGTCGAGTGCCGATGCTGCGGGCGCACAGACGCGCCGCATGGCGGCTGACGGCAGTAAGGTGATCGGCGAATGACGCTCATCTGCGATCGGTGTGGCTCCCATGACCTCCGCATTACAGCCCAATCCTACAATGGCGACGACGCCTTCGAGGGCTACGAGTGCGGGAACTGTGGTGCGACCGGCAGCCTCACCCACAACAGCGTAACCGGTACGACGCTTTCGGGCTGTCTCGGCAGCGACGGCCTATGAACTGCGCCATTTGCGGCGGCTCAAACGCTGACATCCCCGATCCAGCTGCACCCCGGACGGCTACGCGCCGGCTTTGCGCGGTGTGTGCCCGCCGAGAAGGGAGCCGGTAGCGGTCGCACATCTCACACTTCTATCGGTTCGGCAGATCTCGTCTCACGATCGGCGATGAACGGATGCAATTGCCGATCTCAGCGGCTTCGGGAACGGACTATTATGACAAGTCAAACCATTTCACATCGAACAGCACCGCAGCTAACGCCACACATCGCTCATGAACACAAAAACCGAAAGACGGCGAACTTGGAGTACAAACACGAGGTAAAAGGTTTATGTTAGTGTGGCCATTACGGTGAAGTAGAGACAGACCAGCCCCTTCGGGGCATTTTCCAACGAGGAAAGTGCCCGCGTGTTGTCGCACGCGGGCTGGTTGTCTCGCAGACCAGACAACCATGACGGCGAACGCCATCAGCGGACAAGAACCCGACGAATCGCCCGCCGATCAGCAACCGACCAGCGAAGCCGACAACACGAGCCACGAGATCGTCCACTCAGCCGGAGACTGGATGCTGCTCGTCACCGCAGAGGGCTACGTCGAAGCCCGTGAGGACGGAGGACCGTACGAAGGAGCGCGGTATTTCACCACTCGCAGCGAGGTGTGGGCACCGCGAGGTGCGGACTATCGTTACGGCAAATCCATCGAAGACGTGTTGGCCCGCTACACCCACGAAACGCGCTTCGAGCGCGATGCCGACGAACACGGCGCGGCGCTCCGACGCGGGATCATCTCGACGCTGCAATCGTTCGCTACGGACGTGGTGTGCGATCAGCGTGAATGCGACGGCTGTGTGCCCCACGTCCGCCACGTCAACGCCCCGACCGGCCCGGAGACCGCTATCGTGTGCGGCGAGAGCGCTACCGACGGGCGATATGTCACGAACCACCCGCTCACCGTCGGCGAGCAGGAGGAGAGCCGATGAGCGAGCGCGACGAGTGCCGAAATCCCTCATGCAGCAACGAGGCGCGCGGCACCAGCGGTAGCCGCCGGTTCTGTTCGACTCCCTGCAAAGTCAAATTCGGCCACATCCGCGCCGACGCTCGGGAAGCAGAGCGTGACGCCCAACAAGAGGCCCGTAGGGAGGACGGACTATGACCAACAACTGGCAAGAGCCGGAGATGCTGGTCGAACTGGCTCACGGCCAACTCGTGTGCGATCGCGAAAGTGACGACGACAGCCGAATGGTCATACTCAGGCTTCGGGACACCCCGGCCCGTGCATACCACATCGGCGCTATCGACCAGACCGTCGCCGAAGCAAATCCCGACTATGAACCTCACGAACCAGTTGTTGATGTTGCGTTCGTCGCGGATATCGAGGATGCAGTCGGGAGCAATTGGGAAGCTGACGATATCGTTCGCATGGCCGCCGACGACCAGCTCGAACGAGCAGATATCCAACGCTACGCCTATCCAATCACCCGCCTCGCAGAAATCACGAACGAAGACATGAACGCCGCGAGCAGCCGACAGTAGCGATGAACGAGTGTGTCTGTGGCTCCGATCGACCGCCGCGAATGGTCAAGCGTACCCGAGAGAGCGCCGGCTGGCCCGACGGTTGGGACAGCGCTCAAATCCTCGAATGCCGGAAGTGTGGCCGGCGACACGAAACATAATCCGCCGATGCAGCGGAGACAGCCAGAGTACTCCACTACTATCGGACGAAGGCGGCCAATAGTCGAGAAAGCAGTGGCGCTACTGCTATCCCGAGTATAGGGCGCACAGCCTCGTTTCGCAAACAAATCTCAGCGGCTATCGCTGTGAGACGTATGGCGCGGTGATTGAGCGGCGCTACGATAAGAAACATGGGAGACACTAACAGCATGATCGTGGACTGCGAAAACAAAACGATAGAAGCCTTGCTGTACGAAGACATTGATATCATGACTCACCGAATGAACGAGCGAGGTAACGATCGATGAACGATATCAACGAGGAAATGCCGTGGCTCCCCGCTGATATCGACGAGACATTCGATCCCCTCGCACACGCCGACGTGGAAATCGACGCTGAAACACCGATCGCCGTCACCCCGCGTGGCGGCGCACGCGAAGTCGGTCGCAGCTGCTATCAGGTCGATACCGAGTTCAGTACTGTTCTCGTCGATTGCGGACTCAATCAAGGAACCGGCGACTCATTCCCTGACTTTCGCGGACTCGAACCCGGTAGTGTCGGCGCGGTGTTCCTCACACACGCTCATATCGATCACTCCGGCGGGCTGCCAATCCTGGAAGCACGCGGGCTGCTCGCCGATGACGCACCGATCATCGCCACCCCACCAACCATCGAGATCGCCAAAACCCTGCTCGAAGACTCGCTGAAAATCCATCGCCGCGAGAGCCGCCACGCGGGCGAAGAACAGCAGTACGTCGAGGCTCACGTCGAAGCCATCTTCGAGCGGTTCGAACCAGTCGATTACGGTGGGGGCCGCGCCGAAGCCCTCGCCGATATTCCCGACGAAGACCCGCTGGTGTTCCAGATGGGTAACGCCGGCCACCTGCTCGGATCGGCGTGGCTTATGCTCCAGACCAATGGTTATCGCACGGTGTTCTCCGGTGACCTCGGCGGACGTGCGCCCCACCTTCCGGATATCACCGCGCCGCCGCAGGCCGATCTGCTTGTGCTCGAATCCACCTACGGGTCGCTCCATAGCCACACCTCAATGAGCGACGCCCAAACGGACCTCTACAATGCCGTCAAGCGCGCTGTCCAGTCCGGTGAGCCTGTACTGATACCCACCTTCGCCGTCGGCCGGGCACAGGTGCTCATGCTGATGTTCGCCAATCGGCTGCATACGCTCTCGGACGACATTCAAGATCGGGTGCAGCTCGTCGTCGATGGGATGGCAGAGGAAGCCACCGACATCTACCACCAGTTCGTGACCAACGCGAGCTTCATGGACGAATCTATCGTCAATCGTGTCGAAAACGGCACGACGAAGCCATTCCTGCCCGATGATACTGCCTTCCCCGACACCGACAGTCACCGACGAGCAATCCTCAACGATGCAACCCAGTCAGGAGGCAGCGTCCCGATCATCATTGCGCCGTCGGGGATGCTCACTGGTGGCAACTCTCCGCGTTATCTCACCGAGTTCGCCGCTCGCTTCGGCTCCGCGAACATCTTCCTCACCGGCTATCAGGCCCAGAACACCACCGGGCGCGTGCTACAAGACCAGATCAAAGCCGACAAGGACGAACTCACCTACACGGTCACCAGCGAACCACTCGGCACCGACTGGCCCTCCACGTCGAACATCGTGCGGACCACCATCGAGGAGGACGGTGCCGCCAAGCACGTCACCCGAGCGACGATCCCCGCCGACTGGGTGCATACAGTCGAGGGCTTGAGCGGCCACGCCGCCCAGTCCGGCCTGCTGGAGTTCGCCCGAACGGTGAGTCCCGAGACGGTTGCGTTGATCCACGGCCCGGAGTATTCCCAAGCCGATCTCGCCACCCATCTCGCCAAAAACGTTGAGAGTCTCTCGGAGGCAACGCGCAGTCGGATGCTCACCCCGATCGTCGTCTCACGGGACATTGACGTTGACACGCCAGCACTCACACCCGAGCACTTCGACGGTGACGATCTCTCTATGCCCGAGAAAATCGAGGTCATGCAAGAACAGCTCTCCTCAATGAGCGAAGACCTCGCCGCTGCTCGAAACGACACCAGCCCCTCCGAAGCCGAGATACGCCGTATCGTTCGGGACGAATACGAGAGCATCGAAGAAATGAATTGAGAACGAGGACGGCGACAACGAATATCGCCGAAGCGTCGGGCAAGAATCATACTGGAAATGGACATTAGTCAACGAGAAGGAGAATGGATAGTCACGATG
Organism: Halococcus thailandensis JCM 13552; assembly: GCF_000336715.1. Classification (GTDB taxonomy): domain Archaea; phylum Halobacteriota; class Halobacteria; order Halobacteriales; family Halococcaceae; genus Halococcus; species Halococcus thailandensis. The sequence continues at coordinate 11,825 of NZ_AOMF01000099.1, forward strand.
AGTTATTCTGAGAGGCGTGACATTGACCAGTCGCCAGGAGATCATGCGGTCGCCACCGTCGCACAAGAGTACACCGTCAATCTCGCGGAGATTAGATCTCGAGTCGTGCGCTACCACGATGACGGTGTGACAGTGGTGGTCAGCCAGGGAACCGACGGACAGCCTTAGCTCGGATGGCCACTATCGCTCACGAACCGCCATCGGCAATCCGTTCTGTGTTTTCGTCGTCATCTCCGGTTCGATAGCGATGTCTGTCTCATCACCAGTCCATTCGAGATCGAACCGTTGACCGATCGTCGCAAGCGCGAGTGTTGCTTCAAGCCGAGCGAATTCTCGTCCGATGCATGTCCGTCGTCCACCTCCGAACGGAATGAAGGCATGATCATCTAACTCTTCCTGGAATCCATCAGTCCAGCGATCAGGGCGGAATTCCAGCGGAGCATCATAGTATTGCTCGTCACGATGGACCGAGATCACCGAGAGATGCACCTGCTCATCGGGCGGAAGGTGATAGCGACCGACGTCTACCTCTCTCGTCGTCTGGCGGGGGATCGTATGGATCGGGGGATAGAGTCGAAGCGTCTCGGTGACGATCCGGTTAGTGAGGTCAAGACGACTCACATCGTCCCGTGTCGGTGGCCTTCCATCGAGCACCGTGTCGAGTTCCTCGTGGAACGCGGCACGGACATCAGGTTCGGTCGCCAACGAATACAAAGCAAACGCGATAGCAGATGCAGTTGTCTCATATCCAGCGAATATCATCGTCAGCATCTGATCCTCGATTTCTTCAGGATTTAGATGCTCATCGCCTGTCGCCTCGGCTGCTTCAGATAGTTTCGAGAGCAGTGTTTCACTCTCCGAACCACCTGATTGGCCGTCGGAAGCGGATTGTCCTACTTGATCGGCTAGCGTTACTGTCCCTGATTTGTCGGCATATTCGTATTCTGCAAGCAATCGGCGAATTTCGACTCGCAACCGCGATTCTGAGTTGCTGAATTTGTGACGAGATGGCGTTGGTATCCAGTGAGGGAGCAGCCAGGAAGTTGGAACGAACCATTTGTTGAGGCCATCTGACGCATCGCGTAGATCGTCACCTTCGCCGGGAGCCAAATCGCGACCGAATAGCGTTGCGAATAGAATCTCAATCGTGAGATCCTGCATTTCAGATTCGATATCTAATCTCTCACCGTCTTCCCACGTTGCGAGTCGGCGCTGAGTTGCGGCAACCATATCATCCGCATAGCCGCTCACTCGCTCGGGGTGAAAGAGTGGTTGGAGAATACCACGCTGCCGACTCCACTGCTCACCTTCGGTAGACAACACTCCGTTTCCGAACACCCGATTGAAATCATCCGTCTTGCCGAACGCATCGACATCCGTAACGAGCGCCTGCTCTAGATATTCCGCACCCGCGAGAACATACACATCTGTGCCCGGCAATTCCATGCAGTAGACATCACCACATTCAGTCGTAGCGCGATCAACAAACCCGAAAGGATCATCACCAAAATCAATCGTGTGACCGATGACAGGATAACCTTCGGGAGAAGGCGGTAGCTGTGTATTACTCATCAGTTAAACTCGCCGATGGGACCCTAAAAGACACTTCAAATAGGCTCAGACGAAACCAACAGATAGACCCATAGATCGCGGGTTTAACTACATAGGATATGTCCATACAGACACATCCTCTATCTGGCCGACAGCTCAACATTCGAGAAGTGATAAGCGGTATAATTGATACAAAACGGCTGGATGTTTTGCGGGCAGTGAATGATTGTTCGCTACCTGCAAAGCAAGATGACATCGCCGCCCGTGCAGAGACATCAGACAAGACAGCTGGAAAACACCTCTCAGAGTTCCAAAACCACGGAATCATCAAAACCTATCGAGAGAATATCGAACCAACTGCTGGCGGCAAGGTACTCTTAGAAGCTCTCCAAGAGTGTTTTGCAGAAATCCCAATCAGCAGAAACAAATTCGCGGAATTGACTCGAACCGAAACCTCGCTCACAATCTTGTCAAATCTGTATGATGATTACCAGAGCGTAGATGAGATTCAGCAGAAAGCATCTGTATCAGCCACTAAGCAAACCGTCAAGAGCCAGCTCAAATGGTTTGAGACGCCAGCCCATGATCTAGTGGATGAAGAAAATCACAATTACCGGATAACCAATGCTGGTGAAAATGTGTTACTCGCCTACAGCGATTTATCAACTGCTATTGAACAAATCATCGAGAAGGCAGAATGGTTCCAACGTCTCCCATTGGAAAATGCGACTGTTCCGGTCAAGGAACTCGCCGATGCAACCGTTATCGCATCGGATACAGCCAGTCCCTCGAACGTGCTCGGGGCCGCTCTCAGACTCTGTGACCTTCGGGTGAGCCAGTTCCGGTGTATCTGCTCGATCTATAATCCCGTGTTGTTCTTAGCGTACCAAACGATGCTCGATTTCGGTGTCGAGGCCGAAGCCATCCTTGATTGGGGAAGCTTTGTCAAGGCAGACCAATATACAATCAACATTCGCTAGTTGTCCACTCTGGCTCAACAGCCCAGTAGCTGATACGTTGTAGGAACGAAGCGGATGAATCAGTGACCTGATTCACCCGCTA
>NZ_AOMF01000100.1 GCF_000336715.1 Halococcus thailandensis JCM 13552
CACATGCTACACTGGGACTCCGCCTCACGTCTGGCCGATTTCTACGCACTTGCTCGTACCGTGACTGGTAGAGTGGACAACTAGCGACATTCACGCCAAATACGAGCACTATCAGCCACTTTATCTCGAAGATTCTCACACACTTGGCATCGGTATATATGACGACCGAAAAGTTGCAGTGGGTGCGTACAACGAACAGGGTGAGGGAAAACACATCGCCATGATCGTGAGCGAAAATCCAAGTATCGTTGAATGGGCCAAGAATACATATGAGTCATACCGAAATATGGCCTACTGTCCGGAAGAAAATCCACCAGATATTGATGGCGGTTTCGATGGACGACACTGGTGATTACGTACCCACTCCTCACGTAGCATTGGCAGCGTAAACTCAGCTAAATTCCAAGGCCGTTTCTTTCACGACAGATACCGTTTCGGAATCCGAAGGGGCGTTACGATAAGTACACCCTCGCCCCACGACGGGTAGAGTCAAAGCGAATGAAACGGGAGAAACTGAGATCGGATGTGGGTGCATTTGCCCATACGCAGAACACTCCGCTACTCAGAGGCGTCCATGTCGGCGACAAACTCCTCGGATTCAGTGTCTGGATCATGCAGATAACGCTCGCCCAGCTCTGTAACACCGTAATAAGTTCTCGCTTCATCAGGGAGAGGCCGATCAATCAATCCATGCTCAGAAAGTGGCCCGCGTACTCTCCGCGAGACATGGTTTGCCCCTGGAGCAGCTTCCTCTCCATATCGTTCCCGGATACCGAGCATGATAGCCTTCGGGGGGAGAGGGAACCCGACCTGATCGAGCACTCGCAGGATCTGCTCGTCAACTTGGCTCATCCACGGTACCCACGGCGGCATTGATACACGAATCCAGCGTCCCTCCGCTTAACACCGCTGGACTAGATCAGCAGATACATCTTTTGAGCTATCAATGAATAACATCTATGCGCAGTTTTTATCAACGCTGGTCTCAAACAGAGATGATGTCAGAGGCTACATGATGTACAAAACCCCACTCAATCGGCGCAAGCGATGTCAGCAAGCGTCAAGCAGCGGGTGCGGGACGGACGCTCGGCTCACGGGCGTATCGTGTCAGCGCGGGAATCAACGTCGTAACCTGAGTGACTGGTCCTCACTCGGTATCGGTACCCGCGCTGACTGTCTCTGGCAACATCGGATTACTGACAGTTTCAATCACAACCAATCCAATGAGCCAAAGCAAGACTTACTCTGGTGTCCATTCACCTAAGGATACCGCACGTTCGCGGCACGCACGACATGACAACCATCCAGAGGAGACTGGCGATAGCGACACGGTAGAACCCGCCTGTCGTGCGAGAGAAGTCGGACGCGGGATCGACCGGCGCGAATGGCGCGAAATGTCGTATGACGGTCGTACCCGCACGTTTTACGATGCGTGTGAATGGTCCGAATGTTACCCCGACGGCCCTCCCGACGAGAACGAGATCGAGACAGTTGTGAGGAGCTGTCGCAAGCCAACCACCTATCATCGTCCACGAGACGACAGCGAGCTGTGCGAACACGAAACCGACGCTCCTGAAACCAGCACGAACGACACTCGCATCTCACAAGATGCCATTGAGTTGATTGGGTCGATTAGCTCGCTCACCGATCTTGAAGAAGGGCAGCGAGTCATCTGGCCGAATCGGGAGCAACCGCTGCGCGTCACCAAAACCACGGGGAAACCGGACGGGATGGTTGGCCTTCAAGGTCCTATTGGAGGCGAATATCAAGTCGAAGGGCGGCCCGAGTATCCCCAACCATACTACCTCCCCAAAGCCGGTTACGTCAGCGCGATCATCCGCGTGCGCGTGGCGATCTCGGTGGAGGCAGCCTAACGTAGATGGCTGCACGCACCTCACCACAACACTCGTACACGGGTTCTCTACGGACTATCAGAGCGTCATACAAAACCATAAATACCAAGCGATGCACCGTCAGTCCAAAGCAAGGGCTAACGAATCAGTGTCGACGAGAAGGGCTTGGACACCTCTTTCTCGCGGCCCATGGCAAATATAGCTTTCGCCCTACGCGCAGAGGCGTTGCCGTCTCTCGCTGGGTGGCCGACTCGGCAACGAGTAGAGTCAGCCGTGGGCACGACGGCTCTCCCGGCCGTCAGCACTCCAATCACGGGCCATAGATAGACATGGCCGCACGTAACAGAGCATACACCCACCGACACGATGAGGCACAGCCAGCCGATCAACACAACGACGACTCCGCCCGGAAAGCCCGAACGCGGATGCGCCGCGCGACAGAAGTCGCGCGCCATCGCGAGCAGGCGACTCTCGACAACGGGGACAAACTCGCCGGCTCTGAAATCGGAGACCGACAGGGGGAGGTCGCCTAATGCAACCCGACGTACACGGGCAGGTTGCCGACGCCAACGCCCCCGAGACGACCCAGTGCGCCGTCTGTCGCGGCAGCGCCGAACACTTGTCGAGCGCGTGGCAGGGTGAGGGCACTGCCTATCATAACTATCAGTGCCAGACTGACAGCTGTCCAGCAGCCGGCACGCTCATCGAACACGAGAGCGGTGAGGACCACCGTATCGGCCCCGTGTTCGGCGACCACGATCTCGCCGTCCGTCTCGCCACGCGCGAGCATCCTGATGCACCCGCCGAAACACGGGAGGCCGAAGCATGAGCAACCAGCCGGCCGCGACCGTCATCTGTACGAATATCGACCGATTCGGCGCAGATCTTTGGAGCGAGAACGATCGACCACACCACGCTTCCGCTGTATCCACCGAAGCGAACGAACAGAATCATGCGGCGGTCGCCTCACAACACGTGCCAGACGAGCGTGGGCATCGAGAGGAGCCGAGGTGAGGCTGTATGTCGGATCAGCATTCACCACAGCAGCAACAGCACCGGCGCTCACAGTCGGACAACCCCGTCATCGAAATCACACACCAGTTCCCCGCCGCAACGGATGTGACAGTCCGACCCAGCGAAGAAGACAACGAAGCGTGGCCACCCTCGAAACTCCACCGCGAACTGTACGACGCTGAGGAGAGCGAGCTCACCGACCGACTGCATGAGAGCGCGCGATCGATCGGTCGGCGAGCGCCGTCAGTGGCGAAGCTGTGGAACATCCTCGAGGAGAGCGGTGTCGACGCTCTTGATGGCGGCTACGCGGACCTCTGTATGGGGGTTGCGAAGGGACGAGACGACGATGCATACGAACTGACGCGAATGACCCGCCAACTCGGCGGGAATACCAGCCACGATGTGCGGACGAGCCTCGACGACATCCGGGGCGGCGACCCCGCGCTGTTCGCTGCTGCCGAGGGCGTGACGCCCACGATCGCCATCTCGATGGCTGGGTTCACCGACGTTCGCAAAGACCAACGCCAGAACGTCCTCTCGCTGATCCGTGCCTACGCTCGTGGCTGTCGTGTCGTTCTCGTTGCCGGTCCTGTCGAGCGGACATTCCTATGGTTCAAACATCGCGAAGAACTCCCCGGCAGCGTTAAGGACGACTGCAAGCCGCGTCTTGGAGAGCCAGCAACTCCAGCGGCGGTCGAGACTCGCGTCGAGGACGCCCGCGCTGCCCTCGCCGCTGATTCAAAGCCCGTCGCTATCCTCCGTGCGATTGCCAATGAAACGAGCGAGACGGTGTCCTATAGCGCGCTCGCTGCCGAGATGGGTGTCGGCCGCGGGACGATCCGCAACCATGTCACGCAGCGGCTCCAGCCCCACGCACTCGTTGAGCGCTTCGACCACCTCGGCACCGCCCACGTATCACTGTCCTATATCGGCCGCCAGTTCTTGGACGCTCTCGATCGTGAAATCGGCGTCCAGAGCCGACTGAACGATTCCGTTAACTCGACCGGAAATCCGTCCGACAATAGCCGTGTAACCCCGCACGCACACGAGGGCCGCCACAGCACGGGGGCGGAGGTTGGAGGCGGAAGCGGTGCGGAGCAGTGCGGTAGCAGTGGCGGTGCGGGAGCATCCGACGACCACGACAGCCACCGCAATCGTCTCCCGCACTATCATCAGGTGCGGGACGCCGCACGCCACCGCTACGCCGCCGCTGCTGGCAGTGCTGTCGAGGGCGGTATTGGCCTCGTTGACTACCCGATTTCTGAAAAGGAAACCGACCGTGCCGAACCGCACTGGTACTACGATGAGAAAGCCGATCGGCTGTACGTCGGCGCCGAGTACGATAACCCCCTGCAGTGGTGGACGTGTATTGCAGTAGCGTTAGCCAACCCCCGCACGTTCCGGCATGTCCTCACCCCGGAACGTATTGAAACAGGGAAACTCGGCGATCTGCTCGCGGACCACACCGACCTGTTACGAGATTCGCGATGTCTCGGCTACCTCGCCGACAGAAACGCGACCGCCGAGGATTACACTGACGCACTCTTGGAAGCCGCAGAGGACCTCCGTGATCTCACGAGAGACCTCTATCATGGGAATTTCGAGGACGAATGCCGCTTCCGGGGCGACATCACCCGCGAAGCGCACGGTCTCGCCGGGACGATGGCTCACCTACTGGATCTCGCCGATGTCGAGGTGGTTCGAGAGGCACGTCTGCCTCGCTTCTCGCGGGATTTCAAACCGTCTCAGAAAGCCGACCTCGCGGAAACACTCGCTATCGGAGCGTCCATCCAGTCGAAATACGGCGAGTTTGCTGCCTATCGTCAGCTGTGCGAAACCCGCGAGGAAAAACGTACGTTCGAGCCGTCGGTGGACGCCGAAGACCCGTTCGGCGAGTGTATCGGCTCGTTCGTGTTGGTCGGGAAAAGCATCGAGAGCTTTGCCGGCCGGCTTCGCCGCCGGCTCTCGAGTCAGGAAACCCGCGACGACGCACCGGAGTTTGCGGTGAAAATCCCCGTCGAAGTCGCGACCGATCGCCAACATGTCGCTCACACAGTCAGAGAGATGTGCCGACAGAAATCTATCCGTCCAACCCGTGAAGCGACCTCAATGCTTGCAGCGCTCACCGGAACACCCTACGACGTGGCTGAGGCGTTGCACAACCTCGGTTCAGAGAGCAAAGCCCCCAGTCGAGAGTTCCGCCTCGACGAGGTGCGCTACGCCCTCGGTACGCTTGACAGAAAGCGTATCCTTCCTGCAATGGAGAAACCCTCTCTATCGAAGGTCGTCCACACCCTGCTCGTGATCGACGAACCACTCATCCAAAGTGATCTCGCCGACCGAGCAGGCGTCTCAGCACGATCGGTTCGCACTCACACTGAGCGACTGCATGCGTTTGATTTCGTTCGCAGGACCGACGATGGATGGCGGTTCGCACTGCCGTTCCATACTGATGAAGAGCGTGGCGACGATATTCGGCCGTGGTTCGTGGCAACGGACGATTCGGAGGCGGACGAGACATTCGTTCGGGACGTGCTTGATGATGTAGTCTGTAACTTACTCGACGTCGACCGCTATGCCGACCCTGAGGACCCAGTAGCTGGTGCGCTGTTCGGCCCACCGGGAGAGCTGATACCGGCACTACGGAAGGCGTGGGTGTGGATGGACCCGTGGATACAGATGGTTCGAACGCTTCTCGATGCGCCAAGGAGTACACCGCCAGGCCGGACGATCGCGACAGTCGGCATCAAACCCGAGCAAGCAAGTCTCGCTGCAGCCACTGGAGGCGGGTAGTATGTCTGACTCCACTCGGTACAGTCTCTCGTTCGATCTTGACTGTCCGACCTGTGACAAATCGAGCGCACATCTGCCTTCCATCGGCGTATGGGCGTGTCCGTTCTGTGGCCGCCTCGCTATCGAATACACCGATACAGCGGATGGCCCGGTTCTCGATTATCTGCCGGGTGGTGACGATCCAGTAGAGAGTATCAAAGTCCTTGGCGAGTTTTCGTCTCATGATGGGCTAAAAAGCCATGCTCGGCACGCCATACGAGTCCAAAGACGATCTCCTCGACCTACCGCAAGAATCGACGAGTCGACGGTGGAATCCTGAAAGATCGGCGTGGACAGTCGATACGAATGCGATCACCGAAGTCAAAGAGCATCTGCGAGAGGTCGGTTGGCCAGTGATTGACCTCGTTGACCTCCGTCGCGAGCGCCGCCAGGAGGGCGATGATGACCGTCGATACTGCTGACGCTACTGACACCGCCAACGCCGTTTCGAGGACGAGATCGTTGCAGTGCTCCAAGGACTAGCCGGGAAATCAAACTGTGGAAATTACGGCTGTCCGAGGGCCCTGGCGACTCGGTGAAACTACTCGCTGGAGCACGGTCTGGACTCGTTCGTGCCCATTTGGAGAGTGTAGACTACACATTCGCGAGCTCGAGTTGCCGGTCGGTACGAGGGAGGTGATATCGTAGCAATTACTACATCACGTTTCCGCTATTCTCGGCACCTTGCATCCCAAGTGAAACTCCCGCTGCTCAATCGTAGTTTTGAGAGGTTTTACCTTGTGTAACATCCGGACAATAAGCGAGCTTCGATTGGTACATAAGGTAGAATTACCGATGACCTGTAATTTCACCAGCAGTTTGCTGACTATGTCAATTCACGTTATCCTGCAGGATGTGACAGACGGGGCCATCGAACAGAGTCTCGCGATCAGTGACTCATTGTTGTCAGATGACGGCCACGTACGGGTTGTATTTCATTCTCAATATGGCTTTGGCTTCAATAGACTTCAAGTGAATCTGATCGACAAATGGTTGTAGGAATAGAATGTTGATCAAGAGTAGTTGAGGTATCTCTGGTGGAAGAGATCATCACACTGGTCGAAGAGGTGATAAACACTCGACTAGGCACTACCACTGCGGCCGAGAAGCCTGACGTTTACGCTGAGAAGGGTGACATACTTCGGTAGTAGATGACAAGGGAATAACGGGTTACATCCACCGAGCTGCTGGCGATGGAGCGAGGCACACACCTCTATCGATTTGTTCCTAGGACGTACCTCCACACGCGGCACGCACACCCCTATCGATTTGTTGTGAGATAGTTAATTGGCAAGTTGAGCAGTCACCACAGCACGAAGCTCCTCATCGTGTATATCGTTGAATCGAGAATCTTCCCGAAGAGTCTCGATAATAGTTTGTGAGTTTTCACCGAATGTGAACTGGAGATAGCTTCCGGAATGTGGGCCTTGGCTCCTCCGTTCTGCTTCCACCAAGGAGTATGTTGTGAGCTCTTTCATCTTGTTCACATACGTCTCTTGATGGTATTGGTCGGAACCAAGCGTCTCGGTAAGATATCGATATACTTGGTATCCCGTAGGACTTTTTGCCGTACTATTTTCAGTTTCTCTGGCGACTGCAGCAGTCGCAAAGAGACAGAGCTTTTTCTGCGTACTGATCCCACGTGTGACCTCGAGAACACGATTTTTCTGTACTCTGTCTTGTGCTTCGCGAATATGTTGCTCACGAACTTTGTCGGCTTGCGCTTTTTCTGCGATCGATCCCGACGTACGCATCAGATCGATAGCCTTGCGTGCATCACCGTGAGTTTGTGCAGCGAAAGCTGCTGCTAGCGGGATAACGTCGCTAGTAAGTGTGTTTTCGTAGAATGCGTCTTTCCGGGCTCGGAGAATCTCGCGAAGCTGGTTGGCGTCGTAATCGCTGAAGTGAACATCTTCAGGAGTAAACGAACTGAGAGCCCGGCTTCCTACACGCTCCATCATTTTTGTGTCGTTGGTGATCGCCGTCACTGATACCTGTGCGGTGGTGATTTCATCAGTGCTACTGGCGCGAGATAGCTGATAAAGAAGGCGTGAAAAGGCAGGCTCGTCTATATCTCGACGGCCAGCGAGCATATCCAACTCGTCCAAGATGAACACGACAGTATCGTAGTGTTCGTTGATGAGACGATACAGTTCTCGCCATTTTTTCTTGTTTGGAATGCCGTGTTCTGGGATATCAATCGTGGTCCCGACGTCGTTTGCAACTTTCCGAATGAGCTCGTAGACAGCCGATCCAAGAGTACCGACGTTCTGGCAGTTGAGTTCGATGACACCAAATCGAATGTCGCGACTCGCACAGAGTTGGAATATATTCTCACAGACAGCGTTGATAATAAGAGATTTTCCTGTTCCAGAAGGTCCATAAAGAAATAGATTCGGGGGACGTTCATTGCTGATCGCAACGCGGAGATGCTGTGTAATGTTCATGAGTTGTTCGTCGCGACCAACAATCCGTTCTTCTTCAACGATTTCGTTTGGCTCGAGTAGCCTTCGGTTTTTAATGAGACTGGCCGACTTCTCTTGTTCGAGGATGAGGTCTTTGATTGAGTCCGGAGATTCGGTAGTTCCCTCGGAATCTGGACCCGTAGTCATGAATTGACGCACTCAGACCAGTCACTAAAATCTTCCCCCTATCGATTTGTTATCCATGTATATAGCACCTATACAGCGACAGTTAGAGGTTTTCAGAAAACGATTGGAGAACCTCTAACGATTTGTTACTGGCAGTTGTGCCTCGTTTGAAAAAGACACTCCCACACCCCTATCGATTTGTTCTGGCCAAAGTATCCCCTCGATTGGATTGTAGCCTGTTCCCATCTCAGACAGCCAACAGGAGGTAGAGAAACATTGAACAATTCTATTCTAGCTAGTAACGAGCCAGTCTAGAAGAAGACACACCCCTATCGATTTGTTCGGTTAATCGCAGTCCCCCATCTGTGCTCTCTTCAACCGTTAGATTATCTCTTCTGCAGTATGTGGAATACGATTTTGGATCTTTCATCAAATTCTGCGAACTGGTGCGTAGCTTTGCTTCAGAACAAATCGATAGGGGTGTGAGGGTGGGTACTATTTGTTGCTATCATCTTCATTGGTGACACCATTATCATCATATTGGAATGAACGTCATCGCCCTCATCATCTACCAGCTTTCACTGAGGCAGATATACAGAATTTTGTCGTAGATTTTGATGTGACCGAACGTGAACGGTTCTGGTCGTTCACTACTGGCGCCGACGTTCACGCACGTAATATCCACGAAAACGCTTGCGAACACCGGCATTTTCCCGGAACGTATTGAACGTCTAGGTAATCTAAACTAGCCTACACACTCAGACTTACTCCGATCCTACAGAGCACGAATCTTGACAGTGACGTCGCACTCGTCAAATCCATCAGCGAGGAGTACGTCGCCACGGTCGACCACTACGGGACCGTCACTGCCTCGGACACACCCGGCGAGTTGAATCTCGGCGTCGTCTTGGGTTGTCGGCACTTCGGCGACATCGTCGTCGAGATATGGGCTGCTCTCGCTGGTGAAACCGTCCACCGGTCGCGGGCAAGGGCACTGATCTCGAATACAGTAGTGAGACCGCCAATACGTTCCTCAAGCATATGCGCAGGGATCAGACTCTCCAGGCGATTCTCCGATTCGGCCGGGACAAGGAGGGGGCGGGGTGTTCGCACACACAGCGGCACTGGCTGAGAGCTTGCCCGTAGTTTGGTGAAGGCGCGGTTGTCCACGCATTCTCGGAGGCTACGAAAGCCGTGACGAATGCCGCACAACGCTATCGTGGCCGGGAGTTTGCTGTCAGCGATGTCGCTGACGCTGTCGACTGCTCGCGACGGACGGTTCAACGGGTGTTGAACGAACAGGTCAAACTGGGCTATCTCGAGAAACGCGAGACGAAGAAGGCCTTGCCAACGGCTTCCAGAACCTCAAACGACCCAGTGACGGTGAGGTCGAGTTGCCAGAGCTCGATGAACCGTTTGACTCGGGGAAAGACGGGCCACCAGGGAGTTCTACCGGTGGACAAGCATCTGCTGACCCCGACGATTCCCTAGGAATATCTAGTACGGGATTTGTCTGGGTAGTCGCGGTTAGTGCAGGGGGTGAAGCCCGCTGTCGGAGCAATCGGGCAACACTCCCAGCTCCCGAAGGGACTGACCCGGCCGGTTTGCCGGGATAGTTCGGATCATTCCCGGCAATCCGTGAGGTTGGCGTGTGGTGACCGTAGCGGTCGGAGAGCCAGTGGCCTGTCCAGCGAGATACCGATCGTCGATTCGGCTGCCGGGATTGTTGAACTCAGGTGATGGTTTACTTGCGTGTGTCCCTGAGACTTTCTCATGGACGTGCCCGAGCCGCCAGCACCGGTGGTAATAGAGATGAACGACGGCGATACCCTCCGTGGCACGCTGATCGAAGAACGGACAGATGGATGGCTCCTCGACGAAGAGAGTGGTCGCCTGATTCTAGTATACTCACAGGATGTCGAGCAGATTGAGCGTGATACTGAGTCGACGAACTGAGCCCGACAATTGAATCGGTCATGGCCGCCCGGGAGAGTTGCTGTGTTTGCAATACACGGGTAAGCACGTTTAGCACATCAGGAAGGGTGCACCAGTTCTTCGTGAGTAGTGCCTACCGTTGCAACTATCAGTTGGTATGTCAATTTTCAATCGGCGATGTCGGTCATTCCAAAGGAGTGGGGCGAATTAGATTCGACCGCGGGTCTGCTCTATGAGCTTGGCTGGCTTTTGCTGATGTTTGTTGTCCTCGGTAGTCTCTTAGTGTTCCAACCATTCTTTTTCGACGTCAAAATCACGCCAATCCGTCTCAGCGGATCGATTTTCCTGGGTGTGGTGCTTGGTGTTTTGCTCGTTGTTTCAACTATGAGCGAGCGTGCCCGGCGGTTTTGGGAGATTCATGAATATCGGTTCGGGGCTCTCTTGGTGTTCTCGTTGCTGTTTCAGACAGTGTTACGTCTCGTACCAACGTGGACGCTTCTCACTGGAATCACTGTCTCAATCGTTACTGTCCCGGGTCGAATCGCGATCTATCTGCAAGCACGGACAGAGTAGATAACTATCTCTGCTCTCTACGTAGGATATGGGCACATCGGAGACCTTCGAAGAGACGCAGCGGTTTGGTCAGCCATGGATCTGGCTGCTCATCGGAGCCATCGGAACCGTCTCGGTGATAGCGAGCGCGGGAGTGGGACTGGTGATCGTCGCAGCTGTCGCCGTCCTCTTCTATTTCGCCCGTCTCACAACGGAAGTGCGCGAGAACGGTGTCTATGTGCGTTTCGCACCCCTCCACCGCTCGTTCCGGCACATCCCGTTCGATGAGATTGAGCAGTATAAACTCACGAATTTCGGTTTCTTGACCTACGGAGGGATCGGTATCCGGTGGACACCGTCGACCATCACATACATGACGACCCGAGGGAACAGCGTCAAACTCCACCGGGAAAATCAAAAGTCGGTAGTGATCGGCTCAGAGCGTGCTGACGAGTTAGTGACGGCAATCACTGAGGAAATGTGAATTGGAATACAACAACTAATGGTTAGCAGTAGCGCCACTGGAAAGTGACAAACCTTCCGTGTCTTGATGAGAGTCATTCATCACTGATTTCGGCGAGACGGGTTTGGATCTCGTCATCATCGGCGTCTGAGAGAGCTTCCAGACCGAATTGTACAACGAGGGGGTAGAAATGCCGGTTCTTCTTGAATTCATCTTGGCCGGCTTTTCGGAGTTTCAACTGGGACTCTAAGTACGTATCCTCAAGTTCGTCAAGAATCTCGTCTGGGACATAGATCGTCCGACCGTTCCATTCTTCCTTGATGTTTGTCTTCGTTTTTCTCGTTTCATTCGTTCCGTTCAGTGAATTCGTTTCAGCTGTTTCGTTCATCTCATTCGATTCTTCCTCATCGTCCTCGTAGTTTCCCTCAATACCCGAGGCGTCTCCCCAATCATCACTCATACTTCCACCTCCTTGGAGGGTGTTTTCTCGAACGTCTCGTCAAACAGATCGGCGATTTCGTTGAACAGGTCACGAGCGTCTTCAACACGCTTGTTCTCCTTGCCAAAGCCGAAAATCGACACTCCTTCTCCAATTGATTGCGAGAGATCTGTGCGCTTCGGAATCTCAAATAGAGGCAGCGAGTATGCCGATTCGATCTCCTCGATAGTGTCCCGATGTTCGGCGTTCTGTTCAACGCGGTTGCAGACGATGGCGAGACGATTGATATCACCGTAGGCTGGTTCGAGCGATCCCAGCTGCTTTGCGAAAATCTGGAGACTATTGGCGTTTAGTTGCTCAGGGATCACCGGAATAACCACATTCCCACTCGCAACGAGTGCATTATCAGTAAGAATGTTGAGAGATGGTGGCGTGTCTACGATGATGTAGTCGTAGTCGTTATCGAGTTCGTCGAGAGTCTTCCCCAATCGCTCTCGACTTTTTGGAGCTTCAAGCAGAGTTTGGATGTTCTTATTGTTTGCAAGTTTCTCGCTGGCAGGGAGTATGTCGAACTCTTCGTGCTGAATGATGATATCGTTGACCGACTCCATCTGATCAAAATCAAGAACGTCGAATAGCGTCGTCCGGTCGGTGTCGTAGTACAGATCGCTATAGCCGAGTGAGCATGTGAGCCCCCCATGATAATCGATATCGACAAGAAGTACGTCATAGCCGCGCGCGGATAGTGCGCCGCCTGTATGGATGACGTCCGTCGTTTTCCCTGCGCCTCCTTTTTGATTCGCTACGGTGATTCGTGTGGTGTTCGTATCGGTCATATCTATTGTTCCTTTCTGTGATGCAGCCAGTTCGTTTTCTTCGTTTCTTTCGTTCTATTCGTTTGGCTCAGTGCGTTCGATGCAAGCGTTTCGCTCAATGAGAGAATTCCCGCGAAGTTAAAAGCTACTGTTCGTTACATTCACCGACCAGAACTCGTTCGTTAAGTTCGTTCTGTTCGTTCTGTTCGTTTTGCTCGTTTCTATTTCTCTATGATTATAGTAGATAGTGTATAGTCTTACTCGCTCGGAATGTACACTGGAGGAATGACGAAGCGGTCTTCAAAGGGTCTATTCTGTCATCCCAACTGTGACTCCATGTGCTCAATCACCGTCCAGATAGTCAGAACACGTATTCGCCCCTCGTAGTACGTATTTTTGAGCACTCCATCGATAGCTCGCTCAGCGTTTCGATCATCCATCAAGATTCCAACGGAGTCATGCGATGTTGAACCGAGCAGCATCACGGCCATGGCTGGCAGTTCCGCATCGGTCTTCCGCAATTCGTCAGGGGGTGTCTGCTCGAATTTCGCCAGTCGCTCCTGTGCCCGCTCCATGACATCACCGGCTCGTGGCCCATCATGGATACGAACACCCGGCTGGAGGTCGCCAAGGAGCGTAATCCACTCTGTCGTGTCTGCTCGGTCCACCCAGTCGATGCTGATGTATCCACGCTGCTCATTGAGTTCTTCGACAACACCACTGGTCAGATACAGCTCTCGCTGCTCAGTTTGGACGTAGTTGATGAATATTTGATATGCGGAGCTGTCCGTGCCACCGATTGTCCGCAGGAAACTCGTATCGAGAACGAGAGCCGTCGGCAACGGTGACGGATGGTCCTCACTCATCGGCGCGCTGGTACGGAGCCTGCTTGAGTGCCCGTTGGTGAGTATCTACCTCAAACGAGACGTCATCGAGCATCGGATCGGACTCCTTCACCACAGCGATGATCCGCTCGATGGCTTGCGTGACCGCAATCGCCTCCACAGCAGGAACACCGAGGATATCCGCGACGCCCCGTCGCGTTGTCTCGCCTTGCAGGTAGTTGATCGTCGCCGTAACTGCGGGGGCGAGTGCGGCCTTCCCGTGACGGTCGATGAACAGTTCGAGATCATCGTTTGTACTGGTCGCTCCATAGACTGCGATGATGACCGGGCTGAGGTTGATCGTCGTTTCGTCTGTCCAGTTGCCGCTCACAGGGTCAGCACGCCAGAGCGCTGACCCATCTTCGTGGGTGTCGAGCTCCGTGGCGACGCCCAGTTCAGCCAATGTATTAGCGTACTTGTAGGCGGTACTTTTCGAGAATCCTTGCCGGTCACGGGCAGCGGTGACTGTTGTTGGAGAGTTGACTAAGAGATCGGTGTAGAAGCACGCGAGTTCGGGTGTTGCCAGCAACTCTTGGACAGCGAAAAATTGGTGAGCTGTATCCCCTGCATCCGGTGGATGAGTTGGGATTGAGGCGTTCGACATAGTCTATAGTACGCGAACTATAGACTAAACTGTTCCGGTGGCTCAAACCTCAATGCGAGCCAACCTTTCGTTATTTCACCTATCGCTTGCAGGATGGGGATGCAGCGATAGCTAAATCATTGGATGCAGAATCGCCTTCTACTCGACGTGTTCAGGATATCGGAAACACCGAAGTGGATGGGTGGTAGTATTCTTGACTGGCATGTCACTACTCGAACGTCTCCTGGGAGAGGATACACCGGACGAACAGGTCGATCTCGAAGAGCGACAGCACGAAGCGGATGATACCAGGATGAGGCCCGACACCAGCCGGTCTGTAGAATTCTGCGACCAACCCGTCCTCGTGGATCGACGAGCGGGTAACGCCGGACGCGGTAAAGACACGCTTCACCTCGGTGGAGCCGAATGTCTTACCATCGGTTTCTATAGTGAGGGCGGCAGTTGTGTCTCGGACATACTCGTTTTCGACATACGCAGACCGATCGGAAACCGGTTGCATCGACCAGAACGGCCCCATCGGATCAGCAGTGTCGTACGCTCCCTCAACCGGCGCTTGGGATGCCGTATCAACGACGCCGTCTTCACTCGCCCGAAAGACCGTTTGAGACTCCCACGTATTGCCATCAAGAGGCATAGACGCCCGGAGCGTCACGCGCTGATTTGGCTCAAGCCCGACAATACGGATGTTTATCGACTCGTCGAAGAACACTTTCTGAATGTCGGCATCCACGTCGGAGCTACTCTTCACAACATGAGAAGGAGCCATATCAGCGGTCCTCATTACATCTAGTTAGCATTTTCTATCTCGTTGCCCGACCGTGAGGCTCGTTTCCAAAACCAGTCAGTGCTGCTGTTTGCGGAGGAATTCGAGCAAAGCGTCGATGTCCTCTGGCGAGGCCGATGATTGGCCGAACATGCTTTTGAATCGGTGGTCCAGCCCGCCGCCTTCGATGAATTCCTGAGCGTCCGTGAGCTGGGCTTGGAGTGCGTCTTCGTCTCCTCGATGAAGATGCGATGCCACGGTCGGAAAGTCGACGTAAGGGACGGCGGCGAGGATGTCAGCCAGATCGGTTTTGCGGGCGCTGTGGAGTTTGGCAGCTACCAAGACCTCACCGTCGGCGACGGAAGCGGTGGTTGATCGTGTTCCTCCGGAGATGGTCGTCTCGGAGCTGTGATCGCGGAGGTAATCGAATGACCACTCAGCCTCGGTCTGGCGGCATCCCAGACCGTTTACCAGTAGATCGACGCCGATCGGGTGAGGGAGCCCTTCGGTCTGCTCGAAGAGTTCGATTTCGCGATCGTACGTGGTCTCTTCCGGCGGTACTTCGAGCTCGTTCTTTCGTTCGAAATCGTGCTCTTCTAAGAACGTCACCACGGAATCCGTATCTGCGGGCGCGATGACGAGATCCAGATCGGTCGAAAAGCGCGTCTCAAACTGCGAGACGGCGTACCCGCCGACGAGGACGAAGTCGATAGTGGAGTGCTCCAGGTCCGCAAGCACATCGATGAGGGCCTCGCTTCGTTCTTCTTGGCTCATGGCGAGGCTGGCGTCGCGTGGTAGTCAGCCTCGGTTTCGAGGTCGTCGTACATGCGATCGAGGATGTCCAGTGCCGACTCGAAGGTCGCGTAGTGCTCGCGCGCGAACGCTACGGTCTCAGACCGTGAGATAACTGGCCGCCCGTCGACAGTCTCCGCATCAACCCGTGCACGCGGTTCAAGAACGATCTGCAGCGGTCCAGGAATCTCGTCGACTGGCTGGCGCTGTTGAGCCGTGGGAATCCCGAATCGTTCGAAGAAGCACTCCCACTCTTCGAGATCTGTCTCGCGAATGGCAATGAATAGCGGGTAATCCGTCTCATCACGTGCGACCTGGTAGCCGCCCCGAGTCCAGACGTAAACGGCGTCGATCGCGGTGTAAGCGAACTCCATGCCCGCGAACTGGGGGAGGACGTACGCTTCCGAGATGGTGGGCGGAGATACAGCTGCTGCGGCCGTGAGGAAGCCGAGACCTGCCTCCCGAACGGCGTCGTCGACGACAGACAATCCCTCATCGTACTGGACGTAGCCGGCCTCTTCGAGACGGTTTACAGCCCGCCGGATCGTCTCGCGGTTCTCATTGATCTTGCGAGCCACGCCCGAGATGGGGTCGCCCGACTCGATAGCGAGGAGCGTCTTGAGCTCTGTTTCACCGCACTGTTCGAACATCGTATAGTTACACAAAAGTGTGCAACAGTAAAGTGCTTGTCGTTGGGAGGTGGCTTGGAGTCCGACGATTTGCAGTAGAAGGCTCGAATCCTGTCGAGTGCCATCTGTGACGTATGTTGCCCGAGGGACGCCAACACTCCCGAAAAATCGCTGTCCGAGACTGATGATCGTGGTGGTGATCCGTGTCAGAGCGTGAGGTCAGTGATGTCCCAGTTCTGTGGAAGATCGTTCTCAAGGCCCTCCTCCCTGACGAGGCTCCGGATGCGGTGTTCGACATCGTCCTCCAATTCGAAGTCGAATCCGAGGTCGTCGTGCCAGTCCCAGTACCGTGGGCTGGTGGGCCAAAAGTAATCGCTGGCGGCTCCAGCGGGCGCATCCAAGAGCCAGCGTGCTCCGGTAATCGTCTCGTCCAATCGATATGTAATCTCGTGTTGAACCACATCGTCGTGGATCATCCGTTCGAGGAGGTCGACAGCCATGTGCTGATCGGCATAGAAGGCGTGTTCGAGCATGGGGCTTGTCGAGAAGATATGCTCCGAGGCATGCTCGTGGATCTGCTCTGCGACGGCGATATCCGGGTGTCCGATGCCCCACCCGTATGGGTGGAGGCCTTCGATGATGAAATCCTGCTGCTCGCCAACTTGGGTACGGATAGTTTCGAGGTATTCGAGCGCGTCGACGGGAATCGCCTCAACCCCCTCTGTGAGTCGCGTTCGAATGAAATTCCGCCCGATGACGTTCTGGAGAATTGTGGTCACGTGCGGGAAGCCCTCGGCCGTGTTCGGGTGATACGCGTCGAGGAGTTCTTCGAGAATCGTCCAGCCCTCCGCTTGGGTCGCCTCATCGAGTACGCTGATGAGTTGTCGTCGATACCCGTTTCGAATGCCGGAGTATCTATCGGATACACCCGATTCGCTGGCGGACTGCAATTCACTCTCGTAGGTCGCCATCGCCTCAGCGAGACTGTCTGGTGTCGCAGCTGTCTCGCCTTCGAGGAACTCGTCGAGCGATTCGAGTTCGACGGTGTCCGGTCTGTAATCCGTTTCTTCAGATGGTCTCGGGTCTTCTGTATCCGCTGAATCAACGATGGTCTCCTCGGATACCTCCGTCGACGAGCAGTCGTGAAGGCGGAGGCGTGTGAGCGTATCGAACTCTTGGCCACAGTCATCGCATTCGTGGCTCATGGCCAGTTACTCCGGACAATCAGCGGGTAAGAGTTTATATTCCAGCGTGACCAGTTCGTGTCGTCCGGTTCACTTTCGATGTGAACGGTCGGTCGTCTCTGCTCGTTGGTGACCGGGAAAGGGCATTCTTCGAGCACCGCCGTTCATCAGGCCGATAGTGTCGAGATAGTCATCAATATCGAATAGCAGAGAAGAACAATTAACTGTCCTCACAGTAATGGTCTCGCTGCCACATTCGTTGAATAAATGAGACACGGAGGAGGATGAACAGATAGCAGAGACGATCGCGTTCGTCCAGATCCAGTTGGCGGATCATCTGCCCGATTGTCGTCTCAGAAGCGTCGTACTCCGTCCCGCCTCGCAGTAGTCCACTAGCTGATTGCTCAATCTCTTCGGGGCGTTTGTACTGAGCGTCGCTGTCCCAGTAGTCCTGGTCGGTCCCGAAAACCAGAGATGGTCCTGGTTGAGCCCCACCGCGCGGTTCAGCACCGTCTGGAACTCGTCGAGCGTGCGGTCTCTCACAACAGCGATGTCACGCCACAGCGAGGTCGGATCGTACTCTGACTTCACGCGGAACCGGTAGGTTGGCATCTTCCTTCATCGGCTCCGGGACGAACGGTTGTGAGTTCGTCGGTACTGTCTTGTTCCAACCCATACAACGTACCGGCATGGCAGATCGTGATTCCGATTCTGACGATACGGATCTGCTGGATCTCGCTGATCGTGACGCCGTCATACGATTTCTCGAGCGAAACGATGTCGCACTTCCAGAAGGACTCACGATCGAGAAGATCAAATCTCGGGGTTGCTGGTGGGCCATTGATAACGAGTCGTTCAGCTTCCGAGTTGAGCGTCATCCGTCGGGACTGTTCCCTTCGACATCGCCGAGCGGCAGGGGGATGCCGACACCCGCACGGTGGCACATTCGTAAGCGGTACACCTACGACCTCACCACCGGCGAGTGGGACGTTGCCGAACTCATGCGAGAGTTCGCGTTCGATGCTGGGTTGCTCGTCGACGCGGAATTCGAGCAGTTCCCGAACAAAGACATGTGGGATCAGGCACTTGCCCACGCCGGAGACGCCGAGGACCCAGAGGAGGTGCTTGACGAACAACTCGCTCTCACCCAGCAGATGTATCGAGACGCGTTTGAGGACGTACCCGAAGACCACCTGGAGGAGATGCTCACCGTCCTCGAAGAGGCGTTCTGGCGGCGAGCAGGCATGGACTGATGTGAATCATCTTCGTGAGGAACGCCTCCATCCGGAAAACCCTCATATCCCAGCCAGCCGATGAAGGTGTATGACCGTCTACACACTTCGCGTCAAACTCACGCCGACCCCACCGATGTTCGAACCCGACGAGGATGAGGAAGTCTGGCGCGACATCGGGATCGATGAGACCCACTCACTGGAAGAGTTACACGAAGCGATTTTCGAGGCATTCGATCGCTGGGACGCCCACATGTACGAGTTCATGACGTATGACGAGGATGGTATTGCCACCCGTCGATATGTCATGCCACAGACCTACAGTGGCGAGCCGAGCTGGCCACCGATGGAATCCGAAAAAATCGAGCAAGCAATCTCCCAGATCGGCGCTACCGACGCCTCGGAGGAAGCGAAAGAGCGGTTCCGTGACCTCCGTTCGGATCCGCCCGAAGAAGGAAATGCCGCCGACACCACGATTGCCGATCTGGATCCCGAAGAGCTGAATTGGCTGTACTACCAGTTCGACTTCGGAGACGGCTGGGAGCACGTCATCGAGATCATGGACTCGCACGAGGGATCGCTTGACGACCCGACTGTCGTCGACGAACAGGGCCAAGCACCACCTCAATACCGCGATCTGGACGACGACCAGTAAGCCATGCCACGCGACATCGCACCGTTGACGCGCGCGCTCGACGACGCGACACCCGGCACTCAGAACGATGTCTACGGGGTGCTCGCAGCGTGGAACCAGTCGATAGAAACCGCACTCGACCGAGGAGGTGGCAGTCGCTTCCGGGAGATCATGGGTCAGTACCTTGAAGAAGTGATCGGCCTCGTTGATGCCGCCGCGACGAGCGAGGGGATCGACTGGGAGTTTCTGCAGGACTGTATCGACGCCTATCCGCCTGGTGTCGGCGATCATCGCTGTTCCTCGGTGCTTGCCAACGTCGTCGCCCGCTGTGTGATCCGCACACGTATCCGCGAGGGCGTTGAGGAGATCCCGGACTGGGCACTCGAGTATCTCACCGGCGTTACGATGGACGAGGATGGGGAGTGGGCATGGGAATCAGCCGCCGCGTTCGGCTGGGGAGTCGGTCACCCGGAGATCACGGTCCTCGATCAATCCGTTGAACGCGCCGAGAACGGTGACGAGTCGTGGACGATGGGCGTGCTGAGACACGTCACGTTCGCCGATCCTGAGGCCGGAGTCGGCCTCCTCGAACGTCTTCTCAAGTCGCCCGATGTCGTCGAGGATCTCGTGTATCTTGACGATATGGAGCAACCGTTCGAACAGGACTTTCCGGCCTTTCCCCAGTACTGGGAGCCACAGACGGAACTCGACTATCAAGTGAAGATACCGAATGACGTGAACGAACGGCTACTTACCGTCGTCGGCGAGTTGATCGATCCTGATCGCCTTCGATATTTCGACGACTATCACAGGTTCGATCTCGAACGTGCAGCGGACGAATACGGTTCGACGGATCACGACTAATGACGGATTACGTTTCGCTTGTTTGTGAAGAGGTGATCGCCACGATCGACCGGGCGGGGTTCGAACATCTGGATGCCGATGCGATCCGTATCGGGGTGACTGATTCGTTCCAGCGCAGGCTCGGAGAGTGCCGAGCAATGCGTCTCTCCGATAGCGAAATCGGTGATAATCAGTATGAAGTTCGCATTGCGCGCCGGTTGTTTGACGGTACTTGTGATGCCCAGTGGCGAGATACGGTCCGCCACGAAGTTGCGCACGCGCATGTCCTCTCGACGTTCGGGCAAGACGTGCAACCACATGGCGATGAGTGGAAGCAAGCAGCTCGACGGGCAGGAGCGAATCCGAGGGCACGCTACGAAGCCAGCGACGACCTCGTGGATGCGAACTACGTCCTCACGTGTCCGGACGGCTGCTACGAGTACGGGTATCTCCAGCGGTCCAAGCGAATCAAATATCCCTGGAAGTACGCCTGTCCCGAGTGTGAGATGCGTCTCGTCAGCTACGACGCTGGTGATTGCCCAACTGATCTTGAACCCGGCACCTGCTACGTGGCGAGCCTTCCGTGGGAAACAAGCAACGACCGAGTGAGTTCAGACGCGTCACAGACACGGTTTTATCTGTTGGCCTGTCCGAACGGTTGCACCAGGTGGTCATATCAGAAGCGCGGAAAACGCGTCAAGAACCCCTGGCTGTACATCTGCCCCGAGTGTAATACAACACTCATCAGTTGCGATGGAGGAGACGCACCGACCAGATTTGAGCCGGGAACCTGCAACGTCGAAAGCATTCCCTGGTCCGAGCCACAATTCATTCACGCCTGTCCCAACGGGTGTTTCAGCGTTGGCTACGGCCAACACTGTGAAGAGACCCGCCATCCTGACCAATACTGGTGTGAAGACTGCGACACTCCAACTGTTTCGTATCCTACCGATCAACGACCAACTGACCTCACGCCGGGCACCAACTACATCGATTGATCACGGGAGAGTGTCACCGTTGGCCCGAATCCGAGAGTAGTGGTGAGGACGATTTCAGTGATGATTCTGGGCCAACACAACAAATGAGACTGATGTGCTGTGTTGAATTGGGGTACGGCGCGGGGATCATAGAGATTCACAGAGTTGTTCGATGTTCGAGATAGCGAACATCAGGACGATTTCGCGGAACTCACGATACCAGAATTGCGCTCGCACGGCGGAGCCGAGCGAGCGCTTGGTCGTCGAGTACGATGTTTCGGACATCCACCGTTGAGAGTATCCAGCGTCCCGAATCAGTGCGTTATGACCGACTGTCTCCAGCGACGATCCACGTTCGAGAACAAGCGGATCAACGTCGAGCGTGTAAAACTCAAACTTGCTCATCCAGTCGTGAAATCCCTTGTCAGCCGCAACTGAGAGCAGGTCGTCGGCGTTCCGCCGGACGACCTGCGGTCCAAGCTTCGTATCGTGCTTCCACTCGACTGAGCACTGCAGATCCAACACAGCAAGTGACTCCGTATCGGTCAATGTCGTAACTTTCAGTGTCTGTACGTCTCTATCTGCTCGCTGAAGGTAGTACGACGAAGCGTGGCCACGCTCGAAGAAGGTACTGTCGAGAGAAGCGTGACCAGACTGCGGGAGTTGCTCCGCTGAAACGCGGAGCAACGCCCGCCAGATCGTNGTAGTACGACGAAGCGTGGCCACGCTCGAAGAAGGTACTGTCGAGAGAAGCGTGACCAGACTGCGGGAGTTGCTCCGCTGAAACGCGGAGCAACGCCCGCCAGATCGTCATATTGAATCGGTCGAACGATTTGTAGATCGTGGAGTAGTCCGGGACATCGTTGAGATCGAGTTCAAGGATCTCGCGCAATTCGCCAAAACACCGGAGTCGATTTTCCGTTTCGCGGTAGCTGTGGTCGTCTTCGAGCCGATATCCGTGAATGACGAGATGCTTCCAGCGGGCAAGCCCACCTTCGGCGGGCTTGCCCGCGTTGGTCCCCAACGCTTGTATGGCAAGCCGCTTACAGTCCCTCAGGAANTGCTTCCAGCGGGCAAGCCCACCTTCGGCGGGCTTGCCCGCGTTGGTCCCCAACGCTTGTATGGCAAGCCGCTTACAGTCCCTCAGGAAGTCGAGGAGATTCACTTCCGCCATATCGGTCTTCCTCGGCTTCGTCCTTACCGATGTGACGGTCTATCCCGCCGCCGTACCCCTATTCAACAGAGCAGGCGAAACCACTCTCGTGAATCCCCTCGCCCTCCAGCGATTAGCCTGCTTACCGTAATTCTTACCGTAATCGCCCAGTTGCCAGCAACATATGCAGGTTTTCGGGTTCCCTCTGTGGATTCAATAGAGCCCTGACGGACAGATTGTGCAGTTACGCCTTTTCAACCGGGATACTCCACCGTTTCCGCTGTTCACGACACACCGCGCACCGAGTGAAAACCCTGTCACCGGCTGGTGATTTTCTCCGCCAACGAATGCGCCGGTTTTCGCGCCCGAACAGAAAGTTGGCTCCTAGCGGGAGGATGAATAACCCGCGTAAGATATATCATCTATAGGGATTAGCAGAGATACTCATAGATTTGCGGTGAGTTGAGTGCTGGCAGGGCTATCGAGAGATACTCATTGACGTCGTCGAGCGTCAGAAACAGCCGGTTGGCTCGACCGTCCCTGAGCTGCCGCCAGCAGCTTTCGAGTGGATTCAGTTCCGGCGAATGTGACGGCAGGTACTCCAGAAGCAGGCCGTCTGCGGCGGCCTGCTTCTTCAGCGTCTTCGCTATGAAGTAGCTCGCGTTGTCGAGGATGATCACGAGTCTCTCGCCGAACTCGTGCTGGACCGCTCGAAGGAAATGTTTCGCAACCTCTGCGTTGAATTGATTCGGTGTGAGAGCGATGAAGCGTTCGCCATCGTCAGTAACTGCTCCCAGCATGTTNTTTGTCACGAACGCCCGAGACCGGCAGTCTCGGGCGTGAGTTCACCGGGAACCAATCGGGCTTTTGCTCGGTTGCCACTGCTTCGGAGTGCTGATCGATGGCGACGATCCGATAATCTTCAGCCTTCAGTGCCGGCCACTTTTTTTCAATTCCGCACGCCAGCGTCGTTGCTCGGCTGGATCGGCTTCGTAGTGGACCGGCCGGGCTGTCTGAACCGACAGCCCGGCCTTCTCCATCACCCGATACATGTGCGCTGAAGAGTACTCAACGTCGTAGGTCTCGGCGATGTAATCGCGGACAAGCGGCGGCCTCCATGCTGGAGCATCGATTCCTGCTTCCGANATGTGCGCTGAAGAGTACTCAACGTCGTAGGTCTCGGCGATGTAATCGCGGACAAGCGGCGGCCTCCATGCTGGAGCATCGATTCCTGCTTCCGATGGCGACGCCGCCAGCGTCGCCGTCAGCTCGTCCCACTGGTCGTCGGTGAGACGAGAATGACTGCCGCCACGAGGGCAGTCGCCGAGCGCGATTCCGTCGCGCTCGGCGACGATGTCGAGCCAGTCGTAGACGGTCTGTGCGGGGAATCCAAGAAGACGCTCGATCTCATATGGAGAAGAGCCGTCAGCGTAGAGCAGTGCAGCGGTCAGACGCCTGACTGCCTTCGGATCAGTTTCCGTGCGCAGTTGCTGGCGCAACTGCTCCTCGTCGACGCCAGCCAGTTTCTTTCCCCATCCGGTCATATCCGCCTCTACGCGCCGCGAAGATATGAACTAGACCGCTGACTCGATGGGGAAAATCTGCTAACCTTAGCCGGGTCAAGGCAAAGCATGGGGCACAAGAGACCGAGTAGGGATTGGCGGCTTCGACCGCGCGCTGCTGACTGGTCCGGGTGCGAAGGAAGCCGAGAGTGGGGCGTTACAGCCCGGCTGCCGCCGCAGGCGACAGCCGGGAAAGCCCGAATACGTGATTCTCATTCAACGCACCGGTGCCCCGGAGTGAGAACCGATGTTCTTAGGAATCGATATCCACAAGCGGGAGGCCCAAGTGGCCGTCCGTAACGGCGACGGAGACGTGATCGAGCAGGTCCGTGTCGAGAACACGGACCTCGAAGAGATCGCCCAGCGATACGCTGGCGGTGAAGCCTTGCTGGAAGCCACGACGAATTACTTCTACATCTACGATATGCTGTCCGAGTATCTGAACGTGAGTGTCGGGCATCCACCGAAGCTGAAAGCGATCGCTCAGACAGACAAGAAAACCGACCGGATCGACGCCGAGGAACTGTCTCGGCTGGTCTGGTTAGGTTCGGTTCCCGAGAGCTATGTCCCGACCGATGAGATCAGGGAGTGCCGCGCACTCGTGCGCGGCCGGATTAGCCTGCTGGAGGAGCGAACGAGTTTCGCGAACAAAATCCACTCGTTACTACTGGACAACGGCATCACCCGGAGGGTGAAGCCGTTGAGTGTGACTGGTCGCGAGTTCCTTGCTGAGCTGTCGCTATCGGCACCATGGGATGGATTGTTATCGTCGTATCTCTCGGTGATCGATACGCTGACCGAGGAGATCAGTCAATTGGACGAGCGGATCGAGGAGCGAGCAGAAGGGCACAGAGAGACGCAACTTCTGATGACGATTCCCGGCATCGCCCACTACTCAGCGTTAGTGATCTACGCAGAGATCGGCGAGATTGATCGATTCGATCGAGCCAAGGAAGTGGTGCGATATGTGGGATTGAACCCGGTGATCCGCGAGTCTGGCGACTCGCGGTTCGAGGGCGGCATCTCGAAGAAAGGATCGGGGAAGGCGCGGTGGGTGCTCGTTCAGGCAGTCCACTCAGCGGTACACACGGTCGAAGACGAGTATCTGAGTCGGTTCTATCACCGGATTGAGCGACGGAAGAACAAGCAGAAGGCAGCGGTGGCGACCGCCCGGAAGCTGCTGGTGTCGATCTACCATATGCTCGATCGCGGAGAAGTGTACGATCCACCCGGTGTGACAGCCTAAGCGGCTGACTACCCCGGTTGGTGGCGGTGTGAGCGACAGCTACCGCCAACAAGATGTCTTCCGCCGGCGGAAGGTGAAGTGGAAATCGGTTAGCTGTCGGTTGGTTTTCGTGATGGACGGAGCGGATCGATTGACTGGGCGAAAGAATCAAGCTTCCTGGTTGGTTCCGTTCAGGTAGCAGATTTTCCCATACGTGATCCCTATAGTGTTCGATGATATCTATGAAACCTGTCGGGAGGATTGTGGCAAGCTTGGCTTTCGTCGTCGTAGCAGTAGTTGGAGGTCCGCTATCGGTCTTGCAAGCGACCGGCCAAGGAGAAATCGTAGCGGCGGGAGCGATGTTGCTGATCGATATTCCTATGTTCTGTGGTGTGCTACACGGGCCTATCTCGAAAATTGGTATGTTGAGTCCCATCGCAGCCACCTCCGCAAAACCCGCCCACTGAGGTACTATGTCGGGAAGTCGGTACGAGGGCTGGTGATCATGATGGTTATGGCTATAGCCACGATCGACCTAGCAATCTTCGGGGGCGATCCGGCAGTCGTCATCAAAACAAGCGTCTTCCTGTTGATAATGGCATCTATGGTATCTGTCTTCGCGTCGTCTATGGTGGCTGGTGCGGGGGACGTACTCAGAGCATAGGAGAATCAGACCTGACCGTATTCCTTCCCATTTGTTTTCACGATTTGCAGGGTCACTCTCAGCCGATGTCGGGGTTGTAGTATAACTACGACATCCTCGCTCATCTCAACCGCCGTTCAGACACTCTCGCGTCAATTCTTTTCTGGTTCGGTTGGATATCTGATGTGGGGGTGTCGGGGTTATCTAAGCAATGGCGACACAACTGCGCAGTGAATGCACCGACAGACCACAGCTCCAGAAATGCTGACTCATCAGCGAGACGTACCAGACCACTGGCGGCCATGCCACACCGTGTTTTATACCACTGAGCGAACAAGCCATTAAACAGCAACTTCGATCTCCCTGGAAGTTACCCATGGTCGATACCAGACAAACCGAACGCGAGGTGAGCAAAGACAGCACGGACACAACCGAGACCGAACACACCACCACCGAACAGACACTCACCACCTGTCCGGAGTGCGACGGTCGTCTCGAAGACGATCACAAGCACGGCGAGACTGCCTGCGTCGAGTGTGGCTTCGTCGTCGATGAGAACGAGATCGATCACGGTCCCGAGTGGCGATCTCACACGGCCGACGAACGCGAGCAGCGCTCGCGCGTCGGCTCACCCACGACGAAGATGCTCCACGACGACGGTGTTTCGAGCGAGATCGGCTGGCGCAACGTGGACGCCTATGGCAACAGCTTGTCGAGCCGCCAGCGCCAGAAGATGAACCGACTCCGAACGTGGCATACCCGTTCGAAGACCACCAACCCCCAAGAGCGCAATCTCAAGCACGCCCTCGGTGAGATCAAGCGGATGGCGAGCGCTCTCGGTCTACCACAATCGACCCGTGAAACTGCGAGCGTGATCTATCGCCGGGCACTTGATGACGACTTGCTTCGTGGGCGGTCGATTGAGGGGATGAGCACTGCTGCGGTGTACGCCGCCGCGCGACAGGCCGGTATCCCCCGATCGCTTGATGAAGTCACTGCTGTTTCTCGCATCAAACAGCTCCGGATCACACGAACGTATCGCCACCTCACCCGCGAGCTAGGACTCGAAATCGAGCCTGCGGATCCGTTGGACTACATTCCTCGATTGGTTTCGGACCTCGATCTCTCCGAGGCAGCCGAGCAACGGAGCCGCGACCTGCTCACAACAGTGATCGAAACTGAGGAACACTATCTGAGCGGGAAGAATCCTGTCGGGCTTGCAGCTGCTGCGGTCTACGCTGGAGCATTGCTCACGAACGAGAAAGTCACTCAGCAAGCCGTTGGCGAAGTGGCCGATATCTCGAAGCCCACCATCCGCAACCGATACCAAGACTTGATCGAAATCGGCGAAGATCTACAAGTTCCGTGAGCTAACTCGACACTGGCAGAGAAGTTCTGCATGAGCGGTTCCGAAAACCAGACATGGGTGAAGATCGACTGCTCGGCAAAACCACCCGACGCACAACGGATGAGTGTGATTTGGGCAGGCACTGAAAGTGGGCCGAGAGGTGCTCGATGACCGAGGTCGAATCTACTACGTCAACGATCAGATTCGGATCATGCCAACCGACGAGTAACTCGAGATCAAACGCTTTCACGGGTCGGTCCGTTGGTTTCACGCAAATTGCTGTGGGAACCCCTTTATAACACGTTTTCAGCAACTGCGTAACCGACGCTGTACAATGATAAATGCTAGCATGAATCAGAAACGTTCTCGGATATATAACGATAAATAGAATAAGGGGGTATAGGAAAGAAAAGACTATATTCCCTCATCGAGTAGTGTCTTTGTACATAGTGGTCCGTCTTTCAAACCCTCTCAGAGTCATCGTACTGTATATTGGCCTTGCGCTCGTGCGTGCCAATCTTATCGAACCAGAGCGGGCACGCCGGACGACCCACCTCGCGTGGCCACGCATCCTTACCGGCATCGCCCGGATGTCGAAAAACGCCGTCGACATCGCGATGGTCGGGGTCGCGGTTGGCTCCGCTGGTATCGCCGGTGTGGGCTTTGCGAGTCCCTTCTGGGGGCTCGCGTTTGCCGCCGGCGGCGGGATCGCTGCCGGGACGATCGCGCTGGTCTCCCAGCGTTACGGGGCCAAGCGCCTCGGCGCGGTCGATCGAGCCGTGCGATCGAGCGCCGTCGTCGTAGTAGCGATCACGCTCCCGCTCATCGCGATCTTCTGGGTTTTCGGTGGCGATCTCGTCGCGCTGTTGAGCAACGATACCGAGGCGGTCGCGCTCGGCGCGACCTACCTCCGGATCGTGGCATTTGGCATTCCCTTTGCGGCGCTCAACCTCATCGGGAGTCGGGTGTTCCTCGGCGTCGACGATGCGAGGACGCCGATGATCCTCCGTTCGGGTGGTGCGATTGCAAACGCCATCATCAACAGCGTGCTGATCTTTGGGCTTGATCTCGGAGTCGCCGGCGCGGCGATTGGTACTGTGCTCTCGAATGCACTCGTGACCGGGATTTTCGCTGGCGGGCTCGTCGCGGGGCGGCTGCCCGGTCTCGGCGAGCTTCCAGTGCAGATCGATCCGTGGGGGAATTATCTCGGAGATGTCCGCGAACTCGTCGACATCGGAACCCCAGTCGTCGGTCGGAAACTCGTCTGGACGATCGCGCAGTTTCCGATGCTCGCGATCGTTGCGCTGTTCGGCCCGCAAGTCGTGGCGGCGTACGTGATCGCGCGCCGGATCTGGGGGCTGATGAACACGCCCGGCTGGGGGTTCGGTCTCGCCTCCTCCAGCCTCGTGGGCCAGGCACTCGGCAGTGGCCACGAGGAGACCGCCGAGGCGTACGGCCGCGAGATCGTGCGATTCGCGGTCGCGGTCTACGTCGTCTCGGCCAGTATCGTCTTCGTGCTTGCCGAACCCATCGTCGCCACCTTCGCGGGCGGCGGCTCCGAGACCGTGATCTCGGTCGCGGTGTCGTTGGTTTCTGCAGCTTGCGTTGCGATCGTCCTCAAGGGTGTTTCGGGGTCCGCTGCCGGCACGCTCGATGCGAGCGGCGACACCGAGTGGCCGTTCTACAGCCAGGCGCTCGGCATCTTCGGGGTCGCGATCCCGCTAGCCTACCTCGGTGCAACGACCTCACTCGGTCTCTACGGCCTGTATCTTGCCTTCCTCGCCGAAACGACGATACCGGCGGTGCTCAACTACTACCGCTTCGCCACCGACAAGTGGAAACAGGTCAGCCGGCGGCACCGCCCCGACGCCCCAGCGTAATATCATAGAGTGATGCGTAGATAATTACCGTCTGTCTTGGCACCGGGGATGGTCCTAGGACGGTAACTACTTTCGGCTCTCCCTTTCTCTCGATTCGTGGTCGACTGTTTCCATCAGGTTATACATAACTCCCGACAGCTTTCTCATCCCACTACTGACCACATTGACCAAGGCGATATGACAACCGGATTTTTGTGCTGGCACTGCAAGCGTTTTGCAACTAGGTTGGCTACAAGCGAACAACTGGAGTTAATGGATACGCTGCCTTCTCTACAACAGGAAATAGGCTCACTATGGGCCGATGGAAAAGGAAAGAAGCTGATCGCGATTGCTCTCGGATGGGGCCTTCTGAACGGAACTCGGATGATCTATCCGGTGTTGTTACCATCGTTGAGCGAGAGCTTTGATCTTACTCTCACTACTGCTGGGCTGTTAGTAACGCTCATCTGGGTCACCTACGCCATCGGTCAGGTACCAAGCGGTGTTCTTGCTGACCGATACGGTGAGCGGACGATATTGACAACGGGATTGGTAATCGTCACTGTTGCTGTGTCGTTGGTGGTTCTCGCTCCGACGACATGGACCCTGTTCGCTGCAACTGGATTGATCGGCGTCGGGCTGTCTTTGTACCCGATCGCACGGATCACTGCTCTTTCGGATCTCTACCCTGATCGCATCGGTCGTGTGCTGGGAATAACGATGGCGGCGGGTGACACTGGTCAGACAGTCCTGCCGTTGGTTGCTGGCACTCTCATCGGTCTCACGTGGCAGGTGGGTCTCGTCTTTGTCGTGCCACTCCTCGTGGTTGTTGCGATCGCTGTTTGGCGAGTTCTTCCATCAAGCGTCTCGTCGAACACAGCACGCACGGAGCTGTCTCTCCAGCGGGCAAGGACCGTTCTCCGGGAGCTTTACCATCCAACCTTGGTGGTCATGGCGATTATTCTGTTTCTGTATATCGGTGTCTTGCAGACGTTCTCGGCGTTTTATCCCACATATCTGATCAACGAGAAGGGATTTTCCTCAACGGCAGCAAGCGCACTGTTCAGTCTGTTTTTCGCGTTCGGTATCGCTGCCAAGCCGCTTGCTGGCGTTGCATACGACGTGATCGGTATTCGGCGTTCGCTGCCACTCGTACTTNATCATCGGGTTTGCTCTGCTGCCGTTTCTCAATGGATTCTGGTTGCTTGCAGGGGATACGGTTCTGATCAGTTCGATGCTCGGTTCAGGCGCTATCACTCAGTCGTACCTTTCAGAGACGATCCCACCGGAGATAGAGGGTACTGGACTGGGAGCCGTCCGATCAAGCGCTTCGTTGTTGGCCTCGACAGGTCCGGTGCTCTTCGGCGCAATTGCCGAACGTGGCTTCTTTGATGAAGGCTATCTCTCGTTGGCACTACTCATGGCGCTTGTCACGCTGCTTACTCTCCGACTCCCCAGTGAAACAGAGTAGAGCGGGTCGGGTTCTGCCTACCTTGTGTAACAATTCGCTGATCCCGGAAGACCAAGAATTACACAAGGCTCGCCGAAACCAACGACTCCGGAGACACACTCGTCCAAAAGTCGAATTTCGCAAGCGTACTCGGGATTAGAGAGCTAAGTACGAGTAAACAGTCAGCGCCGTCAGCGAGGTGCAGCGGGTGGTGCAACGGAGACCTCGCGGCGACCGTGCCGAAGCGTAATATTTCAGTGACAAGGTGGCGAAATTCTGAAGGGCCAAGAATTTCAAGACGAGCGGTGACCAATTCCCGTTGACGAGTCGATGATTGACCCGGGTCCCCCGAAGCGTGTCGTGGCTGAAGTGTGCATCCCGGATGGAGAAGGTGGAGAGATCTGTGCGCGGGCGCGTGAGCCTTTGGAAGGAACCGGCCGGGCCATGGGTGGACTGCCGTGCTCGCGCGCGGAAGCTTGCGGAAGCCGCCCGTGCCGGTGAAGAGAGAGTAGTGATCTGCGCGCGCTGCGAGACAAACGTCGTGGTCCAACACAACCGAGAAACCGTGCTATGTGGCGAGTGTCGAGGCGAGACGATTGAGGAGCAGGGGATGCCACGAAAACGCGCGTTCGAGGCGGATAGAGAGCGGTTCTGAGGGCGATCGTCCGACGACCCCGTGCTTGGTGAGTGGCCACACCGTTGCGTCGGCGACGGAATGCCGTCGGCCGCAACTGGTTCGGTGATTTCGGGTCCAGAGCAGTGTCTTCAGCAGATGCTCGCGATCACTCTTTGGTTGGATTCAAGATCTTAGAAACAGTCAACCGAGAGCTTAGCAAGGTACTGAGTGGACCATCCAGTAAATCCGTACCCAGATAGAACTGCAACGTTATCTCCTCTCAGCCCCTCTATATGGGTGTTCTCTGTGGAGA
>NZ_AOMF01000101.1 GCF_000336715.1 Halococcus thailandensis JCM 13552
CTTCGACACCGCTGCGCAAGTCTACCTCCGGTAGCGGTGGTCACACGGGGCCTGCTACTGGGTACGGATTTACTGGATGGTCCACTGAGTCTATGTTAGTCGCTTTCAGCAAAATAGTCCCGGATTCGGCGTCCCAAAAGACAAGCTCACTCAGTATCTTCGGGCGTTTTAGCTTCGCAGAGAGGTTTCGACCAGCCTGGTCGAAAAGCGCTCAAGCACACTGTTCGAGCCGCTCTCTGAGATTAACAATGTGCTATACATGAGCGATGACAGTTTGTCACCAATCGAAGACATCAAGCCGTTCGGAATCTCGTAAGATGAACGGGCCAGTCGCGCCAGTACGTTTCGAGATCGTGGCAATACGAAACATATACGAAATAAAGACGAACAACGGGAGTGCCGCGAGCGTAGCGGCACCACTCACAACCCACAATAAGTTCTCGACACCGAGAACCCGTCCCGGAAACATCTCGGGTTCGAGATAGAACACGACCGCGATCGCAACCGTCAACGCGAGGGGCGTAACGTACATGATTGCCCGCGAGAGATTCACGAATTCCCACTGGAGATAGTGAGTTTTGAAGTACTCCTGTGCCGGACCGAACAGTTGGAGTACATTCTGCACCCGTTCGAAAGCATCCGCTTCCTCGGACGAAAGCGATTCCTCGTGATCGATCCGGAGCCGTCGCGCTGCGTAGATCTTCCATGAGTAGTTGTAGTTGAGTGCCGCCCGAATCACCGCGAACTCCCCAAATTGTGCATCCGCGAGTTCATTTTCGATGCCGGCAGCGTTTTCAGAGACACGGTTTGCGAACTGACTTACCCGCTCACGAAGCGTCGCGTTATCATTATCGGAGACCGCCTTTTCGAGTGCCGTTGCCTGTCGCCGGCTCGCCGCCGAGAGTAAGATGAGATACGTCGCAGGACTCGGTTCACCTATCTGATTAGCGGCGTTTTCGACGTCTTTCTGAAGCTTGAGTGATTCTTCCATTCGGTCGCGTTGGTTTCCGGCCTGTGCGAGTTCGCGTGAAACGGCGAGTTGGGCAATCGATATAATCAGCGACACACCCGTGATGATACCGCCAACGAGAGCCTGAAACACGGTTTCAGTCGGGTCCTGTTCCTGCATCGTCACTCGAAGCGAACTAGGGGTGAGGACACCAAGAGCGACCAATCCGAAAAAGACTGTGAGCGCGAGGCCGCTTGCAACC
This sequence comes from Halococcus thailandensis JCM 13552, assembly GCF_000336715.1. Lineage (GTDB taxonomy): Archaea > Halobacteriota > Halobacteria > Halobacteriales > Halococcaceae > Halococcus > Halococcus thailandensis. The sequence continues at coordinate 1,212 of NZ_AOMF01000101.1, forward strand.
ACAACCCGATGGGCGTCAAGTAGGATCCACAGCCGAAAGCGGTTCTCATCGGTTCGCGACTGTCGATTCGAGGCTTCCGGGTTGCTCACGGAGTACTATCCGGGGTCGCGACTGAAAAACCCAAAAATAAGTGCTATTCACGCCGTACACCGGTTGATGACGGTCCCATCGTTCATCTCTGGCGAACAGAACTTAGTGAACTGAGGATCGGTATGCGGTCAATCGGAACTGCCAGCACCTGTGGTTCCACGATCAGTGCCTAAAGTGTCTTCTTCGAACGCTGACAGCGGCGTACTGACATCTTCAAGGGACTTCTGGGCCGCCTCAATTCCCCAGAACCATTCTCGAGGACGGCAGCAATCAGCATTAGCGCAGTGGCAAAGAGATAGCCATAGAAGACGAGTGTGTCTGTCCAGACGTGTTATCGTCAGAAGTGCTTAGTGTATCCCTGCTATGAATCCGGCATGAGAGCTGTTCGTCAACAGTCGTTTGGCGAGGTAGACGTCTTAGAGGTCGAGGAAGTCGATGTTCCTCGTCCGGCCCCGCACGAGGTTGTCGTAGAAGTTCGAGCCGCTGGGGTGAATCCAACCGATACGTACTACCGGCAAGGAGCGATCGGTCAGGGACCGTTCAGTGAGCTGGCTACCCCCTCGCTTCCAATGACACTCGGATCAGATTTTGCGGGAGTCGTAGATACGGTCGGATCGCAAGTCCAAGCTTTCGACACTGGCGATCGAGTATTTGGGACTGGTCTGCACAGCGGTCTTTTCTCACAGGGATCATATGCCGAGTACGCGGCTGTTCCCGTGGAGCTGGTCTGTCAGCTCCCAGCCGAGGTTGATTTCGTGACCGGCGGTGCGGTCGGTTTGGCAGGCGTCACGGCGTGGCGATCTCTGTTCCAATACGGCGAACTGGTACCTGGTGAGGCCTGCTTGATTCACGGAGGTTCCGGTGGTGTGGGCCATCTCGCGGTCCAGCTTGCAGCCCGTACGGACGCTACTGTGGTCACAACGGCTGGATCATCGTCTGCTTGTGAGCGTGTTCATGAATTCGGTGCGGATACCGCCCTTGATTATCACGAGTCCGAATTGGTAGCAGCGATAGACGAGGCCCAGCCCGACGGATACGACGTGATAATCGACCATCGGTTCGATGACTACGCTGAACTTGACATCGATGTTGCTCACTTCGGTGCTCACGTCGTGAATATTGGTGGGTCTGAAGGAGAACTCTCGTCAACTGCTCTCGCACGAACAAAGGAGCTCACCATCCACTTTATGACTGCCGCCAACCTCGTCGAACGCTCAGAGCTGATGCAGGTCGCCGCAGTCCTCAAACGACTTTCACGAGTGCTTGCGGATGGATCGGTTACGGTCTCTGTGGCACGAGAATATGATCTGACAGAGGCCCGCGAAGCTCACCGGGATATCATGTCGAGCGGGGATTTCGGGAAATTGGTTATCATCCCGTAGATGGATGTTGGCTACTTCGTCTTAGGAACGCACATTAGTATATTCGAACTGTTATTTATTCGTCCTGTCCATAGTGTAGTATAAAAGACTGCCAAATCCAAGACCATGAAATAAGGACGGGGTGGCAAAGGCCGACAACTAGACAGCATAATAGAAGATTTTTCTCACCGGAGAGGCAACTCCTACGAGGCTACTTCTCGTAGTCATACACGCAATGATCGACAGTACGACGACATCGATGGAAGGGTATCGGACCGAGACTCATGTCGACGACCAGACGGTGACTATCGACGCAGGTACTGAAGCGGGTCCGCGACCGACAGAGGCACTGGTTGCAAGTTACGCCTCCTGTTATACCGTCGCGCTTCGTATTGGTGCACAGCAACGGGATGCGGGCGATCTCGGCCGTGTCGAGATCGATGCGGAGGCCGATCGCGATACTGACGATAATCTCGAAGCCATTCGGTTTGCAGTCGCCGTCGAGAGCGATCTCGATGACGAAATCCTGGGAGCAATCGTTGACCGTGCGAACGCTCTCTGTCATGTTCACGACGCACTCCGGGAGGAACTCCACGCAGATGTCAGTATCCGCGGGAACGCCTCGTGGTGATCAAGCCACAGTGCTCTCAGTTGCAGTCGTAGCCTACTCCAGGGCTCTGTTGAATCACTAGACGGCGTCGGGATCGGTCGCTAGATCAAAGGCATTGAAGCGAGAGACTTGCGTTGTCTATGACCCAAATC
>NZ_AOMF01000102.1 GCF_000336715.1 Halococcus thailandensis JCM 13552
AAAGGCTACGACAAGACCGCTCTCCGCGAACGGCTGCGTGAGCTCGAGATCCGCCCGCTCATCAAGCACTGCATCCGCGCACCGTACGATCACGCCCACAACGCCCGAATCGACGCGGATCTCTACGCACAGCGGTCGATGACCGAAACCGTGAATTCGGCCGTCAAGCGCTCGCTCGGCTACGCCGTGCGAGCGCGTACCTGGTTCCGTGAGTTTCGAGAGATCGCCCTGATGTGTATCGTCTACAACATCAAACGAGCAGTGAAACAGTGAATTCCATCGCCTTATGGCGATTCAACAGAGCCTACTCCAGTGCATCCGTGTTCGGTTAAGAAAACCGATAGACGGACTGGCATTTGATCAGTCTCTACGCAATAGAAGCTACTCGTCATACTGCGCTGACCACGGCCGTGCCCGTTCGAGCGCTGCAACGACACTGAGTATATCGGCTTCACCGAACCGCCGTCCAATGATTTGTACTCCGATCGGCAGTCCATCATCGGAGAAACCTGCGGGGGCCGATGCTGCAGGATGACCAGTCAAATTGAATACCCATGTCAACATCATGTCGGTCGGGACACCCATCACAGATTCACTATTGATCTCGTTTGGATAGCCCTCGTCGAGTTGTTTGCTGTAGGGAGGAACCGTCAGCGTCGGCGTCATGAGTACATCATAGCCGCTCAGTGCATCCTGAATGCCGTCGTATGCGGCGGTGCGGGGAATGTTGTGGCGGCGTTCGTCGACTGCTGTCGTATCTTCTCCGAGGGCAATCGTCGAGCGTACTGTCTCCTCGACATCTGCCGTTTCGAAGTCGATGTCGTACTGTTCCGCAATCGTTTGCGCGAACGTGCTGAAAAACACCCCGACCTGTTCGACGTACGCCAGCGATAGTTCCTCGTAGGACGGAAGCGAGACGTCCACAGTATCGACCGTTGCGCCAGCGGCTGCCAGATCGTCAACGGCAGCACCGACCGTCTCACGCACTGCCGGCGAGATCGGTTGCAGTCCAAGATTCGGGCTGTATGCTACCGACAGCTCATCCGCTGGACGATCGGTCGCGTCGACGTAGTTCACGTCAGGACGAGGGACGCTGAACGGGTCGCGGTCGTCTCGACCCGCGAGGATATCGAGCATGAGGGCGGTGTCCGCCGCAGTCCGTGCCATTGGTCCGCCGACGAAAAACGGGCTATGCGTGCTGAATCCGTCAGCCGGGAGACGCTCGGGGACGAGTCCGAACGTCGGCTTCAGTCCGATCACGTTGCAGCACGCGGCCGGCACTCGGAGCGATCCACCGATATCCGAGCCGGTTGCGAGATCGGCCATTCCGGTTGCTAGTGCAACTGACGATCCGCCCGAGGAGCCGCCGGCAGAGCGATCGCGATCGTACGGCGTCGGTGTCGCTCCGAGGAGCCGGTTGTCTGTCTTGATGGTATGGCCGAGCGCGGGCGTGTTCGTCGTCCCGACGATAACCGCTCCCGCGGCTTCCAATCGTTCAACGGAGATCGAATCAGTTTGGGCGATGTTTTCGGCAAGAGGAGCGAGGCCCATCGTATGTCGGATCCCGGCTTTCCGACTACGGAGATCCTTGATGGCGATGGGAACACCGTGAAGTGGGCCGAGATCGACGCCGCGTGCAGCTGCTGCATCCGCCTTGCGTGCGCGTTCACGCGCCGATTGATCGGTGACTGTTATAAAGGCGTTCAGTTCGTCGTGGGCTGCGATACGGTCCAGTGTTGTCTCGACGAGTTCTAGCGATGATTGGTCGCCATTACGGATTGCAGCTGCAAGATCGTGTACCGATCGTCCGACGAGTCGATTGCTGCTCATGGTCGGTGATTGTTTCGCTGAGAGATATATTGTCGCCGGATTCTGTCACCCCGAAATATAATCATTGGCTACAAGTTTCTCATGCTCTGGCTCCTTCGTTCTAATCCCCGTACTACTGCCAGTGGGGGAGAACGTAGGGAAGTAACATGATATCGCTTCTACCCTACGTTTTCAAGGCGAGACAAATCGGATGAGTATCAACCAGCCAGAAGTTATTTCTTCTTGCTCTGTTTTACACAAGCCCCCGGAAACTGCTACCACCTGCATGGATCCGTCCGGGGAGAGCGAGGAGTGGGCCTCATGGTCGTCCCTACTCCCCGTTTCTGTGATCGATAATCAATGCCCAAGTGTACTAAACAGCTGTAAGCCACTTGTTGAGGTATAGAAAGCCGAGAGAGGGATTCGAACCCCCGACGTGCTCCTTACAAGGGAGCTGCTCTGGCCAGCCTGAGCTACCTCGGCTCACTCCCTATGATTGACTCGGCATATGCGAACTAAAGGACACCGCCTCACCCAGTAAGCGACGCAGTAACAGTTATACTCAGAAGCATTCGTCCCGTTCATCCGAATAGAATCTCGCACGTGTACTCAGGGTTAGAGAAATAAGCACAAGTAACTCTCGATAGATAGCGACTGTTCTCGTGATTGATGACCTTGCACTAGAAGGCAACCATGATATGCTATCAAACGCGTACGATTAGATATGAATAAGTTTTCGAGGACGTCTCGCAAGTCGAGTCAGCGTTACCAAGGAGGGAGTATTTGATGGCAACGCTGACCGATCCGGTGGTACTTACGATGGTCGGATACTTTCTGCTCACTCTGCTGATCGCATGGTGGGCGGGACGAGATGCGGGGTCGGGCTATGTTGAGTTCACTCTCGCTGGCAACGACCTCAGCCTCCCGGTCTACATGATGACATATTTTGCGACCTTTGCCGGCGGCGGTCTCACGATGGGAGTAGCCCAGCGAGCGTTCACTTCCGGGATCAGCGGGCAATGGTACGCTATGGCAGAAGGCCTCGCATGGATGTCGATCACGGTACTGATTGGATTTTTGTACGCCTTTGACGTGGTGAGCGTACCCGAACTCCTTGGGCGAGCCTTCGGCGACTACACCAAGTACTTTGCTGCGATATTCACTGTCGTTGGACAGGTCGCGTTGACATCCGGTCAAACGATTGGAATGGCATCAATCATCACCGCCGTCACCGACATTCCACTGACTGTTGCCTTTTGGGTGAGCGTAATCGTCTTCATCGCCATCACCCTGTATGGCGGGATGAGTTCAGTCGCGTGGGCCGACACCCTGCATGGGGTCTTGATCATCGGAGGGATGTTCGTGGCAATCCCCATTGCAGTCACTAACGTCGGTGGTATGGACGCTATTATGGCTGGAGTTCCCGCCGGCCACACCAACTGGTTCGGCGTGGGGATCGTCCAGATCGGCTCGTGGTATCTAATGTATCTCACCGTTGCGGGAGCTCAACAGCAGATGCTCCAGCGAACGTGGTCGGCGCGCAGTAAGCGCGTAGCCATCATCGGCACCTTCCTCGCTGGTGCAGTCATCACTGGGTACGGGATTCTAACTGCGACTGCAGGGATGATCGCCAATGCGCAAGGGGCGAACATTGAGTCTTCGTTGGCCTTTGCGTGGACGCTTACGAACACCCTTCCGCCAGTAGTCGCCGGTCTCCTGCTCGCGGCGGCGGTCGGATCGGTGATGAGCGGTGCAGATTCGTTTCTTCTCGCAGGTGCGACCACGTTCGTTAACGATCTCTACATCCCGCTTCGGGGCAGTCGTGAGGAATTTTCCGACGCTCATCTCGTTGCGGTGACCCGTGCGACGATCCTCGGCTTCGGGCTAATCGCGGCAATCATCGCGTTCAGCGGGATAGAGATCATTGCAATCAACACGCTCGGGATGGGGATCATGTCGGTACTGTTCGCAGGTATTGTAAGTCTACTATGGGATGGTACGACGCGTAAGTCGGGTCTGCCGGGTTTCATCGTCGGTGGGACCGTCTTCGTGATATGGGCGTTCGTGCTTGGCGAACCCGCGCTCTTCGGCCAAGGAACCCTCGAATCGGCGGTGCCGGCGACAGCGGCAGCACTCGTGACGATTCTCGGATTGAGCTATCTCGGCTACGGCGATACCTTTGATCTCGGCAGCCTTCGCAACCGTGAATCGCCGGAATCGGAAACCATCGCAGAAGAACGTGTCACCTACGGCAACGACTGACAGAAGACCACGAATACATTGACTTCTGCCGGCTCGTTGTAGCGTTCTCGCCTGTATTGTTGTCGGCGGTTAGAAGTTCTCAACTTCGAATTGCGGGAGATTGAGCATACCCTGCTGTGGGTGTTGGTTCATTCAAATTCTGGTAAGGCCTTGGTACTATTGCTGTGTTGGAGTGGGGAACAACGGTGGGATGAGTGATTGAGTTGTAAACTCAGCTGTCTGAAGGTTTCTGCGGTCTCTTCGCCGCGTTACTGTTGATCGGCTTCTTCGAAAGCGTTAGTCATCTGGTCGGCAAGATCACCGGCTTCGATATGCGAGTAGTGTTCGCGGACGACTTCCTCGGAGTTATCGAGTGCACGGGCAGCAGCGGCATGCCCTGACGTACGGACGAGGACCTCGCCGGCACCGCGCCGGGCACCATGAGGCATCAAGTATTCCTCGCCATCATCTAGTTCGATACCCGCCTCCTCGCAGAGGCGCTTGAGGACGTGCCGACCGGCGTCGGTCGTTATCGACGGTGGTTCGATGTCATACTCGACGCAGAGTTCGATCAACGAATGGTCGGTACGCATCTCCTCGATCTCNGGTTCGATGTCATACTCGACGCAGAGTTCGATCAACGAATGGTCGGTACGCATCTCCTCGATCTCCGTGTTGGTATATCCACGATGGTCCAGCTCATCTGTCACCTGCTGAGAGAGCGTCGGGCGATGAAACGAGGGAAACACCGGCCAGCTCTCGCTTGGTGCATCCAGCACTTTCTGGTACATCTGCAGGGGATGAATTACCGGCTGAGGAAGCCCCCGATCGTCGAGACGCTGCTTTTTCGCGAAGACCGTCGCATAGCGATCTTCGAGGTGAACATCTTCCCACCGAAGCCCCTGGCGTCGCTCGTCGCTCCGGTCTCGAAGGATCTCCGCACCTCGGACGCCGGAGTACGACAGTAGGTAGACGAGCGCCCGATCGCGGCAGGTTTTGATCGCTGCTTCTTGATCCTCACCGACGTCGTCGATGGCAGCACTAGCCTGCTCGTCAACGCAGGTGGTGAGTTGCTGGCGATCTTCGGCGGACCATGCCTGCTGGTCACCGCTCTTGTGGCCGCCGTCATCAGGAATCGGCTCGGTCGCATTACGCGCTGAGCGACGTTCTCGGCGAGGTGCCCCTCACGGACGGCCCAGCCACAGAATGCCGAGACGTACGCGTAGTAGGTGCGCACTGTGCCCGCAGTCCAGCCCTGACGAGTGAGATGACGCGCGTACTCGCGGAGGTGGCCTGAATCCAACTCGCCGAACGTCGTTGGACTGTCCTCGTGACTGGAAAGGAAGCCGACGAATCGATCGAGCTCTCGACTTGCATCCTCTCGGTAGTTGCCGCTCTCGCCACGCTGGCCTTTGCCTTTGTCCGTCAGGAACTGAAGTCGGCTAGGTGGCCGCTGAATGCACAGACTGGGCGTTCGTTCCAGCCGTTTTCTTGGTGTGCCAAATGAGCTGTGGATGGAGTCGGATCGCAATTTCAGAATCATCGCATCAAAGCGCGAAACAAATAACCGCTCAATAGAGCTGTCGCTCACGAACGGGCGTCACAGGGGATGACCGAGCCTCAGTCAGGCGGGTCGAGCCCGTAGCACTGCTTGGCGACGGTCAGGAACTGGTTTGCGTCCACTCGCGGTGCGTACGTACGGTTCTCGCCATCGATGGCGAGTTTCACCAGCAGATCGACGAGCCGCCAGACGTTGTAGAGCACACATGCGAACGCGAAGTTGAAGAACCGATAGTCACGCTCGGTGGAGGTGGTTCGCACCATGAAATGTTTCTGCTTCTTGAAGCCGTTCTCGATGCCCCAACGGTGGCGATACCACTGGATCAGCCGTTCGATCATGTGGACGAACGCTCTCGCGTCCATCTGCTGACCGTCGGCGTCACCGGCGGTCACGTAGGGATGATTCGTCTCGAAGACGACGGTATCAGCGGTGTCCACCTCTCCCTGCTGCGCTTTCTGCTTATGCTCTTCGACTTCCTCTTCGCGCTGGATGTCTGCGAGCAGCCGTGAGAACGACATTCCTTCGCTTGGTTCGCCCTCCACGTCCTCGAACTCCCACTCGCCGCACATCTCTTGCCATACCTCCGAGAGATCGTCGTCTTCGCCTTCATCATTCGAGTTCGATCGCTTCGGGAGGTAGACCTGCTTGCGTGTCGGCGTGTCACCATCGGACTCGTCCTCAGTGACATGAAAGCGCTTGCCGTTGCGGTACATCCACCCGATGGTGTCGGCCTCGTCGCTATTGGTGAAGATGCGCGTTGGGTTGAGGTAGTGGACGCCGTATTCCTCGCAGGTGCCTTTCACCGACTCGCTATCGAACTCGCGGTCCATCATCACGAGATTGAGATTCACCATATCGGTCGCCCGCGTTAGGAGCTTCTCGACGATCTCGTCTTTCGACTGTCCGCGTACGCGCGGGATAGCGTCAAGCACCAACGGAACGTCTCTTCCGACGATTTTGAGCACTGCCCACTGGTAATACTGGCCTCCATTCTTGTACCCGAGAATGTCGTCCTCGTGTTCGTCTACGTCGCCGGTGAACGGGAAACCCTTGGTCACGTCGATGGCCGCCCAGAGCTTCCCGGTGAGTTCACCGTGCTGGCGCGCACGGGCGATCAACATCCGCGTCGTGTTCCGCAGCATCGAGCGGATTTCCGCGACCGAGAGCTTGCCGATCTGGTAGCGGTGGGTCGATCCAGTTGGGATGCGCTCGCGCGTGGTGTCGAGCGAGAACGACGCCGGGCCGCTGCGGGCGTACATGTCCTCGCGCATCCCCATGTAGGCGTGCTGTTCCCAGAAGGCGTTCTCGTGGATCTGCCAGTTCGGCCCGCGGTCGAGCGCGAAGGCATCGGTCACGAACGGTTTGGCCTGCTGCCACACCTCGTCGGTTTTCTCGGCGACGAGCTGGTGTTTGGGAGGAGTGTCGGTGCCCGAGTCAGCCGCTCCGTCGGTGCCGATCCGGTCGGGAAGCGGAACCTCGCAGGCACGCGCGGCCCTCACAATCGCGCCAGCACACTTTTGTACGGCATCGCGGAGTTGTTCGCTGAAGCGTTCGTTCCACCCGCGCCAGAACGTCGATTGGTTCGGGAGCGTCTCGAAGCCGAGATCCTGGCGGAGCGCGGGATGCGCTCGCAGGTGGTCGTGGAGTGCGGTTTCGTCCCAGCCGTTGATCTCCATGAGGAGGGTCGCTCGGACGTGGATCGCCAGCGGATATGGCCCCGAGTACGGCGCAAGCGAATCATGTGTGGCGAACGTAAGGTGGTCGATCGGCAGCTCACAGACGACCATCTCGATGTCGGTGTAGCCCTCACAGTGCTCACACCGCGACTGCGCGATGGTGGTGACGTCCGCGACGAACCCGTCGAGACCGTCAGATTCGTGGTCGAAAAAGCCCGACTGTCCAGGACGTTCGTGGTTGCTGTCGGCAAAAGTCGGCGCGACCGCCTTCGCGGTGTCGTTCGGTCGGTCGGCGGTCGCGTTCGTCGTGTCGATGCGTATGTCCGTGTCGGGTGAATCGGTCTCCGACGCTGTGTTCGGTCCCATGGCATATTCGTCACCGTCACCACGAGTCACCCGACAGCCGGACGCTGGGCGGTGTCTCGCCTCTTACGTGCGTCCACTGTGGTGCGGTGAGTGTTGTGCCATAGGTTTCTGTCGGGTACCACGACAGTCCGGCCATCGGATTATAATCGGTTCGGTTTCGCTCCGAGGAGAGGATGGCTCCGGGTGCGCTCTCTTCGACGAACGGTCACCGTTCCGGAGCTCTCGGTGAGGTACTCGGTCGCGCACCGCGGGCGTCGAGCGGCGGGAGTTCCTTCTCGCCGGCGTCGACCTTCGCGCGTTCGAGCCGCCACTGATCGTTGTCGAACGGGACGTCGTAGTTGGCTTCGGCTCGTTCGAGGATGCTCCGGATCTTCGATTCCGGAATTTCGAAGAACGTGGCAGTGGCCTTCTTCTCGCGGCCCTTGCGTACCTCGCGGATGAAGGTCTGGGTGCGAACGTACTCGGCGGGTATCTGCTGGAGGAAGCCGTCCTCGACGGTGTAACCGAACGGCGGTCGGCCAACGCGCTTCCCATTGGCGATGGCGGCGTCGATGCCCTCTTGAACGCGCGAGCGGATCATCTTCCGCTCGGCGTCGGCGAACACCATCATCATGTTCAACATCATCTCGGCCATCCAGTCGTCCTCGCCGACCGTACCGATGGGTTGGTTCACGAGATCGATGTCGACGCCCTTCTCACGGAGGTCCTCGATGAAGCCAGCGAGATCGGCGAACGACCGTCCGAGCCGGTCGAGTTCGTGGGCGACCACCACGTCGTACTCCTCGACGTGCTCGCGGAGGCGCTGGTACTCCCGCCGGGAGGTCGACGCGCCGCTCTCGCCGAGATCGCAGTACCACTCGATCTGGTAGCCTTCTTTTTCATACCTCTCACGGATCGCGCGCATCTGACGCTGTTCGTTCTGATCGTCGGTGGAGACACGGACGTAGGCGGCGACTTGCATGGTGTTCTCGGACACCCTAACGACACCGGTGTTCAGTATATAAAGAACGGGGGTTTTCTGGGGAGTCTCGAAAACTACTGTTTTCTGGCTACCGAAACCGTTTCAGTCGTCCCGTAGATTTGAGGACAACTGTTTTCCTGACTCTCGTTGTATGTCAGCATATCTGGAACAACGAGACCTGATCCATCATGCGTGACAGTGGAGCGGATTCGTCGCTACGAGCAGGAGTCGACGAGGCGCTCGAACGAGAAGATAGCGAGAAACTCGCGGCACTCGTCAGTGACCTTCCGTCAACTTCTGTCGAAACTCGCAAAGAATGCCTTCGCTCGCTGAAAGCCGCTGTGACCGATGATTCGAGCCTCGTGAAGCCAGCTCTTCCGGCGTGTAAAGCCCTCCTTGAGGACGACGACCGCCCGGTACGTCTAATGACCGCCAAACTGTTCGTTGCCGCCGCGGAAACCGACCCGAACGCCGTTGTTCCGACGGTGCCAGCACTCGCTGAACGGCTGACCGACGACGAGGAGTTCTACTATGTCCGCGCCCGTTCGGCGGAGGCACTCGGATACGTCGCGCTCGAGCATCCCGATATCGTAACCACACCCGAACTGCTGGCGGATCTCAGAATCGGGCTGTCGTTCGACGAACCGGAGGTAAAAGAAAAACTGTCGAAGGCGCTCGAACACGTCGCGTTGGGTGATCCCAAACGGCTCGCACACCACGTGTCGACCCTTGCGGAGCACCTTGCTGATGAAGACGAACTCGTTCGCTATCACCTCTGTACGGCACTGGTGATCGTCGGCTGCGAATCGCCCGAAAAACTCACAGAGGTGAGCGACACGCTCAATGCACGACTGGACGACGAGAACGCGTACGTCCGGGGGCGGGCCGTCGAAGCACTTGGCGTGCTCGCACGCTCGGACGCCGACGCGGTGCTTCCGGACGAGCTCCCACAGCCGAATGACAACGAGGAACCGTTCATTGCCGAGAGAGTTCGCTTTGCCCTCGTTGATGACGGCCTCGGCGGAGACGAGCAGGGCGAAACTGACGAGCAGATTGGTACCGTCCCAGCGATTCGGGCGACGACCGACGAGATCGTGGCGGAGATCATGGCACCTGACGGCGAGTGTCCCCACTGTGGGCTTGCACTTCCCGAAAATGGCCCGCCGATGTGTCCACGGTGTGGTGCGCCGTACTGAGCCTGTCTGAGTTTTGGCTGGCCGAAAAATCGAAACGACTATATCCATTTAGGTGGGCCTAAATTCTATGGAGCGCGAGTCCACCACGCACGAGGCACCGACGCGGCGCGAGTATGTGAAGTACGGCGGCGCGGTCATCGGCGGCGGTCTGCTCGCGGGATGTACCGGTAGCAGTGGTTCCGGTAACGGGGCGAACAACTCAACCAACTCAAACAATTCAGGCAGTGGAGCGAATAGCTCGAACAGTTCTGGGGATGGGAGCACGACGACTGGTAGTGGTGAGAACTCGTATTCCGTGACGATGGCACCGATGGGCGAGGTCACGTTCGAGAGCGTCCCGAAAACGTGGGTCGCGAACAACGGCAGTTGGGCTGACATGGGCGCTGCGCTCGGCGTTGAGCCGCCGAAGGCGCTCTGGCTGCCCGAGCGCTACCACACCCAGTACTATGACGGGATCCCGGGGATTTCGGTCGACACGTCGAAGATGACGCGCCTGTTCGGCGACGGCGGTGGCGTGAGCAAGGAGGCGTACTACCAGCTCGGTGGCGATGTCCACGTCCAGGATCCGAACTTCCTGCTCAACCGAGCTAAGAACTGGAAACAGGCCGACATCGACGAGCTCACGACAAACGTCGCGCCGTTTTTCGCCAACACCGTCTTTTCGCGCCAGTACAGTTGGCACGAGAGCTATCGGTACTACACCCTATATGAGGCGTTCGGCAAGCTCGCAAAGGTGTTCAAACGGGAAAGCCGATACGAGGCATTCAGATCGCTTCACAACGAGGTTCAATCGCAACTTTCGAACATCATTCCGGCACAGCAAAACCGTCCCGCAGTCGCCATCTTGTGGGCCGAGGGCGACCAACCTGATTCGTTCTTGCCCTACCTCATCAACAAAGGCACGAGTTTCAAGCAGTGGCGCGACCTCAAGGTTCGTGATGCGCTCGCCGAGACGAGCGTGAAGGATTTCCACAGCTCCCGCGGGTCGATCGGGTACGAAACGCTGCTCGAAATCGACCCCGAGATTCTGCTCCTGCGCGGCCAAGAGGACAAAACCGCTGCCGAATTCCAGAACACGATCGTCTCATTCCTGAAAAATCACGATACCGCAAGCAATCTCACTGCGGTCAAAAACGGCGATGTCTATCGTGGCGGACCACTATACCAGGGGCCGATCACGAACCTCGTGCTCACCGAACGCGCAGCTACCCAAATCTACGATCATCAAGGAAAAGTCTTCGATCGTAGTCGCGTTGCCGATATCGTCAACGGAGACTCCTAATCATGAGCATGACCTCACAGAAGACGGAGGTGCCGACACGGCGGGAGACGATCAAAGGTGGGGGCGCGCTCGCCGGTGGAGGCCTCCTCGCTGGGTGTGCCAGCGAGAGCAGCCCGGGTGGTGGAGCGAACGATTCGAACAGCTCCGGTGGTGAGAGTACGACATCCGGTGGTGGGAACTCGTATTCAGTGACGATGGCACCGATGAGCGAAGTCGAATTCGAAACCGTCCCAAAAACATGGATCGCGAACAACGGGAGCTGGGCGGACATGGGCATTGCACTCGGCCAGGAGCCGCCAAAGGGGCTTTGGCGACCCAATCGGTATCACACGCACGTTTACGACGATATTTCGGAAGTCAATGTGAACTGGAAAGATCTCGATGAACTGTGGGGGAAAGCACTCAGCAAGGAGCGGTTCTACGAGATCGGTGCTGACGTTCACGTCTTCGACCCCGTCTTCGTGTTGAGTCGGTCGAAGTGGAAGCAGGCCGATCTGGACGAAATTCGTGAGAACGTCGGGCCAGTCTTTGGAAACAGCATCTACTCCCATGCGTTCCAGTGGCATGACCATCGGTACTACACCCTCTACGAGGCGTTCGAGAAGCTCGCGCAGGTTTTCGACGAGGAGCAACGGTATCGGGCGTTCAAGCAGCTTCACGACGAGGTCATCGGTCGGGTGCAAGAACGACTCCCACCAACATCCGAGCGCCCGTCCGTCGCGATCATTATGGTCACCTCAAACAAGCCCGAGGAGTTCTATCCCTATCCGATCAACAAGGGGACATCGTATAAACAGTGGCGCGACCTCGGTACCACGAGTGCCCTCAAGGAGGCCGGAATCAAGGATTACTACGTCTCTGGCGGGACGATCGACTACGAAACACTGGTCGAGGCCGATCCGGACGCCCTGCTCATGTGGGACGGCAGCGGTCGCTTCGAGCGCATGTCCCGAAAGAAGTTTCGCAATACGCTCGTCTCGTTCATGAAAAACCACGACGTGGCGAGTCAGTTGACCGCCGTCGAGAACGATGATGTATATCGGGGTGCCGGCATCTATCAAGGACCGATCATCAACCTCGCGTGGACAGAACGCGGCGCGTGGCAACTGTATCCGAACGAATTCAATCGCGATGAACAGTTGTTCGACCGACAGCGCGTCGCGGATATCATCAACGGGGACATCTGAATATGAGTAACACCGACAGCAATGGTGGCCCCGCGACCGAGGCACCGACACGGCGCGGGTACATGAGATACAGCGGCGCAGTCATCGGTGGTGGACTGCTCGCCGGCTGTACTGGTAGCGGCAGTTCCGAGGGTAGCGCAGGAACCGCAGCGGGAAACGGTACGAACGGGACGGCCACCGCCAGCGAGAACACGACCAGAGGCGGCGAGAACTCTTATTCGGTGCGAATGGCCCCGATGGGGAACGTCGCGTTCGATGCAGTTCCGAAGTCCGTCTTCACGCGTCTGACACACTTGGCAGGAATGGCGTTCGCGCTCGGGCGCGGGAACGACGTAAACGCGATGCACTCGCCGGACTACTACGACGCGCTGTGGAACCAGTTCACGCCCCGCCTCAATGGCGTGTCGCTCGATTGGAGCGGACTGTACTCCTCGTGGGAGCCGAGCAAGGAGAAACTGTACGAACTGAACAGCGATATCCACCTCGCGGACCCAGCGGGCGTCTTCGCACTGGACGGCTGGAACAGGAAGGATGTTGAGGAAATTCGGGACAACGTCGCGCCGTGGTTCGGGAACTACTACAGCGACCGCCACGCGGAACCGCCCGCCGAGTGGGCGGATGCTTATCAGTACTACGGCCTCTGGGAGATGTTCGAGAAAGTCGCGCAGGTGTTTCGCGAAAACGCACGGTACAAGGCGCTCGCGGACATCCATCGTGGACTTCTTGATACCATCGAGGCGAATCGCCCACCCGCCGACGAGCGGCCGACGGCGGTGATGGCGCTCCCGACGGATTTCGACGAAATCTACGTCTACAAAGTGAACAATCCCGGCTTTCTGACGGCACATACGAGACCGCTCGGGGCGACCGAGGCGTTCGGAGACGGGACGTCCTCGGGCGATACCGTCGATATGGAAGGATTGCTGGAGGCGGACCCCGACGTGATGCTCGGACTTGGCGGCATGCATCCTGAAACCGATATAAAGCAGGTGCGGGAGAAGTTGAACGAGAACCCGGTCGGAAAGCAGCTTACGGCGGTCAAAAACGACCGTGTGTACGCTCAAGGCGCACGCTACCAAGGGCCGATACTGAACCTCTTTCAACTCGAAATGACCGCCAAACAGCTCTATCCCGAGCAGTTCGGCGAGTGGCCAACCTACACCAGTGGACCGTATCCCGAGATCCCTACGGACGGCCAGTTGTTCGACCGACAACACGTTGCGGACATCATCAACGGGGACATCTGAACGTGACCGACGACACACCCACCGCTCACCGAACGAACCTACGGTCGGGCGATACCGCTCCTGACGGACACATGTCGGCCGACTATCACGCATACAGCGACGACCGATTGTACGAGTGCTACCGACGTAATAGCCGCCTTCTCCGGGAGTACGGTTCGGACGAGCGGACGATACGAACCCTGTGTGCGGTCGAGGAGCACCTCCGCGCCCGCAGTATCGATCCAAGCGACCTCGTCACGGGGCTGGACGCATGACCGACACCGGCGGAACACCGGACGTCGATGTCGTTGTCGTCGGTGGCGGGCCGGCGGGCTGCTCGGCGGGCGTGTTCACCGCCCGTTATGGCCTCGATACCCTGATCTTCGACCGCGGGCGCTCCTCGATACAGCGGTGTGCCCATCTGGAGAACTACCTCGGCTTCCCCGCCGGTATCGACATCGAGACGTTCTACGACCTGCTGCACGCCCACGCCACGGAGGCCGGCTGTGAAATCGTGCCGGACATGATCGAGTCGATCAAACGCGCCGACAGCGGCTTCATCGTCGAGCCACAGGAGGGCGACGCTGTCACTACGGCGCGGGTCGTCGCGGCAACACGCTACGACGGCGAGTACCTCCGCCCACTCGACGGCAACGCGATGTTCGAGAGCCACGAACACGACGGTGAAGAACACGAGTACTTCGACCGGTCGTATGCCGAAACGGACGGAACGACGCCAATCGACGGCCTCTACGTCGTCTCCCCCTCCGCTGAATCCGATCGACAGGCCATCATTGCTGCCGGGCGCGGCGGGCGCGTCGGGCTAGCGGTCGTCGACGAGGTACGGCGCGAGCAGGGGTATTCCGAAGGGCTCGCCGACCACTACGACTGGGTGCGCGACGAGGTCGAACTAACCGGCGAGTGGGCCGAGCGCGAGCGCTGGCGCGAGTATGCGGATGCCAGCCGCCCAGACGACCACGACGTGGCCGATGAGCGCTGGACCACCCTGCGCGAGCAGGAGATCGATCGCCGGTTCGAGCAATACATCGGACCGGACGAGATCGAGAGGCGCGCCGCGGCGGGCCAGCGAGCGCTCCTCGAACACATCGACGACGAACTCGTCCTCGAACGCGCTAGCGAGATAGACACAGAGCGTGGCTCACAGGGAGGGGACTAATCGTGGCAAGCGAATCCACCACTGAAACCACTCGTTCCGTGCGCGAGCGCTGGCTCGGCTGGATCGACGGCTCGCTTCTCGCGCTCGTTTTTGCGAGCGTCGCCGTCGTCGTGGTGGCTGGCCTGATACAGGTAAGCTTCGGGGCGTTTTCCATGTCGATCGCGCAGGCGTGGCAGGCGGTGTTCAACCCCGACGTTCTGTTGAACCCGAAAGCGCTCGAAGCGTTCTTCCTTGGCGGTGAAATCCCCGAGATGGGCCGTCGCAGCCTCATCGTCTGGAACATCCGCTTGCCGCGCGTGCTCGTCGGAGCTTTCGTCGGGATGAACCTCGCCGTCTCGGGTGCGATCTTTCAGGCCGTCACCCGCAACGAGCTGGCGAGTCCGTTCATCCTCGGGGTCTCGTCGGGTGCGGGACTGATGATCCTGCTCACGCTCGTGGTGTTCTCGGGGCTGTCAGCGATTCTGCCGCTGATCGCCGCGATCGGCGGCGCGATTGCGTTCCTGATCGTCTACTTCATCGCATGGAAAAATGGCACCTCGCCGATCCGGCTCGTCCTCGCGGGTGTAATCGTCAGCACAGTCCTCGGAAGCGTTCAGACAGGGCTGTTCTTCTTCGCCGACGATCTCGGCGTCGTCCAGAGCGCTATCTCATGGACCACGGGATCACTCACGGGCACCGACTGGGAGCAGGTCCGGATGGTACTGCCCTGGACCGGCGTCGCAATGGCGTTGGCGCTGGTCAGCGCCCGGCAGTTGAACGTCCTCCTGCTCGGCGAGAGCACAGCCAAATCACTCGGAATGAGCGTCGAGCGAGTCCGCTTTGCGCTCTCGGGCGTGGCGGTCCTCGCCGCGGCAGCGAGTATCGCCGCTGCGGGAATCGTCGGCTTTGTCGGCCTGATCGTCCCGCACATGGTCCGCAATATCGTCGGCAGCGATTACAAAAAACTCGTCATCGGTTGTGTATTTGTCGGGCCAGCGCTGATGGTCGCCGCCGATGTCGGCGCGCGCCTCGCGTTGAGCCCGGTCCAGATCCCGGTTGGTATCGTCACCGGACTGATCGGTGGACCATACTTCCTCTATCTGATGCGTAAACAAGACAACATGGGTGAGATTTAATGACAGACAACAACGACGAAACACGACAGAGGGACGGCGGTAGCGTAACGACAGTCGATCGTGATTTTTCCCAGAGCGGACACCGGGATGGAACGAACGAAACCGCGAGCACGTTCGCTGGTGAAGAACTTGTTATCGGCTATTCGTCGACTGAAGAGCCAGTCATCGAGGAAGCCTCGATCCACGTCACGCCTGGCGAGGTCACGGCATTAGTGGGACCGAACGGCAGTGGCAAGAGCACGCTTTTGAAAGGACTCGCCGACCAACTCTCGCGCGATTCTGGCACCGTTCGCCTTGATGGAACAGGCATCGACGAACTAAGCACGAAAGAACTTGCTCGCAAACTCGGCTTGCTTTCCCAAGAGAACGTCTCGCCGGACAGCCTCAGTGTCGAAAAGCTGGTCGAACACGGCCGCTATCCCCACAGAGGCTTTTTCGATTCGCTCACCGACGCGGATCAGGCGGCGATCGACCGCGCGATCTCGCTGTCGGGGATCGACCACTTACGTGAGCGCGAAGTGGGAAGTCTCAGCGGTGGCCAGAAACAACTCGTCTGGATCGCAATGGTGCTTGCCCAAGAGACGGGTGTCCTATTACTCGATGAGCCGACAACATTCCTCGATCTGCATCACCAGCTCGAAGTAATGGAAATTGTTGAAACACTACGCGATGAGAGCGATATTACCGTTGTCCTCGTGCTCCACGACATCGATCAAGCCGCCCGCTACGCAGACCATATGGTCGCGCTCAAAGACGGCGCGATCTACGCTCGCGGCTCGCCCGAAGAGATGATCACCGAGAAGTTGCTCGCGGATGTCTTCGAGATCGACGCGAGGGTAGAACAGACCGATCGCGGTCCGCGGATCGAACCGCTTCGCCCCCACCATGACGATGGCAAAACCGAGAAGCGAGAGACCGCGGTAGCCGAACAACCTATCGAACCCGCCAGAGAGGAGATCGAATCGAGGGGCCGAAGCGATTACACGGAGCACGTCAATAACTAACGAGGACGGATTCGAGAGAGAGAGAGAGAGAGAGAGATCTCGATGCATACCGTGAACGGATCTCGCGGTCGTTTACCCGTCCGGTCGGAACCTACGACCCTGACAAGAGGTGCTGGCTTGCACTCGGCATTCCTATGGAACGATCCTCGTGACGCCGCTCGTTCTCGGGACGACCATCGATGGGATGTTCACTACCGGGGAACCTACCTGCTTCCGCTTGTGCCCAATGCATGGCTCCCGAACGAGCCAACCGTCCTGTTCTCGTGGTCAGCGAGCGTCGTCGGTGTCGCCCTTTGGCGGTGGCACACTCTTCCGGTAGATTCGCGAGGAAGTGATGATTTTCCCAGCTGCCGAGCTATTCAGCCTGACGTATGGCCTGCTGTTTGGCTTAGTATGCGTTCACTGATAGGGTTGTGCGAAGATACTTACCGTATTAGGCTGAATACGACGTAATGGGTCGTCTGGACGGCATCACCTTGGAAGATCTCCACAAAGTTCGAGAACAAACGGACGGAGAGAAGCCGCGAGAACGCGTTCTCGCGGCGATTGGTCGAAAGCAAGGTGATACGCTACCGCGACTTGCTGAACGTCACGGTGTCGTCGAGAAAACCATCCGGAACTGGCTCGATCGGTTCGCCGAAGAACCGATCGAGCAGGCTCCCTACGATGAACAGCGACCAGGCCGTCCCTCGAAACTCGAAGACAAAGAACGCGACCAGCTGTTCGAACATCTCCAAGACCCGCCGACTGAACTCGGATACGAGCAGCAGGCGTGGTCGACAAGCCTGCTGCTCCACCACATCAAAGAGACATACGACGTCGAATACAGTGGCGGTCATGCACGCAAACTCCTCTGTAAGGCCGGACTGTCCTACCGGACAGCCCGGCCGCGCCATCATGAAGCCAATTTAGAGCAGAAAGAAGAGTTCCAGCGGACAGTTCAAAAAAACGGCCCGAGCTGAGCGAGAAAACCGTTGTCGTAGTCGATCAGTTCACCAAGCGTGTTGGTACCGTCCAGCGGCTTGGTTGGTACCCGATCGGATCAGATCCGTCGATAGAGATGACGAACTCTTGGGACAAGGTGACAGCGCTCGGCGCTGTCACCAACGACGGCGAGAGCTTCTACTGCTGGACGGAGGATTCCCTGAAGACGCAGCATGGACTCTGGTTACTCAAGGCACTCCAAGAAGAATTTGGCGAAGAGTTGGTAGTGTTTCTGGATCGTGCCAGCTACTTCTACACACGAGATCTCTGGGAATACGTCAGTGGCGAACGAGCGACCGAAACTGTCGGAGACAGTTCGGTCGCGTGCGTGCGCGGAGAGGATCTTGAGGTGTGGTATTTTCCACCGAAATTGCCGGAACTCAACCCTGTGGAGGGATGCTGGGATCGTCTCCAAGAATGGTTCAAGCACCGACTCGTGCCTGATCTATCGACGCTGAAACAGCAGATTCAGCGAGGTCTGCCAACAGTCGAAGAACCGAATATCTGGAACTATCTCTGCCCGTAATGTGGCAATTACTTATGAACGGCCCTATGAGGCGAACCAATTCTGATCGTTCGACGATCCATGACGAATACGTAGTCCTTCGACCGGTACTTGTTTACCCCCAATCGATTTCGGCACTCTCTCGTAATTGGCACCCGATCGGTTTCGTAGATCGATGCAGCAGGCGTCACAAGACTTTGGGAGGGATGGTCT
>NZ_AOMF01000103.1 GCF_000336715.1 Halococcus thailandensis JCM 13552
AGGAACTTCAGCGGGTCGTCCGAAACAACGAGATGATCTCACCCGATCAGGCAGTTCCTGAAGTTGCGTCGGGGTAAACACATACTCGACCGCGTCTCAAATCTTCATTTATTTGTCCAATAGTTTTGGTTGGCCTAAAATAAGAACATTTTTATGTTTTAGGTGTGCCTAAACGATATGGCGCGAAGACGACAACTACTCGCATCAAGCGCAAGCCTCCTGGCCGTTGGTCTCGGCGGATGTCTAGGGAGCGGTAGTAGTAATAGTACCAGCGACAACGAAAGCACCGAGGCGAATCGGATGAACAGCACCGGCGGAAATTCGGGAGCCAAAACGGCCGGAGGGACGACAGCGACGGGTTCAGGGTCGTACTCGGTCAGGGTCAAACCCAACCCATCGCAGACGTTCGAGTCGGTGCCGGAGACGTACGCGATCATCCCGAGCGCGTGGCTCGACATCGGGATGGCGCTCGGGAAACAGCCCGCGGCCGCCGCGAGCTTCAAGCGCGCCCCGTTGAAATACTACGACCAGCTCCCAAACGTTGCCTTCGACAAGGAGTCGGTCACCCTGCTCGCGGGCGATGCGGAATCGAGCTACGACAAAGAGAACTTCTATACCGCCAACGTCGACGTCCACATCATCGATCCGCGGCTCCTGAAGTCCTACGCGAACTGGAAGGATGCGGACATCGAGGAGATTGCCAAAAACGTCGGGCCGTTCGCCGGGTCGACCATTCGGTTTGCGATGGATGGCACCGATCCGTTCTACGACCTCTACGGCGCGTTCGAGAAAGCCGCGAAAATCTTCCAGCGCCAGCGGCAGTTCCGCGAGTGGCAGTCGTTCTACGACGAGTTTCACAGTCGGATCACGTCGAAACTCCCGCCGAAGGCAGAACGGCCGTCAGTCGCGGCAATCTGGCGCGGCATCAACCCCGATTCGGGCGAGTTCCGCATCTCGGCGGTGTATAAAAAGCAGAACAACACCCGGAGCTTCCGCACGCTTGGTCTCAAGGATGCTTTCGGGAAGCAAACCCCGGATGCGGCAGTGGGTTATGAGGAACTCCTCGATGTCGATCCCGACTATATCGGCGGCGTCGGTTTGCTCACATCGATGAACCACGACGAGTTCACCTCACAGGTTGTCGAGCCGCTCGAAGCAAACGCCAACGGACAGAGTCTGAACGCCGTCAAAAATGGGAACGTCGTCCGCACCGGCGGTCAGTATATGGGACCGATCGTCGACCTGTTTTCGACGGAGGCGCTGGCGAAGCAGGTCTTTCCCGACCAATTCGGCGAATGGCCCGGATCGATCGGCGACATCCCGAAAAACGAGCGGCTATTCGACCGCAAACGCCTCTCAGAGATAATCAACAGCAACGGAAACGATTCGACGTGACCACCACCATGACGAACGACCAAGAAGAGATAGGTGACGAGTACGACGTAATCATCGTTGGTGCGGGCGTGGCTGGCCTCTCGGCGAGTATCTACATCGCTCGGAATGATCTCAAAACGCTTGTTATCGACGCTGGCGACTCGATCATGCGACGGAACGCTCATCTCGAAAATTACCCGGGCTTTCCCGCTGGCATTAACGCCCGCCTACTGTTGGAGATGATGCACGACCAGGCGGATCGCGCTGGCTGTAACTGGCGTCGGACGGAGGCAACAGCCATCGCGTCAATGTCTGATGGGTTCGTCGTCGAAACAGCAGCCGAGGGCCGCTACCACACCGAATATGTGATCGCTGCGACGAAGAACACCACAGACTACCTCACGAACGTTGATGGTGTTGGAACCATCGACCGCGGGAAGGCGTATATCGATACGGACGAGCGTGGGCGAACCGGCGTCGAGGGGCTCTACGCCGCCGGACGGCTCGCAGAAAAGCCGCATCAAGCCATTGTGAGCGCCGGTCACGGCGCTGAGGTCGCTGTCACGCTTCTTGAAGACGATGACCGGCCGTTCTACCACGACTGGGTTACACCCGACGGGTACTTCACTGACCGCGGACGGGGCCTGCCGCCCGGCTGTGAGGAAATCGGTGAGCAAGAGCGCCACAATCGGGAGAACGAGTCGCGGGAAACGATGCGAGGGTACGTCGCCGAACCACACCCGGACGAGCAACGAACACATCCGAGCCTACGAGACGACTAGCTCCATGTCCCCCGATCCACCATCTCTCATGATAGAAACCACTGCACAGCCAGAGAGACGACGACGGATACCAGTTGGCGGGTCGGTGGAAATCCCCAATAAATGACTATGATTGGGACTACGCTCGGTGATATTCGCGACCATATCGAAGCACTCGCCAACGAGGAGGGCGACTATTCCCTCATCTGTGGTCGCTACGGTGAACGACCTATCCCGGCCGCAGGTCTTCGCTTCGAGAGCCGTCCGACCGCACGTGCGGCTGCCCAAGCGACCGAGCAGTATCGAGCCGCCCTGCGCCGGTACGACCCACGGCTTCCCCAATACGACGTGATCGCCCAGCAAGCAAAGCAGCCACACGGTGTGACAGAACTGGATCAACATTCTTCAGATACTAACGTAGACCACCAGAGCCTCCCTGACCTGGATCCCGCAACGGAGCGGCAGCATCCCGAACAACGTGAACTCGTCGAGTTCTGTCATCGTGTTGCAGCCACAGTTTTCGAGGCACTCTCCAAGCAGGAATACGAGGCGCTCGAAACCGTGGTCATGGACTCATACTTCGACCTCGCCGAGACCGTGACCGATCCCAACGACCTCTGCCTGTGTCTGCTCGAAAGCATGGCGACGGAGCTTGCGACGCGTCTCGATCCTGCCGAGCAAGCTAACGTGCTCTCGTGTGCGTCGACGCTACTCACCCCGCTTGCGTCGGTCGAGAAGCCGGTGAGCACGACGTTCACCCGACTCCAACAACTGGGTTTTGTAGGGGCATATACCCAGGAACCATGGTCGCTCGGTCTCGACGACGGCACGCGGTCGGTCGTCATCCACCTTTCCGAATACGCGCTCTCGCCCCAGTGTGGTCGACTGCCCGTGCTGCCGATCGTCCTCGACCTCTATCGTCGAGATCCCGACTGGCTGCCGTCGGTGGTTCGCGTGGTCGATGGTGGCGACGGGTGGCGAGTCACACTCGTGCTCGCACGCGAGGCCGACCCCGAGGGACTAACGAGCGTCCCGATCCAGCCGGAGAAAGCATACCCATGACTGTCGAAACACACGTCCAGCAGGCACTCGATCGTGTGTGCGAAGAGCAGGGAGCCATCGAAGAGAAACAACGGGCGTACAAGCGCTTCGTCAACGGTGTTGAGAAGATTCCAGTCAAAACGCCCTCGATCAACCAGCCGACCACCCAGCGAGGTGGGCTCCAGACAACGACCGGCCCTATCGCCACGATATCTTCGACATCTTCGGATGGGTCCAAGGGTCAAACGCAGATTCGAGGGCTGTTCGCTGAGACAGTGCGCCCGCGCAGCACCGCGGACGTCGAAGACTCAGAGACCCTGCTCGAAACGATCGGGGCCGAACTCTCCGATCAGATCGCGATGGCCCTCACACCGCAGAACACTACCACGGGATTTACCAACGGACTCAAGCAAGGCGTGCTGTCCGAGGCAGCACAACGTCGCCAGGAACTTCGCGCGATGAAGCGTGCGCTCGACCGCGAAGAGGCGTCGCTCGTCGAGGCGAAGGACACCATTGACGAGGTGCTGGAGTGGATCACTGAGGCGAGCGAGACGGCGCTTACCGAGTTCGAGTTCGCGGCACTTCGGGCACGACACGAACGGTTGGGGGAGTTCCGTGACCAGTGTGAGACGGCCGCTCAGGAGCGGCAATCGCTGCTTCACGCGACCACCAGTGCCGACGCGCAGGCTGGCATCGCTCACCATGAACTCATGCGGTGTCTCTACGTCGCGTTCCCGGTGACGTATCCCGTTCTCTTGACGGTCGTCCGAGTCGAACAGGTCTGTGATGAGTGCCAGCGCGCGATCCGAGGGCATCTGATTCGCCGGGTGTGAAAGTGATGAAGCGAGAGACACCGATACGAAAAAGGGACCACGACGAACGTGGGTCCAGGCGTGGGCGGCCGTGTACCGCCGCCTGTTCGGTCCCGGTGACGCTGCCAACGACGACGGTGAGGAGGACCCAAATGAGCGTAAACATGAGAACGAGGCCGATACCGATGAGAATCATGCGTAGAGGTCAGTTTTATGCCGGGACAGATCCGATGAGAGGTATGTGCGGTGTCTCCGTGGTGTTTCGACCGTTTCAGAGACCTCTTAGACGGCGTGTAACGGTCTGCACTCACTGGAGGGATGGCTGAGATGAATAGAGCCGACCAGTATCTCAAGACAATTTACGTGCTCGAAGAGATGAGCGACGCGCCCGCCTCGACAGGAGACATCGCTGATCGACTTGAGGTGAGTCCTGCGAGTGCAAACGAGATGATCGGCAAACTCGCCGACCGGGGCCTCGTCGAGCACGAAAAGTATGAAGGGACGGTCGTGACTGACAAGGGCGAACAGCGAGCGCGCACCGCCGTCGAGAGCTACTGCGTGGTCCAGCGCTTCTTGCACATGGTGCTGGAAGTCGACGATTACAAACGCGAAGCCCGCACGATCGAACCGGTTCTCGACCCGACAGTCGTCGAGCGCCTCGATACGCTGATCGACCGTCCAACAGAGTGCCCGGAGTGCTTCGACGGGGCTATCGACCAGTGTGACTGTCTTGACCTTCCGGAGACAGCGAACGCATCCGAGAGCGTTCCGTCACCCACCGAATGATCACCCAACAGGTGAGTCCATGTCGACAGCAGTAATGTGCGAGTGGGTTCGGCACGGCACGGTCGAGATGCGTCCAGAGAGCGACGATTGTACAGTAGTTCTCTGGCGAGATCGCGGGCAACAAACTGTTGGGAGTGAGAACCCCGCCGGTCTGAATCCGGAATCGATCCACACTCACAGTGTGATCGGGTGAGTATGCCGTCGGAACCGCTGGTGACAGCGATTGTTCTCGGAACCTTCGGACTACTGTTCGTCCGTAAAATCGGACTGTACCCGCTTTCACGTTCGATCACCGCCGCGGTCGGTGCAGTCGTGGTGATCCTCATCGGAGCGATCTCGCCATCGAAGGCGCTCGCAAGTATCGACGCAGGGACGATTCTCCTGCTGTTTGGGATGCTCGCCCACGTCGAAGCGTTGGCCCAAAGCGGGTTCTACGGCTGGGCAGCCACACAGCTCGTCCAACGGACGGGAACCCCGCGACGACTCACCCTCGGCGCGCTCGGGCTTTCAGCAGCGATGAGTGCTGTCGCTCTCAACGATGCGACAGTGATTTTGCTGACACCAGTCCTGATTCAGGCGGTTCGGGGAGCGGACCTCGATCCAGTCCCGCCGCTGGTGGCAGTCGTCCTCGGTGCGAATATCGGCAGCCTCGCAACACCGCTCGGGAACCCACAGAATGCGTATATCCTGAGCCACAGCCCGCTGACGACTGTCAAGTTCGTGCGTGTGCTTGCGCCGGTGGCTGTTCTTGGGCTCGGGATTGCCGGTGTGATGATGTTCCCGCTGACTGATGGCCGTTCGTTCAGTATCGAGCTCTCCGCACCTGATCTTGACCGGGCGTGGGCGGTATCGAGTGGTGGATTTCTTCTGCTCACGGTCGTGTTGCTCGCGGCGCTACCTGGTGTGAACCCGGGCGTGATTGCTGCCTCGATAGGCGTTCTCCATATCGCATGGGTACAGCTATTCCGACGGGTGCCGGGAAACGAGATCCTTGGGCATATCGACTGGGACATCATCGTGTTGTTCGTCGGGATCTTCGTGCTCGTAGGCGGGCTTGAGGGAACAGTGCTGGTCCGAACACTCGAAACATTTACACAGGGATGGCCGCTCGCGGGAGCGACGTTCGTGCTTTCGAATCTCATGAGTAATGTCCCGGCGGTCGTCCTACTTTCGACGGCGATCACTGACCAGCAGGGTTGGTACATACTCGCCGCAGTGAGTACGCTCGCAGGGAATGCAACGCCGATCGCAAGTGCGGCGACATTGATCGTCCTCGATCAGACCTCACGGAATGGGGTGACTATCTCGGTACGCCGGCTCATCCGAATTGGGCTGCCGGTTGCAGTGGTCACGAGTGTGGCAGCGGTCATCGTGATTCAGTATCTGATGTGAATTGTGGTGTTGTATGTTGCGTTCGCCGTTCAATTGTGGTCATCATCTTTGGAACGGGCCAGATCGAGCTGACGCCAAGTGAGTACGCAACGATCGATGATACATCTCTCTCTTCGCATGATGGGAGACCGAAACGGACTTAACGTTTTAGGCGGGCCTAATATCATGGCAAACGATTCCAGGGCGGACGGAGCGATGTCGCGGCGGAACTGGTTGCGGTCCGGCGCAGTCGTGCTCGGGAGTGGACTGCTTGCCGGTTGTAGTGGTGGGTCTGCTGGCAGTGGCGGCAACTCAACGGATAGTGGGTCGGGAATGGACACTGCTGGTTCCACTGAGTCGACGGCCACTTCGGAACCAACCGGAGAGACGACCGAGACAGAGGGATCTGCGACTGCGATGGGTTCGTCGTATACTGTGACGATGTCGCCCGTGGGCGAAGTCCAATTTGACAGTGTTCCGAAGAATGTGATGGTCTACAGCATGTTATACTCCGACATGGCGGTCGCGTACGGCCACGGTGACGCCGTGAACTCCCTCGGATTCAGGTCGGACGCCGCCGCAACGCTCGACGCTCTCTATTCCAGACTCGACGGTGTTTCGTTCGACCGGAGTGGCCTCACCCAACTCAACTCCGGGAATTCGAGTGGAGGAGGGGGAATCCAGGTCGACAAGGAGGTGTTCTATAACCTCGATTCGGACCTCCATCTCGTTGATCCCGCGTTGATGGTCTCGTTCGATGGCTGGAAAATGGCCGATATCAAGGAGATCCGGGAGAACATCGCGCCGTGGTTCGGCAACCTCTTCAGCCGAAACAACGAACAGCCACCGAGACCCTATCGCGGCAACTACCAGTACTACACACTCTGGGAGCTCTCGGGGAAGGTCGCTAAAGTGTTCCAGAATCAACAGCGCTTCCAACAGCTCTCGAGGATCCACGACGACCTCGTCTCACGGATCCAATCTAATCTTCCACCCAAAAACGAACGACCAACGGTAGGGTCGGTGCTGTTCATCGAGGAATCGTTCTATCCCTCAAAGATCAATACTTCTGGCTTTGGGAACGCCCACATCCGTCCGCTTAACGCATCCGATGCGTTCACTCAGGACGATGTGACGTACGAAACAACCTACAGCATGGAACGGATGCTCGAGATCGATCCCGACGTCATCCTCCACCGTTACGGCATCACGACCTACGACGTGAACAACGTCCGACAGACACTGGAAGACGACCCCGTGGGAAGTCAGCTTTCCGCCGTCCAGAACGACCGTGTATATGCCGGGGCGTACCCAGTGCAGGGACCGCTGATGAACCTCTTCCAGTTGGAGATGACCGCGAAGCAGCTCTACCCCAACCAGTTCGGGGAGTGGCCCGATTTCACCAGCAGCGATCCCTATCCGGAGATTCCGCAGGATCAACAGCTGTTCGACCGTCAAAAGGTGGCCGATATTGTTACCGGAAACAGTTAATCAGGCCGTCAATAACCCGGACCGACCTGAAGTCAGGCAGGTGGATTGCTCATGCACGGCTTGGCTCGAAATCCACACCGATAGTCTAAATTTTGCAGACATCTGTGCATGACGAATCTATCTAGCCGACCTCTGTTGAAATTGTCTTTGAGACACTCTCGGACCTTGGAATCGAGGTGAGCGACAATCCGAACATCGAAGTGCAGAACATCGTGACGAGTGGCGATCTCGGTGAGGCTCTGAACCTGAATGCGATTGCGATTGGACTTGGTCTCGAAGACGTCGAATACGAACCAGAGCAGTTCCCCGGACTCGTCTACCGGCTTGACGAACCCGATGTCGTCGCGTTGCTCTTTAGCTCGGGCAAGACAGTAATCACGGGCGGTAAGGAACCTGAAGACGCGGAAGCGGCGACAGAAGTGATTATCTCCAAACTTACGGACCTCGGTCTCCTTCGCTAATACTACTTCGGCGGTTGCCACTGAACAAGTAGCATGATCTCCCCAAATCCGCTGCAGTCGTGCGCTTTTGCGGGTGTAAGCGGTAGTGGCTTCGATCAGGGACAAGAAAATACGCAGGGAGATACTCCGACTTTGACCACGTCGAAACTCCCCGAGATCCGGGTCTGTGGCCGATACGGTACCGGCGTGAATCAGCCCGAAACGCCAGCTATCCCCACCGCCGAAGCAGTACTAATCATATAGAATTTCCATCATTGATATTTTAGTAGTTTGTAGTCTCATTGCATGGTATGGGATACGTTGTCAAGATGCCGAAACTAGGATTGGAGATGGAAGAAGGGATTATCTTGGATTGGTACATAGAAGAGGACAACACGGTTGAGGAAGGTGAAGCGATTGCTGAGATTGAATCTGAGAAGACTGTTGCTGAGATTGATGCCCGTGAAGGAGGTGTTCTCCGCTTACTTGAGGTTGAAGAGGGCGCGACTGTTCCACCAGGTACACCTATTGGTATCATTGCGGATGCGGGCGAGGATATTGCCGATCTTGAGGCTGAATTCGAGAGTGAAGGCTCGTCAGAGCCAACCGAGTCTCAAGCAACCGCAGATGAGACGACCGAAGAATCGCCAGAGTCGGCTAAAGGACAAACAGATACAATCGGTGGAGAGAGTACCAATATAAAGGCTTCACCAAGAGCAGAACGCCGTGCTGAGGAACTCGGTATTGATTTGACTGTAGTGAACGGGTCGGGACCTCAGGGAGCGATTACTGCGGATGATGTTGAGGCCGCCTCAGATACACAAGCAGAAAGCGAACAGGTAAGAGCTTCTCCCCGGGCAGAGCAGCGTGCCGACGAGCTTGGTGTTGACCTTACCGAAGTAAGTGGTTCAGGCCCGCAAGGAGCGATTACTGCTGACGATGTCGAGGCTGTAGATGAGGAAGTACAAGCAGAACAGACAAGCGAACGTATCTTTGCTGCCCCACGTGTTCGACAACTCGCCCGCGAGCATGGTCTTGACATAAACACCCTCTCTGGATCGGGTGCGAACGGACGTATTACCGAATCAGACGTTCGGATGGCGGCTGACGAAAGTGATATCACAGTAGCGAGTAGCGAAGCTTCCGGGACATCAGCTGAAACTCAACCAACTCCAACAGGCCGCACCATCCGTGAAGAGAAGTCGTTCGACGGAATGCGTCGCACTATCTCGAACCGGCTTAGTCAGAGCTATCAAAATGCCGTTCACGTCACGGAACACCGTGAGGTTGATGCCGAAGCACTTCTCGAAGCCGTCGAAGCTGCTGCAGATGCAGTTGAAAGTGACATCTCTATGCCTGATCTATTGTTGCTTGCTGTCTCTGCCAGCCTCGCTGAACATCCTGATTTTAACGCTACTTTCGAAGATGATTTGCATCGTCTCTATGAGGAGCATAATGTCTGCATTGCCGTCGATGTTGAAGCAGGATTAATCACTCCGGTATTACGGCAAGTCAACGACAAATCGATTGAGAGAATCGCAACTGAGCGTCGAGAACTCACCGAGAAAGCTCTTTCAGGTGAGTATACGATGGACGATCTCCAAGGAGGAACATTCACTGTGACGAATCTCGGACTGTTAGGTGTCGAATCGTTCGATCCGATAATCAATCCTCCACAGGTCGCCATCCTTGGTGTCAACGCGATACAGCAGCGCCCGGTTCCTGATGGGAATGGAGTAGCCTTTAGAAGCCAATTGCCGCTCGATCTTTCATTCGATCATCGAGTTGTTGACGGAGCAGACGCAGCACGATTTCTCGAAACCCTCACAGAATATATTAAAAATCCATTGCCGTTACTTTTCAATTCTATGTGAACAATATCGAGTAGTCAGGGATGACACTCATCCGTTGAACTATCTCGAATAGGTTTCATCCGGTTCGGGCATCGATTCCAGATTTGTCGCGGTCTCGAATATCACCCCATTCAATTGCTCTTGGGTGTCGAGATACCAATACGGCGTATCTACAAACGTTCCACTTTGGAGTACTTCCATTCCTCCATCCTCAAACTGCTGAACTGTTTTCTCGGTATCTTCGAATGCGAAGCACGCAATGTGATGAAGGCCTTCACCATGCTCCTCTAAGTGTTCTGTATAGATACTCTTGCCGTCCGTGGGTTCGATCAACTCAATCATCGTCCCGGCGAGATCAGCAAGCGCGAGTATCATAGTATAATCGTGATCTTCCCCACGATAGGTTGTCTCCGGGAGCTTTGGTGGTTCAAATTGGTAAATCTCCCACGGATCAATCCCTAAAACCGAACCAAAGCGCTCCATTCCGTCCTCTAGATCTTCGACTACAAACTCAACTTGGGTGATCTCCGGAATTTCGACACTTACATTTGATATGGTATCATTAGCCATAGATGCTAAGCAGCGTCATTCCGCTCATATCTTTGCCCCAATTATTCACATCAGTGGTATTGAAAACATTCTATAGTGACTAAGTCAGCAACATTCTGAACCATCTTTGAGAACACCTGCCCGTGCTGCACACTCGAACACTGCCTCGTAGGAGATGAGTCGTGGACCGTCGGACACCGAATGAAACTCAACAGTTTCGTTAGTAACTTCAAGTTCACGTTCACCATCAGCACCAAGCACACCATCGTCGACTTCAACGACCATTGATTCTCCATCCGATAGGCGGTGATATTCCTTGACACCAACTCTGGTCGTCATGCCGGGAGCGACAATCGCTCTCACTGTCTGGTCAGATGCGTCCTCATCAACAAGCCGCAATGCAATTGCGCCTGGCTCATTAGGTGCAAGCGAATCGAGAGCACCTGCAACACTACTGAGACCGATCGCCGATGGATTCGCTCGGGAGACGATTCCACCTAGCATCTCGTCGGGGTCAAGCAATGCACGGGTTCCAATAAACGAACGATCTGAGAGTTCGACTGCTGCTATCCCCATTACGGACTCACCCGACTCAGTCCGTGCTTTGACCATTTCATGCCGATAAGTGGTTTCCCTGTCATCGACAGCACCACTCGCAACGAGCGCTGCTGCGGCTCCGGCAACAGTTCCATCGACTGCCGAGGGAACGACATTGTTCGTTCCGGTTGACACTGAAAGGAGCGGAAGGGTATCGCATCCAAGCGCTGCGTCACGAGTCGTGCCATCTCCTCCGAGAATGACGAGTGCATCGGCTTTTGCCTGAAAACGTTCGGCTGCCCGTCGAGTGTCTGCTGCTTCTCCAGCAAGAGACATATCGAGCAACTTTACAGAAACGTCATCAGGAGCATCCTCAACAACATTCGCCGCGATTCCCGATGTATCGGGCATCAGTGTGACGTCCGGCGTATCAGCAGACACGGTAACACCGGAGAGAACGCATTCGGCAACACGGCGCTTCGCGTAGTTGTCAACGATACTTGCACCACCAGTTAATCGGCGGATGTCACGTCCAGCAGCCGGGTTGATTATGACTCCAATGTGGGACACGGACCGCCGACCTCAGGCGATCCGCTCGATGGCGTTGCGAACGTCGTCTGCGTCCGGGAGAACTTCACTTTCGAGCGATGGGCCGAATGGGATGTGGGTATCCGGCACGCCAACACGCTGAATCGGCGCATCGAGACTGTAGAAAGCGTTTTCAACGGCTCGCGACACTACTTCGGCTTGCGCACCATACGAGAGAGGGCTTTCCCCAGCGACAACCATCCGTCCCGTTTTATCAAGGCTTTCGACGATAGTGTCCGTATCGAGCGGGTAGAGTGAACGGAGGTCGATCACCTCGACATCAATATCGCCATCGAGTTCGTCCGCAACTGTCAATGATTCACCTACGAGACGCTGTGTCGCCACAACAGTAACATCATCACCCTCTCGCTCAACATTCGCCTCGCCGAGTGGGATGGTAAAGTCCTCATCTACCGGGACCTCGCCTGACTGTTCGTAGATCATCTTGTTCTCGAAGAAGAACACCGGATCATCAGAACGAATTGCCGACCGCAACAGTCCTTTCGCAGCTTCAGGAGTACCAGGAGCGACAGCCATTAGCCCTGGGAAGTGAGCGATCATCGTGTGAACAGTTCCGGAGTGCTGACTTGCTGCACCCATACCACCACCCTCAGTAGCACGCACGGTGACTGGCATTTCGATTTTACCGCCGAACATATACCGCATTTTCGCCATCTGGTTCATCGTCTGTTCCATTGCAACACCGATGAAATCGGAAAACATGAGTTCAGCCACGGGTCGTGAACCAGTCGCTGCTGCACCCGTTGCGGCACCGATGATTCCCGCTTCCGAGATCGGCGTATCACGCACGCGCTCGGGACCGAAATCATGGTAAAGATCGCCAGTGACGTCAAGAACGCCTTCCATTACGCCGATATCTTCACCAATCAGGAAAACATCGTCATCGCGGTTCAGCTCTTCACGCATCGTTTCCCTGATGGCTTCGCGAATCGTCATCGTCTCAGTTTCTTGGCTTTCGAGTTCTGCGCTCGCCATCAGAATTCACCCCCTCTGGTACCGCCATCAGCGCGGGCATTCGCCTGTTCTACAAAGAGGTCGATGTCCGGTACTCTCTGAGAGAACATATCTTCGTAGGCCTCGTCGGGTGTGGGATCGTCCGCATTTTTCGCGTACTCGATGGCGTCCTCGATTTCCATCTCGATATCTTCTCGCATCTCTCCTAATTCCTCTTCAGAGAGTTCATCGCGTTCGATGAGACGCTCGGAAAAAGTATCGATGGGATCGCGCTTTCGCCAGTCTTCGACTTCCTCTTCGTCCCGATAAAGCTCCTGATCCCCCTCAAAATGACCGTGGAATCGGTAAGTCTCGGCTTCGATAAGTGTTGGCCCCTCGCCATTACGAGCGCGTTTGCGCGCTTCGGTGACAGCTTCATTCACTGCCGTGATGTCCATACC
This sequence comes from Halococcus thailandensis JCM 13552, assembly GCF_000336715.1. Lineage (GTDB taxonomy): Archaea > Halobacteriota > Halobacteria > Halobacteriales > Halococcaceae > Halococcus > Halococcus thailandensis. The sequence continues at coordinate 13,019 of NZ_AOMF01000103.1, forward strand.
ATCAACGTTGATTCCTGGAATATCGTATGCGGCAGCTGTGTCGCTGAGGTTTTTGGCGTTGTGCTGATCACTGACTGCCGTTCCTTCTCCGTACTGGTTATTCTCTATGAGAAATACAACTGGCAAATCCCATGTCGATGCGAGATTTACCGCCTCGTGAACCTGCCCCTGTGCGACGGCACCATCTCCTAAAAAGGACAGAGCAATTCGATCCTCGCCTTTTTGCGATATACTGAGCGCCGCACCGGTCCCAAGCGGTGGACCTGCGCCGACGATTCCGTTTGCGCCAAGCATTTCAGAATCTACATCAGCAATATGCATCGACCCACCTTTGCCATTGCAATATCCGTCTCGCTTTCCATAAATCTCAGACATCATGAGCTTCGGATCAAGTCCTTTGGCGATACAGTGACCATGTCCCCGATGTGTGCTAGTAATGTAGTCGTCCTCTTCCAAAGCAGCGCATGCTCCTACTCCGACGGCTTCCTCGCCAACGTAAAGATGAACGAATCCGGGTATTTCGCCGTCTGCAAACCGTTCACCTGCTCTTGTATCGAATTCACGGATCGTGAGCATTCGTCGTAGAGATTCTATTCGACCTTCTTCTGTGTCGATATCGATCGATGGCATTTGCAGGTCGATGAACGTAATGGAAGATAATAGTTGTTGTGGGGAGATACCGATTGTCATAGTGTGAAAATGACAGATAACTATATAAGCATGCGATAGACAATCAAACACATGGGAGACCTGCTAAGCGGTAAAACGGCAGTCGTCACTGGGGCAGCAAGCGGCAATGGGCGTGCAACTTCGTTCGCTCTTGTGTAGCGTAGCGGAACCGAGTCACGGAGATTACGGCATCCCGCCGACAGCAGTCGTACATGACCAATGAACGCGCTGCTCTCGGCGGAATGCTTGAGCAACTCGTTGACCTCGGAGCAATAGAGTTTCGGTCGGAGCCGCTCGACGCCATCGTCGAGCGGCGACTCAAAGCCATCTGGACCACCCGTATCTGCCCGAACTGTGACGCCGACGCCCTCCACGCTCTCGATAGTTCGGCCCGTATCTGGTGTGGCCGCTGTGACTGGAAAACCACCTACACCCGCGGCACACCCTTCTATGACTCGGAACTCGCCCCCGGCGNGACGTGGAAACCGCGTTCGCTCGCGGTTTCCCGACTGTTTGGGAACGCATCGAGCACACGATTGCTGGGCCGACACAGGTGGACGAAACGCAGCGGGTGTGCTCGGGGTTCAAAGGCCAGAACCCACCGCGGGACGGACTGTCCCGCGGCGGGTCCCCCGGACCCGGACGGGCGCGATGGACAGGAGAGCAGGGCGATGAGATGACGCTCGTCGCGGCCTGCCGCGACGTGCTCCAGGTGATCTCAGCCGAAGAGGGGTCGAAATACGACGAGAACCTCGGGCCAGTGATTGAGGAAGCAGGCGATCTCTCCCAGCCGCTGGGAGAGATCTGGACCGACGAGCTTCCCGCGTATCAGCAAATGGAATACGAGCATCGAACCGTTGTCCACGACGATGAATACGTCTCGGACGACGGTGTCCACACGAATCAGGTCGAGTGCCTCTGGTCGTTAGTGCAGCCGTGGCTGGCGAAATTCCGCGGCCTGTCCAAGCAGGGCTTGGAGCAGGCCGCTCGCACCTTCGGGCTTCTTCGCTCCCTGAATCTTGTTCAAGCACCCATCCACAGCCTTGTCGATTGCGTCGCCGTCAACGTATTCCGCTAATCTACACAAGAGCGACTTCGTTACTGTATGCTGAAGAAGGCGCTGACATCATCATCGCAGATATTCAGCAAGAACCTCGTGGTGGTGGTGATCCGACCCACGAACGGATCGAATCGGAAACCGATGCAAGCGCGACATTCGTCGAATGTAATGTCACAGATTATGAAGATATGAAAAACGCTGTTGCCGCCGCTGATGAATTCGGTGGGGTTGATGTCATGGTAAACAATGCGGGCGTCTTCCGAGCTGAGGAATTTCTTGCAGAAGATGATGAAATTTTCGATATGATGATGAATGTCAATGTCCGTGGGACCTACTATGGTTCTCGGGCAGCTGCCAACGCCATGGTTGATGAAAATGGTGGGAGTATAGTGAATTTATCAAGTGCCGCTGGTCTTGACGGCTCAGCTGAGTTCATCAGCTATTGTGCATCGAAGGGAGCAGTTCGGCTGATGACATACTCTCTGGGGTCACTACTTGGTCCCGAAAATATTCGAGTAAATGCCATTCATCCAGGATTAATTGAAACCTCTATGACCACCGAAGATGTTCCAATCTTCGGTACTGATGAGGAAGAAGGATTCATCGGACAGATTCCAACTGGTCGCGGCGGTACCGCTGAAGATGTAGCAAAGGCTGCGCTATTTCTGGCCTCAGATCTTGCAGACTACGTCAATGCTGAATCACTAGTATTGGATGGTGGTATGACGAATACTCAATAAAACAACAACTAGCATATAAATCAGAACTTCTATTTACAGAGTGTAAATAGACACCTGTCTGTTTATAGGGGTCCCTACCCACCAAAACCTATACGTATTGAAAAGATGCGAAATTCTGGCTTTTGGCACAGAGCCACAATCCTTTCCTCAATATATTAGCGAACTACCATCTATGATATAGTCAGATGCGATTTGTCTGTAGGAATCAAGACATTCCTTAAAACCGATGTATAGCCATAATGGGGCAACACAACATTTTCCTTCCCGAATGTATATGTGACTGCAAGCGGGATCAATGCCGAGAACGCCGCGCTTCCAAGACGATACCGAACTCGACGATGGAAGCCGTTACGAGATGATTGCGTGGGAGGTCCGATAAATAACGAGTACCCCGAAAGGATCAAATACGGCTTCCAATACATGACCGTCGATGGGACGACACTACTACGGTACGACAACTACACCGACGCTGAAACACCTGGTGAAAGTCGTCATCACCGCCATCACTACCGTGACGGTGTCGAAGACATCGAATTCACTAGCCTACGCAACCACATCCAACGATTCAAAGCCGAGGTAGATCAAATCCATGACGAACGAATCTGACCACGACGGCGACCATGACATTGAGTCGCTAGAGTTCCCCGGGCCGGAGGAAGTTCCATACCCACCGGTGCTCCGGCTCACATCTTTCCCTTCCGACGAGCATCACGAGGGGACACTCGACCGCGCCGAGCGCTGGGAAGCAGGCGAAACCGTTCCCCACGTCAAAAACTTCAGCGACCCCACTCGGCTGCGCAAACTCCTCACCGGCCGGCGAATCGAACTCATCCGTAGCATCATGGACAGCCAACCCGAGAGTATCAAGCAACTCGCTCAGCGTCTCGAACGTGGCACCAGACAAGTCCACGACGATGTGCATCTCCTCGAAGAATTCGGCATCATCCATCTCGAAGACGGCAAAGGCCGAGCACGCAAACCGACCATCCCCTATGAGCGTATCGAGATCGACGTTGGTATTGAGGCACCCACTGCTGACGATTCTGACCGTGCACTCGCATCAGGATGAACGTGCTCAGAGCCGAGTACAGCAGAATCTCCCATCTTCCGTGTCAAGTAGGTGACCCTCAGAGGAAGTAACGTTCGGAACGTCGCTCACTCATCAGGCAATCATCGAAGATCTGTCCTTCAATCTCGGTACTACTACAATTATGAGATCATCGATATCACACAGTATTTTCTCTGAATTCGTGCATCTCTTACCATGCTCATGTTAGATATTACCAGCCACAATTTTAAATAATTAGTGATGAGATTCACTACAACTCCGCTGTTGTTTATCGATATCGCTGGAAAGCCCCTCACTCAGTCCGTGGACGCCAGATGGTGGATTTCCAGCGGCAACAAGGTAACAACGCTAAACCAAAATAATGTCAGACGACAAACCTACACTTACTCGCCGACGGGTACTCGGTAGTATCACAACGATCGGTATTGCGGGCGCACTTGGTGCAACCACATGGGCCGAGATGAGTGATCAGGAAACCGGGACAGTTCAAGCCAAATCTGGAAGTATCGACCTAAAGGCGAATGGTAACGATGAGACCGTTACGCTCGATTTCGGCGACGATCTCTCCAATGGATTCAGCGAAACCCAATCCATGAACCTGACGAACGTTGGTTCTCTTCCCGGCCAGGCACTGAACTTCGCGGTTTCGAATTTCACCAGTAGAGAAGGCGAGAATTTCGAACCCGAAGAGAATACCGATGAGAGCGATGGCGGTGAGCTCGATGATGTTGCCGATCTCAGCATTAATCTCAGTGGCGGTGAAGCCTCATACACCGTCTACGAGGGAGCGGCCAGTGGCGTAACATCCCTGGATACAGACGTAAATCTCGAGCCGCCGCTCACTGATCAGACGTTCACGCTCAATGTCACATTGAGTATCCCAGAGGAAAACGTGAATGAGGCTATGGGCGATGAGTTCAATTTCGATCTCACCTCCACACTATACGACACAAACCAGTCTGGCGACGGTGGAAGCGGGGGCAGCGACTGATCCAAATCGATTGATAGTCACTGAACTTGATCGTCCTGTCTTCAGGAACAGTCTTGGGAATCAGATAACATGAGATCACGATTACCGAGCCGGAAAACGGTGTTCAGTATTGTAGCTGCAGCGCTCCTGATAGCGGTAGTGCTTCCTTTTGCTATATTTAACGTTCCACAGGCCATCGGTGCGGAACGAAGTTTTGTCGTTGGCTCCTCCAGCATGAATCCGATAATCGAAACCGGCGATGCAGTCCTCGTGAATGATATCTCACCCACAGCCATTGAGGAGGGTGATGTCATCACGTTTATCGATGGAGATCGAGCCACAATACAAGCAGGACAGGCTGGGAGTAATCTTGTCACGCACCGAGTCATTGATATCGAGCAAACCACACAAGGCCCTGCGTTCAAGACGAAAGGAGATGCGAACGAAGAAGCAGATCGCGGATACGTACCGGCCTCAGCGCTTGTCGGCCGGGTGATGGCCACCATCCCGTATATTGGGCACGTAATCGTCTTTGCGGGTACTCAATTGGGAGTGTTCGCGTTGGTCGCCATTCCACTAGGTCTACTCATACTGGGTGAACTGTATGACCTCGCACGCGCGGCACGAAACGAATGGAACGGAGCAGCCACAGCCTCTGAGGGAAGCCAGGGAGACAGATAATGCAACGGACGAGGATAGTACTTGCCGCGGTGTGTATGTTTGCTGCCGCGTTCGGTGGCGGTGCAGTCACATATTCTCAACTGACCGATACGGAAACAGTGACAGTCTCAGCCGCAGCTGGGGAGTTTGATCTCTGTAAAGCCGGCGACACCGTTACATACGAATTCTCGAAGGAATCCGATGAACTTGAGAACGTTAATGGGCCGGATATCGTCACTTTCAGCAATTATGACTATCGGAGAGGATTCTTCGGACCTGTAGCGGTCGACGCTGTAGACTTCGAAGCTACTGAACCAATCCGGGCGATCGAATACCACTTACGCTATGGCGGTATTGAAAAGGCTGAGTACCGGTTGCCTGTCACTCAGGGTCGACTTGATCCACCAAGATGGTTTAGTGGTCCTTTCGTTGCGGTTACTTTCACGTGCGCCAAAGACGACGGTGACGCCACGAATTCTGTATCCGCAGCGAACTCTATATCAGTAAACTCATCGAATGCCTCGCCTGCTGTAGTGGAGTCCTCGGAAGCTTCTGGTACTCTAACTGAAGCATCCACACCTGTAGCCGAAAATGGAACAAAAACGTCCACGATCACTCCATCAGCTACGACGAAGGCAACCCCGGTAATAGAGACAACCGAAAACACGAGCGGCATGTCAACAACGACAACCGAAACGCAACACCCATGACATTAACACTGACCACAACGGATCACCCAAACACGAACTCAATAGAGATACCAATCACGAATTGAACTGAGGCTACGGTAATACCTATTACAATTTCATCCAATCCAACTTGTGTAGTGATGGAATTGCTATTTTACCTCATTCGTTCCTTCTAGGATCTTCCGCTGTGCGGCACGGAGATGTTGTGTGAATGTTGACCGAGAAATATCCAACATCGTAGCAATCTCCTCAGCATTCTTTCCCCGTGGTCGTTCGAAGTAGCCTAACTGAAACGCTAGCTTAAGGACTTGCTGTTGGCGATCGGTTAGCGGTGTATGGTCGTTACCCCTTTCGGAGGCCTCCTCTGACGGATTCGTCTGAACCATTGTCATCGAAACGTTCCTGTAACCGTCTCCGAGTCCAGTTTCGATCCGTTTGGCGGACGTGTTCTCACCAAGATGAATCAGTATGTTTGCCTGACCGTCCACAATTGACGTGCGTTCGAAGTGAGCACCATGCTCGGCAACGGTCAGTTCTGGAATTGGTTTCTCAATAATAACACCACACCGAAGCGGGTCGTTAGTTTTATAGACATCAATCGACCGAATCGCATCAACGGTTGACACCGCGTCGAGAAGCTCTTCCTTCGAACTATCTGAAGTGCTCACGACACATAGCACTTCAGTCTCGTTTCGTGGAATCACGGTCGTCATTTCCAGTGTCGTTGAGTCAGAGAGTGCTCGCGAGAGCGCTACAAGTGGGATCTCCCGATCGCCGATCGTGAATTCGACGTGGGCCGTATCGGATGTGAGCAGCGTCTCCCGCCAGTTGGTCGCCTGCAATGCATAGCCAATCGTATCGGCATATTCGCTGATGAACGCGATCTCGCGCTCGTCGACTTGTCTGGAGTCGGTAGCGTAGACAGCGAGCACGCCAAAGCGGATTTGATCGTGTTCGATCGGTACCGCGCCGATGGAGTGAAACCCGTGCTTGGAGGCGAGGCGTTCCCACTGCGCTCGGTCATTCTCGGAGTCAATGTTCCCATCGTTCGTCCGGTTGGATACAGCCTCCAATCCGGCCGCATCCGGTGTATCTGTAGCAGACGCGTCCTCATACGAAGAGACGAGTACTGACGTGTTCTCATCGAACGAAACGAGCGCTGGCTCCGAGCTCCCGCTGATTTCCGTGTCGCCATCCAAAACTTGCGTAACGTACCCGGTTTCTCCCGCGCTCGCAAGCGGAACGATCGCTCCCTCGCTGTCGTGAACACCGATCCACGAACACGCATACTGGCGCTCGTCGACGAGGTGTCGACAGATATCGCCGGCGAGCTCCTCGCGTGTGACGCTTGTAGTGATCATCTCCAACAGTGCCTCCTTGCTTCGGCGCTCGTGGGCGAGTGCACGCTCGGTACGTACGGAGTCGACTACGGACTCGATGCGACGGCCCAAGAGTGCTGACCGCTCTCTCAGCGTGGATTTTCTCACGTACTCGGTGACGTCGTTGCTGATCGCTTCGCTGGCGGTTGCTTCGCTTCCTCGTCCGGTCACGAGAATAAACGGTAGCTCGGGGTGGGATTCTCTGACCTCGGGAAGTAACTCCAGAGCGGTGCCATCGCCGAGTTGGTAGTCGCAGACCAGACAGTCCGGTGTCGTTGAGGCAAGGGACTGACGCGTTTCGGTGAGGCTATGGGCAGTTTCGACGTCAAGTCGGTCGCTTTGGCGTTCGAGAACCCGTCGCTGTGTGCGTGCCCACGTCTCATCGTCATCGATCAGTAGGACCTGTATGTCACCAGTACCATTCGAGCGCTCGTTGGTTGGAGTCGATTCAGGGCACATGAATTAGCTGATTGTGTAATTGCCGAAAGAGCGTCTCGGCGAATGAGGGTTCCAGGCCGGCTGCTTATGAAGCAGCCGTCGTGTTTTCAGTTCCGCTAGGCGTCTCGTTGGCCGTGGGTGATGTCTCGTCTGTCATATTCGACGAGGCTTCGACCGTCGTGTTTACCATCGGCATCGTTGATTCAGCTGACGCTTCAGTCGGCGTTTCAGCGGCTTCTGCGGCTGTTTCGGTCTTCGTCACCGTTGGCGTTTCGGTTGTTGTGTCCACTGTTTCAGTGGGATCGTCAGCCGCTGTCTCGGTCTCAGTCTCGGTTTCGGTGGTCGCAGTCTTCGTACTCGTTTCTGTGGTCGGGGTTTCCGTCGCAGTCGTTGTCTTCGACGTGTTTTCACTCGACGACTCAGTCATCTCGGGCGGTACCGTCGTCTCGTTTGTTGTGTCTTGCCTCGCAGTGTTCGATGTTGACGATGAGTCATCGACTGACGCTGCATTGATTGACGTCGAGGTACTCCCGGGTGTGATAGTGATCGTTCCTGTTTGCGTTTCGCTCCCAACAGTCACCGTGTAGTCGAGCTCTGACCCTGCTTGGAACGGACTCGTATCGACCGTGAACGAGAGGGTTCTGGACTCTCCTGCGTCGAGTGTGACGCTCGTGTCACGGTTAATTCCTTCTTCGACTTGGTTGACCACGATGTCCTGGAATCCACTAACGAAGTTGTTGAGGTCACCCGAATCAGTGAATAGGTTGACCCAGTGTCCATTTCGAACTTCTTCGGACAGAGTCTCCATGCCGAGGTCGGGTTGATCGACTCCGCTTTTCCCGGGCGAGACAGCGATGAAGGACGCTCCTGCGTCATCGATCTGGTTCGTTATCTCTGTCTTGGTGGGATCGCCACTATGGCGGTCTGTATCCTCGTCGGTCACATCGATGAGGAACGTGTTGGCGTTCGCACGCGAGTCCAAGTTGAGAGCCTGCTGGATCGCCGCGTAGTTGCGTTCCTGGCTGCCACTGGATCTGAGGCCGTTGAGTGCGTTAATCGCGTCTTGGCTATTACTCGTGTACTTCTGATCGGTGTTCACGTACCCATACCCGCCGTAGCTGACGACCGCGTAGCGGGCATCGATGTTCTGAGCGCTGAGATCATCGGCAAAGCCATTGAGCTGGTTCGCAATCTGGTCGATATACGGCTCTGTGCTTGCTGAGGTATCGACCAAGAACACGATATCGACTGCGCGGGTACTGTTCCCGGAAGCATTGAGCGTCGCGGTTGCTCCACAGTCATTTGCCAGTCCAGTGTTGGTGATGTCGGCCGTGATCTTCGCCTGTTGACCCTGGGCGACGCTGTCCGGTGCCGAGGCATTACTCATCTGCACACTACACTGTGGAGTAGTCGACTGAGTCGTCACGCTGTCTTGATCGTCCTCTTTGCCATCGTCATTCCCCGGAGTCGAGTCGGGATCAAACGTGCTACTCGACGTGACCTGCGCAGTATTGGTCTGGCTTCCTGCGCTGTCGACCGTGGCGTTGATCGTGAGCGTCTTTGTTCCACCCTCTTCAACGTCTCCAACCGACCAGACGCCAGTTCCATCGTCGTAGCTGCCCTGACTCGCATCCGCCCCCACGAACGTAACGCCATTCGGAAGCGTGTCGCCGACCGCCACGTTCGAGGTGGCGTTCGGGCCGTCGTTCGTGAGTTCGAGCGTGTAGGCGATACCCGCTCCAGTCTGGGGTGCGCTTTCATTGACCGTCTTGTTGAGCGAAAGGTCCGCAGCTGTCGGCGTCGGAGTGACTGAATCGTTGTTGTTCGGGTCGTTCGGGTCGGGCTGATCGCCGGTCACCTCGACCGCGTTGGTCGTGTCCGTAGCGTTGTCGATCGTTGCAGTCAGCGTGAGTGTGGCTGTTTCACCACTGTCGAGCGTTCCAACGTCGTAGACGTTGGTTCCTTCGTCGTAGCTGCCCTGTGAAACCGTTGCGCTCTGGAACGAGAGGCCATCACCAAGCGACTCGTCGACCGAGACGTTCGTCGCGGTGGTCGGCCCGTTGTTAGTCACGTCGACGGTGAACGTCACGTCGTCGCCGACCGTTGGCTCACTGTCGTCGACTGTTTTCGTCACCGCAAGGTCAGCCGCCTGCCCGCTGACCGTCGTGTTGGCCTGATCGTCTTCGTTCGAGACGTTGTTACCCGGAGTGGAGTCGGGATCGAACTGATCGCTGGCGGTTACCTCTGCCGTATTCATGACGTCTTCCGTATTTTCGACGGTTGTGGTGAGTGTGAGCGTCGTCTGCTCACCGGTTGCAAGTTCGTTCACCGTCCAGACACCGGAATCGTAACTTCCCGTGTTCGGATCTGCACTCACGAGACTGAGACCATCAGGGAGCGCATCCGTGACTTCCACGCCCGTCGCCGTGTTTGGTCCGTCGTTCGAGAGCGTGAGCGTGTACTCAACGTTACTCCCGAGCGCTGGTGCAGACTCGTTAACGGACTTGGTGAGGTTCAGATCAGCCACCTGGGGCGAGGGGTCCACGGTCTCGTTGTTATTGGGATCGTTCGGGTCGAACGGATCACCGGTTACGTTCACCGCGTTCGTCGTGTTGTCTGCACTCTCGATCGTTGCCGTCAGCGTCAGGGTTGCGGTCTCATCGTTTTCAAGCGTGCCGACGTTGTAGACACCAGCAGCTGCATCGTACTCACCTTTCGTGGTGTCGGCTTCGACGAAGCTCAGACCCTCACCGAGGGCTTCGTTGACAGAGACATTCGTCGCGGTGTCCGGTCCTTCGTTGGTCACGTCGACCGTAAACGTGACGTCGTCACCAACGGTCGCGTTGGAGTCGTCAACCGTTTTGTTGATACTCAGGTCCGAGACTGTTGGCGAAGGATCCACGGTGTCGTTGTTGTTCGGCTCGTTCGGGTCAGGCGTCTCACTCGTGACTTCGACTGCGTTCGTGGTGTTGTTCGGGCTCTCGATCGTTGCTGTGAGCGTCAGTGTGGCGGTGTCGCCGTTTGCAAGCGAACCCACGCTGTAGACGCCCGTGTCCGCGTTGTATTCGCCCTGAGTCGCTGAAGCGTCCACGAAGCTGAGGCCGCTATCGAGCGTCTCGTAGGCACTCACGTTCGTTGCAGTGTCGGGACCGTTGTTCGTTACGTCGATCGTGAATGTCACGTCATCACCGACGGTCGCGTTCACGTCTTCAACGGTCTTGTTCACCGCAAGATCGGCCGACTGGCCATTGACGGTCGCGTTGTCTTGATCGTCTTCGCTTGGTTCGTTGTTGTCGGGTGTGGAGTTAGGGTCGAACTGATCGCTGGAGTTGACCTCTGCCGTGTTGACCACGTTGTCGGTGGTGTTGACCGTCGCGACGATACTGAGCGTGGCTTCATCGTCGCCGGCCACTTCACTAACTGTCCAGAGACCGCTTGCCGAGTCGTAACTACCTTGGCTCGCGTCCGAACTCACGAACTCCAGTCCGTCGGGAAGCGTTTCTGTGACGTTTACGTTAGTGGCATTGTTTGGTCCATCGTTCGAGAGCGTCACTGTGTACTCGACGTTGTTCCCGAGTGCTGGCGCGGATTCGTTGACAGACTTGCTGAGGCTCAGGTTAGCTACTTGGGGCGAGGGGGTCGCCGAATCCTCGTTGTTGGACTCGTCGGGATCGAACGTATCGCTCGTCCCCGTAGCGACGTTCTCTAGAGTAGACGCGTCGGTACTGTCGATCGTCGCCGTCAGCGTGAGCGTTGCCGTCTCACCGTTCTCTAAATCACCGACGTTGTAGGTACCGCTCGACTGGTCGTACTCACCCTGCGTCGCCGAAGCATCTTGGAAGGTGAGCCCGGCCGGGAGCGTGTCGTCGACGACAACGTTTCTGGCTGTGTCCGGGCCAGTGTTCGTCACGTCGACGGAGAACGTCACGTTGTCGCCGACCGTTGCGTCACTATCGTCGACCGATTTCGACACCGCGAGGTCGGCCGACTGGCCGTTGACCGTCGAATTGTCTTGATCGTTCTCACCGGACTCGTTGTTGTTCGGTGTGGAGTTCGGATCGAACGTGTCGCTGGAGTTGACCTCCGCGATGTTCGTCACATCGGTCGTGCTCTGGATTGTTGCCGTGATGGTGAGCGTGGATCGTTCGCCGCTCGCAAGCTCACCCACAGTCCAGAGACCACTGTCGGTATCGTAGCTGCCTTGGCTTGCGGTCGTACTGATGCCAGAAAGGCCGTCCGGAAGTGAGTCCGTAACGGTCACGTTCGAGGTCGCGTTCGGGCCGTCGTTCGCGAGCGTGAGTGTGTATTCGACGGTATCGCCGACGTTCGGCGAGGTTTCGTTCACGCTTTTCGTCAACGAGAGATCCGCAACCGACGGCGAGGGGTCCACCGAATCGTTGTTCGGTGGGTTCGGGTCCGGTGTGTCACTTGTGACTTCAGCCGCGTTCGCCGTGTCGTCGGCGCTTTCAATCGTTGCAGTCAGCGTGAGTGTGGCTGTTTCACCACTGCCGAGCGTTCCAACGTCGTAGGTGTTGGTCTCGTTGTCGTAGCTACCCTGCGAAACCGTTGCGCTCTGGAATTCAAGACCAGTCCCGTGCTTCTCATCGACCGCAACGTTCGTGGCCGCGTCGGGACCGTTGTTGGTCACCTCGACGGTGAAGTCAACAGTATCCCCAACGGTGACATTGGTCTCGTTGACGGTTTTCGACACTGTGAGATCGGCCGACTGGCCGTTGATCGTGGTGCTCCCCCGGTCGTCTTCGTCGGGGTTGTCGTTACTGGGTGTGGAGTCGGGATCGAACGTATCGCTGGAGTTGACCTCCGCGACGTTCGTTACGTCGTCCGTACTCTCAACCGTCGCGACAACGGAGAGCGTGGCCTCGCTGTCATTGGCGATACTATTGACGGTCCAGAGGCCCGTTCCATTGTTGTACTCGCCCTGGCTCGCATCCGAACTCACGAAGCTCATACCGTCCGGCAGTGCGTCCGTGACGGTCACATTCGAGGTAGCGTTTGGCCCGTCGTTCGAAAGCGTGAGCGTGTACTCGACGTTAGCACCGACGTCCGGTGTGGATTTGTTGACGTTCTTCGTCAGCGAGAGATCCGCAACAGCCGGCGTCGGGTTCGCCGAGTCGTTATTGTTCGGGTCGGTCGGATCGGGCTGATCGCCCGTCACCTCGACCGCGTTCGTGGTGTTGTCCGTGCTATTGATCCGTGCAGTAAGCGCCAGAGTCGCCGTCTCGTTGCTATCGAGTGTCCCAACAGCGTAGACGCCGGTATTTGCATCGTAGCCGCCCTGCGTTACCGACGCGTTCTGGAACTCGAATCCGTTACCAAGCGACTCGTTGACCGAGACGTTCGTTGCCGCATCGGGTCCGTTGTTCGTCACCTCGACGGTGAATTCGACAGTATCACCGACGGTGACGTTGCTATCATTGACCGTTTTCGTGACCGAAAGATCCGACGACTGGCCATCGATCGTGGTGCTCCCTCGGTCATCCTCATCAGGATCGTCGTTGTTCGGCGTCGAGTCAGGATCGAACGTATCGCTGGAGTTGACCTCCGCGATGTTCGTTACGTCGTCCGAGCTCTCGACCGTTGCGACGATGGTAAGCGTGGCTTCCCCGCTGTCGGAGAGGCTATCAACAGTCCAGAGGCCCGTTCCATTGTTGTACTCGCCCTGACTTGCGTCCGAGTTTACGTAGCTGAGGCCATCCGGGAGCGTGTCTGTAACGCTCACGTTCAAGGTCGCGTTCGGGCCGTCGTTCGAGAGAATGAGCGTGTACTTGACATTGTCACCGACGTTCGGTGCGGATTCGTTGACGTTTTTCGTCAGCGAGAGATCCCCAACCGATGGTGTCGGGTGCGCCGAATCGTTGTTGTTCGGCGGGTTCGGGTCAGGCTGGTCACTCGTTACCTTGACCGCGTTAGTCGTATTGTCGCTGTTCTTGATCGTTGCAGTGATCTCCAGGGTGGCTGTCTCGCCGTTTGCGAGCGTGTCAACGTTGTACACGCCGGTCACAGGATCATAGATACCCTGTGAAACCTCGCCGCTCTGGTATTCGAGACCACTGCCGAGCATCTCGTCGACGGAGACGTTGCTCGCTGCATCCGGCCCGTTGTTTGTCACGTCGATGGTGAACGTCACGTTCTCGCCGACGGTCGCGTTCGCGTCATCGACCGTCTTCCTCACACCGAGATCTGCTGATGTTGTCTCAGTCGGCGGTGTCGTCGTTGTCGTTGGTGGTGCGTCGGTCGTTCCTGGATTCGTCGTCTCTGCCGTAATCGTCCCAGAAGTGGTCTCTGCCGTAGTGGTGTCAGAGGTTGCTGTTTCGGGCGTTCCGGGAGCGGCTTCGGTCGTTTCAGGAGTGGTGTCAGAGGTCGCTGTCTCGGACGTTCCAGCCGGGGTGGATGACTGGGGTGTGCCGGGTGATTCTGGGATATCCGTCTCAGTGGATGAGTCAGGCTGGTCCGGTGCAGTGTCGGTCTCACACGGGACGACCTTCGAGTCCGGGAGATCGACACTCAGCGTGTACGATCCACCGGGTTCGAACGTCTGCGTGTCCGCGTCGACGAACTCCTGTTGGTGCTCGGTCGCGCGCGTCCAGATTCGCTGCGGTTTCGTGTAACTCGCCAGTGTGAGCTTGACTGGAGCACTGTCCTCGCTGATCGAGAACGATACCTTTGCGGTTCCGTCCTCGACGTGGATCGACTTGCTGTCGACAGCGTTGCGGAGGCTCTCATTCGTCGTGAACTCACCGTTCGACGAACGCCGAATGTCGCTTTTCTCCGAGTTACTATGTGCGAAGCGGATGAGCTCGTCTGGCGTATACGTTCCCTTGGGACCCTGTAATTCTTCGATCGGCTCACCAGCGACGAAGTCAATCTGGTAGTATGTCGGCTCCACGCCACACTGAGCTTGCGGAGACGCAGTCTCAGAGTCAGTCGAGGAGTCAGAATCAGCATTTGCCTGTGGGTGGTCGAGATGCTGCTCGATCCAGTTGGCGATGTACGTGGCGTTTGATCGACCATCCGTCGCAATCGCGATCGTGTTGGCCTCGACGTTAATATTGCTCACGTTGATCGATTTCTCGTCATACAGTCCGTCGAGAGCATGGCCGAGATCTGCCCGATCCCGCTGGGGATCGGATGCAACGTCGAGATACACTTTACCATCAGATGACTGATTGAGAACAGCAACGTCATCGCCCGTCGAATTCGAATTGGATTGGCTGTTCGATCCGATATCACTGCCATCCAAATACAGCAGTACGCCTGCTCCAGTGCTAACAACTACTACTCCTACAATCAAAACAACCGCGAGACGCTGGACCTTCATTACAGGCAGTCCCTCACATCAATATCACAGAAAGTCTGAGTCCTATTGGCGCTATAATAATCTGTCAATAGCTTACCGTTACTGCTTCGATTACTCTCCACTCTCTTCGACAGCCGATTGCTGACACCGCGACTCATTAGAACAATCCATGAAACGTACACCATATCAAACCAATACCAGCATGCAGGGGCATTGAGATAGATTGGGTATATATGATGTCCTGATAATATCCACTGAAGTCGTCGTACAGACGTTGTCTGTAGAATATTCCATCCAACTATCGGCCGTTTCGCTCTACGAGGATGGTCCGATCATCCTTCATCCGTCAGAATCTCGAATCGTGCACCACCGCTTGCCGACTCTGTGAGCGAGAGGGACCAGCCATGTGCTTCGACGATCGCGCGGACGATCCCGAGTCCATATCCCGAACCCGAGCTAGTACTCACACCGAATTCAAGAACATCATCACGGCGTTCGTTTGGAATTCCTTGGCCATCGTCTTCGATAAAAAAGCCCCGCGTCGTATTTCCAGCAGAATCATCCGTATTAATGCTCCCGACAGTGACAGTTGAGACGATTGTTTCTCGTTGTCCACCGTTAGCGATAGGGCGAGAATCCTCCTCCGCTCCGGGCTTGTCTCGTCCCTTTGGGTCGACTTGATCAGTATCGGGGGTGGATTCAGTTGGAGGAGGATCCCTCTGATCGCGAACCAACTGCCCAGAACCGTGTTCGATCGCGTTTTGAAAGAGATTCTCGAAGACGAATTTGAGCCGCCGCGCGTCGGTGTCCAGTGAACAAGTGCCGGTTACTGAGAAAGACACCCCATCGGTCTCAACCATTTCCCATGCTGAGCGGGCGAGTTGTTCCAGATCGTGAGTCGACGTCGACTCGACATCCGTGCTTTCGCGAGCGAGCTTAGGAATCGCTTCGGAAAACTCCCACAATCGCTCATGAACCGCATCTAAATCCGACAGCGACTGGCGGAGCTCTGGATTATCCTCATAATCAGAATCAGCTTCGATCAGATTGAGTAGGCTTTCTGCCGTTGAAAGAGGCGTCTGGAAATCGTGTGCGATCACGTCCGCGAGCCGCTCAAGCTGCTCGTTTTTCAGTTCGAGCTGGCTGGTTTTCTCCGTCAGTTCCGTATTCCGCCTCGCAAGCTTCTCTTGTTGTTGCTTCTGGTGTGTGATGTCGGTGAGCATGAGCACTGTACCTTGTGACCCTCTCATGAGTCGAGGATCGACATCGTATCGATGGCCGACATACTGCTGGCAACTTCCGTCGTGTCGCACTTCACGACCAAACGCGGAGGTGAGATCCGGGTGGAGGTCGCCATTGTCGATCAAATCTGCCGGAAGTACGTCGATGAGATGCTGGTTTTCCACCGCTGTTTTGTTTTCCCTCAACAGTTCACATGCAGCCTGATTGAGTTCGATGATCCTATCGCTTGGATCGCAAACGAAGACTGGCTCGTCGAGCGTCTGAAAGATACGCTCGTGTGCAATCGGGGCGATCCCCTCAATCTCGGTATGGTG
Organism: Halococcus thailandensis JCM 13552; assembly: GCF_000336715.1. Lineage (GTDB taxonomy): Archaea > Halobacteriota > Halobacteria > Halobacteriales > Halococcaceae > Halococcus > Halococcus thailandensis. The sequence goes on from NZ_AOMF01000103.1 coordinate 29,567, forward strand.
AACGACGATACCGAGTGGAATGCTAACTACTGCAAACGTGATCGGTGTGGCAGCACCATTCGGGATCGGACCGATCCCCAGCAGATAGAGCGTCGTGGTAATCATGGGCACCAACACGCAGACAACGATCGTGATCGATTGCCGACGGTACAGCCGCTCGGCGGCGAATGCAGCTGCAATGAGTAGTGCGATACCAGTCGTCAGAAGACAGTATAAATAGCCGACAGTAATGACGTATCCTATTCCGGGCGTCGTCATGAGTGACGGGCCAATTACACCCGGACTAAGCGAGATCGATGAATAGTAGATAGAGTGATACTGGGCGCTGAAAATAAACGGAACGCTGAGAAGCGGAATCACGGAAAGCAGCGCGAGTCGCCGACGAGTAAGCCATTCACGATGCCCTGTGTATCGAAGAGTAAAGACAAACCATGCAAGCGGAGCCATCAAAACGCCAATATAGGATAGCTGAGTGAACAAGAGCATCGATCCGAAGTTTTGTGCGAGCATGCGTCCACCATTCGAAGCAGCCCACACTGCAAGAGATAACGCGAAAACACCAAACATGAACGCCGATTCCTGACGATCATGATATGTCAGTAGTGCTATCCCAACAGCACTGCCGACACCTGCGGCGAAAGTGTACGCAGGAAGAACCCATTGGTCCATATATCTGAGACAGTTTTTATTGTGCTAACACAAATTAGTTGTCATAGTGATTGGTCGGTTTCGAATGGCCGTTCTACCAATCTCATACAAACAAACATCGATAGTATACGATCCAAGAAGCAATGAATTCACAGATTCGTTGCCCTCCATCCTCTCTTCGTACCGACGCTCGGAAATTGACGTGTAAGTTCGTGCTTTGAGAGCTCAATACACAGAATAAAATCTAATGTATGGGCCGCTTCTCGCTCTGATCGATAGTAGTCACGTGATTTGAAATGGCGAACGCAATTCTCAAGAAAGTTTTACGCGCAAATCGTCCCAACAGTCATGACACAACTGTTTCTCGGTAGAGAATCGTCTGACGTTGGTTTCGTCTTCCATGAATTGTGTCGAGCGTGTTGTATCCTCAACCTCAAGCACGACCTGATACCGAGGACGCTCAGTCGAAACAGGCGCATCACAGATCGGACACGAGTCCATATGAATACACGAAGTGCGTCCAATATCAATCCTACACCAGCATAGGGGCGTGTAGTTGAACTATATAATATAAAAATATTAATACAATGGGAGATTATGTATAGACTAGAATAGCCTACCTGTAACTACCGCCCATCATTTCCTCTGCTTCTGGTTCTTGATTGCACCCATTTAGCTATATGAAAATGAGGAGCCGGCCCAGGCTGCAATAACCCGTATGCTTCATTGAGGGGTTCCTGCCATGGACGTCGATAATTCGAACAGTCGCAGCGCGAGAGTGCGTCTCCGATTGCTGTATCACATATCGATAGAATATATGACAATAGCCAGTACACAACCTGTTGACGGTCAGAGTGACCCGCATCCACGAACCAACATGTCGTCGGGTGTGGCCCTAGCCCGCCGAGGTGAGAACGGGAATATTATGTGTCTCTCTTGTGACCAGTGACACATGCCGCTTGATGAGACGGACTGGGAGCAGTTAGGACCAAGCAAGTCACAGATAGCGATCATGCGTGATTTCCTCGAAGACAACGCACCGCAGGCGTACACGCTAGAAGAAATCGCCGACGAGACCGAAGTCGTCATGGTCTCAAGCAGCGGAGGACAGATCCCTATAAGCAGTCCCGAGCAGGGTCTCGCACAGGCAATCGGGCGAGTCTACCTCGAACTGTTGGCCGAGCCGCTAGTCGAAGATGCCAACATCGAACGCCGCGCTGACAGTAGCGGTGTCGAGTACTATCGCTACAGCGTCGAGTAAGACGGTTGCGTTGGCCATCCCGCGCAGACGATCGTTTCGGGACGCTGCTGGACACTGCGTGAGAAGACGTTCTCTGTGCCAATATCGCGTATATCTGATTGCCCTGCTGACCCGGGCTACTGGCTCACCTCGCCTGTCGTGTCGAGTTTCATCTCAGCGAGTTTGGTGCTCACCGCGTCGATCCGTCCGTCGAGTTCGTCAACAAATTCACTCGTCTGGTCGGTCGTGGTCGCCCCTTGGCTGGACGGCTCGATCAGGTTCTCCTCTTCAAGCACACGCAATGAGTAACGGATTTTGTGATGGGGGTACCCAGTTTCGTTCGACATTTTCACGATGCCGATCGGTTCGTTCTCGATCACCATCCTCAGCACCTGCAGATGCCGTTCCAGCATATCGACCTCTTTCTCCAATCGATCTATCATGGTGTCTGTTATCTCATCTCGCATAAAGTAAATCTTGTTATCGAAGAACGAGGCGAAGAAGAGCATCACCAGTAGAATCGATGGATATGTGCTCTATTCCCGAGGAATAGTCGGTTCGAAGACCGGTATGTTTTCCTGTAGGAATAACCAATGTCAGGACATGTACGACCTGACCGGATTCCAGCGCGACATACTGTACGCGATTGCAGGACAGGACGAGCCGAAAGGGCTCGCAATCAAGGATGAACTCGAAGGCTACTACGAAAGCGAGATCCACCACGGCCGACTCTACCCGAATCTCGACGAACTGGTTGAGAAAGGACTCGTCGAGAAGGGCGAGCGCGATAAGCGGACCAACTACTACAATCTCACCCAGCGTGGCCGTCGTGAGATCGATGCGCGCCGTGAGTGGGAAGACCAGTACGTCGCTGCCGAGGCTTAGGCCGGCTGTCTGACACTGTTTTAGGGAGATGAATCACTGCCCGCCGTCTGCCGGTGGTTTGGTCGCGTCAATCGAGTGGTTATTGTCGGCGATCCTCACACCTGCACTCTTTGCAGAGAATCCGCCTGTCAGAGAGAGTGCCGACGCGCAGTATGTCGGGCTTGTCCTCGCCGCAGTTCTCGCACGCGCCCCAGCCACTACCGAGGTCGAGAGCGTCGTCCGCATCGGTCATGGTTGGTGATTGAGCGTATCGTCATTCTTGGTGGAGTCGCTTTCGGTGGTTTCTGGACCGCCAGTGCTGAATCACTCCAACATGATTCGTGACATCCTCAGTTCAGAGTCACGGTGCAAGTTCCTACTCGCCACCTCAACCAGCGATTTAGTTCCACTTTCACATCCCTTTCCGGGCTTTTTTGCTTGAGAATGGCGAACAGCCAGTGTCTCCCATCGAACACACGCGGAGGCAGGAAAAGACCATGCCAGATGTGCAATCACACGCCGAAGACATTCACGAGCAGTTCGTCGACCAGATGGACATCACTGTCGAGGAGGTCGAAGAGCGCCTCGACACGCTCGTCAACGAGTATCAAGTGCCCATCGATGAAGCGCGCCGCAGCGTCACCAGCAGCTACTACGATGAAGCCGATGCCGATCCGGAATCAGTGGGTGGCGCAAACGAACAGCGCGAGATCAGCAGTATCAACACAGCCGAAGAATGGATCGACATCACTGCGAAGGTCGTCGAACTCTGGGAGCCACGGAGCGATTCCATCGCGCAGGTCGGCCTCGTGGGTGATGAAACCGGTCGGATCAAGTTCACCTCGTGGGCGAAATCCGACCTGCCCACACTCGAAGAAGGGTCGGTATACCAGCTCGGGAACGTCGTCACCGACGAGTATCAGGGACAGTTCTCGGTAAAACTCAACCGGACCACCACCATCGAAGAGCTCGACGAAGAGATCGAGGTCGGCGACAACACCACGGAGGTCGAGGGTGCTCTCGTAGACATCCAGAGCGGGAGTGGGCTAATCAAACGCTGCCCCCACGAGGACTGCACGCGCGTGCTCCAGAACGGCCGCTGTTCCGAGCACGGCGAAGTCGAAGGCGAGTTCGACCTACGGATCAAGGGTGTCCTCGACAACGGTAACGTGGTCCACGAGGTGATTTTCAACGAAGAGATGACCGAGGAACTGACAGGGATCACACTTGCAGAGGCGAAAGAGCGTGCGATGGATGCGCTGGATACGACAGTCGTCGCCGATGATATCAGTGACGACGTTCTCGGGCAGTATTACCGGATCAGCGGGCCTGAACTCGGTCGGTACGTGCTGGCTGACGAGTTCGAACAGCTTGGCGCACGAACGGATTCCGAGGAAGTGCTGATCACAGCGAGGTCGCTGTAGATGAGCACAAACTCAGACGCGAGCGAGTCGACGGGACGGGAGGTCGCCAAGCGACTGTTCGCCCGGGAGTTCAACGACGCATCGTACACGTTCAAAGAGTCCGAGGATGAACTCGCGCCGAACTACACGCTGCTCCCAACGGGTGATCGTGTCAATCGGCTGTTTTTCGCGGGCACGCTGACTGAGACAAACGATGTCGGGTCGGATTCGGAATACTGGCAGGGGCGCGTGGTCGATCCAACGGGGACGTTCTACGTCTACGCGGGCCAGTATCAACCGGAAGCGGCGAGCGCGCTGCGGCAGATCGAGACGCCCACCTATGTGNTTCTACGTCTACGCGGGCCAGTATCAACCGGAAGCGGCGAGCGCGCTGCGGCAGATCGAGACGCCCACCTATGTGGCGGTCGTCGGAAAACCCCGAAGCTACGAAACCGACGACGGCGACACGAACGTCGCCGTGCGGCCGGAGTCGATCACCCAAGTTGATGAACCGACCCGCGACCGCTGGGTGGTCGAGACCGCTGATCAGACCATCGAACGCCTCCAATCGTTCGACGAGGAAATCAACGATTACGCGCAGATGGCACGCGACGAGTACGGTGAGCGGCTCAGCCCGTATCGTGAGGCGGCTATCGAAGCGCTGGAAAGTCTCGATGCCACCGATGCTTCGGCGGCTGCCACCACAAGCGAAGCAGCGTCTGACACTGCGAGTGGCGACTCGGTTACTGGTGATACCGAACAGGCCGACGAAGATGCTCACTCTCCCGGTGAGACTGGTGAGAGTGTCGGGAGCGATGAAAGCGTCGAGAGCGAGGAGACGAGTTCTGATGAACTCTCAGGNAGGACCCGTCCGAGGATACTGGACTCGGCGAATACGAATGAGACAGTGTCGCCGCCTGCTGGCCAGCGCGAGTGTCGTACGGAAGGAGTTGATACGTCCCGTATGACCGGGCCGCGGCGAATTCCGCCGTTCGCCGAAGACGCTCTTGCGGTGCTCCAGGAGACGGTCGGTGATGACGACGAGGGGCTGTTGAACGACGAGGCGACCGCTGTGCTGGTCGCAGACGAGCGGTTTGCGGAAGCCGACGCCGAATACGCGCTCGACGTGTTGCAGAGTCGGGGCTATATCTACTACGTCGACGAGCGGGTTTACATTACCCCAACTGACGACTGACCAGCGGACAACGATAGNGACGAGCGGTTTGCGGAAGCCGACGCCGAATACGCGCTCGACGTGTTGCAGAGTCGGGGCTATATCTACTACGTCGACGAGCGGGTTTACATTACCCCAACTGACGACTGACCAGCGGACAACGATAGCAGATATGACTCTACGTCGCTGCATGATTCGGCTGGATGAGAGATCATCCGCCGACAGAGAATCCCTGTTTCAGTCCTTGAACTGAGGTGATGGACTTACTTGCTGGTAGGCCTGACTCGGGATATGGATATTCCTGAGCTTCCAGCGTCGGTGAGAGTGCAGCTGACCGACGGCGACACGCTCCGTGGACGCTCCTCGAAGAGCAGTCGGATGGGTGGCTGCTCGACGAAGAGAGCGGCCGCTTGATCCACGTGTACTCGGAGGAGGTCGATCAGATCACCCCGCGTGATGAGTCGGAATAGCGTCCCAGCGGTGGGGAAGCAATTGAGATTGTACTTTCATCTCGATTGCAGGGCAAGTCGGCCGCGGCCACTGCTCCGCCGACCGAGGCGCGTATCTGTTCGGACAGAGAGCCGACTATCGTCGCCCTCGTGTGGGAGGCATCGATCCTCGCTTGGGAGGGGTCGGCTCCCTCCTGGCTCCTGCTACCCGATGCGTAGCCGGACACATTGCGTTCCGAATGGAACCCCGTGTCCACCGGTGGTTTCTCTCTGTCGGTAGTCTTGTAAGGGCCAGTTGGCCTAGGGTGTGCGGTCATGCGAGAACACGTTGCCGAGGGGTGACATCTGCACGCGATGTTTGTACGTGTCCGAAAACGTGTGGGTGCGGAATTCAACAATCCAGTCATTGTTTTCCCGTCTTGCGTCCAATATCTCGCCAAGCTCACCGATACATTCGTCGTCAGTATAGTCCCTCGCTATCTCAACCGCTGTGTCCGTGTCCGTTATCTCGTCTCCCATAGTGACAACTTGGGTCTCTACGACAATAGATGTCCAGCGAACTGCTTGATACGACAAAGAGAGCCACTGATAGTCGTCCACACCACCGCTTCCGTTGCTTCCACAGCCCAGCGGATGCATCACTGTTCTGCCCAACCAGAAAGTTGAGTTCGGGTAAGAGCGAACAGAAGGATATGCCAACGGGTGAAACGAGCCTGCTCATGCGCTGCGTCCAGTGTGGCGAGTTGTACCCGGGATCGCCCACTGACGACGGTGAGCTTATCCCGGATGGCGCGGCGAGCGGTGGACGATGTCATCAGTGCGGTGGCGACGCGTTTGAGCAGGTGACGCTTCCATCCGAGTGATTATTAGCACTTGTTTCGAGGGTTCGGTCACACCGAATTTCATGTGTAGACTGCTGAGAAACGGTGTTCATCCCATAGATTTATGCATATGACTTTCCATATATGGATCATCGTATGGATTCCACTATGCGCGCGGCAGCGTTCCTCGATAAAGGGGGAGTCGGAAAGACCACCACCGTCGCCCACGTCGGGGTTGCGCTCGCTGATGAGGGGTATCGGGTATGCTTGCTCGACCTCGCTGGCAAGCAGGGTGATCTCACCAAACACTTCGGCCTCTGGCAGCAGGCCAAAGAGAGCGATGACTGGCCAAACATCACGACCGTCTTCCAAGACGAGTGGGACACGATAGCCGAGCAATTGCCGGATGCGGTGGACCAACTCATTATGCCGACTGGGGAGGGTCCCGACCTGATTCCGGCCCACGAAGGTCTCGATGGTCTCGAAAGCCTGCTTGGGAGTATCGACGATCCGAGTGAGCGCTACGCTCGGCTGGATCACTTTCTGACGGAGTACCTTGACGAGCGCTACGACGTGCTCTTACTCGACCTTCCGGGAAGTACGTCGAACATCGCGTACAACGGATTGTGGGCCGCCCGGCACGTCATCACACCTGTCCGCGCGGGGCCGTTCGAGCAGGAACAGATGGCTCAGTTGGAAGCTGATCTTGACGAGATACGTGCCGGCCAAGAGATCGACATCACTCTCGCGCTGGTGCTCATCAACGAATACGACGAGCGCCAGACGATTGATCGCGAACTATTCGAGCAGTTGAATGACGACTACGGCGGGGTGCTGGCACCGGAACAGATACCGAGTTCGCAGGACATTACGAACGCCCAGCAAGAGGGTCAGACGATTTTCCAGCTAGAACAACCGTCGCAGACCGCACAGCGCGCGCTCGCGGCCTATCGGGAAAACGCGCGTACACTCATCGACCGCGCACCCGCGCTGGCAAAGGCCGAGACCGAACCGGAGGCGGGTCAACTATGAGCGAAGACAGCGGCGACGTTGACCTCGAATCACTCCGCGAACAGACCGAAACCGGGAATCGCCTTCAAGAAGACGCAGCGAACGCGAACACCGAGGACGCCGATGCGTTCAAACAGACACTCATCGCAGCACTCGCGGAACGGCAGGAAGCGGGGAGCCAGCGAACGGTATCGTTCTGGGACGGCGAACTCGCGGGGTTGCTCGATGCACTCGAATCCGATCCCGACCGATTGCGCGCGGTCGGTGTGGAACTGCAAGAGGCGCTCGGACGCGACCCCGACCCCGAGGCGATTGACCGCAGTGAAGTCGTCCAACTTGCCACACGCCTTGGGTTTCAAGAGGCTGACCCTGACCTCGTTGAATCGTGGCGCGAGGCGGTCGGAGACGCTGCCAAACAGTTATAGGGATCCATATATGGATAGCAATATAGGACATTATATGCGCAGAGATACGGAATACAGCCGACAGCAACAGGAGAGTCGATAGTATGGGCAATCCGTTCTACGACGATGTTGACGATACGTTCCGCGGTGTGCGCGTCCGCGTTCACACGGACGAGCACATCTACGAGGGATGGTGCGGGCGCTGGCACTACAACGAACATGGAGTTCTCGTGTACGATGCCGAACGCGACGACGGTGAGCAGGTCGGTGCGCTCACAGTCTCCAACCCGGAGACAGTCGAACGCCTCCCACCAACGGACCCTATCGAGGAGGTCCGCGTTACGGACATCGCCCCGTCACCGTACACCGAACGGTCGATGGACGACGCCGACCACGAGAAGTTCGTGAAGCTCACGCGCGAGCGCGGACATCTACTCACGTATCCAACCGTGCGCCGGGTGGCGGACGACAAGCAGTGCGACCACAATCGTGCCTACGAGGTAGTAGCGGGCCATCGGCGATTCGAGACCGCCCGGCGTGCAGACCTCGACACGATTGCAGTGCGGGTGGCGGACCTCGACGCATGGGAGGCAGTCAAGCGGTTCGTGGACGATCACGTGGCGATTCAGGGCGGTGACGAGCGGCACATGTACGGTCAAGAGGAAATCGATGGGATGCTCGCACAGTTGCGAGATGACTGGGCTGACGACCGCCTCCGTGAGATGGGGGTACTCGCGCCGTATCTCGAAGAGAAACTGGCTTCAACACGTCGGGAAGGGATACGGCAGGGCTATCTCACCGACGGCAGAGGAAGCAAATAGCATTTCTACGGAACCTTATGTAGGGTTGAATCCATATCTATGGCTGTTTTGTACATAAGGCATATTCAGGATTAAGTGGTTGCTACACGAACGATCGGCTGTAATGGCATCCAAGGACACCAGCAGTACCAAAACCGGACAGTCGACTGACCGGCAGCGTGCAGGCCCATCCAATCGCCTGAGTCCCCGTACCGAGAATACGCCTGCCGATCCAGAGCGATATTGGTACTTGGACGCACTTAGCCAGCGCTAGCTGTATTTCTTTATCGGATGACACCATATTTCTCTCGTAAGGAAAACAAATATATAGCTGAGTTTCCGAAGTTAAAATTGACCCATGACACTTCTTGGCTCTCCGACAGCCGCCGCCAGCTACCGCACTCTCCTTTCGGACATTGACTCCTCGAGCAACATCTTCGTTGGCGGGTTGAGAGAACAGTCGACGGAAGCGTTCATCAACGCACTCGATATGTTTGATGACCCACCAGCAGTTCGCTTTCTCACGAACGGTAGTGTCCTGAAATGGATGCGCCGAGATTTCCATGTAGCCAGTCTGGCAGCTGATCTCACCGCCTCAGATACACTTGTACTGCGCGATACTGAAGACGACATCGAGAATACCCTACTAGTAACGGACGATTCAGCCATCCCACTCATAGCCGGCGACGGGCAAACGGTTACGCCAGAAACCGACTCTGAGTACGTTGAAGCGATCCAACAGCACTGTAGTAATGCATGGGAAAAGCATACTGAGTTCAACCTTCGCACTCCTCCACGATCGCGAGTGTATGAAACACTCGCCGAACAACTCAGCGATGATATGCAAAGCGACTATCAGACAATGCTTGAAGAAATCGGTTCAACTCGCAGTGGACGAGGTGAGACCCAAGATGGCGATAATCTTCTCAACGAAGTAGGATTGGCCCTCCTCTCAGGAGCGCGTCAAACGGAGCTTCTCTATGACCTCTCAAATTGGGGTGATCGAATAAGCCTCGCAAGTCGAGCGACCTTCTCACGACTGAAAAGCAAGCTCGAGGAGCATGATTTCCTTGAAACCGAGAAAGTCCCGATTGAAGTTGGTCGCCCACGACAACGTCTGCTACTGGCCGAACGACTACACAAGTTCGACGCCGACGAACTCCCCTATGCCGTTCGCGACGAACTCGAAAACTCATCAGATTAACATCCTCCCGATAGCAGGATTTCAACCCACCAATTCACGTTCATAACATTTTCATTTCGACGAGAAAAAGCAGCAGGCATGGTCACAACACCGGAGCTCGGAATTCTTCTGCTTGCAGTTATCGGATTACTCTTCGCACGCCGACTACTAAGTTCGATCAAAGCACTCGCAATAAATGCTGTCGGTGGCGTTCTCGCGCTTTTCGTCGCCAGTTGGTTCGGGTTTGGAGTATCACTCACACCAGTCACGCTCATTGTGACTGCTCTCGCCGGCATTCCTGGTGCAATCCTTGTCGTTTTGCTATCTTATGGTGGAGCTGGATTGCCGGCTGGGGAAGCCGGCCAATTTCTGATCGAACAGGGAAGGTATCTTTTCGACCAAGCCCTCCGCGTGATCCAGTAGCTCTCATCGGTATTTTCTCCACTTAGCAAAAAGAAATTCATCACGAGAGGGCTTCTACAGCCATCGGTTATAAGTGGGATGCGTTATTGGAAGCAGTGATGGCAGACCTACTCGTCAAATCAGCGGTAAAGGACAGTCTCAGCCCGATGAATGTCTCGTCAGATTTCTACGACGCCCTCGACGAGGAGATCCAGGAGGTGCTTGAAGACGCTGCTCAGCGTGCAGAGGACAACGATCGCAAGACCGTCCAGCCTCGCGACCTCTAAGCCGTTCTTCGAATAATTCGTCTTCGCACCGAATAGTGAAAAGTAGCGGAAAGTCGGAAAATTCATTATGCTGGTAGATAGACTCATCAACTGCCCATGATGGATGATCTAACCTCATTCCAGCGGGATCTATTGTACGTGATCACCAGCCTAGAAGATGAACAGCCACCACATGGCCTTTTGATTAAAGAGGAACTTGAGCAAGACTACTCCGGGAATATCAACCACGGACGGCTGTATCCAAACCTGGAAAGTCTCATTGAGATGGGGCTCGTCGAAAAGGGTGAGATCGACAACCGGACAAACTCATACACAATCAGCGAGCGTGGCCGTCGCGAACTCCAAGCTCGCCGTGACTGGGAAAACAGCCACGTCGACATCTTAGCCTAATCTTTTCGCCAAGAGAGATCAACAGAATATGGCAGGAGAATTTTCTGCTATGTTCAGATGAAATACCACACACTTTTATTCCTCTTAGTAGTCGTGAAGGATGTATCAACCTATGGAGCGCCGAATGTTTCTCAGAGCAGGTGGCCTCGGCGCTGCAGCCCTCTTTGCGGGCTGTAGCAGCAACAGCGGAGACAACAACAGCTCCGGTAGCGGAAACAATTCAACCGAAGCGGGTGCCAACGAACCCGAAACCACACAGAGTGGTCCCGCACAGTTCTCGAACGTCACAGTTCAGGGACCGACAAACGTCACGGCTGGTGAGGAGTTCTCGATCCCAGTCTCAGTTGCGAACACAGGTGGTGAAAACGGTACCTACAGCGACACTCTGACTGTCGCCGAAGGCTCCGAGTCGTTCAACAAGTCAGTCACGATCGAGGGCGTCCAGCCTGGTGCGACTGCCAACACAAGCGTCGGCCCGCTCAACATCTCCAGCGTCGACAACTACACGCTCGCAGTCAAGGGTACGAATACAACCCACCAAATTCAGGTCAACCCGGTTGAAAAGCAGCCCGGCAAGAGCCTCACAGTCAACAACCTGAAGCTGAGCGTCGACAGCATCCGCCTGACGCCATCGATGTTCTATACGATCGATATGGGTGGCTTCAACTCTAATAAGACTGGAACCGGGCTCATCTCAGCAGGCAGCAAGAAGGTCCTCTGTGCGATTCGTATCTCGCTCGAAAACGTCGGTACCAATCAGGCTACTTTCTCCATTGGTGGCGGAAACAAAGGTCTGTACGCAAGCAATTCCAGTCCAACGGCAACGCTCATGCTGCCGAAAGGCTCCTTCTATACGGATCTGCCTGATGGCGGGAACCTCAACCGCATAGAGGGGCTCAACGGCAACCCGATGATGAACGCACAGCTGAACTCCGGCGAAAGCAAGAGTGGCTGGCTGCTCGCTCAACTGCCACGATCGGCTGCCACCGGAACGGTCGAGATCGGTTATCAGGCCGATTCGAAGAATACCCCACCGGAGACCATCTGGCCGTTCCCACCGAAAAACGGCCAGCAGCGCTCACTGCCGGAGTTCAAGCTCAATGCAATCCGCGCACCGGGATCAGTCCAGCTCGGTAAAGGAGGATCCTACGAAATCAGTGTGACCAATATCGGCAGTGCTCCCGGCACCTACCGCGGTATCACTCAGTTCAAGGGACCGGACGACAACGAATGGACCAGCTACAACAAGCAGAAAGCGAAGATCAAACCGGGCAAGAGTAACACGTTCAAGCAGAAGCTCGGTTATCCCTCGGATCCGCAACTCGGTGAAGTGAAGTTGCGTATCCGGCCGTTCGACAAAACAACTAGCGTCACTTTCGAGACAGCGAAACTGAACTTCGGCAAGACCTACAGTGCACCAGTTGGTCGTGAGATCACGATCAGCGACGTTCAGACAGCTAGTTCCTACACACGGGCCAGTAGTGACGAGCCTGAGACACCCGAACAAGGCCAGCAGTACCTCTTTGCGCGCGTTGATGTGAATACCGTCGAGCAGGATGCTGGCGTGGTCTACCGTCATGATCTCGTGCTCATGAGCGATGGTTCCTCATACGATCCCTCGTCCGACTACGCCGACAAGTTCAGCGGTCCAGTCCAGGCCAACCATTTCCCCCGCTCAGTTTCAGGTTCCAAAGGTACCTCGAAGAGTGGCTATATCTTCTACAAGGTGCCATCAGGCGTTACGCCAAGCAATGCTACGATTACTTGGTCGCCTGACAAGGAATCACCGTGGGTACAGTGGCAGCAGGGTTAAGAGAGCTCTTCGCTCAGAAGTTTTCTACACGTACTGAAGTAGATCGGTACCGAGGACGAACGAAGCAACGATCGCGATTGCACCGAGTGCATTGAACAGACCATTGGCAATCATGTTATCCGCATAGATGAGTCCAAGGCAATGTTTGTGGCTCCAGAGCGGTGCCCACGGCTGAATACCCATCTTCGTGAGCCAGTCGCCCAACAGGTGTGAGACGATCACCAGCGCACCAGTCACACCGAAAAACCATCCGACTGCGACCGCCAGCGGCTGACCGAACAGTGTCTGACTGCTGATCCACTCATTAAGCATCGTCTGACCGGCCCCCTGCACCAGCATAAAGGCACCACCGCCGAGGAGACCACCAACCAGCAGCGTGAACCAGACCGTATGGGTGGCACCGCGATGGGAAACGATCGGTAACCACTGGTCGGCATCCGGTAGCATGCAGAGGCTCGAAGTCACCACTCCTCCGGCTACGACGAGCGGTAGCGAGGCGATATCTTTTGAGAGTGCCCAGAACACAATTGGCGAGTAGCACAACAGAGCAAGCCCCCAGTGTCCACTTCGATGCATTCGATTTCTATCTCCTTGTTTCGACCTTTATTCTACTGCACCAAAGATGTTTCTGAGATGTGTTTCGGACACTCCGAAAGGCAAACGGAGTAGAGACAACTACGATTTGTTTGCGGGGAGAGAACTGGCTCGCTTCGGTGTTGTGTCGGTTCTGGCCCAGCCGATGGGGCACCAGCGAGCACACAGCTGCCGCACTCTCGCCGTGGTCCTGCCGGCACGAGGGAGCTTTTCTCTCCCCGTGCCGGTCTGTGCCTACAACCCGAAAAGCCAGCAATACTACAATCTTCCACACCGACTATCCAATATGAAACACTGGACGCAATCGGACGAATCTTCAGCTGATAGTGCTGCGAAAGCGGCTGAGACGTTCGCAGAATTTTTCGTCGTTGAAAATAACGACGGAAGCATTCTTCGCGGGGATCTCTACCTCGCTTACTCGCGCTGGGCGGTCGAGCATGACCACGAAACCGTTCCCGAGCGGCAATTTCTCGAAATCGTCACCGAGCAGGTCGACTACCGAACAACTGCGACTACGAAAGATTTGGAGTGGGTTCAGCAGTTCGATGGTCTCGGCCTCTCGCTCGTCGATGCCTTCTGAGCGATTACGATACCCTTTCAGCGTACGACTACAGACTTCATTTCCCCTGCCGCTGGGTTTAGACAACCTACAACCGAATCATTTATTGTACATGAATATCGATCAATTGCCGGAGGATGGGATTGATGCCACGCAACGAATTCCTCACCTCCTATCGACCGTAGAACCCTCGTTTTCGTCGGTGAGCACCTTCAGAAACCCTCTTTACATATCGATAGTGGGGTGATCGCCACTCACGACCATTTTTCTTCCTGAAAGGGGTGAGAAGGCTTCCGGCAGTCCCCGAAACTGCCGCCCTCCTCGTGATATCCATGCCACGTACCAACCCCGAACGGTTCCGTACCGAGAGCGTTGAATCATCTAAAACCAGTTCCGAGACAGAAGCCGAAACTGACTCAAAAAATGCGGTCGAGCACGAAACGTGCCCCGAGTGTGGCGGGCCACTTCGTTCTGACGCCAGTCATGGCGAGACCGCCTGCGCTGAGTGTGGGCTCGTCGTCGACGAAGACGAGATCGATCACGGTGCCGAGTGGTCTGCTTTCTCCGCCAAAGAGCGTGAGCAGAAATCTCGCGTCGGTGCGCCAACAACGGAGATGATGCATGACAAAGGACTCAGCACCAATATTGGCTGGGCTGACAGAGACGCCTACGGCAATTCCCTATCGAACCGGAAGAAGCGACAGATGAATCGGTTGCGGACCTGGAACGAGCGATTCCGCACCGAGGATGCACGTGATCGCAACCTCAAACACGCACTTGGAGAGATCAGCCGGATGGCAAGTGCACTCGGCGTGCCCGAGTCAGTTCGCGAGACAGCTGGTGTCATCTATCGACGGGCACTCGAAGAAAATCTCTTGCCCGGTCGATCAGTCGAAGGGGTTGCCTCTGCAGCGCTCTATGCCGCTACGCGCCAAGCCAGTATCCCCCGCTCTCTCGACGAGATCGGCAATGTCTCGCGCGTCGAAACGGTAGCGATCATGCGGACCTACCGCTACGTTAGTCGCGAACTGAATCTCACCATTCCGCCATCGGATCCGACAGACTACGTTCCGCGATTTGCTTCCAAGTTGGGTGCTCCTGAAGAGGTAGAGCGGGCAGCCCGTGACATCCTCGAAGAGGCAATCGATGCTGGATATCCGAGTGGGAAAAGTCCGGTTGGTCTCGCCGCTGCGGCACTGTATGCCGGGAGTCTCATCACGAACAACAACCTCACTCAGAAGGAAATCGGCGAAGCCGCGAATATTTCCAAGGTAACGATACGAAATCGATATCGAGATCTCCTCGAAATCAGCGGAGCACATACTCCACCGAAATGACTGGGATTTGCCGCCAATTTTCATAACTTTCGCATCACAGCTCGTTGTCTTGTTGAAACCACCGTGCAAGATACAGGGCGCGTATCTTGCACATCGCTCGCGATCAATAGCGAGATCTAATGTGTGAAATCAGCATCGGTGTTCGGTTAAGTATTAGACGGCCTCGTGAAGGCTTCAGCCACGCGTTCGTTCAGTAAGAGGCGTGATTTCTCTGGTTGACGGGCATCACGATACATCAACTCCGTCAAGTTCGGTGGCGGATACCCGAGCGATTGGGCCAGATCTTCGAGGATGAGCTGGGCGACAGACCGGAAGGTCTTCGCCCAGCGCTCACGGGGGAACACCGTCTCTGGGAACAGCTCCTGAAACACACCGAGCAAGGCTCTGCTGACTGTCAGCGTCAGCAGAGCCGCCACCACAAGGAGCTCAACGATCGCTGGATCGCTCGTCTGGAACTTCTCCAGCCCGTACAGCGATTTCAACTCCCGGAACAGCAACTCTACCTCCCACCGCAACCCGTACAGCGCCGCGACCTGCCGAGGAGTGAACGCATCCGGCAGGTTCGTGACGTACAGGTGGTAGTCGTCGGTGTCCTCGTTGCGGACACCGACGACGCGAAATTCTATCGTGTCGGTCGATTGCTTTCCCGCGTATCTCCGTCGTTTGAACTCGATCTCCACGGTCACGTCGATAATCTCCCGTGTGAGATCGCCCAGAACGTCTTGGAGACGACGTCTTGATAAGGAAATGGCGCGTCCGCGCCATTTCCGTCGCTTCCCGACAATCAGCGGGTTTGCGTTCGATTTCAGCCGTGTCAGAAAGAAGCCGCTGTTCTCCTCGATCAACGCGAACCGGCGGAAACTGTAGAACCCGAGATCGAACAGCAACAACCGGCCACGCAGCCAGCTCCCGGTGCGGAGCTGGCTGCTTTCGTGTGTACATTCGTCGGTGAGCCGGAACTGTTCGAGTGTCTGAGTCGTGGCGTTATGAACGAGATGCAGCTTCGCGCCAGACTGATCTGAGTGAGTCGCTGGAAACTCGCTCAGGAGCCGATGCAACCTGAAAACGGTTGCATCGGCGATCAATACCTCACGAAACAACTCGAACTGTGGAGCGATCGTGTGGGGAACCGCGACCTCCTCGAGAGCGTGCTCGAGGAGGTCGCTCAACAATGCAGCGAGTGCTGGTGTGAACCGATCGTAGAAGCTGGAGCGAGCAACAGTCTGGTTGGTGGCGGCGGAGTAGGCGCGCTGAAACCCGGCGATAGTGCGGGCTTCGCCGTCGACGGCGAAGCCCACGATAAGCGTCCAGACGAGCATCGTAATGTCGATCGTCCGTTCGCGCTGGACGACATCGCGCTCGCGCGCGATGTCTTCGATAAGCGCTGCTGGAAAGAGAGAAGTTAGCCGCCGTCGAATGAGGTCCGGGGAGAGTTCGGATAGCACAATCTCTCCCCATGCGGCCTACAACGATAACTTCGCCAATAGGGCGCAGTCTCTCGGTTTCTCAGCTTAACCGAACACGGATGGTGAAATCAGGATAGCTCTCTTCTCGACGCGCAACCAAGTATTGCGTGTGAGATAGTTTCCACAAGAATCTCGATCGTACTCATCCCGCCAGCCCTTGAGCTTCCTCGGGCCGTGAGGCAGCGCGGTGAAGTGAGTGCGGTCAGTCACCACTAGAGCAGGCCGTTCGCATGGCTGTCGGTCGGTCCTGGCTCATATATGGATCGAGCATCGTAGGTGAACTATGGTTGACTGGAGCGCGCCCGCTTCTGAGGCGAGCAACAAACGTCTGCTCTACGAAATCGCTTTAGGATTCCTCATTATGATCAGTCCGGCCCTACAAATGGCTGAAAATCGAGATGTCTCGTTGGTATGGTTTGGTATCGGGATGGCGGTGGCGCAGAAGTCCTCACAAGGAATGCGGTAGGATGGACTTGATGTGTCTACGACCAAGTCCGTCCTACCGGGTAACGCGACGGTCGAACAGGTCTTCAAAGCATTGGAGACCGAGACAGCAGCACTTTTCGAACATCTTGACTTCTCGTTTCTCGTTGACTATTCCGTGTTCGCCCCCGATCCGAGGGGGCGAACACGGGTTCACCAGCCACCGGAACTTCTGAAAGGGTTCCTTCACTGCTTCTACCACGATATCTACGGACCGCGTCCAATGGCCCAAGAACTCCACAACGAGGACGTCTGGCGACAGTGTGGATTCACGCGTCCGCCGGGACGGCGGACGCTTGAGCGGTTCATCACTGATTTCGCTTTCGTTGCTGAGGACGTGTTCATCACGCTGGTTCACGAGCTTGCCGAGCAGGTACCGCTCGGCAAGCTCTATCGAATCGATGGCACCGACATCCCTGTCGACCAGCAGGATGATGAGGCTGAGTGGAACTACGATCATGCTGAAGATGACTTCTACTACGGGTACGGCTGCTGTCTGGTGACTGCNGGAACTACGATCATGCTGAAGATGACTTCTACTACGGGTACGGCTGCTGTCTGGTGACTGCTGCTGATAATATTCCGGTTGCAGCCACGTTTACACCCGCGAAGAAGGTCGATCAGGAGACGGCGATGCGCGTCACCAGTGACGCGCTCGCCGTCAAGAAACCGATCTGGACGCTAGGTGATGCGGAATTCGATATGCTCGACTGGCACGACCGCCTGCTGGAGCAGGGGGTCGTGCCGGTTGTCCCGTATAACCAACGCAACGCTACTGATCCGCTCGATATCGAATATCGTGTTGAGGATACGATTGCGGTTACTGAAGAGCGGTTGGATGAGGCCTATCGGAAGCGGTCACGGATCGAGACAGCGATTGGTGTCTGTAAGGATCTCGGCCTCGGGACCCCGCGGGTCCGAGGCCGNGGCTCGCGGTTGCACTCACAAATCACGAACGGGATAATGACATCGCTAGTCCAACCATCACCCTATGAGAACCATTCTGCGCCACCGCCTATCGGGATGTTAGGAATACTGTTCGCCCATGCAGGTTCGCGGACCTCGATAGGACACAGAGTCGATAACTGGTTTTCAAGGATCGGTGTTGGCGGACGGATTATCGCCATCAGCGTAGCCGCACTCACTACCTTGGGCACTATATGGACGTTCACACCACCGATCGTCCCCCTTGCAAGTTTTGTCGTTGGAAACACAATTATTCTCACTGCAGTACCCGCTCTTCGGCTTCTAAGCCGGTTCAATAGTCGCAACCAACAGTACCCAGCCTGAAATCAGCCCTGTCAGTAGGCACTCCGCAATTTGCCACCGAATTACTATATAAGGAGCGTAGCCTGTTTACAGGGTGTATTGATCTACATGATGTTCCCAATTACCAGTCCAGAACTAACAGCTAAAGCCAGTAGAAGAGCCTGCTTTAGCGTCCGCTGCTCAGATAGTCCGACAAGTACGATACCGATAGCTGCAGAAGTGGCGAACGCGAGTATTCCAGTAACGAGCCACTTTGGGATCATGAATCTGATTGTTCTATTTTCGTAAATATAACTGTTCGGTGGAAGGGCTGCCTTGGTGGTGAGGCCAGAGGACTGATTTTCAAGGATGGTAGGATAAGCGTGAATCAAACCTGTCAAGAGGAGAGTGGCTATTGACAGAGTGGTGAGAGGGACAAGAAGGATACAGTTGGCCCGACGAACTGGGTGTTATGAGCACCAAGATGGGTCGTGTAGCCGGCGTCGTGGTAGGAATTCTGTTCGCCTCGGCCTTGTATTTAGACGGTGGTGCGGGATCTTCTACTGACAATTTTTGTCGGCGCTAGCTGGGCAATCGCTGTATGGCTCACGATTCGCAACCGTCGTACGTTGAAAGACGCAGGAGATGTCTGGAGCGTTTTGTTAGTGGTACTTACGGTCGGTGTTGCTTTTTTTGGGAATACACGCCGGACTGCCGATCCCAGAGAACCTGAGAATCGATCTTGGAATACTGGTTATGGGCACCGGCTTGGCGGCTGCTGGGGTTGGAATAGAAATAGCACAATCGAGTGAGAGTCATCAAAGTAACACAATTGTCACAGCTGACTGAGGGCCAACAAGCCCAATCCTATGACTGCAACGGTTCTCTGCTCCTATTCACGGCTCACGGGGGCCGTGAAGAGCCGTGGTGGGGATCGTGTTCATCTATGGGGAAACAATATATTCCTACCAAACAGAACTTCGAATATGCCCATCAACTCGCGGATCAGAGAACTCAGATATAAACCAGTAGCAGCAGGGATCGTGATGATAGCAGCAAGTAGCTACCAACTTTTCACAAGCACTGGTGGATTGTTCTTCTGGTTTTTGCTACTCTGTGGTATCGGCATGATCATTGAGGAGATCTTTCGGGCAAATAGGGATACATTGACAACTAAGTTCTCAACCTGATCCATCAACAAGTAGGAGGCAGCCACACAGTTTTAGGATATGTCATTCACCATTACGCTAAATCGTCTCCCTGTCACCTATGGAAATCCTGCTGGCTGAGTAAACCACCGCTATCGATATAGATTTTAGGGTGATTTGCTGCCGATACGGCTTGATGACGAGAACCACCGGAGGGCGTTGCGGTCTATCCTCATGCGGTCGGTGCTGTGTGGTGCTGTTTGTGGCCTTTGGAAAGTTACCAGCCGCTCACCGACCGTATATGCCCGCTCAGTGAGGGACGCCGCTCAGGCGTCCCTCACGCACTCACACCTGGTGGATCATACACCTCCTTCCGGTCGAGCATGTGAAATATCGAGACTAACAGTTTCCGGGCCGTTGCGACGATTGCTTCCTTTCCGCTCTTTCGGTTCTTTAGCCGCTGATAGAACCGACTCAGGTACTCGTCTTCGCTTCTGTGAACTGCTACGCGCGAACACTGGACGAGAATCCACCGCAACTTCTCCGACCCCTTCTTCGAGATTCCACCTTCGAACCGCGAGTCGCCAGACTCGCGGATCACTGGGTTCAGTCCGGCGTAACTCACTACCTGTTTGTCTTCGTCAAACCGATCGATCTCACCGACCTCGGCGTGGATCAGCAGTGCTGAGTAGTAGCTCACTCCTGGGATCGTCATCAAGAGCTGCGTCTCTTCGCGAGACGCAGCTCGATCTTCAATCGCAACCTCAAGACGTTCGATCTGATCGGTGAACGTCCCGATCATTTCGAGATACGTCTCAAGCAGTGTGTCCCATGGGGCTGGGAGAGTGAGTTCCTCAAGGAACTCACGACCACTCACGCTCAACGGCTTCACTTTCTGCGTGATGCCGTGTTCGGTGAGCAGGCTGTGGATCTTGTTCGCGTAGTCTTTGCGGTTCTCGACTAGCTTGTGTCGGCCGCGCACGAGTGCGCGGCACTCCCTGATCTCTTCGGACGGAACGTAGCTCTCTGGAACAGATCCTAATCGAACCAGTCGAGCGAGCTCCTTCGCATCAACGCGATCAGTCTTCGTATCCGCGTTAGCGATGAGATTCAGCTCCGATGGGTTGGCAACGACCACATCCAGATACTCCGAGAGAGTATCATGGATGTGGTAGTAATTGCCAGTTGCTTCGATCGCAGCTTCCGACCCAGCGTACTCTTGGGCGATCTCGTCGAGGTTCGCGTTCTCGACGCGAACCTCTCGGTCAATCTCACCGTTTTCGTCCATTACAGCGACTTGAGCGTACTGTTTGTGGATGTCTATTCCAAGGTACATTTGTTATCACTCCGGGACGCCGGTGCGTGAGGCAGAGAATCACCTATACGGGCTTTCCCGGGTGCCGCGCCGCGCGGCACCCGGGCTGTAGCGCCCAGTTCTCGGGTTCCTTCGCACTCGGACCAGTCAATAGCACGCGCTTTGAAGCGCTGACAGGGGATGGTCGGTCTCTTGCGTCCCATACTTGCCTCACACTCTCATGGGATAGCAGGATTTCCATCGAGTCAATAGCCACTCCTTTCGTTGCGGGATAGCACTCGAATATAGTCGGCGCGGCACATCTCTGTGATCTCACAGAGTCAGCCCGCAAATGGATTTATTCTCGACGATAGAGCTGATACATACTCATCCCCGCTACCAGCAGAAATGCTACGAGGGCAACGATAGACCAGTGATTATCTCTGCCCTGAATTATACCGATACCTGTTGCTCCCGCAGCGATCAGCATTGCTCCAGTAGTTAGTAACAACCTGCGACGAGATTCATTGTATTGCTGACCCATACACTCTCTTAGAATCGGCAATTGAAATGAATAACTGGTCTATCGCCCTGTGATCGGCCACTTGGTTTCTGACAGATTATCCGTAATACTTCACTATTTAACATAGACCACCCCCGTCAACAAGGGGTACTGAATCTAGTAACCGGAAGCCCCACTCACGAGTAGTATTAGCCCTATAGCCAGTACGAAGAAACCACCAGTTGCGGGCCACCCTGATATCGTGTAAAGAGTAGCACCTGTAGACATCAGCGCCCCACCACCGATCATCATCTTCAGCTCACGAATAGACCGGTCATCCATCATAACTCGAAATACGACCATAGTTGATAATCGCATCGAAGAATTTGATGGAGACAGCATCGGGCAAGAGAATCAGGTTCTGACTGACGACAGGTTTCACTCGAAATTAGATGTGTTGCTGCGCCGATCACACCGGTGTGCCCCCTGTCAGTAACCAACTGTCTACTGACAGGGGTTAGATGCTTTGTAGTCCTTCTTTGAATTTCTAGGCTGTATAGCGGTTCGCTCCGACGACCATCACGCCTGCTGACCCGACGACGAATACGCCGAAGACGTACCAGAGTATTCCATCTCCAATATCTTGGTAATCTAATATTCCTGTCATAATTGTCACTGCACCAACGACTATAGCCAGCGTTCCGATGAAATTTCCAAGTCCTGCTTCGTTGACTACTTCATCAGGATCATACCCAGCAACTAGTTGCACCATTCCACGGTACTTGATTAGATATCCGATAATTGCAATAAACAAACCGCTTACAGCAATAAGCAGAAACCGTTCGAGTGCCATGCTATGTATTCCATTTGGTGTGTGAATAAGACTAGTGACTACTGACAGAGACCTCACCGAAATCCATTTCTCCGCGTCGTTCGACATTGAGAGACGTGTCGTCCCGTCCCGATCTATCAGGCTACCACCAACCGTACCGTTTCGAGTATCCAGCTCTGTGGTTGCAGGTTGGGGGTGCCGTTCTATTCGTTCTCGCACTTGGTGGGTTTCTCACTCTCGCGGCGGGGCTCCGAGGCGGTGAGGTTGCTATCGTGTTTGATTCATCTGAATTCCTTGTGTTCGTGCTTGCTCTTCTTGTGACTATTATTGTCCATGAGGCGATCCACGGGGCGGTCGCGCGGCTGCTCGGTTATCACGTTACGTATGGTGTCGCGTGGTCGGTTCTAGGCGTGTACACGGCTTCGTTCGGGCAACTTATCTCGCGTCGGGATAATGTGCTCGTCGCAGGTGCCCCGCTGGTCGCTCTTACTGGGGTTGGAGTGGTGATTCTCCCGTTCGTAGACGAGACGCTTCTGGCCGCCGTGCTCGTGGGACTCGTCGCCAACACAGCGAGTGCAGTCGGTGACCTATATGTACTCTATCGACTTGTCCGGATGCCTCGTGGGTCGATGCTGTACGATGTGAGCATTGAGGAGATGTTGGTCTATGAGCCATCATCAGCTAGCGCAGTCGGTCACGCCGAATAGGGCCGACACATGGGTGCAGATTTGAAGGTCACAGGGGTGGCCTCCCATCACATGATCGACACTCACGGACGCTCGCTGCCGGCAGCCTCCCCCTGCGGTGCTGGCAGAATAAGAATCACGAAGATCGATAAGAGAGCAAGAGATAGCGATAGAGATCAGGTGCGAGATACAACCTCTGACGGCACAGGAGAAAGGGGTGTTTCGCCGGGAACACCCCGACCGAGATCGTATGCTCATCACCGGCAGTGATCTCGAGTTCAACCCAAATGCATCCCTCTCTCCGTTATATC
>NZ_AOMF01000104.1 GCF_000336715.1 Halococcus thailandensis JCM 13552
ACGTATAGCTATCGTATATTATCTTGATGAGTCTGTCAAAACCTGCTTGTGGCCTATGAATCGTCAAAAGGGACTCCTTTTTACTTCGCCCTCAACCTCTGTATCTTGCACAGGATTTCTGACAGGCGTCAGGGAGCATGCACACCAGGGAATGGATTTGATTGCCAATCCCTATAACCGACTGTCCGGGGCGTGTTCGCCAGCAATTTGTTCTCCCCGAAGGGGTGAAATGGAGTTGAACTGCCTGCAACATCCGATTCGGACGCTCAAGAACATTCACGCATCACTTATCGACCAGACCATTACCGCAAACCTCGAACAGGCCCACGAACACGCCACCAACGGGAATCTCGATGGGTTCGAGCGCCACTGCGGTCACGCCGAACGCCTCGCCCACCAGCACGCTCCCGAACGGCTCGATGAGGTCAGGCAGCTCGCAGCGGCCAGCCCGGATCTCTTCGATGAACCGGCCGATACGCCAATCCAGAAACATACAAGTAGTCAGCGCCGACAGGCAGAAGTTAGCCGATGAACGCCGTCGAAGACCTCGCGCCGATGATCACGAGCAGCGAGAGAGACTATGACGATATCCGATGAACCGCGATCACGCAAACAGCGCGTTCAAGACGCAGTCATTCGCTTTCTCAATAGCGACAAGTACGGCAACAGCTGTCGGTACTTCCAGGCGGGGGATATTGCAGATCTCGACGCGGAACTCACCTCGTCGATGGTCGGGTCTTATCTTCCAGTGTTAGAGGACGAATCGCCCTTTGCATCGGGGATCACCGTCGCAAAGCATACCGAGCGGAACAACTCGACAGTGTGGGTTGTTAGGCGTGAAAGCGCCTCGTCGCAACTTGCTGGCGGTGAGTGAATCCGGACAGAGCCAATGTGGATCCATTTGTTTGGCGCGGCGCGGGACAATTTATGTTCACTCCGAAGGGGTGAGGTATTCGGAACATGAGTGCCACTACCGCCAATTCCGAGAATGGTTTGTCAGTGATCGTCGCGGATTCGCGATCGATTCTCGACTGCCTCTCTCCGGCCGGCCAGCGCCGGCTGGTCGTCGAGGCGATCGACGAATCCGGCTTTTCCGTTGCGGAGGTCGTCTCGGGGACTGCTCGTGGCGTTGATCAGCTCGGCGAGGACTGGGCTGGCGAACACGATGTGCCAGTCAAACGCTTTCCTGCTGACTGGGATACTCACGGCCGGGCAGCTGGGCCGATTCGCAACGAGGAGATGGCCAAATACGCCGACGCTCTCGTGGCCATCCACGTCGACGAGTCAGCCGGGACGGCGGATATGATCGATACCGCTCGCGATCTCCTCGGCCCCGATCGTCTCCACCGGGTTCCCGTCACGAGCGGCGAGTGACTGCCGAGCATTATGTGCAATCTGGCGACGAAGGCCGATTCGTTTGTACATAAGGCATTCGGGATGCCGGCACACAGCGTGGGCAAACGGTCGCAACTGCTCCGTGACCGCTCAGCAGTTTTTCTTCCCCAGAAGGGGTGAGGTGTTCGGAGAGATGCACGCCATCAGTGCCATGTCGAAGTCGGCAGCGCTGTTGGTGGGCAAGCATTCCGAATACTGCTCGGTCGGCGGCGTCGTGTCGACGTCGTCGTCGCGAGCAGCGCCGGCACCGCGATCGCCGACCGCCTCAGCAGTTTATTACCCCCAGAAGGGGTGGAGGGTCGAGGGCGAAGCGATGCTCGGCCCGATGCAGTGAATCGTGCTGAGTGAGTGATTCCGATTTCGTTGAAAACTATGTCCGTTGTAAGTCAGCAGTCCACGAGCCGAGATGCACAGACCGAAACCACCAGCAGTGCGAACAGCGGGAGCAGTCTTGTCGAGTGCTCGTCGATCGATGCCGCCGACGAGTGGATCACGCTCGAAACGAAGGTCATCGAACTGTGGGAGCCGACCTCGTCGTCGGTCGCACAGGTCGGCCTGCTCGGTGATGCCTCGGGTGTCACGAAGTTCGTCTCGTGGGCTGCTTCGGACCTGCCTCAGCTCGAAGAGGGCGCGTCGTACCGTCTCGAGAACATCGTCACCAACGAGTACGACGAGCAGTTCTCGGTGCATCTGAACACGAACAGTTCCATCGAGGAGATCACGGGCGAGGCAGCCGAGCGCGATCAGCTTCCCGTGGGCCTCCCGGATGCAGTGGCAGTCGAAACGATCGACGCCGCCGACGAGTGGCACGATCTCGTCGTCGAGGTCGACCAGCTCTGGAAGCCCAACAGCGACTCGATGAAGCAGGTCGGGCTGGTGGGCGATTCGACGGGCCGGATCAAGTTCGTCGCCTGGAAGGAGTCGGGCCTGCCGGAACTCGACGAGGGTGCAACCTACCGCCTCGAAGGCGTCGTCACCGATGAGTACGACGGGCAGTTCTCGATCAACCTGAACTCGGCGACCGACGTCGAGCGCCTCGATCAGTAGGCCGAGCCTGTCGAAAGCAGACGAAATGCCCTCTGTTCTTTTGGTCTGGAACCTCTCGCGCTTCGCTCCCGGTGGTCGCTTCGCGCGGCCTCCCCAGCCTCCTCCCTGCGGGGCGCACAGAGTGCGCCTCCTCGGGTCGGCGACCTCGCCTATGAGGAATGGATCGAAGATCCGTACGAAGACGAGCGAGAGCTATCGAGTACGAACTCACCCTACTGAGACGGTATATGAATCCTCGTTCTGGATTCGTCATCCGATCACTAGTGGGGTGAGCGATCAGCGGCTACTGCCGAGATGTCTTCGCTTCGCGTACGTCATTCCCTTCCCGAATCATGTCTGGACAGTTCGGGCAGACGCGCACGGTGTCCATCTCAGTCGGGGCGAACACACGAACGTACTGCTTGGTGACGGATCCACCACAATTCAGACACTCAGGCATNGTCCATCTCAGTCGGGGCGAACACACGAACGTACTGCTTGGTGACGGATCCACCACAATTCAGACACTCAGGCATAGTAGAGTCGGTTGACCTCGGAACTTCATTCTATCGCTACATTCGAAATCTGCGTTGCGGATGGTGGTCCGAGACCCTGGGAGAGGGTGAGTGAGATGGGTGATTTCTGGGTTCTCGCGTATACAATATTCCCTTCGTATGATTTTCATCGGGTTTAGAGAGTGGATCGTGCTGGATGGCTCATTCATTATCCGTCTATCGGTATATTTTACTGCTAGAATAACCACCTTCGAGATATGTATGATCTGACTGGCTTCCAGCGCGACTTGCTATACATTGCAGCTGACAAAGATGAACCGAACGGGCTCGAACTTAAAGACGAACTCGAAGGCTACTACGAGACGGAGATCCACCACGGGCGACTCTATCCGAATCTCGACACACTCGTCGAGAAAGGACTGCTCGAAAAGGGTGAACTCGACAAACGGACGAACTACTATCAGGTGACCCAGCGTGGGCAGCGCGAGATCGAGGCCCGTCGTGAGTGGGAAGACCAATACGTCTCACCGGAGGTCTGATAGCCCATGCGTAGTGTTTCGGCTCTGCGGCCGCGCACTTTCGGTAGCAATCCCTCGAGAGTAATGGTGACCAACGTCGGTGGTGAGGACGTCTAATGGTCGAGATACCCGACCGACTGGCGTGTCTGTTCACTGGTTCCGTCACCGAGGCAGGCGATTCCTACACGATTGAGGTACCAGAAGACGAACTCGATGTGGGAGCGATCACAGCTGGCGAGACCTATCAAGTGGCGATTCTTGGGGATACAGCGTCCGTGGGAAGCGATGACCAGCAGGAGCCACCGAACACGGCGGCTTCGGAGCCCCCCGTCTCACGGGGAGAGATCCGCGAGGTGACAATCGAGGCGCTGGGCGATCAGGGTGATGGGATAGCGAAAATCGAGCGCGGCTACGTCGTGATTGTGCCCGATGCACAGCCTGACGATGAGGTNGCGCTGGGCGATCAGGGTGATGGGATAGCGAAAATCGAGCGCGGCTACGTCGTGATTGTGCCCGATGCACAGCCTGACGATGAGGTAACTGTCGAAATCATGGATGCTCGCGAGAATTTCGCCTTCGCAGAGATTCGTGATCAATCTGAGACAGCTGAATAGTCGATCTCTTCAATCGCAGTTGGAGAGCCGTCTGCTTCGAAGAAATCGCCAGACGTAGATACATTTATCACTTTATCTGTATTATATTCACTCGGGGCAATACATGGCCAGCACGTCAGACGATCCTCGCAACTTCACACTTCGTGATGAGAGCGGTGAGGAAACGAGCACTTTCACCGGACAGGTACCACGACAGGCGGCACTCAAAGTCGCTCGGCGACTTGACCCAGCTGACAGCGAAGCCCAAGCGAGTCGGGAGGAGTTTCGCCTGCGGGAGAAAGGAACGAAGAAACTCCACATCTACGAGGGATGGGCGTGGCGCAGCGAGGCACCAGAAGACAAACCCGACTGGATGGCCGAGACGATCACCAAAGCGAACGTCTCGAAAGAAGGTATTGAGCATCTCGACGAACTGTAACTCAGCGGTCGGAAACAGATTCATATGCAGCAACCTGAAACAACGGGTATGGATGGAGAGCGGCGATTGCCGCCGTTCGTTGAAGACACGCTCGCGTTGGTGAGCGACGCTGCTGGTGGGACTGGCGA
>NZ_AOMF01000105.1 GCF_000336715.1 Halococcus thailandensis JCM 13552
TCTATTACGTCGGAGAATACGTCCGAATCACACCAACTGACGATTGAGCACCCTGCCGCACTCAGTGGGTGATTCTTGTACCGTTTTACCTTCAGATATTTTTGGAAATTTCTATGGGCGTGTGAATATCATTCAGGATTGAGGTCGGAATAGGTCCGGACCTCAAAAGAGTGTGTCACACGCTCTTTTTCATTTCATGTTTGGTATATTATGGACTGTGACAGAAGCTAATGCTGCTCGCGAACTCGGTGTTTGCCAACGGTTCTTTAGACATCGGCTCTCTGAGTGCGATGTATGGCGATTCCGTTCGGCGCGACGTGGGGCACGCTGATCGAGCGGTGTGAGGATCTGCCCGATGAGGCGACGTTGATCACGCCGCTGGCATCGAAGCGATTCCGAATCACCGACGTTCAGGACCAGCGAATCATCATCGAAGACGTCGATTCGGGTGATTCCCAGCCGCTGCAACGCGAGCAGTTCGAAGCACTCGCCGAACACACACGCGAGGCGGTTGATGGCTACGAGCTCGATCGCTTGCCGCCGAAGGCCGAGCCCTACGCGGCGGTGCTTGCACTCCACCCGCGCTATGTCCTTGACGAGCGTGAGAACACGCTGACCGAACTCGACGAGGCCGACGAGAGCGCCGTACTGGATGAGACACCGCACTTGTCGATGACTGCGAGTGCCGGAGACGAGCAAGACAGCGAGCGCGAAGAGCCCGAGATAGACGTATATTCGGATATGCTATTGCTGATCGACGCGCTCGAACGCGAGGACATGAGCGCTCTCGAAAGCCTCGAGACGCCTATGCTGGTGAACCTCTATACGCTGCTGTCGGATGTCCAGCGCAACGCCAATGACCTTCGGCAGGACGTGACTGATGTGCTCTTAGAGCGCGTCGGGCACGATCGGCCAGTGCACGGCCAGTACGGTTCGGTCCAGCGGACGACGCGCCGGAACCGCTCACTAAAAGAGGACGAAGAAGTGCTCGACGCGTTCGCAGAGACCGGCATCGATCGCGACCAACTGCTCGGTGTCGACCGCTCGAACGTCGAGGAGGCACTGAATGTCGTCTCAGTACCCGAATCGGCCGTCTACGATGTTTCCGAGAGTGAGTACGTCCGGAAAGCCGAGGTGGATGAAGAACGCAAGGAGACGCGTTTGCAGGGGTTGAAAGATCGGCTGGCGGTGAGTGACGATCCCGAAGCGGATGTCCTGCGCCAGAAAGTCGAGCGGTTGGAACAGGAGATCGAGGAACTGACCGAGTTCTCACCGGCGAGTTCGTTCGAGACGCAATCAGAAAGCGACTGAGATGCGAGTATGTGATCTCAGGCTCGGCAATGGGTAAGCCTCATGAGTACTGATTCTGTCGTAGCGACTAATTTCTCGAAAACAGGTGCATGTGTGTTCCTGTCGCATTTATCCGAGCTGATTGTCATTAATATGACCCAGAAAATAGATAAGGCTTCAATAACTACCATTATTCTATGACAAGCACATCGGAGCAGGTGGGACAATCGATTACTGAGAACTTACAGAAGGTTTTGGCCGAAGCGGATGAGTCGGTGATTGCGGTGGGTTTGGACGAAAATTCGACCCGCGAACTCGTTGAGATAGTTGCTGAGAGCGAAGAGCCACCGAACGTCCGCTTGCTTGCTGAAGAGAGCGTGTTGAAATGGGTGAGAGATGATTTCATGTTGGCGAGTAGAGCTGCGGAGTTGCGTGAAGCGGATGTCCTGGAACTGCGAGCCGCTGGTGAGCGGCTGAATGACACGCTGTTGGTGACCGAGGAGATGGTCGTCTCGCTACTCACGCCAAATAGCGAGCAGAGCGCTGCGCTGGCCACCGATGACGAGGAGTTCGCTGCGGCCGTACGCGAGCGCTGGAATGATCTCTGGGCGGATAGCGAGGCGTTCGATCTGCGGACGCCAGCGTACTCACGCGTAGCTGAAACGCTTGCCGAGGAGTTCGACTCGGCGATGGAATCGGACTTTGAGACAGTGCTGAAGGCGGTTGAGAATGTGGATACCGCGGAGGAATTGGATGAGGTAGGAGTGAGCCTGCTCGTGGCGGCCAAACACGAGGAGTTGCTCTACGACATTTCCCACTGGGGTGAGGACGTGGGTGTCGCAAGCAAGGCGACGTTCTCACGCAAGAAGACTCTGTTCGAAGAACAAGGCCTCTTAGAGACGGAGAAAGTGCCGATCGATGTGGGTCGGCCACGATTGCGTCTGCTGCTGGCTGACGAGCGTCTCCGAGAAGCAGACACGGAAGATCTGGCGAGTGTCGCACATGAAATGCTCTCGGCAGCGCCAGCATGAGAAACGGGCTGAGAAGTTGCCAAGACTAACAGCATGCGGACGTGATATCGCCGCAGTGTTGCTGTAGTATCATATCCGATGTTTTTCGAAGAGTGACGGGAAGTGTTGGCTCTCTTGGCAGAGGTTTATTAGCGTTAGTTCTCTACATGAAGAACGAGAGACTGATGGCTGATCTTTTTCGATGGGTATCGAGCTCGGTTGCCAGGAGTTGGGTTTGATGAGTACTGAAAACACAATCAGCGATCCGCACGCCACACTGGAAGTTCAGAATGTAGTCGTTTCGTCAACACTGAACCAAGAGATCGACCTCAAATCTGTTGCCCTCGATCTCACCGGTGCAGATTTCGACCCGGAACAGTTTCCGGGAGTGATCTACCGTCCTGAGAGTGCGGAAGCGACGTGTTTGATTTTCCGCTCGGGGAAGATCACATGCACGGGTGCTGGAAGCATCGAAGGGGCTCGTGAGACGGTCCAAGCGACTGTGGAGACAGTTCGCGGACTCGGTATCGACGTTGAGGAGCCCACAGTGACCGTCCAGAACATCGTGTCGGATGCCGACCTCGGTGAAGAGTTGAATCTAGAAGCGATCGCGATCGGGCTGGGTCTCGAAGATATCGAATACGAACCCGAACAGTTCCCAGGTCTCATCTATCGGCTTGACGAGCCTGACACGGTCGTCTTGCTATTCGGAACCGGGAAAACAGTAATTACAGGAGCGGAAACTCAAGATGACGCTGAAGAAGCGTTGAAAACGATCATCGACCGTTTGAGTGAACTTGCGCTCCTGGGTTGACCAATTCTCGACTACGCATCTGGAGGGCAGAAGACAGTCTCTATCGATCAGCATTGCTTATTCTGGGTGAGATTGTACACTATCCAGATGCGGGTTGTATTCGATGAGGGCACGCTCCTCCTGCGGAAGGCTAGTGAAGAGGTTCCGTACGCGGAGTGGGATGAGCGTGTCGAAGAGTATCGTGCGCCCGCGTATCGCTATCGTGTCCTGCTCCACTGGGCCGATGCATGGCACAATCATAATTCCAATACAGACGCGCAAGATCCAAGTTGTCAAGGGAATATACAGACGGCACCTATTGAGATTGAGGATACGGCTCGAGCCTACCCTGATCTCGCGCTCGATCCAGCGCTCGAAATCGAACCGCGCGAGTATCAGCAGGCGGCACTCGATGCATGGGGCGCTCATGACCGACGAGGCAGCGTCGTACTCCCGACTGGGAGCGGCAAGACGTTTCTCGGTATCCAGGCGATTGCAGACGTTGGAGTCGCCACGCTCGTGGTCGCGCCGACGATCGATCTGATGATCCAGTGGCACGCGACGCTCACCAATGCTTTCGGTGACCAACTTCCCCACCGAAGCGGAGACGGGACCGAACAGGCGGTCGGCGTGCTCGGTGGCGGCACTCACGAGATCAGACCGATCACGGTAACGACCTACGATAGTGCGTATCGTTACATCGACGAGTACGGCGACCAGTTCGGCCTCTTGATCGCGGATGAAATCCACCATCTGCCAGCCCCGACCTATCGACAGATCCCGAAGATGGCTATCGCGCCGTACCGTCTCGGGCTCACCGCCACCTACGAGCGCGCCGACGACGCCCACGAACTCCTCGAAAACACAGGCCTCATCGGGCCAGTCGTCTACGAAGAGGAAGTCGACGAACTCGCTGGCGAGTATCTCAGCGAATACGAAACCATCCACATGCAGGTCGAACTGACTGACGACGAACGCTCGCAGTACGACGAGGAATACGGCATCTATCGCGAATACGTCGATACGCACGACTTCGACCTCTGGAAAGCCGAGGGCTATCAGGAGTTCCTTGCGCACACTTCCTATGATTCTGACGGCCGTCGAGCGCTGATCGCCAAGCAACGCGCCGAGGAGCTCGCACGCACCGCGGCGAAGAAACTTGACACGCTCGACACCCTGCTCAAACGCCATCACGACGACCGCACGATAATCTTCACCGCGAACAACGACTTCGCCTACGAGATTTCCCAAGAATTCATCGTCCCGTGTATCACCCATCAGACCAAGACCGACGAGCGTACGGAGATTCTCGAACGATTCCGTACCGGCGAGTATTCGATATTGGCCACCTCGCAGGTGCTCGACGAGGGAATCGATGTGCCGGCCGCAAACGTCGGGATCATCCTCTCTGGGAGCGCATCGAAACGCCAGTACGCCCAGCGGCTCGGGCGAATCCTGCGGCCCACCGACGAGCGCCAGCCCGCCCGGCTCTACGAGATCATCGCGACGGATACGATGGAGAACTACGTCTCCCAGCGCCGCCGTGAAGGCGTTGAGGCAGGAACATGAGTGTGGACATCACAGTGAGCGAGAGGCCATGCTGACGGCCGACCTCGCGCGCTCGCGAACATCCGACGACGAGGTGATGCCACTGTTCATCGATCCCGACGATGCACGCTATCGAGAGACGGCGAGCGAGTTGATCGAACTGTTCGAGACGCACGTAGGTGAGCCGAAAGCAGACCTTGACGCAGCAATCAGCCAGCTGACGGTCGCGGATACCGACTACAAGATCATCCAGGGGCTGGCGAAACTGCTGCGCGACGAGTGCGACTTCGAGACGGTAGCGGCCGCCGAGCCGCATGAGATTCGCCAACGACTGTTCGAGCGGGCGAATGACTCGTATCCGATCGTTCGCCAGCCGACGCTCGAAGCGGATACCCGCAAGCTTGATGTCTACACGGCAGTCGCTGATGAGCTGGGGATCTCGCTTGCGGAGTGTCATCAGGGGATGTACGCGGATCTCGACGCGAACAACCGTCTCGTCCGGTTCGGCGATCAGGTCGCCAAATCAGCCGAATTGGACACTGATGGAACGACCAGCACGACCCAGTTGACCGGCCAAAGCGAGGAGTCGTACACAGGCAAGGCACTCACCGTCGAGTGGCTATTGAACCGGTATAACCTCGCGCTCGCACAGGCAGTGCTCTACGATGCGACCGAGTTGCGCATTCGGATCTGGGATCAGTTTGCGACAGTGTTCAGCTACGTGAAGCTGTTCGGGCTGATGCATCGGATCTATCCGATCGATGAGCACGGCGAGCGCGTGTCGAGTACGGATCTCGCGAAAGGATACGAAGCGATCTTGGACGGTCCGGCATCGTTGTTCCGGCAGTCGCGTAAGTACGGCATCCGGATGGCAAATTTCCTGCCGGCGTTGCCTCACTGCGAGCGGTGGGAGCTTGCCGCGGAGATTCTCACCGACGAGTCAGCGAACGAGACACGGGAGTTCACACTGGACCAAACGGCTGGACTCCAAACACACTACAGCGGTGGGAGTCAGTTCGACAGTGATCTCGAACGAACGCTTGCCGACAAGTGGGAGCGATCGAACACAGAGTGGAACCTGGTCCGTGAGGACGATGTGATCGATCTAGGTGCCGAGGTCTTGCTACCGGACTTCGCGCTGGAACATCCGGATGGCCGCCGAGCGATTCTGGAAATCATGGGCTTCTGGACTCCTGAATACCTCAATGAGAAACTCACCAAAATCCACCAGACCGATGTGGATAATCTGGTGTTAGCGGTTTCCGAGGAGTTGGATTGTACGAGCGATGACATCGATCTCGGAGCTGAGCGTCTGCTCTGGTTCAAAACCGGCATCCATGTGTACGACATCGTCGACCTCGCCGAGGAGTACGCGACATAGTCGGCCTTCGCCTCGGGTTCCCTTTGTCCGGTTCTTCGGAAGGAGAGCGGCAAAAACCCTTAGTGAATCAGCACGGACACTACTCATACTGTGGACGAGACGATTACCTGGCTTCGCAATCGAGCACAGCATCAGGGACGGAACAACATCACGACGGATGGAACGAGTCGCTATGCAGCCATCTCTGAAGAGTTCGTTCAGACGGTGATCGATCGGAAGATGCACGACGATTGACTCCGAGACGCGGGAATGAACCGGCCGAGAGTGATCCCACTCGGAATGTGAATAATAAACAACATCATATGGCTGCATACAATATTTTCCCAATCTGCTCATGGGAGCGTTCGTCTACGAATGCGTCAATTGCGGTCACCAACTCAGCGGCAATGAAGGAGCATCGCTGTCTTGTCCGGAATGCCGGCGGCTGATGAATGTCGCCGGTGAGTGTGTCCACTCACAACCAGCCACGGACTGCTCGATGACTTCTAATTAATCGCGAACAGCCACGCCGGTTGAAATCTCGTACTCGAGATCAACGGCGTGCGTGCTCAATACCTCAGTCGTATCCTCGTGCTTGACGGTCTTGGGGCGAGCGCAAGCGACACAGTGTTGACACACTGTAGGTTCTTCTACTAAACAAGGATTAGTTGCCGATAGCGTTTGGTTACTGATGTCTGTCCACGATTTGAGTTCCCTCCCTTGCAATAGGTTTTGTTTGCTTGGTTAGCAGATCATGCAGCTGTTCGTACAACGGATGGTTGATGAGAGTCGACCAATCGCCAATGACAGTTAGGTGCCGCTTTGCCCGTGATAGTCCAACATTGAGCCGATTCGGGCCATCATGGCTTTCTAAAAAGCCAACGTTCCCGTCTCTATTTGAACGGACGAATGAGCAAATCATAGCTGTTCGCTCGCTCCCTTGGAATCCCGATATTGTGTCATAGTATATTTTTTCTCTTGTTTCGGCATCAATGCCGACATCTGCCAGAGCTTCGTTGAGAGCCCTGACTTGCGCTCGATAAGGGGTTGCGATTCCAATGTCATGTGGATCCAACCCCTGTTCAAGCAGATAATTTGGCTCCATTGAATCACTAGATGGCGGCGTGATGGGGCGATAGATCGAAGAGTATGAAGCGGGTGAGTAGCGTTTGCAGTGAACCTTACC
>NZ_AOMF01000106.1 GCF_000336715.1 Halococcus thailandensis JCM 13552
AGAAGGCGAACCGATCTACCGTGCCCTCAAACAGCTGTACGTCGCTCTCCAGACCCGGCTGGAGAGCGACTTGACAGTCCGTGAGCGAGGAGAACTCCAGCGTGTGGCGCGGAGAGAGCTTGAATTGCTGATAGAGCGGTCAGTTCCCGACGGACCAGTGGCAACACTACTCGGAAAGATCGAAGGAGGCCTCGACCACTGGCTCACCTTCATCGGTGAGCCAGCGGTCT
>NZ_AOMF01000107.1 GCF_000336715.1 Halococcus thailandensis JCM 13552
CCAGCAGGGACGCAATCCCTACGAAGAGTTCAAGCGAATCGCCCGAAACAACAAGATGATTTCACGAGCTCAGGCTGTACCCGCTGTTGCGTCCTCGGGGTAAACACGTACACTTAGGATAATCAGAGGCGCTGGTTCTAAACCCTCCCTAGTTATGAGTATACGTATGGCCTCTACTGATGTCGTAGACGCGTTCACCTCAACTAGGGAGACGCTTGAGAAAGCAGAAATTAAGGATGACTTCTTTCTCGACCTTATCACTTCATGTCTTTTAATCGAGCGAGTCGGTGAATCGAGTAACCAGGATTGGTGGGAATCCCGAGTGTTGTCTGAGACCGGTCGCGCGCGGCTCTCGGAAGTGACGCCAAAAACGCAACTAAGGTCCCAAATTACTCTCGCGCTGAAAGTCGGGCGTAAGGCTGAGTCAGATCAACTTCCCGACGACTCAATTTCGCTATTCTCATTCGGACCCCAGATGGATTCACGCCTTACTGCCGTTCTTGAGGGGATCGAGAGCGATGAAGACTTGGCACTGGAGGCGCTGGAAGCTCTCACTTCACAATCGCTCGAAGAGGGCTGGACAGACATTGTTATAGCCGAAACTGCGTCAAATATCACTCCTTCGACTGATTTGGAGCCCCTCTCAAACTCCAGTTTCGACGACTCGTACTTGATCGAAGATAGTAGCTACGTCCAAGACGACATCGAACCCGACAAATGGAGAATTCTCACAACCCTTCTCCAAGGATACGGACAGTGTACAGACCAGCTTCAGGTACCGTACTACTCCCTTGAGTCAGAACTTAAATCGGAGAACGCATAATGAGTTCGTATGAGTAATAAGCACGTTGAACCGGAGGACGAAGGACGTATAGAACCAGATGAGAGTCTCGACCCGAAAATTGCCCATCACAGTACGTATATCGACGAGACCAAGACAATTCTCAGTAACTACGCTGAATGCGAATCCTACGAGGAACTGGAGCGGCAAGTCGTAGAAGGAAACATCCTGAACAAGAATACAGACGAATACCGGGCACATATCCTCCGAGAAATAACGCGTCGCCACATTCCTGAGAAGAGGGAGTACATGGAAACCCCGCTGATGCAAGTGGTGACTGCGGACGTTCGTAGTGACGTGGTGGACTGGTGCCTCTACTACGAATTCGCCCAAGACCCGTTCATCCACCTCGTCACGGCTGATTTCCTCTATCCAGAATTTGAGCGTGGAACGCTTGCAGTCCAAGCTGTCGACATCGTCGAATTCATCGAATCGATTCAAGAGAATCATGCCGACCTGCGAGAGCGTTCGGAATCAACGATCAACGAAGCCGCTTCGAAATACCTCACCTCCCTCCGTAACTTCGGCCTTCTAGAGGGGACCCAGCGGAAGGAATTCGCAGTTACATACATTCCGAATGAAACTATCGCCTACGTAGTATATCGACTCTTCCAGAACGGCGCAAACTCCGTGTCAGAAATCATTGAACATGAAGACTGGACGTTATTCCTCATGAATGAGTCAGAGGTGCAGCGACGGATTCGGGATATTTCCCCGCAATACGTGACCTATGAGAAACGTGGCTCCACAGAACGGCTCGTGAGAAAGCACGGCAGTATGGAGGACCTCATCGATGCCTTCTGACTTTCAGAAACAACTTGAAGAGGTCGAACGGCTCGTTCGGAATGACCGAGATGAGGTCGGGAAGCGGGTAGGTGTTCCCTTTATTGTATTCACGTACGATCCAGCCGATGAGATCGAGGTCGATAAGGAAGTCCGGAACCTCATCGGAAAACTAGAGTACAATAATCAGAATGTCGCCGGAATCGATATGCGTGATCTAGTCTTTACAATCCTCGAAGACCGTGGAATTCTGGACAGAGTTGCCGATCTCGAACGAAGAGATAGAGATCAGCTCCTCGATGGGCTGAAATCGTCGCTCTTGGACGGCGGCGAGATGGGGAAGCTGGCGTCTGCGATTGCAGAACGGGCCGAGAAAGCGGACACCGTCATTGTCTACCGAATGGGTGTTCTCTACCCGTTTGCTAGCGCCTCCACCCTGATGGGGCAATTAGAAACGAACACACCGGACGATACGCCAATCGTATTCTGTTATCCGGCGAAAGTCGATGACAAGAGCTTAAGATTCCTCGGTGAATCTGAAGGAACATATTACCGCGCAAGGGTGATCGGACATGAGTGACACTACCACATCACACCAGATACACGAAATATTCTACCGACCGATCAATCGAAAGATCGACTCCGTCGTCAAAGTCGACAACAACGACCCCAGCGTCGTCAAGAAGGAACTCGAAGAGTACATACTCACACCGCAGCTCGAACGGCACTTCTCGGACGCCTTAGAGGCCGTCATCGACACCGAACACGCGCAGACAGAGGACGTCGGCATGTGGGTTTCGGGCTTCTTCGGCTCCGGGAAGAGCCACCTCATGAAGATTCTTGGTCACGTCCTGGAAAACCGCGAATTCGATAACACTCAAGCAGCCGGTATGTTTCGGGATCGAATCAAGGGCAACGAGATGCTTGACGGCGCGGTCGGCTCCGCAACCCAGAAATTCGACTCCGAGGTGTTGATGTTCCAGATCGGCGCGAAAGCCGATGCCTCCGGTAGCGAATCGATTACGGAGATCATTCACCGGGAATTCAACATCTCACGTGGCTACGCGTCGATGCCCTGGGTTGCACAGATGGAGCAAGAACTCGAATCTCGAGATGTCTACGACGACTTCATGGACGCTATCGAGGAAAATACTGGGAAAGACTGGGCCGAGGTGCGCAACGAGGCGATGTTCGTCCGACCTGATATGAAAAAGGCCCTAGTCGAAACCGGCGAGTACAGTAGTGAGGATGAAGCTGGCCGAGCAATTGACGACGTTCAGGATAACGTCCTGATCAACGCCTCGACGCTGGCAGAAGATATCGTGGAGCATGTCGAAAAACGTGAAGCGGAAACTGGTGACAATTGTCGGTACTTTGTCTTCATTGACGAGATCTCTCAATTTATCGGTGACAATGGACAGCTCCTCTTGGAGCTGCAAAGCATCGTTGAAGAGTTCGGGCAGAAAGGAAAGGGCAAGATCTTCCTCGGCGTCACATCTCAAGAGCAACTCCAGCAACTCATTCCCGGTGTCCTTGAGAAGGAAGCTGAGGAGTCGAAGGTTATCGACCGCTTCCCTCATCGGTTCGACCTCACCTCAGAAAACCTCGACAAGGTCGTCCGTGACCGCGTTCTCAGCAAAAAAGGCGAGTTCAGAGGAGTTCTCGGCGACCTCTATGGCCAATACGAAGGAATCCTCTCAGCCCGCTACAAGCTGGATTCTGGTCAGAGTCTAAAGTCGATTACCCGGGACAACTTCATCGACTGCTATCCCTTTCTCCCGTATCAACTGGATATCCTTCCATCAATTTTCCAAGCGCTCGGGAAGGGGTCGAGCGACCAGTTAACAGGGGGAGAACGAACGTTGATCGACGTCACACAAAGCGTCCTCAAAGACGACGATCATCTCTACAACAATGAGCTGGGATCCCTCGTCACATTGGACATGATTTTCGACGAGATCAGTAACGATATCCCCAGCAGTGACGTCAAATCCATTCGCGAGGCAACTCCAAAAAATGCTGACGATGAAACCTCTCGGCGTGTCCTGAAAGCGCTGTATCTCCTCCAACAGCTCTCTTGGATCCCGAATACTGCTGACAACATTGCGACGTCACTCCAGAGGGAACTCGGCCCCACCCAAGCGATGGAGGGCGAAGTGGAAGACGCCCTCGAAGCTCTCGTCGCTGCGGGTTACGTCCGCCATGATGAGGAAGGATATCGTATCCTGAAAGAGACCGAGCAAGAAATCGAAAACGAAATCAAAGGGATCGATGTTGGTCCAGGCGACATCCGTCGGTCATCCAAGCGATTCCTGAACGATATCCTCAACAACACCTCGCGCGTCAACTACGAGGGGCAGACATTCCAGTTGAACCTGACCATCGACGACGAGCAAGTCACATCCAAGGGTTACATCAACCTCAAAACCTACTCACCGATCTACCAGCGGTACGAAGATATCGATCCTGATGGGCTGAAGACCCAGAGTTTCAGCGAGGACGACACTCTCTACTGGGTCGCGGACGACGCGAAACAGAACGATATCTACGAGAAGCTCAAGTCGATCTACCAGATCAACACTATCGTCAAAGAGAAGCGCGGCGAGGAACTCAGCCAAGAAGAACAGGAAGCGCTAGGCCAGAAACAGGAAGATCTCCAGCGCCTCCGGAACGAAGTCAAACGTGAGTTTGAGCGCAGCTTCCAACGAGGTAAGCTCATCTACAACGGGGAAACCGACGAATTCGACGCAACTAACACCTCGCTCGGGTCACTCGTCGCACGGAAAGCCGACAACGCCATCCCGAAAGTCTTCACCAGTTTCAAGCACGGGTCTGCATCTGTCAAAGACCGACACATCTCAGAGATCTTCGGCGACCTACAAGGATCGTCGAATCCATCGGTGTTTTCCGAGTTAGGTGTCGTTCAGGACGGTGAACTCATCGCCGAAGCCCGCGTCGCCTCCGAAGTCGAGGACGAAATCCAACGGCGCGAAAAAGCCGGCGAGAACCGCACCGGTGGCGACCTAATCGACCATTTCGCCGAACCCCCCTACGGATGGAGTCGAGAGGTCGTCCGACTCGCTACAGCCGTCCTCTTCCAGAACGGTTCTATCATTCCGACCTACAAGGAACGAACGTACGGCACGTACACAGAGGACGGTGCACAAGAACTTTTCACCCAAGTTACGAAGTTCAAGTCCACGTTCTTCGACGAGCGAGAAACCGTCGACGTCGAAACTCGAACCGACGCCAAGCAGCTACTCGACCGGATTTTCGATCGGAAGGTCAAATCCACCGACCAGGCAGTCGACGAGGGAATCCGAGAAGAAGCAAACGACTGGGTGTCAACGACGAGTACGCTACTCTCCCAGCTACGGAGAGTGGATTTCCCACTGGCCGACGATGTCGAGAATTTCAAGAACCGACTCAACAATCTGCTCCAGCAACCCACTTCCGCTAAACGTATCAAGAAGTTCGTCGAGTTCGAGGATGAACTGGGGGATCTCACCAAATCAGCGAAAGCGATCGCCAACTTCTGTGGCGAACCGAACGGCGAGAACCACTTAGAAGAGTATGAAACGATTCAGGACTTTATCGCTGGAGAGTGGGAGACGCTTGTCGACGAAGCAGCGGACCACCCGGGGGTCGTTGACATTAGTGACGAGGCACGTGATGCCGCTGACCGCGTCAAGAACACGCTGGACACCGAGGGCCTCATCCAACAGTGGAACGACGTCAAGACCGATTACCGGACGGCCGCCGAGGCATTTGCCTCTACGTACGAGGAACTGTACGAGCAGCGCTACGAGACCTATACCGCTTCAATCGACAACGTCCGGGCGTACGCAGGTGACGACATCGACGACGCTGATATGGAGTTGGCCCTCTCGGAGCTTATAGAGCGTCAAGGTGAGAGGACGGTCGATCTGAATATCTCGGATAAGGACCATATCAACCCAAATCCGTCGCTCAATTGGGTTATTGAGAACATTCAGACTGTTGATCACTTCGAGACGTTAGCGAAAGAGCAAATCAACGAT
Source organism: Halococcus thailandensis JCM 13552 (assembly GCF_000336715.1). Taxonomy (GTDB): domain Archaea; phylum Halobacteriota; class Halobacteria; order Halobacteriales; family Halococcaceae; genus Halococcus; species Halococcus thailandensis. Next base: position 5,665 of record NZ_AOMF01000107.1, read on the forward strand.
CTCGAAGAAGACGACGATGATGGGAAGATCCACGAGAAAGTAGACACTTCAGATATCTTCGGGAACACCGTCGTGACTGAGCTGGACGACGTTGATAAGCCAATCGCCGATCTCCGAGATAAGATCGAGACCCTCCTCGATCAGGACGGCGACATCGAAATCAGATTCCGGTAGCTCACACACCGCCCTCGGCTTGGCAACTCTACGTTACGCTCGCTGACTGGTCAGCGAGCAGTAGGTCATGAGACCGAACGGCGGTTGCCGGTGTAATCCTGATGCCTTCGTCCCGTGCTCGGTATTACTCGTCTTCCGCCGTGGTTCGAACAAGCTTTCTCGACGTTTGAGTCAGCATTCTCCGACAGCCGCAACGTCGATTCGTTCAAGCACCTCGTGAGNTCTTCCGCCGTGGTTCGAACAAGCTTTCTCGACGTTTGAGTCAGCATTCTCCGACAGCCGCAACGTCGATTCGTTCAAGCACCTCGTGAGTGCGCTGATTCACAGTGAAACGCAGTGGACCGTGAGTGGACTCTCCCGAGGGATTTCGCGTCCCGACGCGGACGCGAAATCCCGCAGAGCCTACGACTACTTCTTCGGTGGTGCCGACTGGTCGGCCACCAATCTCGCCCAGCTCCACGCTGAGTACGTCNGTGAGTGGACTCTCCCGAGGGATTTCGCGTCCCGACGCGGACGCGAAATCCCGCAGAGCCTACGACTACTTCTTCGGTGGTGCCGACTGGTCGGCCACCAATCTCGCCCAGCTCCACGCTGAGTACGTCTTTGACGAACTTCAGGTCGGTGCTGGTGACGACGTACTCCTCCACATCGACGATACGTTCGCTCCGAAAACCGGCGACGCCACCGATGGCGTCGCCCGGTTGTACAATCCCGTCGCTGCTGAGACCGAACTAGGCAACAAGATCGTCACGTCTTGCCTCCAGGTCGGCGACGTCTATGTTCCATATCTCGCGCGGATGTACGTTCCAGAGGATCTCGCACCGGATTTCGACGAACCGTTCAAGAAAAAGACCGAGATCGCTGTCGAGGAGATCGTGACGCCGCTCCAGCTGCCGGCTGGAGCGGCTCTCACAGTCGTTTTCGACGCCGCGTACTACGGTGACGAAAGAGTCGCCACGATCCGAAATCAAGGCCATGATGTCGTCTGTCGGCTGAAATCCGACAAACACGTCTCACCACAGGGTGTCGTCTGGACCCAACGCGTCGACGCCTTCGCGTCGACGCTGGAGNCTGAAATCCGACAAACACGTCTCACCACAGGGTGTCGTCTGGACCCAACGCGTCGACGCCTTCGCGTCGACGCTGGAGTACGAATCGACAACAATCAGCGTTCGTGGGAAGGAGAAAACCTACGACGTAGCGAGCAAGGTCGTCGAAATCGAAGGCGTTGGTCCAGTGAAGGTCGTCGCGAGCAAGACCGAGGACACGATTCGGCACTACTTGAGTACGGATCTCGGCCGATCAGCGGCCGAGATCCTCGAACTCGTCGAACACAGGTGGAACATCGAGACGGTCCACGAGGAATCGAACNGGCGGACTGAGCGTCCGCCTCGATCACGCCAAAGAAGCGTACCTCGTGGAAACGTTGCTCGAAATCAACGACAGGGTTGCCCCGTCGCTTCCACGAGCGGAGCGACGGGAGCAACTGCATGAACTGGTGCGTGAGTTCTCATGGGCTTCTCTCGCGATTCCGTTTGTTCCATCTGCCAAAGTACATACTCCAACAAACGACCAATGTGGTTTCTATTAGATGTTAGTTCGTATATCCAGCTATGATGGAACGAATACAGAGTCTCTGGGGATTTTAGCCACAATTCGCTGAGTCAAACGATCTTGCCAAGCCGAGCACCGCCCCGGAATACTCTTCTTTTTGACAAGCTATCCCGGGCTCGTTAGTCGGGGACAGAACCCTCTCCCACAATTATAAGACACGCCGAATACTTGCTCGTTGTATGTCATCGCGGGTGGGAATCCCGATACAGCGTACCGCCGTCCCGCCCGTTTCGTGGCAGTGCGCGACTCCCTGATATCCATGTCCATGACACACGGTCAACCCGGTCTTTCGTCGGATCAACGCTCAACCATCCGTAGTACCATCCTCAGCACACGCCACACCCTCGAAAATGAACTTCGCCGACAACTCGAAAAGTACGGTATCCGCGAGAAAAAGCGTCTCCCGCTGGAGGATCTCTCTCACTTATCTGCAGAAGAACGCCACACTCGACGAACGCTGGATGCCGCAATCGAACGGGAACTCGAATCCACGGAAGGTGATCTGGAGCGGTCGATCACCAACTACGTTCGCGAAGCAACGAAGACCTACCTCAACCGCTTTGTCGCGCTGAAGACCATCGAGGTTCGGGGCCTCGTCGAGGAAACCATCACCGAGCGTCCCGAGTACGGCAACCGGTCGTACATGCACCACACCGTGGCGGAGATCGCTGGCGAGCTAACTAACGCTCCCGACGACGGCTTCGGTGCCGCACTCGACCTCGCGTACCAGGAGATCGGAGCGGAGATTCGGATGATCTTCGAAGAATCCGAACACACCGCTATCGACCTTGACGCGCAGGTTCGAGAAGAGGTTCTCGACGAACTGGACGAGATTGATGACGAGGCATGGGAGAGCGACGAAGCACTTGGCTGGGTGTATCAGTACTTCGGTGAGGAAGAACGTGAGGAGATCGACGACCGCGTCGATGAAGAGAACTATAAAATCGCTGGGACAGATATCGCTACGAAAACCCAATTGTTCACCCCCCGGTACATCGTCGAGTGGATGGTCGATAACTCCCTGGGTCGGACATGGCTCGAAATGCAGGGTGAACGGACGAACATCGACGATGAAGAGAATTGCTTCTACCTTGCCCCACTAGAAGACTCCCTGATTGATCGAGAGACAAAGGCAGTTGAGGATATCACGGTGCTTGACCCTGCTTGTGGCAGCGGTCATATGCTATTTTATGCCTTCGACGTCTTATATCAGATGTATCTTGAAGAAGGTGAAGTTCTTGAGAAGTACATCCCACGTGAGATTCTTACGAACAACCTCTATGGGACCGATATAGATTCGGGCGCAGCACAAATTGCAGCACTTTCGTTGTATCTGAAAGCCAAGGAAAAATCGCCAGAAGTAGATATTCCCCAATTAAATATTGTTTCGGCCGACGCTGTGTTGATCAACGGTGACCGAAAGCAAGAAATCTTAGACAGGGCACGGTCTGAGCTAGAGGAAAAAATCCTTGAGCAGATTTGGGAGAGTTTCGAAAACATCCGTGAGTTTGGTAGCCTTGTACGAATCGAAAAGCGTATCGATGAAATTTTAGAAGAGCAAAAAGACACAATTGAATCTTCAGGACAAGTGAAATTTACCGAAGATGGGTCATTTGCGACACAGAGTGCCTTTGTATCCAACGAAGGGGGAGAAGAATCTTGGGAGCAAGTAAAAACCCGGCTACTCGACGAAGTCAGTAATCTTGCTTCTGAAGCTCTTGATCGAAATGATCCTATTGAAGAGATGTTCGCAAGCGAGGTCGGGAAAACTGTTGAGCTACTTGACACTCTTATACATGAATATGATGTTGTGGTTGCCAATCCACCATATCTTGATTCCCGAAAGATGGGAGCAGAGCTGAAGGATTTCGTCAGTAATGGGTATAAGGGAAGTCGGGAGTTGTATACAGCGTTTATTGAACGTTGCTATGAATTTTCCACTGATATGGGCCATGTGTCGCTTGTAACTCCCGAAAACTTTATGTTCCTTTACAGTTATCGGGGTATAAGAAGCCTACTGCTAGCCAATATCACCTTTTTAGATGGTGCTCACTTATCTGGTCATAGCTTCTCCAACAAAGACCGCCCATTCACGATCCCATTTGTATTCCGGAATGAAAGGCCATCGTCTGAGGACAAAAGCCGATTCTATCGGATGACGCATGAACAAAAGGAGTATAATAGTTATGAAAAGAAAATTAAGGGATTAAACAAAATCACAACGGATCTTCGTAATGAAGATCAACATGATAATCTGTACGTAGTAAACCAAAATTCATTAGCCAGTATTGAGAGGTCTCCATTTATATATTGGTTTGGTCAAGAAGTATTACAACTGTTTGATGATTTCCCAAGTATTGGGGATATCGGAGAGGTGAAAGCAGGTTTGCAAACAGGAGATGACGACCGATTTGTCCGATGTTGGTGGGAAATTGAACAAAATGATATTGGCGAAGACTACTTTTGGCTGTTTATTGGTGGCGATGATAGCCTCTACTACGACTCTCCAGAAAAGACAGTATTTTGGGCAGATGACGGTGAAGAATTATTAAACTATGAGGACAGCAATTGTCGGAATACAGAGTTCTATCGAAAAGAAGGTGCGGTTTATCGAGACTTTAGCAAGTATTTCACCGCACGCATACATCCGAAAGATCATATTTTTAGCAATACTTCAAGGTTTGTCTATCTGGAAGACGGAGTCAGTTATGACGCACTAGTTGGTTATCTTTGCTCCTCTGTAGTTCGGTTTATTGCTAATGGACTCAACCCCAGTATCGCTAGTTGTCCACTCTGGCTCAACAGCCCAGTAGCTGATACGTTGTAGGAACGAAGCGGATGAATCAGTGACCTGATTCACCCGC
>NZ_AOMF01000108.1 GCF_000336715.1 Halococcus thailandensis JCM 13552
CGCACATGCTACACTGGGACTCCGCCTCACGTCTGGCCGATTTCTACGCACTTGCTCGTACCGTGACTGGTAGAGTGGACAACTAGCGAGTATACATTTCCAACCTGGTGATGGAAAGAGGATACCGATTAATCCGGATTCAGAGAGACTACCACAGATTGAGAATTATACACAAGCCGCTATTTCAATTCAAAAAGAAAGGTTTAGTCTAGTTGAATCCAAGAGAGAATTCAATCCTACTAGACTAATCAAGGAATTCAAAGATTATTGCTATAAGCAGGAGATGCGGCAAGCAGATATCCAGATCCTTCATGGTTTAATTGACGAGCTTGTTTTCGCTGATTTCCGGATATCGGAGGAAACCCAAAATCGCATCTATGAAGATCTACCGGAGAACTTGCTCCGATATCCTCATATATCAAATGTCAGTAATATAGACGTATCAGAGCACGGATTTAGGAACGAAGTTCCGACAGTAGAAATGTCGGAAGAGGAATTAGACCATATCCGATCGAAAGTAATAGAACGCTCCTCTCAATCTCTAAGAGACCTTTCTGAAGACCTGAAAATATCGCCTCATACAATTGCGGTTATAAAAAGCCAAGAGGATAGCTATACTGATGAGAGAAGGCGTGAGGTTGCTGGGAGATTGCTTTCATATTATTTGGGAGAAATATTCTCCCACTGGGACATGCTTAACAGCAATTTGAAAGTCCCTGATGGGATTGTTCAATTTGGTAGTGGGCCACAGGAGGGATTGAATGAATTGATTCAAAAATGTATAACAGAAACATTTGATAACCCTGGACCGGCTGTGGACAGGATTGAAGATATGCTGGAATACAGTATATCAAATTGGTTCCGCAACCATTTCTTCCAGAACTACCATGCGGATGAATATAAAAGAAGGGGGCAGCGTAACCCAATCTATTGGCAACTCGAAAGCCCAGACGGGTCATTCAGCTGTTTCGTTTACTACCATGAGATAGACGAGAATACACTCCCAAAACTCCGTGGACAGTATCTGGATCCACGTATTGATGAGCTTGAAAACGAACTAGAAACCCTGAACACCCAAACCAGCGGTGACAACCCAGATAAGGAACTTCTGAATAGAAAAGAAAAAGTCCAAAACGACCTCAACGATATCAGAGAATTCCGTGATACTGTCGACGAGATGATCGACGATGGCGTCACTGTCGATGTCGAGAAAGGTATCTGGGATAACATCAAGGAGTGGGACCAATACGAAGTCCTCGAAACCGGACTCCCAAAGCTAAAATCGAGCTATTCGAGGTAATCTACAAATGGGAGATCTTGCGGACAGCATTATCACGGAACTCCGGCAGAAGTTCGACCGACACCCAGTCTGGGTGTGGTACGACGCCCAAGAAAAGTACAAAGGCGTTCTCGACGAGGTCGAAGCTGCACTGGATGACGTCACGCTCGCACGCTACGACGGCAGCTACTTCGAGCTGAAGCGCCGTCTCCACGAGGAAGACCCGAACTACGAGAAGAACTGGCTGTTCTACATCCCCGAGTCCCGGAATGATGCCAGATGGTTCCGCGACGTCCACGCACTCGGACGACAGTACCGCGTCGGCCAGGACATCGACGACACGCCCGTGACGCAGTTCCTCGTCGAACACGACGAAGAGATACCCGACGCCTACGAGGACTGGGGCCAGAACCGCGAAGTTCAGCGTCTGGCCTTCTTCTGCGTTCTTTTCGACACCGCCGGACCTGAGACGGACGACTGGGTGCGTGCCTACCTCTCGAACCCGGAAGAGTACCGTGAGACAATCGAGGACAACGCGATGGCTGACGCCTGGGACGCCCAACTCCGAGAGGGGTACGGTGTCACCGCAGGACTCGATCCGAAAGAGCTAGCGACCCAGCTCCTCTTTGGCGAAGTGGCCAGTCGGGCACCGACATCCCGGTACGACGAACTCGCGGCTGACGACACCCGCGCTGCTGCGGCATTTTGTGACGAGTGGCAACAATACACCCCTGCCGAGTTCACGCGCTATGCGCAGAAGATCGCAGAGGACTACGACCTTGCGAAGGCCGTCATCGATTCTGACCGTATTCACTGGGACACGACGGCGTTCAAGGGGATCGACATGGGTCTCATCCGGTTGGTGATGAAGCGACTCGCCGGTGAGACCTACGCAGACCTTCCCGATATCGCGGCAGACCTCCAGCAGACAGTTACTGAGCGACAGGACAGCTTCTGGAGCAACGAGGACCTCGTCGATTGGTCAGTACCAGTCCTGGCGGTCGAAACCCTCCAGCGGGTCGGAACTATCGACGCTGACGAAGCCAAAACGCTCTCATCGGCTGAACTCGCCCAGAAGTACACGAGTGACGATGGATGGTGGCAAGTCGATGCGGCCTATCGGCAGTACGTCAACGCCACTCGGAAGGCCACGTTCCCCTATCCAAACGAAACCACGGTGAAGAAGCGGGTCACGAAACACTACATGTCCTTCCTTCAGGGAGTGAACCGACCGCTTGCGGACATCTTGAGCGATGATCCGACACTCGGGACATCGCAAACCTCCTTCTACGATGAGTTTGCGGATCTTGACAACGGGACGGCGATTATCATCTGTGACGGGCTTCGCTACGAGCTCGCCGAGGCAATCAAACAGAACTTGGGCCGACGGACTGACTTCGAGCAAGACTTGGGTGCAGTAAGCGCGGCACTGCCCTCGATCACCGAGGTTGGGATGGCCGCACACCTCCCCGGGGAACTCGGCCTCTCACTAGAAGATGACCTCGTCGTGACCAGCGGCGGTGAGGAGATGGCCGGGAAATCGGATCGCGTCGAACGACTCAGCGCCGCGGGCTTCGAAGTGGTGGATATGGACGAGGTGAGCAGCATCTCGTTAGAGGACTTGACGGAGACCGACCCTGTCCCACGAGTCGTCTACTCCGGAACGATAGACAAACTCGGCGAGAGCCTCGACGACGACGCGGCCTTTAGCCAGGTTGCTTCCCATGTTGACGACGTCGAACGGACAGTTCAGCGGCTGAAGCAGGCCGGGTACACTCGGTTCGTCATCACGAGCGACCACGGCTTCCTCTACACGGATCGGTTGTCCGACGATCTCAAAGTCGAATCTCCCGACCTCGCTCCGGTCGTCAAACGACGATTCGCAGCCGCCGACAATGATACCCCATTAGTCGATACGGACAAATTCATCGAGGTCGGCTCCGATGCGCTATCTGACCTCGGCATCAACGCTCCAGGACTCAAGCTGCTCTTCCCCCGGAGTGTCGCCTGTTTCAAGGCTCAAGGTGGGAATATGCAGTACTTCCACGGTGGCATTTCACTCCAAGAACTCCTCGTCCCGTGTCTCACGGTGACCACCGGCGAGACCGAAGAAAGTGCGTCGATCAGTTACGATGTCTCGACTCCAGACCCGATTACGAACTCGATAATCTCTGTCGAGATCGAAGCCAAGAGCGGACAAGTGGCCTTCGACCCAGCGCCGATTCTGGAGATCCGTGCGAACATCGACGATGAACCGGTTGCAGACCCCGTAACGATGGAGGTCTCGCCGGGAACCAATAGTGAACGTGTCCGGCTCAAGCAGGGAGCGATCTCCGGCGAGAGTTCCGTCCAGTTCGAAGTCATCGACACCGACACCCGAGAAACGATCACGCGGAAAACGGTAGAACTTGATCTGCTCTTCGGAGACGACGATATGGGATTCGACGTCTGAAGAACTCCGGCCCTATAGCATTTTGACCATTCCGACGTAGCCTGTCCAAAAGCAGTCGTCGACAGTACCAGTCCAGATTCATCGACACCAATATGCCCCCGGCTCTATTCACCGCATACAATGACAACTGAGGACGTCGATCAGAAAGCTCTCGACGTCTTTCCCGGACGCGTTGTCCGGAAGGATCTCGTTCAGGATATCAAATCTGGAGTAAACGTTCCTACCTATGTGCTTGAGTACCTCATCGGGCAATATTGCGCCACGGACGATGAAGAGTCACTAGAAGAGGGGCTAAAAAAAGTCAAGCAGATACTATCGAAGCACTACGTCCGCCCTGACGAAGCGGAATTCGTCAAAAGTGAAGTGCGCGAGCGGGGACGGTATCGGGTTATCGACAAAGTCAATGTCAGACTTGACGAGCAGCAGGATGCCTATATTGGCTCGTTCGTAAGTCTTGGCTTGAACGATGTTGAGATCAACGAACATCTAGTTAGCCAACATCCCAAGCTCCTAGGAGGAGGCGTGTGGGCTATCATCGACTTAGAATATCTTCCGGATAACGCGAACAGTCCGAAGAGCCTGTTCGGGATTGATTCATTCAAACCAATCCAGGTGTCGAACCTTGATCTCAACCAACTGAAGGACAGACGTCGGGAATTCACGCGAGACGAGTGGATGGACCTTCTACTTCAGAGTGTGGGATATGACCCATCAGCGTTCGACGAACGAGAAAAGTTACTTTTCTTGGCTCGATGTATTCCGCTCGTTGAATCGAACTACAACTACGTGGAGTTGGGGCCACGTGGGACGGGCAAGAGCTACCTATATCGCGAAATAAGCCCCCATTCCATCCTCATTTCTGGCGGCAAGACGACAGTTGCAAAGCTATTCTTGAACCTTAACACCGGCCGAATCGGGCTCGTCGGTCGCTGGGATGTCGTTGCCTTCGACGAGGTCGGAGGACTCAGATTCAGTGACTCGGAAGCCGTCCAGATGCTCAAAGACTACATGGAATCCGGGAGCTTCTCACGTGGGACTGAAGAGCTAACCGCCCAAGCCTCGATGGTCTACGTGGGGAACATCGATTTGGACGTTGAAGGCGTTCTCAAGAGTTCCCACCTTTTCGAGCCGTTCCCAGAAGAGATGCAGGACCTCGCGCTTATCGACCGGTTTCACTACTACCTTCCTGGCTGGGAAGTCCCGAAGATGCGCTCCGAATTCTTCGGTGACCAATTCGGATTTATCGTGGATTACTTCGCCGAGTTCGTGCGTGAACTCAGGAAAGAATCCTATAGCGACGTAATCAACGAGGAGTTCGCGTTCGGTGACCACCTGAATCAACGAGATGAAAAGGCTGTCCGAAAGACTGTTTCAGGCTTGCTCAAGCTGCTTCACCCGCATGGAGAATACACGAAGGAGCAACTCAGGGAGTATCTTGAGTTTGCAATGGAGGGGCGTCGTCGGGTAAAAGAGCAATTGAAACGTATTGGTCGTGTCGCAAAGCGGTCTAGACTTCGGTAGCAACTGACTCCCTTCAGGAGGGGGTTGTCTCTGGTGACCAAACCGAGACCACC
>NZ_AOMF01000109.1 GCF_000336715.1 Halococcus thailandensis JCM 13552
CAACCGATCAACCAAAACAACCATGAGCTGTGACCTCACAGTCGAGGCTACCAGAGGCAAAGTCTAGAGGACTTTGCGACGCGACCAACGTATTGGTGGTATGGAGTATCGAGCAGTAGAATTTTCATATCTTGATTTGGCGACAAAAGAGGAGGTCTATGTTTCGGTTCCGGAAGAAGCTGATGAGGCGCTTATTCCTCCTGGGACACAGCAGCCAGGGGCAGTCTATACCATTGGGGAAAGCGAGGGTCGACACGCCCCATTTCGGATCGAAACGCAAGCACTTCCGGGGTCAGGAAAGACGAACATCTCGGGAACGCCGGGCAGCAATATGAAGGAATCGTTCGAGACCGCATGCGACTATCTTCAAGCGAATATGCGGGAGCTTAGCCGCGATGAAACGTTGAATGAGTACAACATTAATGTTCAAGTACTCAATCCATCTGATGCAAATGAAGGTGGAGAGACGAGTGTTGGTCTCCTCGTGGGGATCGTCTCCGGTATTCTTGGCCGCCCTGCCCGTTCTCAGGCTGTGGTAGTAGGGGCTATGAGTTTGATGGGAGAGCTAGTTGCAGTAAGCTCGCTAGTCGACAAGCTACAACTGGCAGCTGATTCCGGTGCGAAGACGGTGTTACTACCAGCCAAAAACAAAGAGGATATGCCCAAAATCCCGGATGAACTCCTCGATCGGCTTCAACTCGTATTCTATACAGATCCACTCGATGCCGCTAGTAAGGCGATTGAGCTGGAATAGATTTAGATGCATCTGTAGATGGTTGTTGGTAGGAACCAGACACCGATACAAAGTCGAAGTAGGAACAATCACAGCGCTACCGATGCTAAGCACAGAAATCCACAACCTATATTCTGCCACGGGGGGTTGGTGCAGAAGTCTTCACAAGGTCTGAGACAGTGAAATTGCTTTATTAATCCATCAGTATTCTTATATGAATACTTAGAACAAAACTATCTATCACAATCGGTGTTTGCCATCTCAAGGTGTGGTACTCATTCTGAACCACCGCCTCTGCCACGGAATTTCTTTGAAAATCGCCGTGCAGGTGGTTTGCTGTTATGGCATTAAGCACCAGCACTAGGAGTACCTATTTTACGCTCCCAAACATTCGACGTGTTATGTCCTATCCTAGAATTAAAAATAATTCACTCGATCGACGTCAGGGGAGTTCTAGTTATGCTTGAGACGGATTCGTTTGATGGACTTCTCGTCACAACTCCATTTGGGACTAATGAATTGCATACAGCCGTTACTGACCAGTATTGTCGGTTGCTCGATTCCTACAATCCTGAAGAAATCCTCACCGTTGCTGCATCTCCAACGAGCATGGCTACGTTCCGTGAGATGCTTGACGATGAGGTACCCGGAGCTGCGGTCCCACGGGTAACGTCACTGGTTGTACAAGCAACCGACGTGGTGAATCAAACTGACGAGAGAGCTATTCTCTCGGACGCGATTCGACGTGAACTCGTCCACCGATTTCTGCAGGACCGAGATTGGGAAAGCGAGTACTTCCAGCAAGCGGCCGAACAGCCTACCTTCCATGCCGATATCGCCCGTCTCATGGAGACAATGGGGTGGCAGAACGGCTCGTTTGATACGACGCCGGAACTCGCCGAAGTCGCCGGCATCGTCGAGGAGTTTCACGATTGGCTCGATAAACACGATCATATGGAACGGGGCCAGCTGATTTCGACAGCGATGACGACCCTCATGGAGACGGAACGTGGGAACGAGACAATCGACGCGGAGGCAGTCCTCGCTGTCGAGTTCGAGGAGTTCCAGCCACTCGACCGCGGCTATCTCGCAACACTCGCAAACGAACTGGAACTCGTCTGTATTGCAGAAACCGACGCCAGCGTTCGACGAACACGGATCGAGCCCGGTACCGTCACGGACCACGTTTCGTTTTCGACTATACAATCCGGAGGTCGTGATGAGCCGGCGACGCGTCCGAGTGCGACGGCTGCCTATCTGGCTCGCAGATCGGTTCACGAGGACCCCGAGGCGGGTGACGTAAGCGTTCTTGCGGCGGAAACGGCCGACGAGCAACTCGAGAAGGTGGCCGACGAGATCGAACAACTCCAAGAACGCGAGGGGTGGACGTACGATGATGTTGCTGTCGCTCTGAAACAGAGTGGGCCAGCCGTGACGGGGACAATTCGTGCGCTCGAACAGACAGGTATTCCGACCGCGTCGGCGACCGTTACGGGATTCGGTGACGATCCGGCTATCAGGGAACTGCTCCGCGTTGTCCGGTATCTGGCAGCTTCGAGTGACGCTCGACAATCCCTCCTCTCAGATGGCGCTGTGCTAGATGAAACGATCCTCGCGTCCGTCGAGACGATGGATGGCCTTTCTGCACCGCTCCGTAGATGGGCGACCGATTCGAGCATGAAGGCACGCATCGCCGAGGAGACGCCACCGCTGGATGCGCGTGCGCAGTTCGGAAACGTCAAGCGAGTCTTCTCGATGGCAGAGTTCGTTGAAGACACTGATTTTCTCGACACGACATGGGAGTCGTTCGCCACGATGCTCGAACGTGCCCATGAGTACGCCCCTCAGCAGAACCAGACCCGTGCAACTGACCTCGACGGCGGCGTTCGAGTCGATCACTTGCAGGCGCTCAAAAACGGGTCGTTCCGGGCCGTATTCGTGCTGAACGTCGTCGACGAGAACTATCCGGGGGATCCGTCGCTGACGCGACTCTTCCCCCACGAACGCGTCGCGAAGATGCCGGATTATCCCGGCGTGACAGCAGTCAAAAACGGGGATGTCGAGGCGACGTTCCCGACTCGCTCAACGGCGTCCAGTCGTCCCTTTCGGCGGTACCACGCCGAACACGCCCGCAGGCAACTCGCTGTCGGTGCGGCCGCGGCTACGGACCGTCTCTACTTCTGTCTATACAAACACGAGGATACAGCACTCGACGAGCGTGTACAGCCGTCACGATTCCTCACGGACGCCTACCGGCAGTTGCCATGGGTCACCGAGGCTGACGACTCGGTCATCAAGAGCGAGCGCGCGGCCGAGGAATACCTGCTTTCTCGCGTTGATCGGGAGCTCGCGGACGTTCGACGGACCAACAGCCAAGACGTGACCGTCTCGCTCGACGAGTTCGAAGCCGACCTCGTGGAGATACAGCGACTGCTCGACGCGAGTGGAGAGCGTGGTGGTCACCTCCGCAGAGCACTCCGTACGCGAACCGAATTCGCTGACGGGAGGATTCGCCGTGAGTGACATTACGTTCCTCTCGCCGTCGCGCCTCGCAACGTATACGGACTGTCCGCGAAAGTTCGATTACGAGTACGTACAGAAGATCGGAGCACCCGACGAGACACGGCTCTATCTAAATCAAGGCCGGGCCTATCACGAGACCATCGAGGTCGTGTGCGAAGCGACCGAGCCGGATGATGATCCAGAGACCATCCACGACCGGGCGATGGATGCTTTCGCCACCAAGTGGGAGAAGCATCTCGATCCTGACGAATACGCCTCACGAGCGCATCAGAAGTACCAGCGACGCGAGAACCGAGCAGCCATCGACTCCTTTTTCGACCCCGATGGCGGCGACGGTATCGAGCATGCCCACAAATCGGTGGCGACCGAGAAATGGCTTGAATGCGTTCGTAATGGTCGTGGACTCCACGGGAAGGCCGACAATATCCTCAGAACGAGTGAGGGTCTACACGTCATCGACTACAAGCGAACCCTAAATGACGTTATCACGATGAACACGGCCGATGTTCTTCCCGATCATCTGGACCGTGCCGATCACGACCCAAAGCGGGTACAAAACGCGTTCCAAATCGCTGTTTACGTCGAGGGTGTCAAGCAGTCGGATCTTTACGAGGAGGGGATGTCGGTGCAGTTCAGTTTCTATGGACTGCTTAATCGGCGGTCCTTCCAGAGTACCGCAAGTGGCTACGAGATCTCTGTTCGCGGCTATCCGCGCAAGACAATGGAGATATATGAAGAATACCACGACACGATCTGGAACCTCGTTGAGCGTGCCCATGAGGGGATCACGAGTGGCTCACATAGTCCCGAACCGTTCTCCCTTATCAACGACGAGGCCTGTCCCGACTGCTCGTTTAGTGCAATGTGTGCCGACTATCTCTCCCAAGAGGTGCGCCGATGAGCGACGACGCTCCCGAATGGTTGCCGACGGCTGTAGACGATCTCGACCCAAAGCCACAACAGCAGCCGATCATCGAATCCGATGAGTATCCGATGCGCGTGCTCGCCGGCGCGGGAACGGGCAAGACGTTCACGATGGTCCGGAAAATAGAGCACCTCATCGACGAGGGGAGCGTCTCACCAGACCGCATCCTCGCGTTGACGTTCACGAACAACGCTGCCGACTCGATGCGCGAGAAACTCAACGCGAAGCTTGGGACGGCAGGCTATGATGTGGATGCCTACACTTATCACTCAATTTGTAACGAGATACTGCGGGACTACGCCTACGACGCGGGTCTCGATCCGGACTTCGATGTGGCGACCGACGCCGAAAAGTATGTCATTCTGCTCGATGTCCTTGATGAGATCGAGTATCGGTCGGTCAAGCCGAACGTTTACGGTCGGAATTCATTCGGCAACAGTGCCCCCTCGAAACTCCTCTCATTCATCGAGTCGATGAAGCGTAGCGGGATCTCTCCCGAAGACATCGACGCGTTCCTTGGACCAGCCGAACGTATCTACGACCTTGGCGAACTACCGGAGCGCATCGAGGACATCGCAAGCGACCATCTTGGTGGGCGATCCGTCTCGACCGTCTGTGAGGGGATTCCAGATGCACGGACGGCTATCGCTGCCGAACGGGACGCCCTCAGTGAGGAGGGTGTCGAGGCCAGCATCGCCGACTTCCTCAACCGTCTCGTGTCCCTCTGTGATGCGCTTGAAGCTGCTTTCGAAGAACACGAGGCTGGCGAGCGCACGCTTCCCGACAACGCACACAAACTCCCGAAGTATCTCCTTGGCGGATACAGCAGCGGTGCACCGGCCGGCATTCCGGGTGACTTGGACCTTGAACTCACGGACCACCTCAGCGACTTTCTCGACGAGTGCAAGGCGGCGCGGGACCTGAACGCGGGGTACGCCGCCTACGAGAGCGAACTCGACGAGCGGAACCTGCTTGATTTCGACGGGCTCGTCATCGAAACCGCGGAACTACTGGATACGGATATTGGTGACGAGGTGGCAGAACGCTGGGATTACATCTTTTGCGACGAGTTTCAGGATACCGACCGGCTCCAGTTCGACCTCGTCACGTCGCTGGTAACGGATGAACGCCTATTCGTGGTCGGCGACGACGACCAGGCCATCTACGAATGGCGTGGTGCGCACGTCGCCAACATCACCGACGAACTCGACGCCGCGTTCGGCGATGGACTCGGGGACAAACCGCTCGAACAGAACTTCCGGTCGCGCCAGCCGATTCTCGATCTCGCAAACGAGGCGCTCGAACGACTGGAGGGGCGACAGAGCGACAAGACACTCACCCGTGTCGATGACCCGGACTATGAGGGCAATACCGTTGCGATGATTGAGGAGGCTGAGGACGAAGACGACCGCGTCCAGCAGCTCGTCACTGCCATCAGGAATCTCTTAAGTGGTGAAGCAGACGCACTCGATGAGGCATACGACCCCGGCGACATCGCTCTCCTCGTTCGGAAGAACAAGCACGCGTCACCGCTTCTCGATGTGTTTGAGGAGACAGGAATTCCATACCAAGTTGCGGGGGATCTCGCAACCAATTCGGTCGGTGTCGGGACAGTCGTGGCTTACCTGAAAGCATTAGCTCGTCCCGAAGAGGACGAGGTGAGCTGGAACCGGGTGCTGACGATGCGGTATCGTCTCCCTGACGACGACCTCCGGCGTCTCAACACCCATGATGATGGGCTCTTGACGGCACTTCTCGGAGCCCCAGTAGCGGAGTTCGATGAGCCAGACCGCATTCAGGAAGCACGCGAGCATGTCTCGCGTCTCCTCGAATTCCGTGACACTGCCTCGCTCGCACGTCTCTATCGTGAGTTCAAGGATCTGACCGACATCGAGTGGTACCTCAGCGAGCAGGAACGCCGTGACCTAGCAGAACTGGAGGGAGTCATCGAACAATATGGCAACGACGCGGTTCAACCACCGCTCTCGACGGAGTTCATCGACTCGCTCCAGCACTACGACTCGCTGCTCGACGAGAGTGGATCGACGCCGACCAGCCAGCCGGAGCTTGCCGACGATGCGATCAACGTCATGACCGTCCACAAAAGCAAGGGACTGGACTTCCCGGTGGTTCTCCTTCCCCGGCTGACAGCCGATGAGTGGGAACCGAGCTCTCGAACCTACGACGCGCTTGAGGGGGCGCTCACGGATGGACCGGCGGCCGCGTTCGACGAGGACTTTGTCGCCCGCGACGCAAAAGAGGCCCGTCGGATCCTCCACGTGGGGATGACGCGCGCTGAGGACGTTCTCGTCCTCCACGGAGGGGTCGATGAGGACGAGCAGGATGAAGACGAGCGTCCGATTCACGACGTCGTTGAGGACATCCGTCCAGCGAGTCTTTCGTGGCGTTCTCGGAGTGGTCACCTCCCGATATGGCGCGATCTCCAAGCGTGTCTTCCGCCGACCGCTGTTGATTGGACGGATTCGCTCGCCAGCACTATGGTCGGCGATATCGGTGGCGAAGTGACACACCAGAACGATACGCTCTCGACCGAAGATGGGAGAGAGCGCGTTCTCGCGCTCGCGGATCAGGCGCTAAATGGAACGCTCGATGAGTCCGTCGAGGGTACAAGCCTGGATATCGATTCACTAAACGGACCATCCACGCCCGGTCCAGCACTCCGACACAGCTACACTTCCCTGGAGGCCTACGAATCGTGTCCGCGCCAGCATTATCTCGACTACGTCGTCAACGCGTTCGAGGATTATCAGGTGTATAATGACGACGAGAGTGGATACGAGGGGATTTCCCAGCGTAACGTCGGTCTCCTGTTTCACGATACTGCCGAAATCGCGGCCATGGAAAACGCCGCGAGTCCCGAAGAGTGGTACGCCATTTGCGAGCGGCTTGCCGGACAGCGCCGTGCCGACGATGCTCTGGACGCGGCGAAGGCGTGCATCGATCGGTACTTCGAGTTGGAACTGAGCAGTTGGGAGGTCATCGACACTGAACGAGAGTTCCAACTGGAGATCGAAGGCCACGAACTCGTCGGATTCATCGATGCAGTGTATCGGACCCCAGAAGACGAACTAGTCGTGGTTGATTACAAGGCTACCGCACGCCACCGCGACATCGAGGAGAATCAGCAACTCCCGATCTACTTGCTCGCCTGCCGTGACCTATATGACGAACCCGTTTCACGAGCAGGCTACGCGTACGTCGGTGATATCGGGCCAAAAATGGAGATGCGAGCGGTCGACGAACACGAACTCGATACCGTCCAATCGACGGTACTGACGACGATGAACCGCATCTCCGAAACGACGTTCGAGAGGTACGACGCTGGTGACCACTGCCAATGGTGTCGTCACAATGAACTTCCCTGCGCTGCTGAGGAAGTCAGAAAGGATTGATTTCTGGATGAAATTCGCTATCGCTGTTGTCTATACAGTCGTCGTATAGCGTTCTCATCGATAAGGAACGGTGGATTCCTCGTTACTGCGTCGTTTCGTACTCGGTCGTGATAGCGCGGTCGCGACGCAGTTTCTGCTCAACGCGTTCGCTTCGGCAGTCCACGTCTATCCGACGACGCTGCCAGTCATCACCGGACTTCCCGTTCCAAACGCCGTATATCGTCGCTTTCGGTAGCCGGAGAACGCCGAACAGCACCGACAGCGTGTAGAGTACATCGCCGATCTCGTCCCATGAGACGGTTACTTTTCGTGGAATGTCCACTGGAAAGCTCACATGCTGGGCGAGAAGCCCCTTGTCGCGGGCCAACTCGATGAATCCGTAGTCGTTGCTGAGGAGAATCACTCGTTTGCGACTAGTGTCGTCGTATTCGGCGTACGCGTCGATGATCGGTTCATCTTCTGTATCGCTGTCGATGGTGTCGGCGTAGCGGTGATCGCGGAGCCGCCGATACTCGTACAGTCCGAGAAACCCCTCGCGGTTCCCGCCCGCGGGCTGGCCATCGAGGCGACCGAACTCCTCACCGAATGCGTCCTCGAGGGAACGAGTGTCGTAGTGATTGTAGTGCCAGTTGAGCTCGTCGTAAATGCCTGTGGCGAGCGCGAAGCCATTGACGGGAGTTCGACCGTTCTCGTCGCTGTACTGCTCCGGATCGAGTTCGAGAGCATCGAGTATCCGCCACGCAAACAGATTCGTGTCGATGCCGAGTGTAACAGGTTGATGTCCAGCCCCGAGGTCGGGATAGCCGTACCGTTGGAAGAATGTCTCTACTTCATCGTGGTTTTCGATATCGACGAGCGACCCAGCGACGAGTGCCCGAATATACGTCTCCTTGCCAGGAAGATCCTCGTACGCTCGTTTATCATACTTTGCATGAAGCTCCTCGCGGGCATCCTGATACGTGAGTGCCCCTTGAGAGAATCGGACTGTCGTGTTCGTCGGATCCGAAATATCGATCCGAAGCAACTCGCCGATGTCCTCGCACGGGTGAGCAACGGTCACGGTTGTTGCGTCCTCGGTATACAGTGCGTTGAGGAGATGCGTCATGTGCTGGCGGGGGAGACGCATCAGAACACCTCCGTGAAGTCGATGAATTCGGTCACTGGTCGGGGTACGTCCGGGTACAATTGTCCGTAGAATCGGTTGTTGGAGATGTAGAGGTAGTAGACGTGGTCAGCCTCGAATTGCATGCCTGCCTGGAACGCAATTGCAGACATGAACTTCCGACCGGGAGTCACGTCGACGGCCGCTGTCCCGCCGTCGTCATGGAGCCGAGAGATCGGCTCGCCGAAGTGCTCAACGATCCGCTGGAAATCAGTCTCTTCGTCGAGGCGTGTGGCCGACAGCTCCGGAGCGTCGCCGCCGTACTCAATGACAACCCGCTCCATCATCGACGTGATATCGTCGAACTGGTCGGTGACTCCTGGGTTCTCCAGAACGTGAAGTTCGTCCGGCAGGAACCCGTCTTCGCAGGCCGCTGCGAGCGGATTGATGACCGCTTCGAGGTTCGTGCTCATGGTCGTGAGCCACGCGTCAACCATAACCAGTAATTCCCGTTCTAGGATTTAGTAGTTCGTGCCCAAGCCCGGCTGGGGGGATTCTTCATTAGTGCTGTAATCTATTCCTTCGACCATGAGAGTGCTTGAACAGACAAGAACCAGCCACAAGCCCCGATTCAGCGTGGTGTATCACCTTAGAGCGTGCTGAGCCCACGGATGAGATCGCGGGAGTTCGTCGGTTACCGCGAGCGCGTCAAGCCAACGCTCGGGAAGCGTCGATACTCCGAACCGCGTGTCGGCAACCGCTCCAGCGACGGCACCGATAGTATCGGTGTCACCACCTTGGTTGACGGCGTTGACGATGGCCGACTCGGCAGAATCAGCCGTCAGTATATGATAGAGCGCAGTCTGCAGCGTGGAGAGAACATATCCGGAGTTCTCCAACTTCTTCGGGTCGACATCGTCGGGGAGGGGTTCGAGAAATCCGAGAAGGGGTTGGGGTGCGTCAGAATTCAACGCATCGAGAGCACTAGTGAGCGGCTGGTCGTCGCTGTCAAGCAGTGCAGCGATAGTGAGATTCAGCACTGCACAGCCGTGTGTACACCGCGGGTCGGCGTGCGTGATTCATGACGAGTCACGGCTCACCCGCTGGAGCGTGTCCCAATCGTCGGCGAACGCGAGCGCAAGCGGCGCACACCGCATGACGCTTCCATTGCCAGCATTCGAGTCCTCGGCTTTTGCCTCCCAGACGTTCTGCCCTGCGCTCTCCCACGATTCCCCGCCGTTGATTCGTCCGAGCGCGTCGGCGGTCATTATTCCGATATCGAACGGGCCACCGTTGTACCACGCTACGAACCGCTCGGCGATGTCATTCGGCGTGAACTCGCCACGCTCGACGAGGCTCCGAGCGATGCACAGCGCCTGCTCGGTGTCATCGGTAATGGTCCCCGCAGGCTTGCCATGGGTCCCGTAGCCGACCATCTCCGTGAGCGTGCCATGCTCTGACTCGATGGCTCTCGGTGAGCGAAACTCCACGGGCCGACCGAGTGTGTCGCCGCAGGCCAACCCCATTAACACGCCCTCGGCTCTGTCCTGTCGGTCCATAGCCTATCATGTGGTAGCTAACTGTTAATAGCACGCCCTCTGTACCCGACGAAGTATTTAATTGTGCTACATTCTTGCAATATGCTATGGTTGAGCGAGAAACTGGATGGGTGGGAACCACTACAGGTAGAACATCAGATTTTGCCGTACCTTCAGATGAAACAAAGTTGCTGAAAAGCGGTGATCGACTCCTTGCAGAAACCACACAGTCGACCAATCAAAACTATACTCTTTGTCTTGCGGAGGGACACCTTCAGGACTCTTCATCAGATGGAGAAAAAGAAACACCGCGGGAAGATTTGGAAAGGGTTGACCAAGGAGTCTTTTTATTCAAGAATGGAGAATTTCAATTCGAATACTCTGCTTATCGACCCAGTGGCGGTGGGGTAGCTAACAATGGGAACGCCGCGTTCAAAGATGCTCTATCGACTGACAATCCAAACAATCAACGAGGAAATCGAGTGATAGTACTCAATAGCAAAGGAGACAAAATTATAGATGAGGAATTTGACGAGAACGTTATGTCGATCGATATAGCACCGACAGGAAATTATGTGGCCGTGTCTACCCCGCCAAGCGATGATAATAGTGTTTACATCCTATCTGTAGAGAGCGGAGATCTGGTAACTTGGCATGAGGCAAACTGTGATCTTGTATCGAACGTTGAGTTCAGTAGCGATTCAACAATTTCCATATATGATAGCCCATCGAAAACTGCAGCATATGATATAAATATCGATGGGGATATTATCAAAGAACAACAGGAAAGCGCTGAACGACTGAATGTTGATTTAGACTCTGCTGTCAAGAAAATTCGTCTAGGTAGTAGTTCAAGAGAAATAACAGCTGGTCGATTAGATTTTGATAAGGCGTATAATGCAGCTCCAGAGGCTATCTCTAAGGATCAGATTCAGGTCGTGATTAATGCATTAGCTGATGGAAAACTCACAGATTATGATACTAGTTCACCCTATAGTACACCTCCTGAATCTACAACGCTTGTCCATATGTCGAAGGATCACCCTGAAAAGCTATTACCATTTGCCGAACAGTTTGTTGATCTATTAAAACATTCAGACCAAGGTCCAGTTGTAACTGCGGGGGCTGTCTTGCGGCATCTGTTTGTGGAGGTGCCCGATTCACCTGAGACAAACAATGATGGCATGAATCCGTACGCCCAGCCAGTTCGTGAACTACTGGAACACGAGAGTAAACTCACCAGACAAGAGGCAATGACAGCATTACAGGGACTCAACCGAGCTGAAGGATATGGACACGAATACCCACCGAGCAATGAAGGAGAGGCTGATGATCGGGGGGCGGACACGTATCTTGATACGCAAATAGAGCGCCTGCAAGAATCAGATGACCCTGACTACTTAGGAAGTCTCCTCCAAGACATATACAATAATTTGGACCAAGAGAATGCGTCGGATTATTGTGATATTCTCTCACATGAAATTCTTGACCTCTTCGAAGAACACGAACCTAATTTTGAATATGGAGACGTATCTACCTACGATTACCGAGACGACAAACATTACAATCGATACTACTTGATTAAACGGGGTTTACGTGTACTAGAGACGGTGACGGCTCATGAACCTGCGCAACTATATACAGAGATAGATCGCTTCTTATACTACTCGCAAGTTGCTGGAGATCGGAATACAAATGTTCGGGCTGGCGCTTTACAGGTGCTTCATTCACTTGCTGATGAAAATGCAAGCGAGTTCTATGCACATTCACCTGACTCATTAGGCCAGATCTTCGTTATGCTCCATAATCCAGTCGACGCTCGGGTGGAGTCACATTCTATCGCAATTTGCCAAAATTGCGCATCGATCGCCCCAAGTGAATTTGATCAGGCACTTCCAACTTTGTTGGAGAAGATTACAGATGACCGGGCATTTGCCACAGTTAAAACAGTGACAGAGAATGTTCCAAATATTCTACTCAGCAATATTGAAAGTCTAAATTCCCATCTAGTGAGCGACAATCGGACAAAGCGCGAACGAGGCATCGAGTTATATGCGGCTTTAGCGAAGGCAGGTGAATTAAACTCTAGTCGTCTTTCGGAGTTGCTCGATTTATATCATGAAATCCCAGTATCTTCTCGAATGCCTCTTCTAAAGGTAGTCGCAGAAGCAGTGAAGGAAGGAGAAGGTATCCCAGATTCAAAGGCAGAACTGTTCTACACATTATCAGATGACCCAGACTGGCAAGTTCGTGAGCACGTTGCCGAAATAGCTGTACATTCAGATCTCAATAACCGAGAAAGAATAATCTCGAACTTAGAAGACGATCCAATCGTAAACATGCAAGATGTGACCACAAACATCAAGGAAAAATAGAGATGTTCACTAAATTCTACTAATGGCTTATATCACAGAACCCACGATGCAGGAATTACTTTGGACATGGCTCACTGATCAGGGGTACGAGGTCTGGGGAGAGGTGTCCCTTTCGGGGAATGGAATTATTGATCTGGTGGGGTATTTATCCTCAGTGGATTCATATATTGGTATTGAACTCAAAGATGTGGGTGAAATGGGACCAGAGGAGTTTCAGAAAGAATCAGCTCTGGTCGGTAATAATGAAAAAATATCAAAACCCAATCCAGAACGTGAAAACTACAATCGGCCATGGGAGCAGCTGGCGCGATATCAATCTACAAATAAATTTGACAAACTCTACTTCGGATCACAGGAGCCAGATTTGGCACTTAATAATGCGTCTTCCCATTATGTAGAAGAGCTATATGCCGACTTACCCATGGATCCTTCGTTTGTTGGGGGGATTAAAATACCAAATATCTTTGATCACAACCAAATAACAATCGAACGCGATGCGATCTCATCCAACCGAGACAGTATGCCAGCAGTATCCATTATGACCGAGCCTTGGATTCAGCATCAGGTATGGAATGCTATTCCAGGCACAAAAATTCGAGAAGCTGTCTTACCAAACCAAACCACCCGAACAGTTTCAAGAATTGATATTATGTCATTCATTGGATCGTTGAACCCAACAGACGTGTATTATAATCAACCAGACGAGAAGATCATCGGTGTTGAAGTGAAAGGAGAAGATGGTATCCCTGGCAAGAAAGAAGCTGTCCAAACACAACTCAAGCAATATCTAGAAAGTGGGGCAATAACACATCTCAGTCTTGCTGTTCCAGAAACCGTTAGAGCTGAGGCGGAAGAAATCCTACAGATAGATACACTGAATGAAGTTGGATTGCATATTGTCGACCAAGATGGATCGGCTAGAATAATAGAAGAACCCTCATTCGTACCTCTCAAATATGATGGATTGCGCACCCGATATGGGAATTGCATTGACATTGGTTGGGGCCGATATGAAAGTCCTACAAAAGACACTGACCGTGAGTACGCATCCATATTTGACATGGCGCAATCATTCTAACTATTTTTGTGTTCCGCAAACATGTGTTTAGCTAACTCCAGCGATTGACTGAGTGGCGGTAGCGAACCGTTCTTGGAGGATCGGGCGTTCCTGATGAATTTTCTGTGCGTCGGCAGCCATTCGGTCTAACAGCGGCGGTGGCGAGTAACCGAGGTAGTCGCCGCATCGTCGAAGCTAATTGCATGGCTTTGGGGATAGTTCAATCCAAGCAATGGAAACATAACTTTCGTAGCCACTTCAATACAGATCTGGCAATCTACAAGTGCAATATCTTGAAAAACAAGGTACTGCATAGATCGACGTACTCCAGTGGTATCCTCTTCAAACTCCTCTAATTGTTCGCAGATCCGGTCGTACCGATACCGAGCGGAGGTAATGTTCGAGCGAGCGTAGACGAGCTGTTCGGGTTCTATTCTCACGACTTGATTGTTCCCCCAGATGAAATGCGTTTGGTAGCAGCGACACCTATCCACACCCTGCTCGCACACCACGCACTGCGTGGGCTTTCGCAGGTGGATTAATCAATATCAACCTCAACACACCAATATGAACGGAATAATGATTGTCGGACTCGATGTGGATATGTCATGAATCATCGCAGACTGAATACAACAACCCTGCTACTTGACGTTCGCCGCGTTGCAGAAGAGATTGGACGTCCGCCATCGACACCAGAATATATAGATCATGGAGATCACTCAAACAAAACAATAATCCAACGTTTCAATAGTTGGGATGATGTACTCTGGGCCGCAGGTCTTGATCCCTCCGATAAACGGGATTTGAAGCGAAAAAATCGTATTCCAACGGAGGACCTCATTGAAGAACTCCAGATGGCAGCATCCGCCTTGGAACGCCCTCCAACTCAAAAAGAGATGAACGAAGTGGGTATCTGCTCATCAGGAACATTCATTCGCCGCTTCGGTTCATGGAACAATGCACTCAAAGCAGCTGATCTCCCAGTACGAGAAGAAATTCAATATACGAAGGGAAACTTGCTTGATTCAGTGCTTGATCTGACAGATGAACTGGGACACGTGCCATCAGCGAGCGAATATGATGCTCACGGACTTGCATCATCCATCACTGTCTGCAATTACTGGGAAAGTTGGACCGATGTAACAGCAGAAGTTCGCAAACGCCGTCCCAATCTCTGATAATCCCTCGGACATTCAACTAGAATTGCAATTGTGAATCTCTACTCGCTGTCGTAGAATTCGTCAGCTGAGACGAGTCCTTCGCCGAACTCGGGATGGGGATACTCGTCAGCGCTGCCCGTGAACTCATCTACGGTCGTATCCAGCGCATTCGCCATGTGCTCGTGGTAGCGTCGGGCGGTGGCGCAGAATGGTTCTCATAGGGTGATGGTTGGACTAGCGATGTCATTATCCCGTTCGTGATTTGTGAGTGCAACCGCGAGCCNGGCGGTGGCGCAGAATGGTTCTCATAGGGTGATGGTTGGACTAGCGATGTCATTATCCCGTTCGTGATTTGTGAGTGCAACCGCGAGCCGAAGACACAACGCCAAGAAGACGTGGGATTCGACTCTGACTCGGCCTCGGACCCGCGGGGTCCCGAGGCCGAGATCCTTACAGACACCAATCGCTGTCTCGATCCGTGACCGCTTCCGAT
>NZ_AOMF01000110.1 GCF_000336715.1 Halococcus thailandensis JCM 13552
CCGTCGCGTTACCCGGTAGGACGGACTTGGTCGTAGACACATCAAGTCCATCCTACCGCATTCCTTGTGAGGACTTCTGCGCCACCGCCCCCTCTTGGCGCAGATCGAGTCCTTGAAGCTCGACGTCCCCCCGTCCGAGTTCTGCGGCACGCCGTCGCTGACGTAGTTCTTTGTCTCTGCCTCAATGGAGAGCGCGATCCCGTGTACAACCCCGCTTGACGCTATCGGCCTTGTTAGCGATACCGCCCGTCTGCGAATTGACACACAAGTGTCTAAAAAACGATTTATGTTCCCAGTCCAGATTAAGTGATATGAGGAGAGGCGTTGAATTGGTTGACGAGGATTTAACATCATTTGAGCCAAAAGGCGGTGTGAAGTTCTTTCGCGATCTGATATGGGCTTCTGCTTCAGATGCAGGTATACAAGCGGAAATGCATGTAAGTCTGAATATAAATACACCAGACGGTGGAATTGATGCAGAAGTAGACAATAATTTTGAGATCGAGGTTCAGAAAGCGAACTATTCAGGGGTGATTTTAGAAGGGAAAACAGGCTATCAGATAAAAACTGGGAGCAAACCATCAAAATCAGACTGCAGAAAAGAGCTATTAAATAAAGAGGGAAATATCAAACCCTATATCAAGAATGTTCTTTCAGAGAAGGGGAATTACGTCTATGTGACGTTTTCTCAACTCACCCCTAAAGAGAGGAAAGAACGGATCAGGGCAATCAAAGAGCAGCTAAACGATAAAGACTGCGACTATGGTGATATAGAGCTATTTGCAATAAATCAGTTAGTCAAGTATGGAAATAGGTATCCTGGACTTGTTTATAAATATTCTTCAAGTGAGGGAGGCGGTATCGACATTAAAACATGGTCTAAACGTCGAGCGATTCGAATACCGGATAAATTCATCAAAACAGAGAATAGATTTGAATCAATACAGAATATCCGCTCCCTTCTCAAAAAATCAGGTGAGGAGTTTGGAAATATCTCCGGTTGCCCTATCTGTAGAATCACTGGAACTAGCGGGCTAGGAAAATCTCGTTTAGTATATGAAGCAGTGCATCATGAACAGTTCTCTGCACGAGTGATATATGCTGATGCAACTAACTTTGAGGGAAGCAACCTAGCGACAACGCTAGAAGTAGATGAAGAGCGCCGCGCGATCATTATACTTGACAATTGTTCTAGAACACAACACCGAAAATTCAGAAATAGATATGAATCGTACGATCGCCTGTCATTAATTACGATTTCAACAGATTCAAACCGAGTTTCTGCAGATCTGCAGGACGAGATAACTCATCTGAGCAGAGACACAATCAAAAAAATTCTAGATTCCGAATTCAATAACGTATCAGCCCAAGCAATAGATCGATTCGCATCTATTTCTGATGGATTTCCAGAAATGGCTCTTTTACTAGCAGAGCGCTATACGGAAGATAAGGATCCGAAAAGCGTTGTAGAAGTTTCCGATTCAACAGTATTCGATCGTCTGTTAATTGGAAATGAATCAGATGCGCCGGACTTACGTGACATAAAAAATATATTAACTCCTTTTGCGTTCTTTGACAGAGTCCACTGGAAGCACTCACGAACCAAGACGGCTCAAGAAAGGCAGTGGTTGATGAAGGCCTTTGATTTAGAATCGGATTACTCAAAAAGTAAAATCTCAGAGGTTCTACAATACGCAAAAAATAGAGGGATACTCAGAGAAGAACAGACGCTATCTTTGCGTACTATCCCGTTGGCAACTTATCTAATGAGAGAAGAAATTCAAGAGGATAATCGAATTCTGTATCTGATCTCTTCAGAATCCTGTCCAGACCAGTTGCAGTGGAGATTCGCGGGACGAATTACATATATGAACACATTTGATCCTGTTCAAATGTGGTCAAAAAATGTATTGAGGAATACTGAATGGTTCGGAGAATATGGATTTAATTCAGCGATCGGTTCAATATTTCAGGCACTCTCAGAGATCACGCCACAGGAGGCATTGTACGTACTTGAGATGTATATCGGGCCACAGGATCGAAAGGGATTAGAGAAGATTGAGGGCCGAAGAATTATACTGGAAAGCTTACGTCGAATCGCTGTCTGGGAAGAGCATTTCTTCAGTGCTGCAGAATTACTACGGAAATTAGCTGAAGCAGAGAATAACAACGGTGTATTAAACAACTCAACGGGAATTTTTTCGGAGCTGTTCTCTTCACAGTATGGCCCCCATCCGTGTTCGGTTAAGGTCTCATCTCTGTGTTGAAGGCGTGAGCCACTCGTTTGTTCAGGGTGAGGCGTGATCTCTCTGGTTGGCG
>NZ_AOMF01000111.1 GCF_000336715.1 Halococcus thailandensis JCM 13552
GGGTGGTCTCGGTTTGGTCACCAGAGACAACCCCTTCCTGAAGGGAGTCAGTTGCTACCGAAGTCTAGACCGCTTTGCGACACGACCAAAGGATTGCTCGAAAAAGGTGAACTCGACAAGCGAACGAACTACTATCAGGTGACCCAGCGTGGGCAGCGCGAAATCGAAGCTCGCCGGGAGTGGGAAGATCAATACGTCTCGCCCGAGACCTGAAATCATGCGTAATGTTACAGTCCTTCGGACACGCGGTTTCGGAAGCAGTTGCTCGGGAATACCACTGATCAGCACCGGCGATGAGGCCATCTAATGGTCGAGATACCCGACCGGCTGGCGTGTCTGTACACCGGGTCAGTCACCGAGGCGGGCGATTCCTACACGGTTGAGGTACCAGAAGACGAACTCGACGTGGGAGCGATTACGGCCGGTGAGACCTACCGAGTGGTGATCCTCGAGAATGCAGCGCCCGCGGGAAGCGACGACCAGCAGGACCCATCGACGAACTCGGCAGTCTCGGCGACTTCGAAACCACCGGTATCTGAAGGAGCGATTCGTGAGGTGACCATCGAGTCGCTGGGCGATCAGGGTGATGGGATAGCGAAAACCGATCGTGGATACGTGCTGATCGTACCGGAAGCGCGTCCCGGCGACGAAGTGACCGTCGAGATCACGAACGTCCGCGAGAACGTCGCGTTCGCAGAGGTCCGATCAGGCCGAGATCAGGACGAGATCTCGGAGAGTTAGTAGCCTTCTTTCAATCGAAGAGGGTAGATTTTTCGCGAGAAACCGCCAGACGTGGGTACATTTATCATTGTGTCCGTACTGTGTTCGGAACACTCCATGACCAGCACGTCAGACAATCCCCGAAATTTCACACTGCGTGAGGAGAACGGCGAGGAAACGAGTGTTTTCACTGGGCAAACGCCACGGCAGGCGGCGCTCAAAGCCGCTCGGCGACTCGACCCAACCGACAGCGAAGCCCAAGCAAGTCGGGAGGAGTTTCGCCTGCGGGAGAAAGGGACGAAGAAACTCCACATCTACGAGGGATGGGCATGGCGCGAGCAAGCACCAGACGACAAGCCCGACTGGATGGCCGAAACGATTACCGAAGCGAACGTCTCGAAGGAGGGCATCGAGCACCTCGACGAGCTGTAGCTCGAGAGGGCTGATACAGATTCATATATGGGGGGATGAAACAGGGGGCATGGACGAAGAGCGGCGGATACCGCCGTTCGCTGAAGACACGCTCGCGCTGTTGACTGAAGCGGTCGGCGGGACCGGCGAAGAGCTCCCGAGAGACGAGGCGATCAGAATGATCACCGCCGACGAGCGCTTCGATAAAGCCGACGCCGAAGCAGCGCTTGAGTCGCTGCAGAGTCGTGGATATATCTACTACGTCGGAGAACACGTCCGGATCACACCGACAGACGACTGAGGAGCACCGGGTGATCTGGTTTCATTCGGAAATAGCACGCTTGTACTGTTGGATAACTGTCGACGGTCGGTATCCGTGAGGAGTGTTTTTCATGCTCGCTCGATGAGTGGTGTCTATGGCAATTCCGTTCGGCGCGACGTGGGGGACGCTGATCGAACGCTGTGAGAAACTGCCCGAGGAGGCGACGTTGATCACGCCGTTAGCCTCGACGCGGTTCCAGATCACCGACGTCCAGGACCAGCGACTCATCATCGAAGACGTCGATTCGGGTGACTCACAACCGCTGCAACGCGAGCAGTTCGAAGCGCTCGCCGAGCATACACGAGAGGCAATCGATGGGTACGAACTCTCCCGGCTGCCGACGCAAGCCGAACCGTATGCAGCCGTCCTCGCACTCCACCCGCGCTACGTACTCGACGAACGCGAGAACACGCTGACCGAACTCGACGAGGCCGACGAGAATGCCGTTCTCGACGACACTCCGCACCTCTCGATGGCTGGTGACAACGACAATGACACCGAGCGTGAGGAACCGAACGTGTCGGTGTATTCGGATATGCTCCTCCTGCTCGACGCGCTCGAACGCGAGGACCTGACCGCGCTCGAAACAATCGAGACACCCGCACTCGTCAACCTGTATACGCTGCTGTCGGATGTCCAGCGCAACGCGAACAGCCTCCGCACGGACGTGAGTGACGTGCTGTTAGAGCGGGTCGGCCACGACCGTCCGGTCCACGGCCAGTACGGCTCGATCCAGCGGACGACACGCCGGAATCGCTCGCTGAAAGACGACGAGCAAGTACTCGGAGCGCTCGAAGACGCTGGTATCGCCCGCGAGCGAGTTGTGAGCATTGACCGCGGGAAAGTCGATGAAGCCCTCGATGTCGTCTCCGTTCCCGAATCAGACGTGTACGACATCGACGAAAGCGAGTACGTCCGCAAAGCCGAGGTGGACAACGAGCGCAAGGAGACGCGCTTGCAGGGGCTCAAAGACCGGCTGGCGGTCAGCGATGATCCTGAAGCGGATGTCCTGCGTCAGGAAGTCGATCGCTTGGAACAGGAAATCGAGGAGTTGACTGAGTTCTCGCCGGCCAGCACGTTCGATGAGCAGACCGAACGCGGCTGAGACGTCTGCTCGCTTGATCGGGATTCACCGGCCGGAGCGGATGGACTACACCGGGAGTCTCGGGGCAGATTCAGTTTCACTGTCCTTCCCGCGCCTTTTTACTCGGGAGCCGTCAACGATGAGCGTCTCCCACCGAACACACGCGGAGGCAGTGAGAGCCAATGGCAGATGTACATTCGCACGCCGAGGAAATCCACGAACNGAGCGCCTCGACACGCTGGTCAACGAGTATCAAGTGCCCATCGAGGAAGCGCGCCGCAGTGTCACCAGCAGCTACTACGACGAGGCCGACGTCGATCAGGACTCGCTGAGTGATGCGAACGAACAGCGCGAGATCGGCAGTATCAACGCGGCCGAGGAATGGGTCGACATCACCGCGAAGGTCGTCGAACTGTGGGAGCCACGGAGCGATGCGATCGCACAGGTTGGCCTCGTCGGCGACGAAACCGGCCGGATCAAATTCACCTCGTGGGCGAAATCCGACTTGCCCACCATCGAAGAAGGATCGGTGTACCAGCTGGGCAACGTCGTCACCGACGAGTATCAGGGACAGTTTTCGGTCAAGCTCAACCGGACCACCACTATCGAGGAAGTCGACGACGAGATAGAGGTCGGCGACAACACCACTGAAATCGAGGGAGCGCTCATC
>NZ_AOMF01000112.1 GCF_000336715.1 Halococcus thailandensis JCM 13552
TCGACAGTCACGTCATCGGTACATACTACCGTTTGCCCTGTATGGCAGAACCCTCGCGGCCCCTGCGGGGCCGGAGGGCTGGCAGGATACGGAATGAGGACACCAACGAGCAGTAGCTACGGTTCGCTTCGTGCATACGCTGCGACGCCAATCCCGGCGGCGACACCGAGTGTTCCACCAATTCCACCGATCAGCATGCTCGCCAGTAGATCGGGCGCGATGAACACGACCGCAACGACAACGAGCAGATAGGCAATGGCCGCACCGACGGCGACGATGAGCGCACGCTCTCGGCGGCGAGCGCGTTCGCGGTCGGCGAGAGCGTGCTGACGGAAGTGGCCGTACAGTTTGCTCTGTAGGGCGTCAGTTCGCTCTGTGTGCCGATCGTCAATCGTGTCGATACGATGGTCGAGATCGGTGAGGTCGTCGGTAAGCTGGGCGGGTGAGCGCGTTCCTCGACTATCCCAATCGTTGAGGATGTCGCGGAGTTCGCTGGCTTCGACGGAGCGCTCGATGGCCTTCGGTGGCCGGGGATAGCGGTCGTGGGCGGGCAACTCCGAACTCACGTCGGAGAAATAGACGAGTCCGGCATCGTGGAGTTTGCGAAAGCGCCGGAGGACGGTCTGATTGGTCCAGCCGTACTCTTTTGTGACGTTCGGCGTGATGAGCGTCCCACGGATACCGGGATTGAGGTGACGCTCTTCGTCGAGCAGGAGGCGAAGAATCTTGATGGATTTGTCGTCGAGGTCGGCGGCGACCTCGTGGGTATTCATCGGTCGAAGAGCTTGTCGAGAGTGGATTGGTTGGCGATCTCTTCGAGGGCGGCCTCGATCTCTTCCATGCGGGTTTCGAGGTCGGCGATTCTTTTGTCATAGTGGGCATCACGCTCGCTCATCTGGTTTTCGAGCCGGCTGAATCGGTGGTCGTGGTGCTCGGTTTTCTCCTTCAAATCACGGACGGTGAGCTGGTCGAGATTGAACGAGTCGATGAGTCCGTCGTCGATGGCCTGCTTGCCCTCATCGGTAAGCGTAGCGACGGTGGGCGGAATCCGGTCGGTGTCGGTGTGGCCCTTCCGAGTGGTAATGAGTCCGGCGTCGGCGAGCTTGTCGTAGCGGTAGTGGATCCCCGAGGAGTTCCAGCCGGTGGCGTGCTTGAGTTGAGTCGTGTTAGCCTGCCCACCATTCTCGCGCAATTCATCGAGAAGCGCGACGGCTTTCCAATCCAGATCCTGCTTCAACTGTGCGAGGTCAACCATACAACGACCGTCTATCTAAGCATACATAAATTCTACCCGGTATGATTATAGATTCCGACTGCGGAGTCTACAATCAGACTCTCAAATTAGCCCTACAATAGCATTGAATCGTTCACCCTACAGTAATAGTTGGGTTATAGCGTTTACTTGTATGGATATTTGATGGCGCGATCCTCCCGAATACCTAGGGTATGAAATCGAACGTTGGGTTCGGCGACCCTACAAAGAAAAAGCTGAGATTCAGTCGCCAATCTGGCTCTGGGGGGAGCGAGAATCTGGGGTCCAGTCCGGTCTGAGCGCGCGCCGCTAACTGGGGGGTCCGAGCGAGCGAAGGAGCTACGCGAGGGTGAGGGACCGGGTCCTCGACGAACAGAAACGAGGGGGAGTTCCAGCGGAGCGACGACAGAGGGTCCGGGCTTTCTGAGCCGGCAGTGTGGAATCCTGGATTTTGCCAATGGGCGGCTGAGCGGCTTCTACGACGAGTGAGGGTCCGAGTGAGCGAAAGCAGGAGGAGGGTCAACTGGTTGTGAGATGTTGTAGTGGACGTGCGGGAGTTTTATGTTCAAGCGCTGTGGCAATGCGAACATCATGCTGGCAGCTACCCGACGCGTTTCAGCTGACGGGGAGAAATATCCCCGTCAGCGTCTCGCACGTGTTACCAGCACGTCCGAGGGTGCCGACCAGTACCCTGCACCATGTCGGGATACACAGCGCATTCTCATAAACACGGCGGGNCTCGCACGTGTTACCAGCACGTCCGAGGGTGCCGACCAGTACCCTGCACCATGTCGGGATACACAGCGCATTCTCATAAACACGGCGGGTCGAGCGACGAACAGCGGAACTGCGACGAACGTGTTCCCGACGACGCCAAGCGCGAGAGCGCAGCGGGCGATCCAAGAATAGAGGAAGGCGACGAGCCTCTGCGATGCTATCCGCAGCCAGTCACCCACGGTGCTGGCATTTCTTATAATCTTGAGGATACAAGCCTCTACGACCAAGCACGAGAGCTATGGCGGTCGGAGATAGGCGAGCCGGACGCCGGCCCGCTGTACATCCCCTACGAACCGGATTTCATCGAGCAGGAGCGCGGGAACAGCGAAGGGTTCGCGCTCAGATTCAAATCCTCTGGGTGGAAGGCGGGGACGGAAACGGGAACGAACGGGTACCGGCAGTGGNGCGGGAACAGCGAAGGGTTCGCGCTCAGATTCAAATCCTCTGGGTGGAAGGCGGGGACGGAAACGGGAACGAACGGGTACCGGCAGTGGTATGAATATCATCTAACGCTGAGGGAGCGCGTCAGATCGGGCGGTGGCACGCGCTGGAAAGAGCCGCTCGGGATATCGCTGGATATCCACATCCAGCCGCAGTCAGAGGAGCTAGTCTATCCCGATGGAAGCGATTTCTCGCTGCCGTATGGAGAGGGAACGAAAATCTGGATGCAGACGACCTATCCTGATGGGCCGGAAGATATGGTCGAACGATCAACGAACGCGCTGGAAGCGTGTTTCGATTACGACTATTCGGGACACATCTCCGGGTCGGCGCGGATTACCAAATTAGAGTCGCACGTTCGGTTCGATATCGAGGCGAAGAATCGGGCGGTCGAATGTCTCGAAAATTCAAAGCGACTCATCGCATATGGCGGTTCTGCCGAATTGAGCGCGTGGCAAGAGATGACTCAAGCGGGTTGGTTAGAAGCACGTGTCGATTCTGATAGGTGGGATTTACTCGGTTTCGATTCGGCGGGATTCGGAGAGACGATGAAGGNGAAGTGGGAAGCAGCGTATCAGGGTGGTGGGGAGAGTCACCCACCGCTATCGGCGTGGTCGGAGCTGTCCGAGCGGCTGCAACACAAGGTAGTCCAACACTGCTGGTGGGCGGGAATTTCACCGGATGATCTAGTTTCGGACCCGCATTACCGCGGGCCATCGGAAAACGTCGGCAGATATCGAGATCTTGAGGGTCGGCGCGACGATCTCAAAGCGATTTATGACGCCCTTCGGCTGCCGATCATTTCGGAGATGGATAAAGAGACGCGCGGGCCGTTCGATATCCTCTCTGTGGTGCTAGATCACTCTGGGGCGGACTACGATACGCTGGAAGCTGAGACCGGGCTTTCGCGTTCAACCATTCGGTATCACGTCGCGCGCTTCGAAGATCTTGGATTCGTCGAGCGAGTTTCGAATCCGACGTGGGTGTTTTTCGAAGCGCCATATGTCGAGGACATGGTTCGGGAGATAGTCAATGGATGGGAGCCTGATACGGTCGCACGGAAGCGCATAGAGCGCGGGAAACGTGCGGATGAACGTCGGGATGCACGGGAGGGGGAATCAACTGAAACGGATGAGAGCGACGAACAGGCGGCGCGTGCGCTGTTCAGGTACATCGAGGAGGTAGGCATTACGCCGGATCAGCTCTCGACACTCATAGCGCAGGGCGCTCTCTCCGAACGCGATGTTCGTGTTCGGTGGAGCGAGGAATTAGAGGAGAAAGCGATAGGTTGAGTCAGGTCGGGACGGTGTTCGCCCGGGCTGGCAGTGGCGACACTTTCGGCTGATGTTCATTTATCCGCTCTTTTCGCGGGGATTTGGCGATTTTAGTTGTAGTTTTGATGTTTCTCGCCGATAGTTCGCTACTCGGCGTTTCGGCCGGGGTGGTTTGGGGTCTGCGGGGCGGTTGCGGGAGGGCCGAACGCTATGTGAGGCCCGCATTCTGGTACCGCCTTAGCGGCACTACCCTAACACAAGTTGACAAAGGTGGTTGCCATGTAGCCCAAGAGAATAGTAGCGCAATTCGCGCTGGATTCTCTCCGCTGCATCCGCTTGTTGAGTGCTCGGAGGGTTTCGGCAAGACTCACAGACGAAACAGCTACACTTGGGGATCAATGTGATAGGTTATGGAAGAATCGCCGGAAGGAAACAACGGTGAGGGGAGTGCCACCGAAGGAGAAGAGCGGATCTATTCAGAGGATGCAGCGGCGGCTGCTGAGATGATAGAAGCAGACGAGACGGAAGGATTCGTGATGGTAGTAGCTCAGAATGATTCAGAGAGTTCGGAGAAGCTCGTGATGCGGGCGGCAAGAGCGGCGACTTCCGAGGCAGACAGAGAAGTAGACGGACTGGATTACGCACTACTGGCTACAGCACTGGAAGCGACCGCGACAAGATGCGCTGTCTCGCTCAAACGCGCGGCTGCGACGGCGCTGAAATATGCTCGAGAGCCTGAGATATATCGCTGAGGATAACNGGCATCCGAAGATCTCTGGCTCGTAAGACAACATCCTGGCGACGAAATCCATTCTCCCGGTGTGCTCGCCGCGAGAGTCCGCTTATTCTTTGGACTCAGAATAATCGGAGAGAGAATGGTTGGCGAGTTCGCGTCGCATCTGCTTGTGGCGAGCTTTGTGTTCAGTGCGAGAGACGACTTCGATATTTTCGAATGTATTATGGAATTGATGACCATCTTTATGATGGACGTGTTTGCCTTTAATCGCGTCTAGACCGTATTTAGCGGCGGCGAGGAGGCGATGCTCGAACACATTGACCTGGGTCCCGTCAATTGTTGTTGCCCAGAACATATACCCTTCATTATTTTGAGTATAGCAGGGAAAGGGAGTTTTGCCGGGGTTGGTTTCTAGGCCAGCAGATTCTTTCGCGTGATTCCATGAGCCAAACCGTTCTCTGATGGTATATTGGCTGGGAGAGCGACCAAGATTTTCATATTCTTTCTGGGTGGGAGAATGGCCGAGTTCAGACGCGGCTTCACGGAGCGCGTCGAGGCAATCTCGCTCCGTGAATTGCCGTTTCCGACCCATTGGTTACTCATCGGTGCTCACTGCTCCTGTTTATCTGTTGGCGTCTTATCCTGCCAGCCCTCCGGCCCCGNATTGCCGTTTCCGACCCATTGGTTACTCATCGGTGCTCACTGCTCCTGTTTATCTGTTGGCGTCTTATCCTGCCAGCCCTCCGGCCCCGAAGGGGCCGTGAGGCACCGCGGTGCGGTCGCCAGCCCCTGTGGGGCTGGCCTCGCGGTAGCGAGCGCCGGAACGCGTCGGCCACGCGACGGCGTTCGCGTAAGTGATGCGGTCGGTGGTTGAACCGCAGAAGTATTTTTGGATGGGTAGCTTTAGCCACAAACATGAATAACCGAACTGAGTCTGTTGACGGCGCAGAGATTGAATCCAGCGCAATGGGTAGGGTACCTGAGGCAGAGAGATGGATGAAGGAGGTGGATGGTAATATCCACATCCACGAAGAACATCCGAATGGAGGGCACATCTGCCTGCTGCAATGGACCCCTGACCAAGCGAAAGAAATGGCGAAAATGCTATGGGAATATCAGAAAGTGGTGCGTCAAAAGAACGCAGANTGCCTGCTGCAATGGACCCCTGACCAAGCGAAAGAAATGGCGAAAATGCTATGGGAATATCAGAAAGTGGTGCGTCAAAAGAACGCAGATTGATTCACGCCCTCGTTACTGACTTCATCGAGCGTAGAAGCTACGAACAACTGAACTCTATATTGGACGACCCGCGGATCTAGCTCAATTCCGATAGAACACGCCATCTAAGAGATTGAGAATGCCACCAATCAAGAACATTGCTCCAATAACGAGATTAATCGTATCGGTCGAATCAATGATATAGTATAGACCAATCAACATCAGCAGAATTGTCGCAAGAATACTCGCCAAATGACTCCCACGGAATTCCCGAAATGCATTCCAAATTCCGTTCATAGAGGCACTGCACATTGAATAGTAAGGAATCTTTCCATGCCCAGAACCTGTTAGCAACCACTTGGTTACTGACAGACTGTCAGTAGCCCCACCTCATTCAATACAGAATCCCCCTGTCAACAAGAGCGGTCATTTCCTGACTGGTCTTCACTCCGAACGAGGGGTGTCGTCGCGCCGATCACGCCGGAGTGCCACCCTGTGAGCAATCAAATGGATATTTGGAGGGCAAGACATATTGAAGTATAGTCAGCAGCAACACGATGTATGCGCTATGGACTCGGCGATGTGGGTGATTCGTGGCATGATACAAGCCCAATAGGGTCGAGCATCTTCCTTGGTGTCCTCACATTGATTGCTCTCTCGGCTGTACTCTACGTGAACGGAAGCACCATCGTATTCAGCATTGGTGCCGGTATTGTTCTTGGTGCTGGTATTGCAGTCTTGAGGTTCGTCATACAGACTTACTTTTCATAACGTGTTCGTTGTTCGTGAATAGAGCGGGCGACGAATTCGATCACGACTACGAGCATCCACTCACCGATACGTCGGAATCCTACCCACCTCTGTAAATTGGGGAGTGCCTACTGACAGAGTGATAATCTTAGACCGGATTCCGCCGTTCGTTGCTACGAATCCGTTTTAAAAACCGGAACAGCGAAATTCCGATAATAATGCATCCGGCTCCCGTGACGAGATTCGGGATGATAGCTGCTGGCGGCTCGAAATACCAGATACTCCCCCAAATAACGAATGCAGCTATTACGATGGCGACTAGACGGCCACCAATTCCGATTCGCTTGAACCACTTCTCAGCCCACAGTCCAGGAGGTGTATCGCTGGCTGCGTGAGTGAGCACTACTGCAAATCCCCCAACTCCAAACCACAGCCACGAAATCCGTGTATCAATGACTTGCATAATTCCCGAAATAGTAATCAGAACCCCCATTCCAATCTCATACAGTAGGCGCTCAGTGCTCGCTTCGGAAGGAGGGACACCCCAATCAACCATAGTTTGTCCACGTGCTTCTATTTGCATAGATCACAGGGTCAATCGACAGTCACGTCATCGGTACATACTACCGTTTGCCCTGTATGGCAGAACCCTCGCGGCCCCTGCGGGGCCGGAGGGCTGGCAGGATA
>NZ_AOMF01000113.1 GCF_000336715.1 Halococcus thailandensis JCM 13552
GCTCGAAGCTGCCGACGACCTTCGCGAGCTCACCAAGGACTGGTATCACGGTAATTTCGAGAATGCCGATCGATTCCGGGCAACTATCCTCCGCGAAGCCCACGGTCTCGCCGGGACGATGGTCCATCTGTTGGACCTCGCCGGTGTCGATCTGGTTCGAGAGTTCCGCCTCCCGAACTTTACGCGCGATTACGATGAGTCCGATCGCCACGATCTCGCCGAAACCATCGCTGTCGGAGCAGCCATCCAGAGTCGCTACCGGGAATTTGCGGCGTAT
>NZ_AOMF01000114.1 GCF_000336715.1 Halococcus thailandensis JCM 13552
GGCAAGAGCGTTTCCAGTCTTGCAGACTCACTCCGCCGCCGGCTTGCGAATAGAGAAGTCCGCGACGACGCGCCAGAGTTCGGCATCCGTGTCCCGGTCGAAGTCGCCGACGAACGTCGCTACACTGCACGAACGGTCAAGATGATGTGCCGGCAGAAGTCCCTGCGGCCGACTCGTGCAACGACCTCGATACTCGCAGCACTCACCGGGACGCCGTACGACGTAGCGGAGGCACTCCATAATCTAGGATCGGAGGCGAAAGCACCGGGCAGNTACGCGCTCTCGACGCTCGATACCGACCGTATCCTCCCGGTGATGTCGAAACCGGCGCTTTCGAGGATCGTCCATGCGCTGCTGGCTGCCAAGACCCCCCTCGTGCAAAGTGAACTCGCGGACAGGGCCGACGTCTCAGCGCGTTCGGTTCGCAACCACACGGACCGTCTCGCAGCGTTCGATTTCGTCCGTAAAACCGACGCTGGATGGCGTCTCACGCTCCCACTTCGCGGCGATGACGAGCATGATGAACGGGACGACGTCGTCCTCCCGTGGTTCGTGGCAACCTCGGATGAGGACAACGACCAAGAGCAAGATCCGTTTGTTCGGGACGTGCTCGCCGAGGTGGTCCACGACCTGCTTCCGCCGGACCGGTATGCGGACCCAGACGATCCAGTAGCTGGAGCGCTGTTCGCCGAGCCGGGGGAGCGGATATCGGCACTCCGTGAAGCGTGGGGGTGGCTTGATCCGTGGCTTTCGGTAGTCCAGATGCTCTGCGATGGAACCACCGATGACGATTGTACTCACGCTGGTGGTGAGTGCGATCCGAGTTGTAGCGGGACGGTTGCGACAATTGGTGTCGAACCTGATCAGGCGAGTCTCGCAGCGGCCGCTGGAGATGGTGGGTGATGTCCATTGAGACCTCCGATGGTGCTGAAACCGCTGACGAACAGCTCGAAGACGAACTTGTTGCAGTTCTTTGCGGCTTGGACGACAGCGCCGAACCGTGGAAACTGCGACCGCCCGAGAACGGGGGCGGCCCAGCGAAACTGCTCGTTGGGGCACAGCCGGATTTCGTGCGCGGCCGTTTGGAAGACGCAGGCTACGAAGTGCGTGATCTCGGATTGCCGATCAGCGCGCGAGGCTGGCTTGCTGCGTGGGAAGTATCGTCTGGATAGCGCCTTCTACACACTGATGAGCCCGTTCATTTCATGCCTTATGTAACATTCACCGGTCTCGTTCAGTCCTAGATGT
Organism: Halococcus thailandensis JCM 13552; assembly: GCF_000336715.1. GTDB lineage: Archaea > Halobacteriota > Halobacteria > Halobacteriales > Halococcaceae > Halococcus > Halococcus thailandensis. The sequence continues at coordinate 1,249 of NZ_AOMF01000114.1, forward strand.
TACATAAGGCTATTGAGTGAGATCAGCGCACGCGGGTTGTGGATATCGAACTGCCGAACTCCTGGCAGCCATACCGAGATTAGCCAATGGTGGGTGTCGGAGTAGAGGTGGGAATCAGGAACCTCTATGAAGTGAAGAGGCGTAGAACGTGTATGGTTGAGGAGTCCGCACATGAGGAGTGGGTACGGATGCTCACCGAGCGGCCGCCTGACCGTGAGGAGGAGGAATCACGGTACGTACAAGTGTGGGTGAAAGCGGGTTCGTGCTGTTGGAACTCGTTGCGGCCGAAGATGCAAACCTATCGCCCGGCGACCGACTGGCCGTCGAGGTCGATGCGCTCAATGGCGTGACACGCCGCCTGACCTACCATACGCTGACTCAAGCCGCGCAAGACAGACTCAAAGAGACCATCACAGCCATCATCGCGGACAACGAACAGCGGTTCATCGACTGGTACAACAATGCCCAACCTATCGGGCTTCGCAAACACCAACTCGACGTGCTGCCCGACATTGGAAACAAGCGCCGCGAAGCGATCATCGACGAGTGCAGGCGGGGGGCATTCACTGATTTCGCGGATCTCGAAGCACGAGTAGAGAGCCTGCACGATCCACAGGCGTTGCTTATCGAGCGGGCGCTGAGCGAGCTCAGGGAAGCCGAAGAAGTGAGATATAAGTTGCTTGTGGCTTAATTGTCTGAGAAGTCTCATGACAGAATCCATGGTTGGGCCGGATGCTGCGGAAGCGACCGGGAGGAAGTTCAGTGTTGGTGATATCGTCCACGATCAGGATGCCGACGCCGACGAACAGACTGGGGCCTACGTAACGACACTACCGGACGCGACTGCCGAGGAGTGGGTTGCCTACGAAGACAAGGAGGGAACGGAAACGACAGTGGCTGAAGACAATCCCGACTATCCAGTCGATGCGCCCGTCGTCGTGGTCGTGCATACGACGGACGTACATTACGACCTGCCAGATTGGAATCGGTACACGCGGCTGTCGGTGAGCGAACTTGAGGAAGCCGATACGCTGTACTATGGATTTCCCGCGCCGCGGTTGGTCCGCGATCAACACCGCCCTCACGCCCCCGAAACCCAGAAGGGCGAAAGTGGGGCCAACGAGTCGGTCGAGAGGACGACGTCTGGATCGAATAGCGACACTGAGGCCGATGCTTCCTCTGACCCCTCTGCCGCTCTTGTGGCTCTCCAACGGTATCTGGAAACCAGTGGGATGGACACCACAATCGCCGACGATGGGAAGTCAGTACGCGTGACGAAAGCGAATGAGAGCTACCGCGTGAGTCTCGATGGAGTCGAGGGCGACGGTCCTCACCGATCCCAGCTAGAGGAAGCAATCGAGAAAGTCCGCGCTGCAACACAGGCAATGACCGAATAGGCACGCTCAGCTAGTGGCTGATGCCAATTTTTCGCATTTGAATGATGCCAGATCCAGTGTGGAGCTGTGTTGTCACCAGCGACTGGGCGATCAGACAGATTGCTCGATTCGCAGAGTCATTACAGACAATCGGTACAGATAGCTGTAACAGATACTAGTTCGGGTTTTCTGCCCGGATTGTCTGACACAGATTTATACCACGGGAGACCAGACCTCAGTATGCATGATAACAGCTGTAATCTACTCCGAGTCCGGTGGGACATACAAGACGACGATGACGGCCAATATCGCCGNCTCTCGTACTGGATCTTGATCCGCAAGAGGGTAATCTGACCAGTCTCTTCGATGTCGGCAAGCACCGAAGCGACCCAGATGCAGACAATTTGGTCAAACATATCCTCGACATGCCAGACGGCGACTTTCAGGATCTGATCGAATCAACCGCTGAAGGCGTGGATATCATTCCGAGTCACGACATGCTCAGCGATTTCACCTCAAATCTGGAGCAAAAGATCTCCTACGAAACAGGGATGCAGAACATGAATCGCGAGGAGTATCCGCGCTTTGAACTCTTGTATGACCTGCTCTGGGACACGCACCAACTGAACGAAGAGTACGACGCCATCCTCATCGATCCGAATGCACGAGCAGAAGACTTACTCTATAACGCGATTTTTGCGCTCCGGACACTTATCGCCCCCGTCAAACCAGCTGGGAAAGGAAATCTCAGCCTCGAAGGTCTCGAGGAGCTCGTCGGCAATATGGGAACCCAGCTGGANCTTATCGCCCCCGTCAAACCAGCTGGGAAAGGAAATCTCAGCCTCGAAGGTCTCGAGGAGCTCGTCGGCAATATGGGAACCCAGCTGGATATTGAAATCGGCCTATCCTGCGTTATTCCGTCTGGCGTTGGTCAAACCAATGCTCATCAACAATATCAGCAACAGTTTGAGAATACGGAAGCGTTTGCGACGCCAGTGACCATCGGGAACCNCAACAATATCAGCAACAGTTTGAGAATACGGAAGCGTTTGCGACGCCAGTGACCATCGGGAACCGGGAAAGCCTCATGGACGCTATGTGGGAAGCGAGAGGCTCAGCATTCAAAGTGATCGAAGAGCGCTGGAAAACATTCGAGAGAGACGGCAAGATGGTGAGTGAATCCGGCCAGCGGCGGATACGTGACCGAGAGATTGAGACTCTACGGAAACTGTATGAACTCGCACGATTCATCGCAACCAACACTTTCGGAACTGATGTCGACCCAGTGTTAGAACTCGATATCCGTGATTACGGAAATCGTGTCATCGATCTTCACACTGACGAGAGAACGGAGGCTCGGACCGTATGAGCAACTTCAAATCCGGTTCCGGTGATCTCAACTTTGGTAGTAGTGGCGAAAATGACGAATCCGACACAGAGACAACAGAGGCGCAGACAACAGAAGAGAACGCTTCCGAATCGCCTGTGACGAAAGAGTCCACACCAAATCCGCCGGACAACACATCGTCTGATAGTGGAGACTCATCCGAGCAATCGGTGTCGGGGCAAGTTTCGGCCGGACATTCAACAACTACTACACCAGCAGAGAAATATCCATATTTCGTTCGGCGGAATAATGTCGGAGATGAACGCGACAACCGTCTGGAGGTGTATGTACGAGATAAAATCGCCGACCAAGAAGCTGGTTTTCGGAGCGTGCTTGCTGATCACCTCGAAGCCAGTGAAATTACAAAGACAGACGCACGAGAATTTGCCCTTCTTGCGGCATTTCATCATCCTGAGCGCGTTGCTGAATTGATGGAGGATGAAGGGTTCAATGCTCTCAATTGAAATCCGAAGATAACCATACTGACCGTAACGACTTTCATACAGTAAAGCAATCATATCATTATGTTCAGCGGCGTCTTCACTCCATCTAGCCCTACAACACTCTACAACAACTCGTTATTTTTCGGTTTCTCGGGGGTGGAACAACCAATGATTTCACTACGACTACTGAATCTCGGTATTCGATCAGGGATTACCGATCATGGGCTCTCATTCGACATCGTGTCCGGAATGGGAGATATCGCCAGCGGTTTGCCACTCGTTTCGGGGTGGGAGTAGAATGCGTCCGGCGGCTGCGACACTGTTCGGAGGCAGCGTATTCGTTGTAGTGGTCGTCGGCATCATCTTGGGAGGTCTTGCCCCTATCGAGACTGCAGCCGGACAAACACAAACGCAAACTCAAACACAGAACCAGAGCAACGCGTCGGTTGAGTTCGTTAATCAAACCACCAATGGGTCAGACGTCACCGTCGAATCAGTGACGCTTCCCACCAGTGGATTCGTCGTCATAGATCTGAGCGGAGCTGGCGTAGAGGGCCTCCTTGAGGAAGATGCCGTCGCGGTCTCCGAACAGCTTTCAGCAGGAACCCACCAGAACGTCACAATCCCTATCAATCAGAGCCCACCTGGAGGAGTCGCCAACCGGACCTCACTCAACAACACCGGGAATTACGAGGCGATCGTATACGAGGACAGCAACGACAATGGCCGCTTCGACTATCTCACGTCCGGCACAAGCCTCGACAAACCGCTCATCGTGGGTTCAGGGGCACAAGAGCGTCTCGTGTCGGATAACGCTCGGCTGACTATCCGTGGCTCGCGTGGTGATCCGAACGCGACACCCACCCCATCCGCGAGTATCCAGTTCTCCGATCAACAAACGGATGGATCAACCGTATCGGTGGCGTCGGTGACGCTTCCACAAGGCGGATTTGTCGTCGTTCACAGTGAGCAGTACCTCCAACCCCAGAACGATCCAGTAACGAGCGCGGTCGGTCTGTCGGCGTATCTTTCAGCAGGCACTCACCAGAACGTGACAGTCGCGCTCATGAACGGCAGCGTTCAACAGCCCCAGACGCTCGTTGCTATTCCGAGTCGCGATACAAACCAGAATCAGACCTACGATTACGTCACTTCCGGTGGGTTTCAGGATGTGCCATATACGGATGGGGAGGCCATCACGGATCAAGCATCAGTCAGCAGACTCGAAGCCACAACGGCGGTCTCGACAAGCAACCAGTCACCATCACCATCAACAACATCGACAGCAGCGATCGAGCGCACGGATACAACAACGGACACCAACCAGACCGAACAAGCAGCAGACTCCGATGGGAATGGTGGAAGTGGGTTATCCGGAGTCGCTTGGATCGTCGGGATTGTACTCGTGATCGTGATCGTTGGGGGTGGATACCTCCTCATCAAACTTCGCTAACCAGATGACTGGAAAATTGGAATGCTCTCGACGGACGTTCCTGGCTGCAGGAGCAGTCGGTGCGCTCTCTGGAGCGACAGGCAGTTCGATCGTCAAAGCGAGTGGGATCACCGGGGAGCAAGCGGAGTCAGTGCAGTCGTCGGGAAGCCGCTTCGAGCAACCCGGAAATCCTACACGAGGGGCCGAACGGGCGTGGGCAGTAGCCGAATACGACCACTTGAAGCAGATGCGCGAGGGAGCTGCACAGCAGGGAAATTCTAGTGGAGGCAACCAGAGCGGGAGCGGGCTCGGCTCACCGACATCACCGAATTTCAGTAACGTCGTGAACGCGGTCGACGATCTCGGCGCAGATCCAACGGGCGGTCGGGCTATCAGTCAAGATCTGGGTTCAGCCATTAAACCAGACACGCTCATTCTCTTTCCGCCCGGGGAGTATTTGCTTGATCAGGAATGGGGAGTGAGTGTTGACGGGACATTTGGCATGGCTGGGGAAGGCTATAAACAAGCCAGCAGCCCGCTGGAATCCGGAAAGAATGCTGCGACGTTCGTTGCTGCCGATAATACGCGCGCAGCCATCAATTTCGAAGCAGAGACCGGTTTGCTCGCCAATTTCGTCTTGGATCAGACCGGAAACAGAAACAGCATCTCGATCCTACTGCGTTCATCCGGTTTCGTTCAGGCACGAGATATCAGATACGTCGGGACGCAGGATAACACTGGCTCACAAGCAGACGAAGACCAATCAAATCCGATGTGTCGATTTGCGGCAGATGAAGGTGCAACCGCGCGCGCGGAACGACTCATTGGGAAACACATTGGTCTCCCAGGCGATAAAAACAGCGGCGGCGCACCGTTCTTCTGGGTTGGCGAATCGAACAAAGGCACCGCACAGATGGGCAACTGTGTCTCGGTTGGGGCGGCCGACAACGGACTCTACGGCGGCCGGACACCAGGGCATGCACAGGTCAAAGGCGGGAAATACGTCAACAATGCCGTCTCACAGCTTCGCTACGATGGTGCAGAGTCATGGGCCGATGGCGTCAGCATGGTCGTCGATGCGGACAACTACAGCGGACCCACGAATGGCACTCCATACAACGAAAAATTCGGTGTGCAAGGATTAAAAACCGAACGCAGGAAATACCAGGAGAAAAAACCCAGCGGTGCGGTGTTGAGAAACGCCGATGTCCGCGTCCGCAGCATCAACAGCAACATGGGTGCGCCGATCTACATCAGAGGCTGGGCTGGCTCCCTCAAAATCGAGAACTCTCGGATCGTCAACCAGCTCGATCAGACAACCATCCGCGCTGAGGCACCAGGAGACGGGAATCCTGCTACGCAACCGCCGCACAACATTACGATCACTGACTCAGAGATCGTTAGCTCATATGCTGATCCTGTTATCGATATCCGAGAGCGGGAGAACTCGAGCATCCGGAACACCTGTATCAAAGTCCCCGGGGCGGGGCCGAGCAGCATCAACGGTATGGACATCGGTGAAAACGTCGGATTTGGAAAGCAATGTAACAAAGGCGGTCTCAGCGCTCCAGACAAGGTCGGCGCGTCGGGTAATCTCTCGGCCGTCAATTTCTCAGCAATGGACTCAGGCAACGGCTCTTCCGGAGAGGATGCTCAACAACGCCAACAACAACGCAAACAGAAATTCTTCCAGCGAGTCATATCTGTGATATTCAGTATGTTCCTATTGATCGCTCTGGTTGTGGTGGGAGCGGTCGCTACTCTGTTCTATCTTATTTTCGGTGACTGAGGAACCAACCCTCACAATACATTATGCACAGAAGAAAACAACACCGGGCCATGATGGTGATGATCAGCGTCATCCTCGCTGCTGGACTCTTGAGCAGCGCGATTGTCGCACCAACAGCGGCAGCGAGCGACGGCGAGGAGGACGGGCGTATGGAAATCGCCGATCATTTCGCTCAAACAGAAACTACCACAAATGAAACTGCGGCCTCGAACAAGACTACACCCTCCAACGAGACCACAACCTCCAATGAGACTACCACAGGTAGGTCAGCGTCCCGGCCTGAAAACGCCTCCCTCAGCATCGATGAGAACGGGACGACACCATCACGCGTCAGTCTTGCTTCGATATCGCTTCCTGCGAACGGGTTTATCGTCGTTCACAACGAGAGCTATTCGCCAGCGTCACCGGAATCCGATTCGATCATCGGCCGGACACAGTACGTCAGAGGTGGCAATTTCACTGATGTCTACGTCCCGTTGTACAACATCTCCGGTCGTGAGTTCGATCGCTCCCAAATCACCGGTACTCAGCAGGTTCATGTTCTGCTATACAATGATTCGAACGGCAACCAAGCATTTGACTCGGCAGACGACCAACCGTATCAGAACAGCAGTGAGTACCCTATTTCCGGTAGCGGAACTATTGAAGGGATCGACACCGGACGGTTGGCTTCCGGAACTGATTCTCCAACGCCTCACCCATCCCAATCGCCTCAGTCGTCTCAGTCGTCTCAATCGGCTCCGTCATCCGCATCACCGACAGCTGTAGCGCCAGACCAAACGCCGCCAGAACAACCATCACAGCGTGCCACTGGTGGTCACCAGAGCGCAGAGACACCGAGCGATGAATCTGGATTCTTGCAGACTGCGGCAAGCGTCGTGCTTGTTGTACTCGGGAGCCTCCTTGTTTATCACGGACTACACAGATGATCGGCATCAGCGACAGCTGGCAACTCGGACCGTCCCTGGCCCAGTGATTTATGGTGGGACCGGATAAAATAACAGTGAGAGTAGGCGCATGCTCCACAACCGCCATTGCAGAGCGGGGACACAATGAGACGAGAAACTAGCGAGAACAGGGTATCGCGGCGGCGGGTGCTTCAATATGGTGGAGTCCTCGCAGGAAGTGTTTTTGCTGGTTGTTCCAGATTGATATCAGATGCAAACCAACAAGCTGTCGACACAGTCTCGTTTAACGAAGGAAAACTGATTATCAATCTCAACCCCGACACTGATGCCGATACAATCGAATTCCGCAGTCCTGACGGCAAACTCCTCCAAACATCTCAAATCGGTCGGAAACAACAAGTCACGGTGCCATTGCTCATCAAATACGGCAACGTACACGGTGTCAACAAACCACTCCCAGCAGGCGACTATGGGCTTATTGCGACGAAATCCAGTGAGGACAACGATCACAAGACCGTCAGTGAACAGACTGTTGAACTCACCTCGTCGTTTTCGGTCGCCGATGTGAGTGTCCTCAAAAACAACGCTCCGAGCGATTTCGACAATAATGTCCCTGCCTACGCAGACAATCTCCAAGTGACAGTAAAAAATGACGGCAACCTACCGCTCGGAATCAAATATATCGGCGTCACTGATGGTGTCCCATCGCCGATACCTCCACCACAGGAAGTGTTAGGGGGCGGAATGAGCACATCGGTGTTCGAGCTGGCTGATCACAACAGTACCGGTCCGTTCTACATCGACAGCAACTCGACGCTTGCGTTCAAAACAACAACTGGTCCACTCTCGTACTACGCATACTGGCAGAATCCCGAAGGCGGCGACAGTCCAGGACCGCATACGTGGGGAGCCCCAAAAAACGGTGCATCATGGGAGACTATCCAAGCTAACTACTGCACTGGAGATCAGCATCCCGCGACGATCGTCGTTGCACCCATCAACCTCGACTCCCAGCAAGCGACAGTGACGCTTCGCTGGGACGGCAAAGCAACCCGACGTCAGCGGTTGGACACCGATTATGCATGTACAAATGTAAGCGCGTCTAATATAAGTAACAAAAATAGTTCGGCTTGATGCGATAAGACCCAATATGCCAGAGGGATGTTTTACTAGGAGAACTCGTACAATGAGTGATATCAATCACCACGGCGCACCAAAATGGTTACACCTATCAACTGAAGAACAAGTGCTCTGGTTCGGTCGGCCGCACTGGATTACAATTCTCCCTACGATATTCCTCATGGTGATCATGTTTGCTATAGCGATCACTGGAACAGTTTTCTTGGATCGAATGGATATGGGTGCTACTGTTGGAGCTAACGTCCCAGGATGGGTTTCGTTGCTCCCACTGGTGATTGCATTGATCGGTTTGTTTGGAGGGGTATGGGTGTTTCTCAAGTGGCGCTATACAGCATACGTAATCACTTCTGGTGAGATATATGAAAAAAGAGGAATCATCTCACAGAATATCGATCATTTTCGCATCGAACGAATACAAAATACGACCTGTGATCAGTCAATAATAGAGCGGCTATTATCGTTTGGGGATATCGTGATCTACACTGCTGGTTCTGGCAAGCAAGATATGATCCTCGACAATGTTCCGAACCCGAAACAAGTTGACCGAACATTAGCAGTGCAATACGATGAAATGAAAAAAGATAAGCAGAAAAACCGAACTACGGAATAGGTCTACGAATAGTTCACTACAACTTCCGGTGGCGATAAGCGTCTCTCTAGCGGGTCGAGCAGGATAAAAACAGTCATATATAAAATGTTTTCAATTTGAAGCAGGCAAATTGACGTTTGATGTGGTTTCGTTGATTGTGTCTAAGGTCCGGTTTATAACTTGACCTGACGTTATTTTTCCTTGTTGATATTGGTTCATCCACTGGGTTTTTGCATGGTATGTAGCGATAGGTTGTCGGTTTTCATCTAAAATGGTGACATGAAGTCGTTTGACTTCCCAATATTCCGTTGATCCTCCATAAGCTCCAAGAAGAGTTCCAGTTTCATTGAGAATTGTTTGTTGTATTCTATTATAAGGTACATATCTCACATAGAAAACATCCCCACGTTTCTCTGCCGAAACAATTGTAGCGTTTGAATTATTAGCTACTGTATCTTTGTATTGTTGCTCAAGTTGGTCCCCAGTTGGTGAGGTTATAGGATTATTCCCAGATCCGGCTTCTGTTGTAAGGTTGGATGTCCTTGATGTCTCTTGAGATGAGGGTTTTACAGTATCACCGTCTGAGTTAACCGGGGTGCTCGTTGCTACAGAATCAGCTCCAGTTTCTGCAGGTTGTGATGAAGAGGGCGACGATAATATGGGTAAGAACACGTTTGCGATAACTAGTCCCACAATAACAATAAATACAGAGATATACATAGTGGCAAGCACTGCATTATAATACGTTTTTCCGGGCCGGAATCCTAGTCTGCTTGATCCTGTCATTAGTGCATGACAGTTGGGGAGCAGAATAAGTGTTACCCGAATATCTTACCTTTGCCGATCGACAAATCGAATGAGCCCGGCGTACGCGTCCTCGATGGGAGCGATAATGTAGAATATCATAGGTAATGTTTAAGTGAGCGGAAAGTTAGTGTAGATTATGAGATTGATCAGCAAGAAGAGGTCCGCATCGAGGCGGAATATTGTGCTGGTCGCGGTGATCGTCATAGCAATGGTGGCTGGCATGGCTGTTGCCATGGAGCCAGTAGCAGCTGCAGAAGGCGGTGGTGGCGGTGGTGGTGGTGGATCTGGTGATGTTGGAAGCAGCTTAGGCGAGGCATTATGCAACGCGGGAGCGGGAATCTTGTTGACAGCAGTATTTTATATTGCATCAATCGCACTGATATATCTCGGAGTTATTGATGGAATTAAAGCGTTTGCCGAAGGTGGTGGTGACGATCCTCGTCGGCGCGCTGGGACAGGATCAACATGGCGATCTGCTGTGAAGAAGTTCATTGGTGGTGTCCTGGTGGCCTCAGCCCCAACAATCCTCAGTGCGATCGGCTTTACGCTTCTGAGCTGTGTCTCAGCCATCGATGTAATTTCGTAGCACAATCCTGGGGCAAGAACATGGTCGCTGGTAAAAAATCATAACACCCTCGAAAATGGATTCTGTATATGGCAAAAACACTGAGAATGGTTCCAATCAGAGGGGTGGGCAAACTTCTCTCAAGAAAATACGGTTTTTCCTATTGGTCTTGGTTTGTTTTTGTCTCATTATCTCCATCATAACATCACCTAGTGCCGCACAGAGCGCTGCTGACGATCGCCCTCCGTTATCGGAACCCACTGATGATTCTACAGAAGCCCTCCAAGCACAGCTTGGAGAGTTGGATCATGGGCCTGCCAAAATGGAGATCGGTGGCTATGCCCAGATGGAAAATGATAGTAATAATACAGGTGAAAAATCCAGTGGTAACAACACCAGCAATAGATCTAATAATAGCAAGAATAAATCCATCGGTGGTCATTTGGGTAATGCATGGAATTCTTATACAAGTGGGATACACCACAGGGTGAATGCCACTGGCGAAGTGGTAAGTGGAAATATTTCTGGCGCACGAAAACAATTGAATCAATCAAATGATGATATGGCGAACACGCGGAATGAATTGGGATCAGCATCTAATCAGGCTATCAATGAAACTGCAAATGCTCTCCCATCGGGATTTGGCCTCTCAGTCAATATAGCAACGGGCTGGTTTAAATCAGCAGAAAACCGAACAGAAAGCATGATTGACGATTTGGGATGGATGTTGGTTTCTGTGCCAGCGCCGGGCAATACTACGAAACCAGAGACTTGGTATCCTGGGTTCGCGAGTCCAGTAAATTCCACTAAAGTTAACAATACAGGTAATTACACAGCTAGTAATGATGTTGGCTCATTAGGAACAATAAATAAAAGAACGGACCCAATATTACCGGGATGGATAAGTCTTGACAAATGGTGGAAAGCTTCTTGGAAAATATATGTGGGGCTAGCAGCACTGGTGACCAGCCCACTCTTGGTGCTCGGTGTCTTCGCTTGGGCGAAACCGGGACGAGCGCGGGAGCGGGAGAAACGCTTACAGGATGTCTTTATCGCATTTCTCCTTGTCCTGTTTGGTGTAGTGATTATGCCGGGAATTTTGCATGGGGCGAATCTGCTCTCAACGGGTGTCATTCCTGGTGGAAGGGAATTGCTCCGGACGCCAGGGAATATGATGAAACTAGGGATTGGGCTCCTTTCGATCAATCTGGCGACGGTGGCTATCGCTCTCGTATTCGGCTTTATCCAATGGCTAATGCTGTTTTTCGTCGCAGCTCTGTGGCCATTGTATGCCGCGTTGTGGGCGTCCGGTAGTAAAGCTGCGAAATCGTATTCGAAGCTCGGTTTCTCGCTTTTTGGCCTTCTCCTCGGACTGAAATTTTTACAAGCGCTATGGCTCAGATTCATCTTTTGGCTTCCTCTTGGTTTTGGAGATCCAGTCACGTCTATCTTCTCGCTTCTCCTCATAATTTGCGGAGTGTTTGTCGGATTTGTTGTCTTCCCACTATATGGTGCGGTGAAAGTCGTACCGTCATTTGTCGTGAATATTGTCAAGCAACCACTTGAAACAGGGGGGAGATATTTAATGTACAAATAAGGACATCTCCACCGCCCTACTTCGCTTGGCCTGACGGCCTCGGTCCTTGAGGGAGGGGGCTCCGCGCTGTGGTTTGGTTGATTGCGATTTCGAGGATGGCCTTTTGACGGGGGAGAAAACATAAAGCCGTGGAACTGCCAAATTACACCGGACTAGATCGGCATCAAGTGCCAAACGAGCTGCAACCAGCACTATGGTCGCCATGAGTGAGCAAGAATCAGACACAGACGAGGACACGACTAGCGAAGTTGACGACCGGCGGATGATCCTGCCCTATGTCAACACCGACACTCGGATTATCCCTGGTTTCCACGGGATAGAGCCAAAAACAGTTCGGGAAGGGGTCGTGTATGTCCCGGCCGGAATCGCTATTATTGCAGCGGGATTGGCGCTGTGGTTCGGAGCGTTCATAGCAACGTTTCTGCTTCTTGCGTTATCGCTGCCGTTGTTAGGTGTGGGGGTCCACCTCAATGTGATGATGTCGCGGGCATGGTATCTTACTCCTGATGGGGTGCTGAAAGAGTATCTCTCATATCGGTTTCTGAAACAAACACTGCCGTGGGGACATAAGGAGACCGTTCGAAATACGCACAACATCCGCTGCATCCACGATGATGGGGAGGATGATCACTGATGGTCGACGAAGATAGCACCACTGGGAGTGTCGAGCTGCAAGACGGGCGTCAAGCAACGCTGTTGCGGGTCGAAGGGACAAACGCGAGTAATCTATCAGCGGGCAAAAAACAGACGAAAGTCCAGCAAGCCACTGAGGGGATCGAGAACACTGTCGCACCGGAAGAGCGATGGTGGTCATACTATTCGACGACACGTCCAGCGACGACCGAAACTCTCATCGAGCGTCGGAAAGAGCGTGCAGCAGACCACAGCAACGCTCTGAATCCGAGTCAGCGAGACGCGCTCGAAGAATCCGCGGAGTGGTTGGAAGAAAAGGATGATGAGTACGATGCCAACGAGCGTCGGGATTACATCGTTGTGGAGGCTGATCCACGTGAATCAGCGGTGCGTGCTCCTTCGGGGAGCCTCGCTGCACGGAACAAACAGCTGAAGCACCGTACCAAATCAGCACTCAAATCGAAACTCGGGATCGGGAGCGATGGTGAGAAGACTGATAGCAGCGACGCAGACACCACCTCTACCGATACCGATACCAACAGCGATAGCGATAGCCAGGACAACTCGTCGAATGCCAACGCGACGGCCGACAATGGAAGCGCCTCCGACGTGGAGAATAGCCGTAGCAAGGAGGACGATTCCGAAGGGGTGCTCACTGGCAAGCCGTTGGAAGACGTTCTCGCAAACCGTGCGACGAGCATTAAGCAAGCGTTCGAAGCTATTGACGGTGTCGCTGTCGAACGAGCGGGCCCTCGTGAGCACGCCGAAGTGCTGCGGGCGTACTGGACATCGCTTCCGGAGAGAGCAGAGCCAGGATTGATGGATCTGTTCAAACGCGATTGGGGAGAGGACCATCAGACTCCGACCGAGCGGATTCTCGCGCGTGGGGGGTACGATGTCGATGGCGATACCGTTTGTCTTGGGAACACGTATTGTCGGACGTTTTGGGTTTCGGAATGGCCGCTCTATCCGAGTGAGATGTTCTTGGATGATCTGTTCACGATGACTGATGTCAATTATGATACGAAGATCCACGCCACCCCGATTCACCGACACAAAGCTGCAGGCGAAGTCGAAGAAGAAGCACTCGATGTGGACGCCGAGGGGATCGAACGCGAGGAGCACACGCCGTTGTCAGCGTTGACAGTCGAGTCGAAACGGGAGGCGTACACCCGTGCGCACCAGAACGTGGCAGAGGGGAACGCCCGTGCGTGGTATATGAACGGGTATATCACGATCCGAGCGGATTCGCGAAGTCAGCTCAACGAGGACGCCGAGAAGGTGAAGCGGGAACTCGAATCACCACCAGCGAAATGCGTGCCAGTCGCCCCCGAGAGAAGCCAGCATGAGTGTTTCATGTCCGCATCACCGTTCGGTGATGATCTGTATAACGAGAATGCATCACCGGCGCGAGAGCGGATCGTGTTTTCGGGAGGGTTGGGTGCAATATTCCCGTTCGTGAGCATGTCGTACGATGAGATGGATGGTATCCGTTGGGGCCGGAACACACATACTGACGAGCCAGTGTATCTCGATCTGTTTGATCGCGGAACGGCACCGCATATCATCACGATCGGGATGTCGCGGGCGGGGAAGTCACATTTCGTTATCGAAGCGCTTGCAGAGTGGTTTTTGGATCGCGATGACCGCACGTTGATCGTCTGTGATACTCAGAGTGGGTTTGGTGACTTAACGAATCTGTGCGACGGGGAGCGAATCGTGATCGATAGCGGTCAACCGATCAATCCGATGCACATCGAAGCCCCACCAGAGGAGTATTGGGGTGTGGAAGATGGTGTAACGGATGGGCCCGCTAGCCGGTACAACAAAGCCGATATCGCTGACGAGGCGAGTGGGGGGTACAACCCCTTCGCGCAAAAAACGGACGAGGTAGCGCAGTTGGTCGTAAGCCTCACCCAAGCGGGGGAGTTCATGGCGGGTGAGGACGGGAATACGAGCGATGTGAGTATTGGCGATAAGTATAAGACAGCGCGATACATCGCTGGGATGACCTATCGACGAGCAGGAATCGAGGAAGACGATCTCTCGACCCATGCATTGCCGTCACCGACACTTGATGATTATATTGAGACGGCGAAGGCAATGTACGACGGTATCAGCAAAGACTCGCATACGGTGGGGGGAACGACGAGAGAGATCGAAAATCGGAAAAAGCATATCGACGCGCTGTTCACCGGCTTGCTTGAAGTGATCGGGGAAGGTCGATTTACTCATCTGATGGGTGAAGGCTCAAACAGCCTCCTGAATGAGGATGTGCAAATGGCGTATCTCGATCTGCAGCAGTTTGCTGGCGATGCTAACGTTGAGAAGTCGATCGGGCTACAGATTGCCCTCTCACAGATCACGCAGAAGATCAAACAAGCACCCGGCCAGACGATCTTCATGATCGACGAGGCACACGTTTTGTACGGGTCAAAGCGGATCGTCAGATGGCTTGAGAGAGCATCACGCGAGTGGGCGCGATATGAAGCCTGTATGTGGAGCGTGAGCCAATCACCAGAAGAGTTCGTGCATCGGCTGGATTCGGTCGGGTCCGGTCAGGAGAACAAACGGCAGGTAATCCGCGAGCAGACATCGATGCGGCAGGTGTTCTACAGCCCCGAAACGGATGTCGAGACGCTGTCGAAATTCGGGTTGGAACCGGGTCAGATCAACACAGCAAAGAACGAACTCACGCCGGGAAGAGGGCACGATCACTCCGAATCTCTCATCCAAACCAATGATTATGACGGGTGGATACGAACGAAAATCGAGACTCTGCCGCTGTGTGCCGACAAGAGCGAGACGACTGGTGAGCAAGGAGAGGATGACAAGTTGAGTGAGCTCTTGGAGGTGGGAGGGATCGGGAGAACCTACGGCAAGCAACTCTCCGCGGAAGGGATTGAGACACCAGAGAATCTGCTTGCGACTGATCCAGGGACAATGTTGTCAATCACGACTGCAAGCGCGAGCGAGGTCGACCACTGGCTTGAGAGGGCGCTGGAGATCACGAGCGGTGAGACCGTATCCAAACCGACGCCGACGCCCGAACCCGAGTCTGAGCCCGGCTCTGTGGGCGAAGGCAATGCTCCAAGTGGACAGGCTGCCAGCGTCGAACAGAGTGAGGCAATGGAAACATCGGAGGCATCAACAGAATCCAAGACCGCATCTGCCACTGATACGTCGCAATCGAACGGGACAGATCCGTCGGCGACCGGGTCAGCATCATCCACCGAGTCGGTCGAAATCACAGCTGTCGAAGGAATTGGGAACATCTACGGTGAGCGGTTGTCGGCAGAAGGGATAGAGACATGCAGTGACCTGCTGGATGCGGACCAAGAGACGGTTGTCTCAATCACCGACGCCTCCTCGGGTGAGGTCGGCCGGTGGTACGAGAACGCAAAAACTAACGGTGATGACGTGGCCGCAGCGGACGGTGGCTCTCCAAACGACGATTGATCGCCGATCAACCGTCTTCAGCTAAAAGCCAAATCAGCTCCCGACCTGCCGTCCGCTGGTCAATTTCGTTTTTCTCCGCAAGGTCAGTCAACCAGCGGTATGCAGTTTTTCGAGAGCACCCCACCCTCTCGGCTACATCGCGTGTTCCTGCAACCCCGTCAAATTCCCGGAGAGCTTCGAGGAAATCAGCCTCTGACCACGACGAACTGTATTGTCCCTCGTCATCCCGTTCTTCTGTCACTGGTATCATGCTCATGACCGTGTCTTGTATGGGTTACGGTATGATTCTTTGGTTTCATGAGATAGCCCGTTGCACGCTTTCGAAATCAGTTCGGAAATACCGTACAGCAGTCGCTAATTGCAGGAATGGTCATTTTCACTAGACTAGAAGTCGGAGTAGTGCTATGAATACCAGCACCTCCGACGCCTGCGACAACACCGCCTATTCGCATTACAGGCTACGAGAGAAAGCCAAAGCTTATCACTTTGCCCCATATAGGGCACGGTGCGAATCCCCCGGTCCCTCGGGACACGATGACGTGTCCGGGTGAAAGCACCACCCGGACCGGGGTTTGCACCAAACAAACCCATGGCTGTGTACGACCGCAGCCGACATGAGAGTGGTGGTTTTTGCACTCTCTCGTCGGCCACGACTATCGAACCTGCAACCACGAGCGACAGCGACCAGCAGGGGGTGGCGGCCTCATGCTAGTCGGTGCGTTCGGACGAGTTCTTGGCACTGAGACTCCCGAGACCATCAGATGTGCTGTCTGTCGCGGCACCGCTGAACGCCTGTCGAGCGCGTGGCAGGGCAACGGAACCGCCTATCACAACTATCAGTGCCGAGGAGAGGACTGCCCGGCAGGCGGTGCGCTAGTCGAGCACGAAGACGGCCACAACCGACGCACCGGCCCAGTGTTCGGCGATCGTGATCTCGCTGTACGACTCGCCACCCGAAAGCGTCCCGAGGTGCGCAGCGAGACGCAGGAGACCACGTCATGACCCAGACGTGTCCGTACCGTGGTGAGTCCGTGTGTTTTGTCGATCGTACAAACGCGGTCACGCCGACCGACCATCACAACAACATCGGCAAGTGTGGTGAGTGCAGCTGGGAGGTGGTCGGGGGATGATCGACGACGCGCCGAGGAGCGAGCATGACGTGTATCCTGCCGACCGCAGCGAGGCGTGGCACGCATGGAAGGAAACCGACGACGGACGGAAGGTTCCGCGTGCGCCGTGGCTGAATCCCGACTGGCCGGACAAGTTCGTCAGCGCGCAGAACGCCGACGTATGGACCGACCGCGACACCGCCGCGAAGTGGTGCGAGCATCTGTCGGGCTACGGGCTTGCGCTCAATATCCGCGATCGCGAGGACCACCCCGACGAAGACCTCGTCCTCATCGACTACGACGACGCCCGCGATCCCGACACCGAGCGCATCCATCCGACCGTCTGCGAGCATATCGAGCGGGCGGACAGCTATGCCGATATTTCAACTTCGGGGACCGGCATCCACATCCTGCTTCGTGGTGAGCTTCCCGAGGATGTGAAAGCCATCGAGGCGGCGCTTCCCGATCATTCCGAGTTCCCCGACGCCGAGATCGAGGTGTACGATTCGGGCCGGTTCGTCGCCATGACCGGCGAGCATATCCGAGCAACACCGCGAGAGACGACCGCCGCGCAGGGGTTCGTTGATGACCTCGCCGACGAGTACGCGACCGTTGCGGAGGGGACGCCCGACGAACTCGTGCGCGACCCGGAGAACTCCCGCGCCGAACTTGCCGATGTCGAAACGACCACCGAGATTCAGAAGGTCTTCGACGCGATTCAACATACCGGACCCCGCGACGTTCGCCTTCGTTCGACGGTAACGCACGAGCGGAGTAACGGCTCGAAGTCGCTTGACCCGGCCTACCGCGACAGCGAGAGCGGAACCGGGCTCGCCGAGGTTGACGGCGGCTGGATTGAACGGAAGGGATTGCATGGCCTTGACGCGCTTCAGATGATTGCGCTAGAAGACCGGATTATCAACCGCCCCGACCAGTACCCGGAGGGTGAGGAGTTCTGGCAGGCGGTTGAGGCACTTCGGGAGCGCGGCGCGCATATCCCCGAGTACGATCCACCAGCAGACTGGGGGGAGGGGATACATTCCGTCGAACAGTGCGCGCGCCCCGTTTACAACCCCGAGGAGTTCGATCGCGAGCAGCGCTGGAGTGAACTTCAGGGCGACCGGTATGAGGCGTTTCTTGACTCGAGTGGACCGCACGTCTGGGCCGACCCACCCGGTGTCGGTAAGAGTACGAACGCCGAACGCGCCGCCGCCCAGCGCGACCGCCCGTATTTCGCTGGGTTCGACAAACACGAGAAAGGTCGTGAGGCGATTTCCGACGACGCGACACCCGACGAGCAGTACCACCTCAAAGGCGCGGAACAGCCTCGCGAGGACTGTTGTATGGACGCCACTGCTGCCGCCGAGGGGAACGAGACCCCACACTGCCCCGAACACGGCCACCCGAGCGACTGGCCCCGGATGTGTCCCATCTATGAGCGCACGCAGGAGGACCTGCTTCGCCAGCGCTTCGAGGCGCTTGTCGGTCCGCTCGGCACGCTCGGCACACACCTCAAGCTCGGACTGTTCGATGAGGACGACCACCCGTGGCACGGAACGCACGCCAGGTGGAGCGACCAGTTCGACCACCTCCTAGACGACGAGGGCCAGCCGCTCGCCGAGCGGGTCGTCGGCGTTCACGAGTACCAACTGCTCAAGAGTGCTACCGAAGACCGCGACGTGATCGTAGACGAAAGCCCCCGGACGCTCACCACCGAGCAGCGCGTCGATGTTGACGATCTACTCCGAGCGCAAGCGCGTCTCAAACAACTCGCAGAAGTGCATCGTAACGACGATGACAGCGCTCTCAGCGACAATCTCGCCGCGCTCGCTACCTTTGCCGACGACCTTGCACACACAATCGCTTGCGACGACACCGCAGCGTTTGCGGAGATCGATACGCCCGGTGTGCAACCAGTGGCTTTCGACCGACCGGTTGACCCCGACGACCTGCCGGCGGAGGTTGCCCCCGAGGAGGTCAAGCGGACGACGTGGCGGGAGTACCAGGGCGTCAATAGCGAGCATTACGTCGAACACGACCGCTACGTTGCCCCGACCGAGGTCTATGATGAACCGCTCGCACAGGTCAAAATAGCCTACAACGAGGGGCTTGTGAGTCGGATTCAGCAGACCGATGATGAACTCCCAACCGCGCTGTTTTGTATTGATGCGCTGTTCGCGGCGGCTGGAAAAGCGGGACTGCCGACCGCCGACGTGCGGCGCGCGGTCGCCGTGCCGCCGGTCCTCGACGACTGTCCGTGGTGTGGATCAGCGCTCGATGCTGAGAATGGTGCGCGGGTCTGTGCGTCCGACGAGTGTGACTGGGACGAACGCGAGAACACCATCACGCAGCAGGGCGGCGAGAAGGCGCGTGCAAGCGCGTGGCTTGACGACAATCCCGCTGATCTCGACACTGGTGAGCACCCAGCGCTCGTTTTTGGCCGACTTCCGGCGGTCGATAACCTTCCCGATGACCCGCTCATCCTCGATGCGACCGCAACACCCGAGAAAATCGCCGGGCTGTACGGTGCATCCATGAACGAGGTTGATATTCGTGGCGACGGCCATCTCGACCTTGACGGACGATTGAACGTCACGCAGGTCCTCGACGGCCAGTATCACGCCAATACGATCCGTCAGAGCGAGACGGCACGAGAGCGAATTCAGAATGTGATCAAGATCGCTATCGATACCCATGACAAGCCATTGTTCGGGATTCGGCGCGACCTCATTTCGCTATTCGAGTTTGTGGGAACTGAGGGTGAGGACTACGAGATGCTTGTCTACGGCGGAGCACGCGGACTGAATCGTACCGAGTGTGACGCTGTGGTGTGTATCGGCGCTCCGCATCCCGATATGAACGACGTCCAGCGACAGGCCGAACTGCTTGCGATGGACCACGACGATCTCTGTGCCGGCGGCAAGGAGTATAGTACGCGGCGGAACGCGCCGAACCCACCCGTCTATCGGAAGTTGTTGTTCGAAGACGAATACGGCGATGGTCTCGCAGTTCCGACGAAAGCGTATTCCGGGGTTGCCGGCGCGCTGTTCCGCGAAGCCCGCGAGAAAGAACTCGAACAGTTCGTGCATCGTATTCGGCCGCTGCTCGTCGGTGACGCGGATTCCGCGAAAGATGCCTATCTCCTGACGAACGTACCCACGAACCTCCCAGTTGATGAAGTCTGTCGGTTCGAGGAGCTTGCCGATGACCTCTCGGCGCTGTTCCCCGTTCCCGAGCGAGCGATCGAGTTGCTGGGTCACGGCAGGGACGTGCTCGTCGGAGACGGTCCAGGCGGCTTTCGTGACGGGGCATTGGTCGAGAAACATGACGACGGAACGCTTGCCAACAAGGTTGCTGGCTGGCATCAGCTGGCCCAGTTGAACGGCATGGACGTGACCGAGCGTACCGTTCGCAACTGGATTGACGCGCTCGAAAGCGTCGGTCTGCTCACCGCCGAAAACTACGAACAGCGCGCTGGAGTGTCCTACACCGCTGAAATTTCTACTTTGAAATCGGCGTTACAGGTATTGTCTAGTAACGCCGGTTTCGAAGTAGCCGCTGTACGGCGATTAGCCGACAAAATCCGCGAATCGGATGGGGCGCTTGAGTGGCTTGCATGGGCCGAAGGCGTCTTCGACCTCTCCGGCGACCGCTGTGGGTGGGGACCACCGCCCAATTCGCCCGGATAGATCCCGCCGCGAGGCATAATTGACGCGGTACGTGTAGCGGGCGGGCCAGCGGCGGCTTCGGCCTTTTCACGCCTTGTGTAACATTTAGAGCGGTTCTGTAACATCATCTGTTACATAAGGCGACGGAGCCATCAGTAAATCTCAAAATGGGGTTGTTGAGCCAGAACGGACAACTAGCGAAAGTATTATCCATCAAACTAGCGAAATAACAGACCGATTAGAAGGTGAGCAAAAATCATGGCTCCAACTATCGATCTAAATCAGGCAGATCCCAGACTGAAAACAGCACTTGATGACGGGCTTGGAAATCAATTCGAACAAGCACGTCAGCAGGCTATCGACAAACTAGACCGATTGGCACCCGTTATCGCTTAAGTCGATTTCCCGCAAGATCGGCCGATTTTACTGGAACTCTCAGACAGCAGACTCCTTTCCACGGTTCCGTTTTGATGAACTATGCAGCGATGGCTCGACCGGATCGTGAAGGGATTCCGAACGGTGCTGCCAGGGGAGGCGGTGGCGCGAACGGCTCGCGCCACCGGCCTCGTTGAACGAAACCGCGAGATTGGGCCTGTACCGTTCGTCTGGAGCTTTCTCTTCGGAACGACACAGCCAGACGGCTCTGTCACCAAGGTACAGGACTTCTACAAGACGTTTACTGGACACGACGCAGCATACTCGTCGATCCAGCAGTGGATCACGCCAGAGCTCAAGACTCTCCTCACCGAGATTGTTGCACATCTCAGCGTCGAACTCGGCGGAACAGAATCCTCTCTGGGTGGTCGGTTTGATCGCTTCCGCGATGTCTTCATCGCGGATGCGACGGACTGTACGCTGTCGGCGGAATCCTTTGAGGACTTCCCCGGCTACGGTGACGATCACGCTGGAGCACGGCTCCACGTGATCGAATCACTCGCGTCACGTGCTCCGTTTTTCACGTCGATCACCGATGTCCGTACCGACGAATTAAGCCAACTCGAAATTGGCGACTGGATGGCTGATTCGCTTCTGTTGGACGATCTCGGATATCACGACTACGGGAAGCTAGCACAGATCGATGAGCACGGTGGCTGGTTCGTGAATCGGTTGAAAATCGATTCGAACGCGCCGATTACAGACGAACTCAGGAGATGGCGCGGCAACGCCATCTCCTTGGAGAGAGAACAGCTCCAAGACGTGCTTCCAGACCTCTATCGCAGCGAGATCGATGTCACCGCGAGCTTCGATACACCGAGTTCAGACAGTGAGTTGCTCCCCCGTGAGTTTCGCCTCGTCGGACTTCGTCACGACGAGGCAACTGACGGCGACGATGCACCTGACGCTGATCACGACTACCATCTCTACGTGACAAATCTGCCGAGAAAGTGGTTCAAGCCGCGAGAAATCGCGGCTTTGTATTCCAACNTACCATCTCTACGTGACAAATCTGCCGAGAAAGTGGTTCAAGCCGCGAGAAATCGCGGCTTTGTATTCCAACAGATGGAGTATCGAAACAGTCGTTCAGGAGGCGAAATCGGTGTTCGAACTGGACGAGATCAGTGTCTATCGGAAGGACGCAGTTGAGTGTTTCATGCTGGCGTCGGTTGTGATGGTGCTGCTCAGCCGGTACCTGCTGCGGCAGATACGAGCAGGGCTCGGATCTGCCTCTCCTGACTCCGTTGAGGAAGAAACAGAGACACAACCGATGTCGTTTTCAAAGCGACTGCAGTGGTACGGAACCGATCTTCTGGAAACGTTGGCCCAGCAGTTCGGCTATTCATGGGATCCTGGGCTAGCGATCATCGAGGGAGCGATTGATCGAAATCTGAATCGCCACGCGCTCACAGAGCGAGTGGCTCACGGAACTGTTGATCCAGATCTGACGAATGCAGGTGAACTGGCGACGATCCGGCCCGGCTGACAGTCGTCAGCCGAGCCGGGGTAGTTTCGCGTTGAGTGGCAACGCTCTCGATTCGACGCGATTCTGAATGGAGACGGACCTGAAATCAGTCGCTTACATTAGCATCGATCTCTACTCGCCTATTCATTCAACATTATTGATGAATTCGGCAGAGATTAGCCGACTAGTTTCCGCCCTGAACGCTCATTTCGACCTAAGGCGATAACCAGTGGTGAGCACGTCGGCTGTAGTATCGGGACTCCGTACAAGGCGCGCAAAAACTACTCCGAACGAGGGATTGCGGCGATTCATCGCCGCAAGCCCGACCGCGAATACGAGCGCAAACTCGACGGTGATGCTGAAGCACGCCTCATCAAACTCGCCTGTAGCGACCCACCAGAAGGGTGCGCTCGTTGGACGCTTCACCTTCTCGCCGACGAACTCGTTACCCTCGACGAGATCGACTTCGAGTCGATCTCTCACGAAACCGTGAGACGGCGTCTAAAAAAACACCCTCAAACCACATCTCTACGATTACTGGGCGATTCCCGCTGAAGACGACGGTCAGTTCGTTTACCACATGGAGGACGTTCTCGATATCTATCATGAGCCATACGACGAGAAGCGGCCAGTTGTCTGCTTTGACGAAACCAGCAAGGCGCTTCGCGGCCACAAACGCGACCCGCTCCCGGCAGAACCGGGAGCGGTCGCACGTGTCGATACTCACTACAAACGCAACGGCAAGAAAAAACTCCATCTCGCCACCGAACCACTAACTGGCTGGGTCAACGTCGAGATCACCGAAAAACGGCGGACCTGCGAGTGGATCGATCGAATGGTCGAACTCGCCGATGAGCACTACCCGGATGCGGACTGCATCCGGGTGGTGCTCGATAACCTCAATACACACAATCCTGCAGCTTTCTATCGGTTCTTCCCACCGGATGAAGCACACGCCTATCTCGATCGGTTCGAGTTTCACTACACGCCAAAGCACGGCAGCTGGCTGAATATGGCCGAGATCGAGATTGGCACACTCAAACGCCAGTGTCTCGACCGGCGAATCTATCACGCAGCGACCCTCCGGTCGGAGGTCGCTGCGTGGCAAGATCGTCGTAACGCTGCTGATGGGCTGATTGACTGGCAGTTCACCACTGATGACGCCCGAATCAAACTACGCCAGCTCTATCCCGTTCCGCTTGAGGTGGACTAGTGAGAGTACGATTGAAGCTACACTGAGGAATCCGTGGCTGACGGTTCTGAATAGTAGCGATGTTGGCTGATTCTCAAAGCCCATCACGGAATGCTATTATACCCTCGTCTGAAAGTTTCGATAGCTTACAATGAAAAGTTGAAACTTATAAATCATAGAAATAAGTTCTATACTTGATGAAAAAACGAATCCGCGACTCCAGCAGGATGATACAGGGAGGGGTGCTCAAGGATAGTGGTCGCCAGTTCGGCGACCGCTGGAGCAGGGCGTCGCGTGGTCAATTTTGAGAAGTGGCCTTTGCTGATTGGTTCGATATGGGCGTAGATATCGGTCTGCTGAGCGTAGTCTTCGAGTGTGTTCGAATCAGCGATGCCCAATCGGAACTCGAAACGGGAATAATGTCACACCGCTTGCTCTTGTTGCTTTTTGCATCTTGCTCGCTCGGTGCCCTTATCAACCCGAAACGAGACAGCTTCAACTATAATGCGAAGCCACAATAAGTCTCTACCAACACTCGATTCAGCGACAATCATTATATCTGGGAAATCATAATGTCACGGAGTATTCTTCGAGGATTTGTTTCGATATTAGGTGGGAACGTAGGTAGAACTATCACTTCACTCATCCTTACCCCTATATTGATACGTGTCTTGGGTAGCACAGAATATGGCAAATATGCGTTTGCTATTGCCCTTTTTACTCCACTTATGACAATTGTGAATGCGGGCATTTTCCAAGGTGTACGCAGGTACGTTGGACAGCATCCCCAAAATGACAAATGGCGAGATAATATATTCTCATTTTATCTGCGTACAGCTATTGTTGTTGCCATCATAGCTACGATTGTGTTGATTGCAATATCAACACAAGAACAAATATGGTCGATATTTGGTGATGAATTAGGATCGACTTTTTTCATACTTGGAATCATGATCGTACCTCACCAATTATATAAGCTTTTCAGAGGGATGCTAATGGCATTGGATTTGGAGACTGTGTCTGAACCAATACATCTTCTACAGCAAGTAGTGATGAAAGGAGCGGGGATTATTTTCGTTATAACTGGTCTAGGAGCGACAGGAGCACTTTTGGGATACGGCGTAAGCCTTCTCTTGGCAAGCATTTTATGTCTCGCATATATAATTCGTAATATTGGAATTCAACCTCTATTTAAATCACCAGACCCAAAAATTACTACTAGAAATCTCCTCGGATTCAACACATTATCAGTTGTCCACGCATTTTTGGTTGGTTCGCTACTAAATGTTGATGTAATTCTCATCCGAACGTTTGTTGGAAGTGCTTCTGCTGGCTATTATAAGGCTGCGTTAGTCGTTACTAGTTTATTATGGTTTGTCCCACGATCTCTGAATACGGTTTTACTTCACTCAACAGCGTCAATGTGGGAAAACAAAGACAACCAGCGAATTTCGATACTTGCTAGTCGATCGACGCGATACACACTTATGAGCACACTACTACTCACAGTTGGGTTAGGTACACTTGCTGAACCATTCATTCAAATGTACTATGGGAGAGAATTTATAAGTACGGTTCAGCCACTGCTTCTGTTGCTTCCGGGAACAGTCGGATACGCACTTGCACGGCCAGTAATGGCTATTATACAATCGAGAGGGAATCTTCGCTTGATGATCGCTGCAACCGGCGCTGCCGCATTGCTGAATGTTCTACTTAATGTTGTACTTATTCCCGCATACGGTATGTCCGGGGCAGCAATAGCAACGAGCCTCAGTTACGGTTCAATGCTGTTATTTTATTTTGTTAGTTCGGCTACTCTGGATATCAATATATTATCGGACATGCGAACTATCCGCATACTGAGTAGCGCTGCTTTCACTGGTATCGTTATTGTCCCACTTTCATCGCATATTTCGTCCAACATCCTATCGTTGTTGATAGTTCCTCCGGTAGGTATGTTTATCTACATTGCCGCGCTACTCCTACTTCGAGGGATTAAGGTAGATGAAGTGCACCACATTTACGGTCAAATTACACAAATGCGAAACTGAGTATTATATCCATTTTATACTATGAAATAGAAATTCATTTGCCACATCGATTCGATATCATAGTATGGGTAATCAGAGAGCATATGTCATCCGGATCAGTCGTTCGGAAAAGTATGTAGAAGCGGTTGATAGTGCATTTGATCTCATTGAACCACACCCAAACCCAGTTCCTGAGGAATTTCGCCATATCCCGATACTCAAACAAGTAGGAAAAATCAAACGACACTTGGGGCCGATATTTTCCGATATCTATCATTCAAATGAACGTACAGTAATCATCATTAACGCAGTAGACGAATTCGCTGCGGTTGTGGGATTGTTGTGTGAGAAATTGGGAATACCATTCATTGTCCGGCTTCGAGGTACGATGTGGAACGAGTTCCAAGATCGAGCCCATAACAAAAGCAAGCTACGAAGGTGGATCTATAGTAATCGGCGTGAAACAGTGAGGGACTTCGTATTCTCGTTGGCGGATGGCGTTATACCGGTCACTGACTTCGTAGTCACGCAAATGCTGTATGAAACTGACGTTAGCAGAGATAAAGTAAAAGCAATAAATAACACTGTTGATGTGGATCGGTTCGAAGCAACTACTCCCGGAGGATTCAAAGAATATCACAATATCGCAAAAGAGGACAAAATTTTGTTGACAGTAACAAATTTTAATTACACTAGGAAGTATGAAGCTATTGAATATTTCGCCCCGGCGATCAACAGCATACTTCGCGATCATGAGAACTGGCATTTTGTGGTTGTAGGGAGAGGTGAAGATTTTGCTACAACCCGTAAGTCAATTCTCGATGAATTCGACGACGAGGTTTCTGACCGGGTTCTATTTACTGGATATTGTTCGGATATCGAGAAAGCCTTTGTAGATGCTAGTATATGTACCCATCTTTCTTTTCGGGACAGTGCAGCGATGACCGTAACCGAGGCACAAGCTGCCGGAAAACCAGTTGTTGTTAATACTGCGGGTGGGATGCGGGACCTACTTGATTCTATATCCGATAGTCCTCCAATGATTATATCCGAAAGAGATGAACTCGAACATACGCTATCTGAACTTATTGAATCGACGAAAAAGCGTCACTGCATCGGCGATCACAACAAAGAGTATATCCAATCCAAATTCTCGTCTGAATTGTTGGGAAAGGAATTTGAAGAAGCGATCGAGAAATTCGTAACCTAATCCACAATTTAATCAGGAGGTATGTCGCCTGCATCGCCATTCAACCTAAGATAGAACGAATAGGTTTTATTGGTACTGTTCCTTCGATTGGACTACTGACTATGGAGACGACATTCTCAGTGGTGATTCCAACTCTCGATCGCTTTGATGATCTCAAAAATTGCGTCATTTCTATTGATGAACAAAGTAGACGGCCGGAAGAGGTAATCGTTGTTGACGACGGTGACCTCTCTGAAAAGAAATCAAATATTTTATACGATATATTATCAGACGAAATAAAATTTAAAATAACAGAATCAGACGGACCACCAGGCCTTTCGACTGCTCGGAACACAGGAGCGACTGTAGCTACCAGCACAATTTGTGTGATAATTGATGATGATGTCGTACTTGGTGAGAGTTACATAGCACGATTGGAG
Source organism: Halococcus thailandensis JCM 13552 (assembly GCF_000336715.1). Classification (GTDB taxonomy): domain Archaea; phylum Halobacteriota; class Halobacteria; order Halobacteriales; family Halococcaceae; genus Halococcus; species Halococcus thailandensis. The sequence continues at coordinate 28,902 of NZ_AOMF01000114.1, forward strand.
ACAGTGTATAATTCTATTGATGACCCGAAACTTGCAGGGGTGGGTGGATTTGATACAAATCTTCGATCGCCATCTAAACTTGAGAATCTATTCAACAGAATATTTTACCTAAACGGCGATGGATGGTCAATCTCATCGACTGGAATCCAATCCTGGGATTCTACTATCGATAAACCTGTCCGAAGTGACTGGCTTTCAGGCAACAATGCAAGCTACTGGACTGATGTTTTGGAGGATCATCCGTTTCGTCACTGGAATGGAGGACGAGAAACTCTAGAAGATGTTGCAATGGGATGGGAACTGAAAAGGAATGATTACTTTTGTGTTGTTGATCCAAAACTAGAACTAACGCATGCTGATACAGAGATGAATGATGATCCTCTTGATTTCGGTATCAAGCGTGCTTGCAACCGGCTTCGTATTTTTTACGAATTCGGTGATCAGTCTGATACCCCCAAAGCAGCATGGGCTTTCATAGGGGATATACTTCGTCATGTGATCGCACCAGCTGCAGACAGACGTGTGAAGTATCATTGGCTTGTCGCAGCCGGCATGGCGATTGGTTTTCTGAAGCAGGTGTTCAGCCGATGAATACGTTGCACGACTCCGCCGAACGCTTCGTCATCCTGTAGTCTTTGCACGCCATATTAGCAAATAATACCACACACGAAAGGACAGCGGTTGTGGAATCATAATGGAGTTGACATTACCTTTGAAGGTTGGGATGCATTATTTATTCATGAGGCCTGTCGATACGACATGTTTGAGTGTCGATCAAATATACCCGGACAACTACAGCAGCGTATTTCACGAAGTTCAACTACTATCGAGTTCCTTCGTTCGAATTTTGGCGGACGCGACCCACGTGACACAGTCTATATCACTGCAAATCCTCAATTCTACCGTCATTGTGAGACAATTGACACGAAGGTCCATGAGGCGCTGTCTAGTTAAGCCTCCTCAGCCGGCGTGCGGCCGTTGAGCGCTTGGTGCGGTCGCTGTGTGTTGTAGTAGTGACCGAATCGCCGCAGCCAGCGGCGAATGCTGGCCGGACCGCCGTTCCAGGTCGTATAGAAGCGGTCCGTCCGCTGTTTGAGCGTCCGGAACCATTGCTCAATGTGGTTCCGGCCGCTATACTCCACTTGACCGCTCAGTCCCAATCGAGAAGAGCGGTCCGGTAGCCGAAGCTATCGGCCAGCAATTCCACTTTTGAAAGGTCATGATGCTCCGCGAGCCGCGACAGAAATGCTGCCGCGGGATCGGTCCCACGGCGGCTGAACATTTCGATGTCGAGCACCAGCATCGAATCAAGATCGATTGCAGCGTAGCACCACTGCCACTCCGTGCCGATTTGGATCGCCGTCTCGTCGACGGCGACCCGCCGCGGAGCACTCTGCGGCGGGTCGTCCTGATCGTCTGCGAGGCGGGCGTCCAGTCCCAGACCGCTCCGTGCGAGCGGTCAACGCCCAGGAGATCAAGAATCGCCACAGTCTCGCGGAGCGAAAGCCCCGCAGAATGAAGTCGGACGGCGAACGCCCTATGCGAGCGTCGCCGTCCGCTCTCGGTCCCAACAGTCACTATCTACTGGCTCTAACGCCTCGTCGAGCAGGTCGCTGAGTGGCATTGATCACCAGCTCTTCGACCTGCTCACTCTTAACTAGACAGCGTCCTCCATGATGTAATTCACGTCTGGAAAGATGAAGGATGGAATGATGACAAGAGAACTGTTCTTCCTGAGACAATCGTCGAATCCACATTAGACGCCGCAGACAAGTATCCTGATAAGCGTCTTTTCGTACATTTCATCCAACCATACCTATGAATAGATTTTGCTCCGAGCAGTGATATTGATATAATATAATCACTACCGCTTCAGAATTTTTCTGATGGTTTCTGGCGGAATACTGATCTGAATTGATTGTCCAAGGTAGAGGTATCCAAGCAAAAGTGAAAGTAGAACTGAGGTAATATCAGTCCCAAACACGTTCACATTCTCGAATATCATCAAAAATGCAAAACCCACTAAAAGTGAAAAGGATAATTGGTCTATATTAGACTTTGTAGCTCGTGCTGCAATCGTACCCCAAATTGCGCATATCCATAGTATAGGGCCAAGAACACCAAAACGTAGTAGATAGAAATACGACCCGTGAATTGAGGTACCTGAAAGAGATCCAGGCAAAAACGGTGCTATCCACGTACTAGTGTTAATTATTCCTGGCCCGAACAGAATATTAAAGGTTGGCTCCATCGATAGCGCAGAGATTGCTGCTTTCCATATCTCAACACGGCCCGTGAAAGAGACGAAACTGACCAGTGGCGCAAGTGGTGGGCCAATAAGTAGTGACACTACAAGGAATACTGCACTAATTACTCCAAAGCCGATGACGGCAGAACCAATCTGTGGAGTACTATATCGGTACACAAGGAGAATCACTGTTGAGATACCAAAAAGTACCAATCCGCCACGGCTTTGTGTTAAGTAAAGACTAATAAACGTTATAAATAGCAAAATACCATCTTCATAGTTCCGCCGTTCCAGTATATTATAGAGAGAGGAAAACGCTCCAACAGCGAACAGTATTCCTGAAGTATTCGGATTTGTTTCAATCGAACGCATTGCTGCGACAGCTGGGAACGGCACACCTGCTCCTGACCACCGTGACAATTCAACATCTAATATAGGGATGGGTATCGGCTGTACAAAAATCACAAACATCCCTATAATTCCAAGAAGCGCTGCGAACCAGCTCACTACCCGAAATACAGTCTGTTGCCGAATGAGTGTCGGCACAATAGTTATTAATACAATAGCGATTGGCATAGTATAGAAGGGCCACACAGCCAAAGTAGGTGTATCAAAATTCCCAAATAAGACATGCAACACGGCAAGTGCGAATAAAGCCCCAATTGGCACTAAAATACTAATTGGAATTTGAATTTGAAGATTGCCGTTCCAAAAAGTTACTCCAACCAACAGCAAACAAAGAACGAACAAAGAAATGTCTCCGACAAATGAAGGAGTGAGTTGAGAGCGTGAAAGGGAGGCGGTAAATAAAACCAGTCCAAGAAAGCAAACTGTTAGTATATGTCGCAGTGCTTGTCGTCCCATGTGTACTGTACAGCTATGACTATGGCAGGGCAGATAACCTTTTACGATTCGTCTTTAAGCAGCAATACGGGCTCTATTGACTCTACCAACGATGTCGAGATGAGTCGTCAGAACTATTAAAACGGGTCGATAATTTGTGAGGTGTTGGGTTGGTGATGTGAACGTGGCTCGCACCTTATCGAAGCGTTTCAAAGGATAAGTTCACGCACTATCTGGGAGCGTTTCAGCTACGACGCTGGATCGGCTGCAAACTGGTCGAGAAGCGTTGAGACACGTTCTTCGGAAAGTAATCTGACTTGCCAACAACGTGCCTAACAAGAGCACACTTTGCAAACTACTGGGTGTAATTCATACTGTCAGACGGAACTGATCGGAGATCGTGCGGTGAAACATCACTCGTTGCAGTAGATTTTCTCAATCTGAACTTCACGTACTTCTGTCCGACAGTATCACTACTGCCGCTCAACCAACTGTTGGAATTAGCTGAGGTGAATGAACGACAAAACTGAAAACGTATTTACGTCAGGACGGCTGCTTTTGAACCATCTCATCGATGGCGCCCCGACCGAACGTTGTTCTTGTCGTGATGGACACTGCCCGCGCTTGTGAGACCGTCCACGAGCGCTACGACTACCTCTCTGAACTTAATCGTCTCGCACAAACGGGTACCGAGTATACTAAGGCTGTTGCTAGTGCGCCCTGGACACTCCCCTCCCACGCCTCGTTATTCACTGGCACCTACCCTTCGAAACACGGCGCACATGCGGGTCATAAGCACCTCGACGAAGGTATTCCAACCCTTGCCAAAGCCTTCCAGGATGGGGGTTACGAGACGGTCGCCGTCTCGAACAACACATGGATCTCCGAGGAATTCGGCTTTGCCCGTGGATTCGACACCCTGTATAAGACGTGGCAATACGTCCAGGCCGATATCGACCTTGGCAAGATCGCGCGTACGAAACAGGGTACAGAAATGATACACGCGCTTGCAACACGCCTCGCGGAAGGAAATCCCGTAATCAACGCCGCCAACGCGATTTACGGCCAGTTCTTCCGCAAGCGGACCGACGATGGAGCCAACCGAACCAATAAGTGGATTCGAGAGTGGCTTGCCAATCGCAATGACGACGAACCGTTTTTCTGCTTCGTCAACTACCTTGAACCCCATCTCGAATACCGTCCACCAAAATCCATTGCCGAGCGGTTCCTGCCGAATGACGTTACCTACGGAGAGGCGATGTCTGTCCCTCAGGACGCGTGGGGTTATATCGCCGGAACTGTTGACCTCACTGACCGACAGCTCGGCATCCTCCGTGCGCTCTACCGGGCGGAGCTGGCCTATCTCGACCGATGCCTCGGCGAACTTAGGCGTCACCTCGAAGCCGCTGGCGAGTTCGATGATACTGTGTTCGTCGTAACGGGCGACCACGGCGAGAACATCGGTGATCACGGATTGATGGATCACCAGTACTCCCTCCACGAGACTCTGCTCCACGTACCACTCGTCGTCCATGGGCCTAGGTTCGAAACCGGACAGGTCGACGACCTTGTGCAGCTCACCGACCTCGCGCCGACGCTGTTAGACGCTGCCGACATTGATGCCCCTGAGCTGCGCGACGCCTCCCAAGGTCGGTCGTTCCACCCTGAAGCAGAAATCCCTCCGCGCGAGCATGCCATCGCCGAGTACATGGCTCCACAGCCCTCGATGGACGCACTCCGCGAACGTGTTGGGACGTCCACGGATAATATTGAACGATTCGACCGCTCGCTTCGAGCCATCCGAACCGACGATGAGAAGCTGATCAGGGGATCGGATGGCACACAGGAATTCTACGAACTCCGAAATGACCCTGAAGAAGCCACGAATCTCGCGACCGAACGCTCTGAACGAGTTGACACGCTTGAAACTATGCTCGACGAGTGGCTCGATACGTTCGAACGCGCCGATACGTCAGGCGAGGTTTCCATGACCGACGCGACGGAAGCCCGCCTCGAAGACCTCGGCTATCTTCAGTGAGCAATTTCCTTGGGTCAGGATTCCTCGTCTGAGAATTCTGCACCACTGGTTATCCGATATAGAGAGAAAGCACCGCTATGTGATCCGCCAGCCGAATCAAGTCACAATTTGTCATGATGATTGAACCATGAGCACCCACTGCGACGAGCGGATTTCCTGCCACGGAGCTCGGTCTGTTCTGTCCGACAGTATGAACAGGTCTTCATAGCTTTGCCAGTACACTGTAGAGTCACTACACACAGGCGACTTCCGAACGCTTGCGCCGATCGATACCTCGCACCCGACATTGACGACGCGCGTGCTCAATATCTCGTTCAGCTCTACGTCATGTTGTGTTCGATGATTTTGACGAGCGCCCGGAGCATTGCCTTGGTGAACACACACGAGCTTCAATCGCGCCGACACCCGTGTTCGTGCTGAGCAGGTCGGCGACACCGTCAACGGGCTCTCCCAGTACGCGAACTTGCCGTCTTCTCAGATTCGTATAATTAAACTCGTGTACACGATGACCTCAAAATCACATCGCTCAAACGAGAAATTGTGGTGCTGGTCGCTGGCAGCCGATTGTCGGAACTGTCTTTTACAGTTGCAAACGCACAGTGTGTATGCGCCGACTCAGGGCGTTCATATCGTTACGCAAGCTCCTCACTCTCGCAGCCGTCCTCCGCCTTGCAGGAATCCCGCTCTCTATTACCGGTATCAACCCTTATGCAACAGCTGACGCCACGGGATTCGCCGCCCGTGCACAGGACATCGCCATGACAACGCTCGCCGGACACCCCCAAACCGGGCCGTTGTTTTGGCTCGACGGGCATCTTATCGTGGGCGCGGTCAAGATATACAACCTCTGGGGTCTCACACTCGCGCCGGTCTACCTCCTCGCTGGCCCGAGTACGACCTATGCGCGCATCATCCTTGCTGCCCTCGGCGTGGTTGCGATCTGGAATGTCTACGCCATTGGTCGGGCGCTATACTCTCGTCCAGCAGGGATTATCGCAGCGTTTCCGGTCGCCATCTACCCGAGCTTCGTTCTCATCCATGCGACGGTTCTCCGTGAGGTTGCTGTCCTCTTTTTGCTCACGAGTGTCGCCCGTCTTGTTATCGTCCCGTCTCGTTTTTCAAGGCCAGTACGTACTCTTTGTTGTGTCACTGGACTCATTGGGGCAGGACTGCTCCGCTGGGATCTGTTCTTCCTCTATATCCCAACGATTGTCGGCGGTAGCGTAGTCTACCTCATTGCGATGACCACCGCTGTTCGCGAATGGTCGGTGTCCCGCTATTCCGGGGCTGTCGTGATCGCTGTACCGATCGCCTACGTGGTATGGCAGGCCGCTAAACGCGCTACTAGCCATCTAAGCAATCTCCGCAACCTTCGTGCCCGCGGTCGGACGGTCTATCTCGCTGATATCCAATTCCCCCACGTTCCGGAAATGCTTGCGTTCGCGCCGGTCGCAGTCGCGTATTTCTTGTTCGCGCCATTCCCGTGGATGATCGGTGCGTTTTCTGATATCGTGGTCGCGTTTGAAGGATTCGGCAATATCGGCTTCGCACTCGCTGCCCTCGCAGGCGTGTATACGATACTCACTCAGTGGACGGCGCTGGATGCACGCCATCGCGCCGGCTGGGTTGCCCTCGCCGTCTGGCTGCTCGCGGGGAGTGTACTGTTTGGTCTCGGAACGGTGAACGTCGGGACGGCCGTCCGTCACCGTCAGATGTTCGTGTGGGTGTTGTATCTGTTTGGCGCGGTCGGCATTGTGGAATGGTTCCTCCCTCGTCTGTCCTCGAAAACCACGTCGAAACTACTGACCGCTGACTGATTTGAATAACTCACTGCTATTCGTTCCTGCAGAGCGCTTCCAACTGATTCGTCGTCCGCACCACCGTATCGCTCCATGCATGCTCAGCAACGACCAACTCCCGTCCACGCTCGCCGTACGCTTCGCGACGCTCCGGTGACGAGGCCAGTTCGTCGAGTGCGTCAGCAAGTCCCTTCCAGTCTCCGACGGGGACGGTGATTCCTGCTTTTTCGACTATCGGGACCATCTGTGCGAGATCGCTCGTGATGGCTGGTGTTCTCGACGCAAGCGCCTCCAACACCGTTCGTGGCAGCCCTTCGGAACGACTCGGAAGGACGAAGAGGTCGGCCCCGCGGTAGAGCTTCGGCATCTCCTCGTGGGGTACTTCGCCGAGAAACGCTACCACATCGTCGAGTCCGCGCTCGGCGACACGTCGTTCGAGATCCGCCCGCAGTGGTCCCTTACCCGCGAAGTGAAGCCGAGCCTCGGGATGAGCTTCCCGGACCTGTTCGATCGCCGACAGCGCATCGCCCGGTCGCTTGCCCTCAACCAATCGACCGACAAACAGGATTGCAGGATCGCCCGCAATGCGATCACTCTCCTCACCCTCGGGCGAGAAGCGGTCAGTATCGATACCGTTCGGTATCACATGAATCGGCGCATTGACGCCGAACTCGCCGAGTCGGTTGGCGTCGGTCTCAGTGTAGCAGAACACTGCATCGGCGCTGTTGAACGTCGCGCGTCCAAGCGTGCGGAGATACCAGCGAAAGACCCACTCGGGGGCCGACTGCGAGTAGAGGCCGTGATTCGTGATTGCGAGCGGGATCGAATCGAACCGTCGTTTGAGCGCTGCAAGATTGGTGGAGAAATAGAGATGCGAGTGGGCGTGCATCATGTCGTAGTCGTCGGCTCCATGGAGAAAACGTGCGACGCCTACGGAGAGACTGTTACCGAGCGCTTCGGCAGTCGCGGGTCTGCGGACCACGGTGTAGCCGGCACGTTCCTCGCGGCGCGGTCGCGTTCCGTCACCGATCGTGAGCACCGTTACGTCATGGCCCATCGCGGCCTGGTCGCGACTCATCGCGTGGACGTGGTAGGTACCGCCGCCGACGACCTCCGGGTAGGTCTTCTGGGCGATTCGNTGGTCGCGACTCATCGCGTGGACGTGGTAGGTACCGCCGCCGACGACCTCCGGGTAGGTCTTCTGGGCGATTCGCAAGATACGCATCTACCGGTCCTGCAATCAGACGGCTCAAAAGCGATTCGATGCGAAATCGGTGTGACCGTCTGATTCCGGTACGTTTTACCCGGTCCTCCGATTTCTTCGAGCAAATGATACTCGTCACCGGCGGTGCGGGCTTCATCGGTGGCCACCTCGCTGCCTCGTTCGTCAGCGCGGGTCGCGATGTCGTCGTACTCGACAATCTCGATCCGTTCTACGATACCGACATCAAACGCCGAACCATCGATGTCGCGCGCCAGGCAGCCGACGAGGGCGACGGAAGCTACGAACTCGTCGAGGGCGACGTCCGGGACGCCGATCTCGTCGCCGAGCTCGTCGCCGACGCGGAGTTCGTCTTCCATCAGGCTGCACAGGCCGGCGTCCGCACCAGCGTGCAGAATCCCCGACGGGTCGACGACATCAACGTCGAGGGCACGCTCAACGTGCTCGATGCCGCTCGGGATTCCCCGACCGAACGCGTCGTCTTCGCGAGCTCGTCGTCGGTCTACGGGAAACCGTCCTACCTCCCCTACGACGAGGAGCATCCGACGACGCCGGTGAGTCCCTACGGCGTCTCGAAACTCGCCGCCGAGAGCTACGTTCGCGTCTACGGCGACCTCTACGACCTTTCGACGGTTGCACTTCGCTATTTCACCGTCTATGGGCCGCGGATGCGTCCGAACATGGCTATCTCGAATTTCGTCTCGCGGTGTATGAACNCGACGGTTGCACTTCGCTATTTCACCGTCTATGGGCCGCGGATGCGTCCGAACATGGCTATCTCGAATTTCGTCTCGCGGTGTATGAACGACGAACCACCCGTTGTCTACGGCGATGGCTCACAGACTCGGGATTTCACCTATATCGCCGACATCGTTCGCGCGAACGCGAAACTCCTCGAAACCGACGCCGCCGATGGCGAGGTGCTGAACATCGGTAGCACGGACAACGTCGACATCCGGACGCTTGCGGAGGTCATCCGCGACGAAATCGCTCCCGACCTTTCGATCGAACACGGCGAGCGCCAGGCCGGCGACGCCGAACACACACATGCCGACGTGAGCAAGGCCGGTGACGTGCTCGGCTACGAACCGACCGAAGACATCCGTAGCGGCGTCGGGGAGTTCATCGACTGGTATCGACAGAACCGCGAGTGGTACGAACCGCTCGTTCGCTCGTCATAGCAATCCCTCACCCGTCGTAGAACTCCAAAACCAATCTACGCCGATCAATCATGGTGGAGGTAGAATATCGCTAAGAGTATTCGATATCCTACTCCTCGAGCGTATTACGCCCTTTCTCAGTAACATCATAGAGATTTGGCGCGACCTCGGTCAGAAAACCATGTTCGCGCATTCGAGTAATTCGATCCGAGACGTAAGGACGTGAAACATCTAC
>NZ_AOMF01000115.1 GCF_000336715.1 Halococcus thailandensis JCM 13552
TGCGGACGCTCCGCAGTTTGCTCCGCAGAACGGCGGAGCAAACTGATTTCTCGGGAACTGGAGCAATCGATGCCAGTGGCTTCCAACGTGGTCAAGCGAGTCACCACTACCGCAAGCGAGCAGATTACTCGTTTCAGGCGATGAAAACCACGGTTCTGGTTGACACGGAGTCGTTGGTGATCAGAGACGTGCATTTCACGACGAAGAAGGCCTATGACGGCCATATCGGGTTGCAGGTCTTCCGGCGGAACGCCGGAGACCTGCGGGAACTCCTCGCGGACAAGATGTACTCGTGGCAGGACCTGCGTGAGAAATGCCGTGCTGAGTCGACACGTCCAGTGATCAAGCATTGCGAGCAATCCTCGTTGCAGAANATGTACTCGTGGCAGGACCTGCGTGAGAAATGCCGTGCTGAGTCGACACGTCCAGTGATCAAGCATTGCGAGCAATCCTCGTTGCAGAATGCTCACAACGCCCGAATAGACGATAACCTGCCTTGTTGCAGCGGTAGCTGACGCCGTTTTCAGCCATCTTCTCGGCTGTTTTCGTGAGATTGGTGGAGATTTGGACGCTGTCTTGCGGTATGAGGTCGAAACGACCGCTAGCCCGACAGTGTAAGAAGCTTGCCAAGCAGTACGTCGATAATCCGGACGTACCCGCTGCGCCGAACGGCGACAGCGGGTACGCCGAGTGGGTCCAGATCGCGCTGATTCTGATGCGGGTCGAACTCGATAAGAGCCTCCGTGAGACCGAAGCGTGGTTCAACGATTCGGCCGCTATCCTCGACGAATTCGGTCTCGAACGAGCACCACACTACAGCTCATTCTGTCGCTGGGAACAGCAGTTCCAGATGCGCGAGTTACGCCGCCTGCTCCGCGCTTCGGCGGAGCAGGCTGGCTGGAGTGGTGAGGCAGCCATCGACGCCAGTGGCTTCCAGCGCGATCAGACCAGCCATCACTACCGCAATCGTGCTGGTTACTCGTTCCAGTCGCTGAAAACGACAACCTTGGTCGATATGAACACGCTGGCAATCAGAGACGTCCACTACACGACACGGAAAAGCTGGGACGGGCACATCGGGATGCAGGTCTTCCGCCGGAACGCGGAAGACCTGCAGATCCTGGCCGCGGACGCGAACTACTCGTGGAGCGACCTCCGCGAGGAATGTCGCGATGCGTCTACGCGACCGCTCATCAAGCACAAGGAGCACACGCCGCTGAAGGAGGCACACAACGCGCGGATGAACGCTGACGACTACCACCAGCGATGGATGGGCGAAACCGGCTTCTCGCTACTCAAGAAAGACGATGGCGAAAAGCTCCGCTCTCGGAGCTGGCACGGCCAGTTCCGAGAGCTTACTCGCAAATGCATCGTCCATAATCTGTCGCAGGCGGCGAGTTGAGGCTCGCCGCCTGCTCTCTTTCTCCAGCGTATTGGTCAGAAGCATCGCCGTCGTCACAGAGAAGGGTTCGAAAATGAGATCTTCCTGATCATTCTCAGAACGCTATCGGCGATAGCTACTGCATCTTCTGATCGAAGGATCGTGCGGCTCAGGCTGTTAAGCGGTGAGTTACTGACCCTACCCCGACGCTGTCTTGCATTCAACAAGGCACGATAACCTCTACAACCAACGGTCAATGAGCGAGACGGTGTTTTCGATGCTGAAGGCAGATGATGGCGAAAATCTCCACACAAGGACGNACGATAACCTCTACAACCAACGGTCAATGAGCGAGACGGTGTTTTCGATGCTGAAGGCAGATGATGGCGAAAATCTCCACACAAGGACGTGGCACGGGCAATTTCGAGAGCTGACTCGGAAGTGCATAATCCATAACCTCTCGCGGGCGGTCGGCTAACGCCGCCGCCCGCTCTTTCTCTGTCAGATGGTCTGAGAGGCATCACCAGCGATACACCAATTCCTATCAAATCTGGCAATTCTAACTCCAACCGCAAATCCATGTTTCTGCATCGTGTGTCACGATGAATCGTTGGTTAGAGACG
>NZ_AOMF01000116.1 GCF_000336715.1 Halococcus thailandensis JCM 13552
GTTCGGATCGACGCTTCCGTGAGCCACTCGCTCCGTGAGCGCGTGGCGATCCACGTTCGGGTCGATCGCTCCCTCGACGATCGCGGACCCGGCCCCGTCCCACCCATACCCGAGCTGTTCAGCCAATATCCGCAGCAAATCACCGCTAAACAGGTTGATTCGCTTGGAAAACCTCACCGGCTCGATCCGATCTTCCTCCTCGACTGATCGCTGTGAGGCGGGTCCGAACCGTGCTCGTACCCGCCGCAGTAGATACCGACTCACCAGCACCATCAACAGCGCCGCCATCATGAAACACTCAACTGCTGCCTCCCGTCNGGTTGCTGTACAGCGCCGCGAGTTCTCGCGGCGCGAACGCGTCTGCTGGGAGATTCGTCGCATACAGGTGATAGTCGTGATCGGCCTCGGCCTCCTCCGTTCGGTGATCGTCCTCGTCGTCTTCATGGCGGACGCCGACGACTCGAACATCGTACGGAAGGTGCGGATCGTCTCGATCCGCACCGATCGTCCCCGTTGAATCGATAATCTGCCGA
>NZ_AOMF01000117.1 GCF_000336715.1 Halococcus thailandensis JCM 13552
ATCAAACAGTCCCCATTCCTTCGAGGAGTCAGCTACGACTTCGTTTCAGCGACTGCCCAGACGGTTCTGAACGATTTTCCGACGCGACCGAGCAGTATCGCTTCGAAGTGCCCGCTGGCAAGCTGGACCGGATAGAGTCGTTCTTGGCCGAGTATTTCTACGAGGTCAACCGCGTGGCATCCGACGCGATTGAGCCGTTCTGCGTGGTCAAAGAGAAATACACCGATCACGCGGATATCCTCCGAAACTCGGCATATCACACGGGCCGAGGGAGCAATACAGTGTTCGTGATGCAGGATCGACTGTCGGCCGAGCAGGCGATCGAACGGGGCGCGACACCGCTTGCCGACGCGGACACCAGCTTTCGCTTGTAACCGGTCAGTTCCAGAGAGCTGAGCGAATTATCACCCTGCTCTCCACAGAAAGCGTACTCTGCCCGTGTTCGTCAGGTATCTTGTGAATTGGAATTTCACTTATAGTGCCTGCCCAACTCACTCTCATCCGTTGTGCCCCGGGTGGTTTTGTCGAGCAGTAGATTTTCACTCAGTTCCGGTTTCGGAGCCGTCCACATGAAAAATTTCTGTCATCGTCAAGTTGACCTACGGGACTTGTAGATCTTCGCCGATTTCGAGCAGGTCTTGGTATCGGTTGCGGATGGTGACCGTAGAGATATCGGCTACTTCGCCAACGGCTGGCTGAGTGACTTTCTCGTTCGTGAGCAATGCTCCAGCGTAGACCGCAGCAGCTGCAAGCCCGACGGGATGCTTCCCACTCAGATAGCTTTTCTCAGTTTCGACCACGCTCGTGAGCAAGGCGCGGCTCCGTTGTGTGGCCTCGTCGGAGAGATCAAGCTCCGAGGCCAACCGGGGAATATAGTCCAACGGGTCCGCAGGCTCGATTTCGAGTCCCAACTCGCGGGTGAGATGGCTATACGTTCGTGTGATCCGAAGCTGTTCGATGCGAGAAACAGCAGCGACTTCATCGAGCGATCGGGGGATACCGGCCTGTCGCGCGGCGGCGTACACTGCAGCGGTACTCATCCCCTCGATCGACCGCCCACGAAGCAAGTCTTCATCAAGTGCCCGGCGGTAGATCACGCTCGCGGTTTCACGTGTCGATTGCGGCAGACCAAGAGCGCTCGCCATCCGCTCGATCTCGCCGAGGGCGTGCTTGAGGTTTCGCTCTTGGGCGCTGACGGTCTGCGAGCGGGTGTGCCATGTCCGAAGCCGGTTCATCTTCTTGCGCTGGCGGCTCGACAGGCTGTTGCCGTAGGCGTCCTCGTTGCGCCAGTCGATTTCAGTCGAAACACCCTCGTCGTGGAGCATCTTCGTCGTGGATGAGCCGACGCGCGAGCGCTGCTCGCGTTCGTCGGCCGTGTGAGCTCGCCACTCGGGACCGTGATCGATCTCGTTCTCGTCGACGATGAAGCCACACTTGACGCAGGCGGTTTCGCCGTGCTTGTGATCGTGTTCGAGTCGACCGTCACACTCCGGGCAGACGGTGGGTGTCTGCTCGGTGGTGTGTTCGGTCTCGGTTGTGTCCGTGCTGTCTTCGCCCACTTCGCGTTCGGTTTGTGTGGTGTCGACCATGGGGGGTCTCCGAGAGATCGAAGTTGCTGTTTGATGGCTTGTTCGTCCATTGATATAAAACACGGTGTGGCATGGCCGGTGGCGGTCTGGTACGTCTCGCTGGTGAGTCAGTACTTCTGGAACTGTGGTCTGTCGGTGCGTTCGCTGCGCAGTGGTGTCGCCTTTGCTTGGACAACTGCGACGTTTAGACACGAGGATTCAAGAACGAATGAGCGAGAATTGGCACGAGAGCGGCTGAATGGCGGTCGGGGTACGCGAACGTGTCGTAGTTATACTACAACCCCGACATCAATTGTGAGCAGGTGGTGTCTGGAGAGATGGTGGGTGAGATATTCTCTGTGAGCTCATCGTGTAGAGAATTTGCGGATAGTTTGGGTTCACCAAGACCGAGAGTAAGGAATATTCCCACCAATCGTTGACGCACCACCGGCTGATACTGAGTGTGAAGTATTATATGCCTCGGACACAGAGTTAGGACCACGATGGCTTATCCACAACCCGTTCCGTCCCTCAGCGAGGACGAGTTCGCCCATTTCCGTGAAGAAGTGGACGAATTCGAAGCTCCTGAGGAGATGGAAGATGACCTCGCCCGGCACCGCGAGGCTCTCAAGCAAGACGCTTAACTAACCTTTTTAATCGCCAGTTGCTTTTCCATTCGTAGTGAGTTCGAACTTCGAGAAGATCCACCCACAGGTAGACATCCGCCCGTACGAATTGGGTGAACCCATTCCGGAATTTGACTGCGAGAAGTCCTGGTTTAATGATTTTATTAACACGGATGAAGTAGAACACTACCAACGAGATCGTCTCGGGAAAACAAAGTTAGTCTACTTCGATGATGAGTTCGCCGCATTTTTCTGCTTATCGCCGAACTCGATGAGAGATAACGACTACAACGAAGAGGAAGCAGATGGCGCGAGTGAGCTGTACGAGGGCCCATTTGATATGCCCGCCAGACTTCTAGGGCATCTCGCTGTTGACAAGCAGTTCAAAGATAAGGGGCTTGGTGAATACCTCGTGAAGCACATCCTTGCGGATACAATGGAATCAGATACACCGTTCAGAGTGATGATCCTCCATTCTCATGATGACGTGGTCAGGTTCTACCAACAGTATGGCTTCGTCAAAGCATTCCCCAACGGTGGCGGTAACTCGAATACCACGCTCATGTTCTACGATATTGGCCGATTGACTGACTGATCACTAACTTAGTACGGGGTGCTGGCTTATCAAACGTTTCACTGAGGACTCCAGCGCTGGCTCGCCGCCTTCGCCTTCTACTACAACTATCAGCGACCGAATCAAGCGCCCGATAACCGCACACCAGTTGAGGAAATGATGGTTTCTTGACTGAACAGCACCAGCTGAGGTGTAAAGTAAAATTGGTCTACTAAAGCGACCAGCGTTCAATTAATTCCTTCGCCAAGTCTTCTGTTCTTTGCTCAATATGGTCGCTAGTCCACTCATCGTAGCTTGCTACCTCCTCAGCAATTTTCACATCCGACTCTCTGTACCTACGCTTCTTATTGGCAAATGAGGTTTCATCAACACTTGCATGATCTTCATTCAGCAAGAGGGTGAGGTTTCCTAACATATCTTTTTGCTCTTCGAACCTTTCATCATCCAACTTTTCTCTCCAGCTGTGGTACTCTGGTTTGCTACCGTACGTGTTCCGAGGTGCTATATGTTCAATATGTAGATTCTCGATCTCCATCTTCCACGGACCACGACGCTCCTCTTCGATGCTGACAAGTGCGAGACGCGTCCTAAAGTTCCATGGCCCTTGAATGTTCAAGTTATTCGCTTTCAGGTACTCCTCCATCTCTCCGTCAGATGGTGTATATTCCTTGATAGCATTTCGGAGTGTCTGTCGAATCTCGTTCTGGTCTTCTGTGTTCTTCACCCTCCGAGCAGTTCCGTAAATAGCATCTCGTGTATCGGCAGATGACATAGAACTAAGTCTCATTCGCATGGCGAGGATCGATGCCAACTTGAAATCTTCTTTCAGCAGGACATCTCTGTCGATATTGTTGTAGATAGCTAGAGACAGTACCTCCGAGTGGGTCGAAGCAGAATTAAGATACTGCAAGTGCCGTATAGCATCATCAGGTACGTTGTGGCCGTCTACATCATAGCTGCTACTACTGATTTCGAGATATATGTCTACCTGCTCCTGGAACCACATGACGAAATCATATACATCATCGTAATTGTCCAGAACCTTCTCGAAGTTTCTGTACAATTCGGATTTATCTATCTGCCTTGGCGTTGGCACATCCGAATTAGTTAGAATCTGGGTCATGGGACGACGAACTCGAAGCCCTCTCTGAAATCGTGGCCCACCAAGGTTCTTTTCTAACAAATTATAAATATGATTCCACCGGCGAGTGATTTCTCTTGATTTCTCTAAATCATCTACATCTTCGGCCGCTCCATGAATGCGTGCTTTAGCCAGTATTTGCGGTGAAACCTCTTTGCCTCGCTCATTCTGAGATTGGAAGATAGTGTAAGCAAGACTGGTATCTGTCGCCACCGTTTCAACTACTTTAAGGAAATCACAGACGTTGTTCACCAAGCCTTCAACCTGCCGTTCACTAAGACTATCAATCTCGGTAGAATAGTAATCGTAAGCGTTTCGAATTTTACCATTCGCCTCCTCAATATCCTCACGCCAGAGTTTCCTGAACGCCTCATTCGCTCCCTCATCATCAAGGATAATTTTCGGCTCAGGGCTTCCTCCCTTATGGGTCTCCAGAATATCTCGCATACGGATGTCATCTAACTGTTCGTCATCGCTTGACTCAAAGTGCGAGGAGTCACGAATAGCCATCATCAGAATAGAAATTGTAACCATTCGCTGTTGCCCGTCCACTATTTCATATACGCTGCCAGACTCTTGCTCAAGAAGGATAATGTTCCCGAGGTAATGCTTATCTACCTGTTCACCAATCCTGTTCACGTCCGTCCACAAATCCCGCCAATGTTTCTTCTCCCACTCGTATCCTCGCTGATAAGGAGGTACCCTAAACACAGCACCTCGCTTCCCACCAAATAGATTTCTAATCGATCTGTAACGGGCTTCCATACTACTAACCGGTGTGCGGGAGGTATAAATCTAAATATAGACCAATTGCCTCCTATAGAATATGGTCAACAGAGGCTAAGTGAGGGACTCCATCATAGCCTCAGAGCAGCCCTCTAATTTCACCGAAATTGCCAATTCACATCAGATATGATACTTATCTCTAAACGCTTTCACAGGGTGTCATAGAACGGTTGGCATGGCTTTCGGATATCGATTGAGAGGCCTGCTCCCGCTGGTTCTGAATATCGGTGATACTATAGGGATTAGCAGAGATAGTGGTATATCTCGGGTGATTTGAGTTGTGGTAGAGTCGTCGAAAGGTACGTTTTGACCTCATCAAGCGTTCGAAACAGCCGGTTGGCTCGTGCAGCTCTCAACTGGAGCCAGCAGTTTTCGAGCGGATTCATCTCCGGCGAACGTGGCGGCAGGTACTCCAGAAGCAGGCCGTCCGCGGCGGCCTGCTTCTTCAACGTCTTCGCTATGAAATATGGGGCGTTGTCCAACACGATCACCAGTTTTTGACCGAATTCCTGCTGTAACGCCCGCAGGAAGTGTTTAGCGACCTCCGCGTTGAATCGATTCGGCGTCAGTGCAACGAAGCGGTCGCCATCGTCAGTGACCGCTCTCAGCATGTTCATCCGCTCACGAACGCCCGAGACCGGCAGTCTCGGGCGTGAGTTCACTGGGAACCATCCGCGCTTTTGTTCGGTTGATATCGGTTGCGTATGCTGATCGATGGCGACGATTCTCGCTAGTTGTCCACTCTGGCCCAACAGCTCAGTTGCTGTCATGTAGTGGCCAGAATGATGCGACTGAATCAGTCGCCTGATTCAGCCGCTGTCCGGATTTCTGTGTGATGAAGCTCCCAAAGCTCAAGCGCATCCTCACAGATCCGGACGAGTTCATTTCGAACGGTCAGTTGAAGTCTCTTAGCATGGAATTGCTTGAGCTGATACCGTTGGAAGGAATCGAGGGCTCTGGCCTCGATTCCGAGGAAATCATGGAAGTCGTGCTACGGGCTGCTGTTGACACGACATCGGTCAACGGCGTCACGACGAACACCGAGGATACACCAAATCGGGAGACGGTGATGGATTGGCTGCACACGCTGGAGAACGAGCCGATGCTCGATGCTGTCAACGATATCCTCGCGTTGGTGGCGATGACGGTTCTCGACCGCGGCGGGTCGAGAACCATCTGCATCGACTTCATGGACAACCCGTTCCATGGTCACCCGGAAGATGAAGACGAGTTCCGCCGGATGCAAGCCCGTGATGGCACCACAAAGTGTCATCGCTACTGCACAGTGTTCGTCCTTGCGCAAGGGAAGCCGCTGACGCTGGCAGTCGAACCAGTTGACGGCGATGATGACAAGGCCGACGCGGTCGAGCGCCTGCTCGCCCGCGTCGAGACATATCCCTTCGAGATTGAGCGGACTCTCATCGACAGAGCAGCCTTTGCTGGCGAGTTGATCGGTGTGCTTCGTGAGGCAGCACCGCCGGTCTTTCCGGTGAAGACTGGGAAAGACTCGCTGGAAAAGAAGCTGACGACGGACAAATCGCACATGACCGAAGAGACGATTTGTGAAGGAAAACCGTATGAACAGACGTATCCACTGGCAGTGAACGTCACATACCAAAACGGTGATCGTGGGAAATCAGGCCTCAAACAGACGGGATACGCGGCGTACGGTCTGGAAGACCGCACGCCGACGCAAGTGGCGCGGATCTATAACAACCGGTCACGGATCGAGAAGAGCTACGAGAAATTCCGAGAAGCGCGGGCACTGACAACGACGCCGTCTACGACAATTCGGCTGTTCTACGTGGGTGTTGGCTTCCTGTTGGAGCAGTTGTGGATCGTGTTGCAGTGGGCAGTGCTCGCCCAGCCACGGCGTGGCGGGCGAGCACTCCCGACAGACTTCACGTTCGGTGATGCATTTCTCCATGGGATTGAAGAGGTGTTGGACGATGAACTCGGCTGGAAGACGAAGCATCGGACGAACGGAGAGGGACTGCCAGCAGGACACGAGCACGGACTGGGTTGAGTCGCCTCGCTTCAGCCGAAGCGAGGCTGGCGAGGAGCGACAGCTCTGTTCTGGGAGTGGTCTCAGTGGCAGCCACGGAAGGGATACGTATGTGATCCGATATTTGCTGGCTCCTCCGCAGCGTTCGTAGGATTCTTCGCCTCGTTTTCGGCGTCACTCCGGTGTGAAACCGGGCTTTTGCTGCCAGCGTTATCGATAGAGTGGACAACTAGCGATTCTATATCCATCAGCCTTCAGCGTCGGCCACTTTTTTTGAACTCCGCGCGCCAGTGTCGTTGCGCCTCGGGATCGGCCTCGTAGTGAATCGGCCGGGCTGTCTGAACTGACAGCCCGGCCTTGTGCATTACGCGATAGACGTGCGCGAGCGAGTACTTGACGCCAAAGGTGTCGGTGATGTAATCACGGACAAGCGGCGGTGTCCAGGCGGGTGCATCGATTCCTGCGTCGAACGGCGACGCCACCAGCGTCGCCGTGAGTTGGTCGAACTGGTCTGGTGAGAGTCGTGGTGGGCGTCCGGTTCGTGGAGCGTCGCCGAGCGCGGTGATATCGCGCTCGGCGACTGTGTTGAGCCAGTTGTAGCTGGTCTGGACAGGGAAACCGAGGAGATCGTCGATGGTATACGGTGAGAATCCAGCCTCGTAGAGGAGTGCAACAGTGAGTTGCTTTGCCGCCTTCGCATCCGTTTCCGTGCGCAGTTGCTGGCGCAACTGTTCCGGATCAACATCGACTAATTTCTCGCCCGATCCAGTCATATCTCCCATACGCGTCGTGAGAATATCAACATTTCTGCTAATCCCTATAGCCCTCTGAATCTCGGGGGCATTGGGACACTCTTTGTCGCGGATTAATCGCGGCGCGGGGAACGCATAGTACGGTGCGCCGGCTTCCTCAAGCTCGCTCGGTGATAGCGGTGTGTACCGATTCCAGTCCGGCAGGGCGTAATGCACGTCCGGCGTATGCACGACCACTACCACGCGCGCGTCGGCCGGATAATCGGGATTGTCTTCGGCCACCGTGATTTCCTCACCCTCCTCGTCTTCGTAGACCCATTCTTCAGCAATCGCGTCCGGCAGTGCCGTCACATAGGCCGGACTCCCCTCGTCGATCTCTTGGTCGATGACTATATCACCGGGATTGAAATCAAGCTCGTCGCTCATCGGTCTCCACTCCCATCGGCGAGATAGCCCTGTCGCATCGCCTCCGAACGCGTCGAAGCCAGTTTCTCTTCGATATACGGCGTGAGGACTGGAATCTCGCGCAAGCGGTCGTCAGACCAATCCTCGCGCAGACGTGCGAGCATCCGGTCGATCTCTTCTTGGCCGTACATATGCCGCTCGTCGCCGCCCTGAATCGCTACGTGATCGTCTACGAACCGCTCGACGGCTTCCCAGGCATCGAGGTCTGCAATCCGGGCTGTAATCGTATCGAGGCCTGCCTGCTGGGCGGTGGCGAACCGCCGATGGCCCGCCACCACCTCGTACTCGCGGTTGTGGTCACGCTGCTCGTCACCCGCCACCCGGCGCACGGTCGGATACGTCAACAGATGTCCGCGCTCGCGCGTGAGCTTGATGAACTTCTGGTGGTCAGGGTCGTCCATCGAGCGGTAAGTGTACGGCGACGGCGCGATGTCCGCGACGCGGACCTCTTCAATAGGGTCGGTCGGTGAGAGGCGTTCGACCACCTCGGGATTCGACAGCGTGACCGCTCCCATCTGTTCGCCGTCGTCGCGCTCGGCGTCATAGACAATCACCCCATGCTCGTTGTAGTGCCAGCGCCCGCACCATCCCTCGTAGGTGTGCTCGTCCGTGTGAACCCGGACGCGCACGCCGCGGAACGTATCATCAACGTCGTCATAGAACGGGTTGCCCATTACTATTGAACCTCCTGTTGCTGTCGATTGTGCCCCGATTCCTCGGCCATACGGCGTTCAATATATCTTTCCATATTGTAATCTATATCTCTATCCATATATGGATCCCTAAAGCTGTCTGGCTGCATCTCCGACTGCCTCACGCCACGATTCAACCAATTCAGGATCAGCTTCTTGGAACCCAAGGCGTGCGGCGAGTTGGGCCACCTCGCTCCGGTCAATCTCCTCAGGATTTGGGTCACGACCGAGTGCTTCTTGCAATTCCACACCGACCGCGCGCAACCGCTCGGGATCGGATTCAAGCGCGTCGAGTAAGCCTGCGAGCTCGCCATCCCAGAACGACACCGTTCGCTGGCTCCCCGCCTCCTGCCGCTCTGCGAGTGCCGCGATAAGCATCTGTTTGAACGCATCAGTTTCCTCGCCGTCCGCGTTCGCAGCATCTTCTTGCAGCCGGCTTCCGGTTTCAGTCTGCTGACGAAGTGTGTCGAGATCAATATCACCTTCGTCTTCGCTCATGATTGACTCGCCTCCGGTTCGATCTCGGTCTCTGACGGTGCCATGCGACCAACGAGTTCGTGGGCATCCTCACGGTAAGCAGCGAGCGCTCGCTGTGCGGTCTGCGACGGTTGCTCCAACTGGAACACCGTCTGTCCGTTCTGCTGGGCGTTCGTAATGTCCTGCGAACTCGGTATCTGTTCGGGGGCTAGTACCTCGGCGTACTCGCTGCTCAACTGCTCGAAGAGATCACGGTCAATCGTCTTCCGCTCGTCGTACTCGTTGATGAGTACCAGCGCGAGGTTGATATCGATATCCTGTCCAGCGCGTATCTCATCAAGGTCCGCTTCCAGCTGGCTCATCTGTTCTTGCTCGAACGGCCCTGCACGGACCGGCGTGATGACGTGGCGGGCGGCCCATAATCCATTGTACGCGATATTTGACGTGCTCCCCGGCAGGTCAAGTAACAGTACATCGTAGCGCTCGTCAAGATACTCGGTCAGAAAGTGGTCCAGGCGAGCGTAGCGGTCGCTCGGGTCGTCAATGCTACCAAGCAGACTTTCGAGACCATCGAGACCTTCATGAGCGGGAATAAGGTCAGGACCTTCGCCGGTCGGCATTATGAGTTGGTCCACTGCATCGGGTAGCTGGTCAGCTATCGTATCCCACTCGTCTTGAAAAACGGTCGTGATATTCGGCCAATCATCGCTCTCTTTGGCCTGCTGCCAGAGGCCGAAATGCTTGGTGAGGTCGCCCTGCTTCCCAGCGAGGTCAAGCAGGCAAACTCGATACCCCTTATCGGCGAGCGCAACTCCGACGTGGGCGACGGTAGTGGTTTTCCCGACACCGCCTTTGTCAAGGAACGCTGCGGCGCGCATAGTAGTATCCATACGTCGAACCATATATGGAAGCATATAGGCTTAAATCTATGGGAAACGAGACTGGTGATGTATCAGCCAGATTGTGATCAGCGTGAGTCTTCTGGCCTATCCTCCTGAAAGAGCAAATCCACATAATGGAATCCATACATTATTCCATATATGGAATCATATAACCACAATCGAAAACACAGCAAGAATCGATTCTTGCTGGAATCTTCTTACTTCCCCGTAGTTCGAACAGCGATTCATGCTGAGTTGTCTAACCGACTGAAAGGCGATAATCGCTCCCTATCCTGACCATATAGCTATCCACACAACTATCCATATATGAATACCCATATCCAGTCAAATACGCCATAACTGGCTTTCCCAACTGATAGTAAATACGTGAAGTCTACAGACCCCTTGCTCAGTCAAATAGGGTAAACGTGATCACTTCGGACATATCCTCAGTTGATCACATTGACACAGTCCCGACGCCGTCCAGCAGGCGCTGAATTTGTCTAGCCGATGCCCGAATGGCCATCGGAACGATAGAGCTGGGAGTTTTGGATTGGTGAGGTCGCTGTCGGCGGCGATCGCCGCCGACGCGACAGTGTCGCCACTCACGACCAACGCCCTGATTGGGCGCAGCTACCGGAAGAACCGATCGCCTAGTGACTGATTCGCTGGAACAGACCTACGTACTCCAAGTGCTGTCCAGGCTGCTCGGAGTACCATCTCGCAGAACTCCGTGAACGGCCACTTCCAGAGGCGGCGCCCCCCGCGGCGGGGCGCCGCCACGTACTGCCAGTGCAGATACCGCCAGCTGTTCTGGAGCAGGAGACTCACCACAAACATCACCAACCGCAGGCCAGCGTCCTGTGAACTGGTGAAGGCGAGGCTTTGTTTGGCTAACCGGTAGCTCGATTCAATGCCGAATCGCTTGCTGTAGTGGTTGCGTGCATCCCGTGGCGTGTCGATGAACGGCGCGTCAGCGGCGTAGCCGTGACGCGCCACTCCGTGTTCGTCGTATCGTCCCTGCTGGTAGACGCAATCGATGAACACAGGAAACGTCACCTTGCCGGCGAGATCGTGTTCGATCTCGCGGCTCCAACCGCTGTTGAGTTCGTTTTGAATCGCCTCTCCCCATTTGACGATCGGCATCACGTAGGCATAGTTGTGCGCGTACAGTAGCTTCAGACAAGTACTGTTGTAGAATCCACGATCGAGATAGACGGCCTTGACGGCGAGGTCAAGGCCGTCGAGGAGTTCAAGAAACTCAGCGAGGACGTCACTAGTGGTTTCGCCAGCAACCACTTGGCGAACCGCCAGCGTGTACCGCTTGTTGCGTACCCGCGCGTAGAGCGTCGCATAGGCGTGGAATGTCGTCGTTCCACGTTTCGCCTGCGAAGAATACAGCGCCTCTGTCTCGTCTTCGTCGCCGTAGTAAGGGTCAAGGTGGAGGTCGGCGGCGACCTCCACCGGTCGATCTGGCAGTAGCTCAAGAGCATCTCGTTGCAGGAGTGTGTCCCCAACCGCCTCGACCGAGTCAAGCTCGAACTGGTCGGTAAGATAGCCACGGACGGTATTGGCGTGGGGCGATTCATCGGTTGTTTCGCAGACGTGGTTAATTGAGGTCCCGCCGGCGCTGGCGCCGGCGAGGACCTCGTACAGTTTCTCCGTGGTGACCTCAACGTCCTCACCGAGCTGTATTGCAAGTTCCTCGTCAAGACTGTTGACGACAAAATTAAGCAGGTGCTCTTCCTCTATCTCGCTGTCTGCTTGGGGTTGGTCCACATCTTCCTCAAGCAGATGCTTGCTCTAACTCGATGTGATCGACTGATCCTATTATCATCCCCCGCTCTCACGCGAATTCAACTGTCTGGCAAGAATGGAGCAGTAGTGCATCCGCTGAACTGCGAAAGGCAACGAAACGGTGGTAGGGACAATTGTTGAAGCCTTCTACCTTGTGTAACAGAATGCTCTTCATTCACTCATTGTATTACATAAGGTAAGAAAGAGCCTGTAGACTGTGAGTACGATTGGATCGGTTGTGCTCGGTAGCTATTACTCGGATCCGTCACGAGGAACGATCTGATCAACCTCCTGTGAGTACACGTGGCATTCGTCTTTAGCTAAGAGCAGAACCGCATGACTGCGGCTAGAAGCGAAGTCGGTTCATGAACGGAATGAGGAGGAGTTCGGTGTGTCGCCAGAACCCTCCTCAAACCGAATTGAACGCCGGCTCACTACGCTCTTTCCATCGACGGCTCTCGAAGACCACGCCGAGGCAGTCGGCGTGGTCGAACGCGACGGCANCGAATTGAACGCCGGCTCACTACGCTCTTTCCATCGACGGCTCTCGAAGACCACGCCGAGGCAGTCGGCGTGGTCGAACGCGACGGCAAGTTCCAGGTTCCAGCGATGGTCTGGGCGCTCGTGTTCGGCTTCGCCGCAGGCGAAAGCCGAACACTCGCTGCCTTCCGTCGTGCCTACAACGCTACTGCCGACAAGACGATCTCGCCCGGCGGTTTCTATCAGCGTCTGACACCGCTTTTCGCCACATATCTCCGCGACCTCGTCGAGTTTGCGCTCGACGAGGTCGCCGTCCCGCACACGATTAGCGACGAGTTCGACCAATTCAGAGACGTGATGATCGCCGATGCAACCGTCCTGCGGTTGCATCAGTTCCTGAGAGAGCAGTACCAGGGACGACGCGAGGAGCAGGCTGGAGCGAAGCTCCACCTGCTCCACAACGTCACTGACCAAACCATCGAGAAGCTCTCCATCACTGGCGAACGCCCCCACGACAGCACCGAGTTCAAGACGGGATCGTGGCTGAAAGGGCGGTTGCTACTTCTCGATTTGGCGTACTTCAAGTTCCGTCGCTTCGCGCTGATCGACGAGAATGGCGGCTACTTCGTGAGCCGTCTCAAGCATAATACCAAGCCAGAGATCGTCGCAGAACTGCGCGAATGGCGCGGGCGCGCCATTCCGCTGGAAGGAGAGCAGGTCTTCGACATTGCGGAGGATCTCCACCGCAAATACGTTGATGTCGAGGTAGAGGTGGAGTTCAGACGCGGGTTGTACGAAGGCACGCGGTCGTGGGATACGAAGCGATTCCGCGTCGTCGGCGTCCGCAACGAGGACGCCGACGACTACCACTTCTATATCACGAATCTCCCGAGAAAATGGTTCTTGCCGGCGGATATAGCGACGATGTACCGCTGCAGGTGGGCGGTAGAGTTGCTATTTCGTGAGTTGAAGACGCTGTACGATCTTGACGAGTTCGACACGAGCAATCCTGCAGTAGTGGAGATTCTGCTGTATGCGGCGGTGCTGACGTTGTTGGTGAGCCGTGAGTTGCTGAAGCTGGTGATCGAGCACGCGGACGATGAGGCGGTGTTCCCACCAGAACGCTGGGCGGCGACCTTCCGGTCGCACGCCCAGCAAATCCTCAAGCGACTCAGCGACTACCTGGATTACTCGCCACCGCCGCTGTTAGACCGGATGGCTGCCGACGCACAGAAAATCCATCAAGAGCGCCCGATCCTCCAAGAACGATTCGCTACCACCACTCAGTCAACCGCTGGAGTTAGCTAAAGACAGATGGTACACGTGGATCAGGCGGCCGCTCTCCTCGTCGAGCAGCCACCCGTCCGACCGCTCTTCGACCAGCGTTCCACGAAGAGTATCGCCATCAGTCAACCGCACTTCCACCGACGCCGGAATCTCAGGCACATCCATACGCGGCGGTCAGGGAGACCAGCAAGTAAGTCCATCACCGCTTTGGGCGGCGAATACAGCCTCTGTCAGCGTGAAATGGTAGAAGCAGTACATCCAGCCGAATATGCAACGAGGCAGGCTTCTGTCTGCTGGCGTTGCGTTCGCTGGTCAGTCGTCAGTTGGGGTGATGTAAACCTGCTCGTCGACGTAGTAGATGTAGCCCCGACTCTGCAACACGTCGAGTGCGTACTCGGCGTCAGCGTCGGTAAATCGCTCGTCAGCGACCAGCACAGTCGTCGCCTCGTCTTTCGACAGGCCTTCATCGCCATCACTGACCGTCTCCCGCAGTACCTCAAGAGCGTCTTCGGCGAACGGCGGAATTCGCCGCGGCCCGTTCATGCGAGACATATCAACTCCTTCCAGACGACACTCCCGCTGACCAGCAGGCGACGACACTGTCTCTGTCTCATTCGTACTCGCCGAGTCCAGTATCCTCGGAAGACTCTTCGGACCCTGAGAGTTCATCAGAACTGCTCTCCTCGCTCCCGACGCTTTCGGTGCTTCCGGCACTCTCCTCGTTCCCGCCGGAATCATGAGCCTCCGCGTCGGCTTCGACCTGTTCGGCATCGCCAGCGGACGAGTCGCTCCCCGCAGCGTCCGACTCTCCATCGCTCGTGGTGGCAGCCGTCGACGCATCCGTGGCATCGAGACTTTCCAGCGCTTCGATAGCCGCCTCTCGATACGGGCTGAGCCGCTCACCGTACTCATCGCGTGCCATCTGCGCGTAGTCGTTGATCTCCGCGTCGAACGCCTCCAAGCGTTCGATGGTCCGGGCGGCGGCCTCAACCACCCAGCGGTCCCGGGTTGGCTCATCAACCTGCGTGATCGACTCTGGCCGCACCGCGACGTTCGTCTCGCCGTCGTCGGTCTCGTAGCTCCGCGGTTTCCCGACCACCGTCACATAGGTGGGTGTCTCGATCTGGCGCAGCGTGCTCGCCGCCTCCGGTTGGTACTGGCCCGCGTAGATGTAGAACGTTCCCGTGGGATCGACCACACGTCCCTGCCAGTATTCCGAGTCCGTTCCGACATCGTTCGTCTCGGTCAACGTGCCCGCGAAAAACAGCCGATTCACCCGATCACCCGTCGGGAGTAGCGTGTAGTTCGGCGCGAGTTCGTCCTCGGACTCTTTGAACGTGTACGTCGCGTCGTTGAACTCCCTGGCGAACAACCGCTTGGCGACCTCCCGTCCCGTCGACTCGGCTGCGTCTGAACTTGCGCTCATCTACAGCGACCTCGCTGTGATCAGCACTTCTTCAGAATCCGTGCGCGCGCCGAGCTGCTCGAACTCGTCGGCCAGTACGTATCGGCCGAGTTCAGGCCCCCTGATCCGGTAGTACCGCCCGAGAACCATCTCACTGATGTCGTCGGCCACGACAGTGGTATCCAGCGCGTCCATCGCGCGCTCTTTCGCCTCATCGAGCGTGATGTCCGCAAAGTCCTCGGTCATCTCCCGGTTGAAGATCACCTCATGAACCTCGTTGCCGTTGTCGAGGACGCCCTTGACCCGGAGGTCGAACTCCCCGTCGACCTCGCCGTGCTCGGAACAGCGGCCGTTCTGGAGCACGCGCGTACAATCCTCCTTGGGACAGCGCTTGATCAGCCCACTCCCGCTCTGGATGTCTACAAGAGCACCCTCAACCTCGGTGGAGTTATCGCCGACTTCGATCTCCTCGTCGACCTCTTCGATGGTGGTGGTCCGATTGAGCTTGACCGAGAATTGGCCCTGGTACTCGTCGGTGACGACGTTGCCGAGTTGGTACACCAAGCCTTCTTCGAGCGTGGGAAGGTCGGATTTCGCCCACGAAGTGAACTTGATCCGGCCCGTCTCATCGCCCACGAGGCCGACCTGTGCGATGGAATCACTGCGTGGCTCCCACAGTTCGACGATTTTCGCGGTGATGTCGATCCATTCTTCGGCGGTGTTGATGCTGCCGATCTCGCGCTGCTCGTTCGCGTCACCTACCGCTTCCGGGTCGGTATCGGCTTCATCGTAGTAGCTGCTGGTGACGCTGCGGCGCGCTTCCTCGATGGGCACCTGATACTCGTTGACGAGCGTGTCGAGGCGCTCTTCGACCTCCCCGACGGTGATGTCCATCTGGTCGGCGAACTGCTCGTGAATGTCTTCGGCGTGCGATTGCACATCTGGCATGGTATTTCCTGCCTCCGCGTGTGTTCGATGGGAGACACTGGCTGTTCGCCACTCTCANTGTCTTCGGCGTGCGATTGCACATCTGGCATGGTATTTCCTGCCTCCGCGTGTGTTCGATGGGAGACACTGGCTGTTCGCCACTCTCAAGCAAAAAGGTCCGGAAAGGGACGTGAAAGTGGAAGTGAACCCCTAATTGAGGTGGCGAGGTGGATTTAACCGTGACTCTGAGCCGAGGATATCACCCGATCACGCCCGGGTGTTTCAGCGCTGGCGGCCCAGAAACCACCGAAAACGACTCTACTGAGCATGGCGATACGCTCAAGCACCGATCATGACCGATGCGGACGACGCTCTCAGCCTCGGTATTGGCTGGGGCGCGTGCGAGGAATGCGGTGAGGATAAACCCGACGTGCTGCGCGTCGGGACCCTCACCGACAGGCGGATTCTCTGCAAAGAGTGTCGGCAAGAGGATCGCCGACAGGAACCACTCGACTGACGCAGCCAAGCCATCGGCCGACGGCGGGCGTTGACTCGTGTCTCTGTATCTGTGTCAGACGACTCGCTTAAGCCTCAGCAGCAACGTACTGCTCTTCCCACTCGCGGCGAGCGTCGATCTCGCGACGGCCGCGTTGAGTGATCTTGTAGTAGTTAGTCCGCTTGTCGAGTTCGCCCTTTTCGACCAGCCCTTTCTCGACCAGTTCGTCGAGATTCGGGTAGAGCCGGCCGTGGTGGATCTCGCTTTCATAATAGCTGTCAAGTTCGTCCTTGATCGCGAGGCCGTGCGGTTCGTCCTGTCCTGCAATCGCGTACAGTGCGTCGCGTTGGAAGCCAGTCAAATCATACATATACTACTATTGGTTATTCAAACGCTAAAATATATCGGTTCACAGATACGGAGTAGTGCTGTCGAGCCTAACTCAGAGATCGCGCGACTGGACAGTTCTGCGGTCATTGGCCTCTGCTCGCTGTGCAGCATCCGCGAGCAATTCGGCGACTTCACTATCGAGCGCGTCGTAGAAATCCGACGAGACGTTCTGATCTGCGAGCTGTTCTTTGACCGCCGCTTTGACGATGAGATCCGTCATGCAGCCTGTACTCCCAGCTATTCGCACTTATAACCCATCAAAGCGTGGTGAAAGTAAACTTAGCACTCATCTCCAGCGGGTGAATTACACTCTACTATAGCCCGTTGCATGGTTTCGAAATCAGCTCGGAAATGTCGTACAGCAGTCACTAATTGCAGGAATAGTCACTTTCACTAGACTAGAAGTCGGAGTAGTGCTATGAGTACCAGCACCTCCGACGCCT
>NZ_AOMF01000118.1 GCF_000336715.1 Halococcus thailandensis JCM 13552
TTTCCGTCGGAAACGTCGAGGAGACGTACATTTTTCAGGCAATCAAAGAACGGATGCATCGACACCTGCGCGCAGGTGTCGAGCGCGTATTCTCGCGTCTGAAGTCCTTTACCGGCCTTGATCGCGTCCGCGCACGCAAGAAGAACAACGTCGAGACTCACGTCGTTCTTTCGGCAGTAGCGCTGGTTGCAGCGTCTCTCACGGCACAACGGCAGAACAAACCAGGGCTGATACGCTCACCGAGTCGACTCATCTGACGATCGCGCCATCTGTCCAACAAACAGGTGTCGCCGCCTGAGAGGCATCGCTCTCAGGCGGCTGTTTTTTCTGAAAGAAGCTCGACCAATCAGGCTGATCAACCGGCTGATTCAGCCATTTCTATCAAAAATCGTTCCATCGTTTCACCAACTCTACTGATGGAGTCCGGATTCAGGTCCGATCGTTCCGTCTGGCGATTTGATTTTGAACGTGCAACAGGGTANTCCATCGTTTCACCAACTCTACTGATGGAGTCCGGATTCAGGTCCGATCGTTCCGTCTGGCGATTTGATTTTGAACGTGCAACAGGGTATTGAACACAACACCAACGATGACACCGATTGCGACGACGGTGGTAGCGTAAACGACCAACAGCCGGCGTTTGAACAGTTTGTTCAGCAGAACCAAGTTCGGGATACTAACACCAGCACCACCAACGACGAACGCGAGAACGGTTCCGATAGCGATCCCCTGTTCGCTGAGAGAGGCGGCGATGGGCAACATTCCACTGAGGCTGACGTAGACCGGCGCACCGGCGAGCGCAGCCAGCGGCACGGCGAGCGGATTCTCAGGTCCAAGGACAGTCTGGAGCACGTCGACTGGAACGACGCCATGAATCAGTGCCCCGATCACCATCCCGAGGATCAGATATGGAAGGGTATCGACGAAGAACGACCACGCATCATGCGCGGCACTCTCGACATGCTGTCTGTGGGTCTGTTCGGTCGGCGTCGTTCCTCCAGCACAGCAGTCGACCGTCCCGCCGTCCGTTGCGACGGTTTGATCGGTCTCGTCAGTAATGCGGACTTCTTTGACCTGTTCGGCCAATCCCAGCCGCCCGATCACGAGTCCACCGACGACCGCCGCAACGAACGTCATGACGATGTACCAGACCGTCACCTCGATCCCGAACAGGCCGACGAGCAACAACACGGCGATCTCGTTGACGAGTGGCGAGGCCAGCAGAAACGAAAACGCGAGTCCGAGCGGCGCGCCTGCCTGAAGCAATCCAGCCAGTACAGGCACCGTCGAACACGAACAGAACGGCGTCACCGCACCCAGTCCGGCGGCAGCGACGTTCCCCGCACCCTCATCGTGCCCGCGAAGCTTTCGTTCGACTTTCTCCGGTGGGAGATACTCCTGTGCAAGTCCCACGAGGAACGACGCCCCGATGAACAGCGGGACGAGGAGGACCACGAGATGAACGAAGTAGTTCCACGAGTCGATGAGGCCGCTTTCAAGTCCTGCCGGAAGCATCTCAGGCGTCCCCCTGAACAGCGCGGGCGAGATCGAGCAGTTCGAAGACCGCGGTATCGGCGATGCGGTAGTAGCTCCACTTGCCCTTCTTCCGCGATTTGACTAGTCCTGCTTTCTTCAGCTTCCGGAGATGCGTGGCGACCGTCGACTGCGGTGCATCGAGCACGACCTGCAACTCACAGCCACAGCACTCGGATTCGCGGAGTGTTTCGAGAACGCGGAGGCGGTCTTCGTTGGCGAGCGCCTTGAAGACGGCTTCTTGACCGGCGACATCTCGCTCGGGCGGGCGAGAGTCCCGCAGGGCGGCAATCCGTGCCTCCGGGTCGTCGTACAATCGGTCGAGCGCGCTGTAGGCTTCGTCGGGTGGCGAGTCTGACTGAGACATATCGTACCTTTGCGTTTTGTATTTATTCGCAGCAGTTCTCCGCTTCGGCTTCGTCGGAAGCCGATTGAACCTCCCCAACAGCGGCTTCACAGCAGTCAGAGTCTTCATCTTGTTCGTAGCGTGCTGTGAGGCGATCCCAGATGCGGTCGAGGGTGCTCTGCGACATTACAACATATTGTGTTTCCGCAATCCATATGAAGCTTGCGATGGGTTGTATAGTCGTTAGTCTCCCAGATGGTATATCGTCCTCCGGATTCAGTCATCGAATCCCGGCTTACGAGGGCATTCCCCAAAGAACGCCTGCGTGCGCTGGCTCGGAAAACGGGTCTCGTCGAGCGACGGCGAAAGCTTGACGCTGCGGCGCTGTTCTGGGCGTTGACGCTCGGCTTTGCCGTGGACAACGATCGCTCGCTGGAGGCACTCCGCCAGAGCTATCTCCAGTGTGTTGGCGGTGAACTGAGCCTGACGTATGCCTCGTTCCACGGCTGGTTCACGGTGTCGCTCACCGAGTTTCTCCGTGGGGTCCTCGATCATGCTCTCGACGACTTCTCGGGCTCGACTGACCGTTTCGACGGTCGGCTGGAGCGTTTCCGTGATGTTTTGGTTCCGGATACGACCGTCGTCACGCTGTATCAGTCGTTGACGGATTCGTTCCCCGGTTCGGGCGACGACCACGCGGGAGCGAAGTTCCACGTCGTCGAGTCGGTCTCGACGGGACTCCCAACCCAGTTCTCGATCACCGACGCCCGCACCCACGAGAGTACGCAACTCTCGACAGGTCGGTGGCTCACGGGGGCTCTCTTATTGTACGATCAGGGCTTCTTCGATTACCGTACGATGGACTTGATCGACACCAATGGTGGCTGGTTCGTCACGCGACTCAAGCCGAACGCCAACCCGCGGATCATCGAGGAACTTCGGGAGTAGCGTGGGAACGCCATCTCTCTGACGGGCAAGCAACTACACGACGTTCTCGACGATCTTCATCGAGACGTGATTGATGTCCGCGCCGAAGTGTCGTTCCGCCGCCGTTCGTACAACGGCTCGCGCTCCGGCACAACGCGAACGTTCCGCGTGGTCGGTGTCTGGAATGAGGAGTCTGAGAAATACCATCTCTATGTGACGAACCTACCAGCAACAGACTACAGCGCGTCTGACATCGCTCAGTTGTATCGAGCCCGCTGGGAGGTCGAATTGCTGTTCAAGGAACTCAAATCGACGTACAATCTCGACCAGATGCCGACGAGCAATCCCGTCGTGGTGGAAGCGCTGATCTTGGTGGCGTTGATCTCGTTGGTGGTGAGCCGCGTGCTGCTCGACCTCTTGCGAGAGATCGTTGACCAGGACGCCACCCTCGATGACGGTGAGGGGTCGTCGCGTATCCCGCCGCGGCGGTGGTCGCGGGTATTCAGTCGCTACGGTGGCTTGATTCTCCAGCGAATCGCCGCATGGCTCGGCTACGATCCGCCGGAAGAGAACCTGCTGGAGCTGTTGCTCGCTGCGGCCATCGACCCGAACTCGCATCGACAGTCGCTGATCGAGGACGTTCAGCACGGCGTATTCGTACGCGAGCTCGCCTGAGCCACGGCGACGACGATTGTTCGCGGTGGAGAGCGACAGCTACGGAAGAAGATGATTCGCTGCGGAGCACTGTGATGCAATTAGTCCCGGTGTCGTTCTGGGACGCAGGAGGCCTTGCTGAGAAACTCGTATCTGACCCATTCGTAAACTGTCGCACTCAACTTCCGACGTTCTGGATAGTCGTCGCGTCGATACGACCGCTAAAACTAGAACATATGCCTCCGAGAGATACGACGTCGTCGCCGTGACGACACTGGAACGGCTGAGGTGCACGATGCGGGATCAAGACGAGTCATCGGTCTTACCGGTGGCGGCGGTATCCTTGTCGGCGTTGGGGCCATCTATCTACTTTCCTCGATGACGATCACGTGGCGCTCACGCGTCGTATTCGCCGTCGGAATCGCCATCCTACTCGTTGGCGGTGCTATCCGACGATATGCAGTACGGACGTTAGATGAGTACTTCACACCGACGGTCAAGATACACGAAGGCCAGCAGGTCGTCGATACAGATCCCTATCAATGGGTCCGCCATCCATCCTATACTGGCGGTCTTCTCGAATACGCCGGCATTGGTCTCGTCCAGAGTAATTGGGTAAGCCTCATTACGATCATCGGCGGGCTCGTCATCGCCTACGTCTACCGTATTCGCATCAAGGAACGCACGCTGTCCGAAGAACTCGGCGAGCCATACCAGCGCTTTTTGGATCGCACGCCCTA
Source organism: Halococcus thailandensis JCM 13552 (assembly GCF_000336715.1). Taxonomy (GTDB): domain Archaea; phylum Halobacteriota; class Halobacteria; order Halobacteriales; family Halococcaceae; genus Halococcus; species Halococcus thailandensis. Next base: position 4,201 of record NZ_AOMF01000118.1, read on the forward strand.
TCGCATGATTCCCTACGTGTGGTGAGAAGCACTCGGATAGCGGGAGGTGGATTTGAACCACCGATCTGCGGGATATGAACCCGCCGGAATCTCTGGCTATCCCATCCCGCTACCGTATTTTCTTTTCGAGACAGGAATAACGGTTGCGACCGCAACATACACCAGTGAGAATTCCCGCCCGCTGTCTTCATCATTGCCGTCTATCTTATTTTCAATTACTCATGCATCTACGATGCCACCCTGCGCGCCTGATCCAGCCGAGATTCGAAATCTTCGCGAACATCAGCAGCGAGTGCATCCTTTGACTCAGCTGAGGACGCCCAGTCGTCGAATGCTTGTGGGATGAGTAGATTCACGATCGCCCGGTAGAGGGGAATTTTTTCCTCAAACCCGGTCGGAAGAGTACCGGCACGTTCTCGATAGCCCTCATAGAGTGCGGACTGAAGGACTGGTCGTTCGTCTTCCGAAACATCCGGCTGGCCGAGGTGATGGAACAGTGCTTCGGCCAGCCCGAACGCTGGGTCACCCACGAGTGCTCGTTCCCAGTCGAGCAGTCCATTTGGATCGAGATAGACGTTGACACGACTCGGATCGCCGTGGATGAGCGTCGGTGTGGTCCCATCAAGCGTTGGATCCACTGCTTGAATCGTATTGATGAGTTGACCCGGGAGATCCCTGAAGCGGTCAGCAAACCAGTCCTGAGCACGCCATTCAACTGTCTCACAGAGCGTTTCTACCCACGAGGTATCTGTCAGATGCAGCTCCGAGGCGTCTCCGCCGATGATCATCCCTGGCTGGTCGAACTCCGCTTCGTGGACTGCGGCAATCTGATTCCCGACCTGTCTGAGCAGTGGCTTTCGGTCAGCTTCATTCGTCCACAGCTCATTCAGAACCGTTCCTGGCATTGGTTCTGTTACAAGAAAAGGTGAATCACCAGTCGAGTTGGCGGCTACAATCGGCGGTGTCCCGATCGGACAATGATCCTCCGCGTACTGTGTCGCCGCAATCTCACGAGAGAGCCGTTCTGTGGTATCGGATGCCGTCTTCACGTAGACCGGATCGCCCTCGGCGAAGGTAATCAAACCTGCTTCGTTCCCTGGACGGGTATTCTGCAGTTCGACTGTTTCTATAGAGCGATCAGGAAACACATCCTCTGTGACAGATTGAACCAGTGCACTCATCTCTTATGGAACCTCAACAAGCCGATACTACAGCACATCTAAGCCAAGTGTCTTGTGACCGTGATGATTGTATAATTGATAGATTGGAATTGATATAAAAAGAGGTTGCCGACAGGCCGTCAGTAATCATTTGACCCTGCAACGAAGCACATGGTTCATTGCAGCCTGCAACAAAGCCGCCCAATTTATATATTGACCACACCGCAACAAAGACGACTCCAAAATGGCCTCCATAGCCACCTACATCCGCGCCTCGACCGACACCCAGGAAACCGCCCACCAGCGTGATGCGATCAACGGCTGACTCGACGATTACGACTACAATGTTGATTCCTTTAGCTGTCAGTGGGTGGTTGCTTCGCCTTCTACCAATGCATCGTATTCATCGAGAACACGGTCGAAGTAGTCCTCAGTCATGAGGCGCGGATTCTGTACGCGGTGAAAATCATCGAGGATAAACTGGGTTTCCTCGCGGCCGAGACCGTAGGCATGGAAGGCTGCTGCGTCGATTTCAGCGCGCAGACGCTCGCGCTCGCTCTGCTCGGTTGCCGGGTCGATGCCGCCAAGCCGCTCACGCATTTCCGCGAATGCCTCTCCGTAACAATTCAATCGGGCGGCACGCTGCCAGATGTATTCAAACCAGTCGTCCCCCTTTGTGAGTCGTGGAATCTGTGATTCTTCCATCTTGTACAATACAATATGAGAGTCGACCTTCGTCCGCATGAGAAAGTCGAACGCGATGCTATTCAAGAATCCAACCGTAACGAATAACTCTCGGTCGGTAAACGCTGGCTGGTAGGCATCGTGGAGCGGCGATTGTTCGAGGTTGTCGCGATGAGGCACGATCTCGTTCGGCCGCAAGGTCTGGAGCGTATGAAGGCAAACAACATCCGGAGGGAGGATTGTCGCGATCATCGTACGTTCGTCGCTTGCCCGCGCAATATCCCGATACCCGATTCGATATGAGTCGCAATCTAGGAGTATATCATCCATCGAGAGAGGTTCGCCGCGATGATCTTCAAGAAGATCGTTGACGAACTGTTTTTGTGACTTGCTAGTTTTATTTCCCTCAAAAGCATCATAGAGCGCTCGTTTGAGGTCACCGCGGTTAAAGCGCTTTTCTCGGATTCGATACTTGGCGCTCGATTCAAGATTCTCTTCACCAACGCTCCAGTAGGTCGGCGAGTCGATATCGATATCGAGCGCGTTGTCGTAGTGGTACTGGTGAATGTTTGCTCCACCATAGACCGGATACTCACCCTCACTGGGATCTTCGACAAATCGTTCTTTGTCGGATGGCTCATGGAGTTCTTTGGTGAGCGGATTTGCCTGCCAAGCACCCTCAATCGGCTCGGCAACCGATGGATGTGAAAGAATTTCATTGAGCGTGTCGACCTCGGTTTGACTTGTGACGAAGGGAAAGATGCGGGCATTCGGCGAGTAAGATTCGAGTACCTGTCGTGGGATTTCGACAGTGGATTCGTGTGGGTGTTCAAGTATGGACAGATCACGCTGACGGAATATCCCGTTTAGAGCGTCTGTATCTCCCAAATTGTTGAATACAAGGACGCCGAACTGGTACTGTGGATGGAGGTCTTCAAAGATACCGTGATTCTCGAACTCAAACAATTTTTGAATGTTTGACGAGTCCAACAATTGTTCGCGCAGGTCTTTCGATGCTGCACCATTGAAGATTACACCAGGGAGTACCAGTGACGTCCAGCACTCTTCACCAGTGAGAGCGAAAATACGCTCCAGAAACAGCGCGGAGAGATCATTCTCGCTAGCGATACTTCGCCCACCTACTGAGGGACTCTGAAGTTGATACGACGGACTGTCGTTGAAATATTCCGTTTGATACTCCATCGCCTGCTGATACTGCTCGTAGCTCTCGGCGATTGTTGGATCATCAAGTAGGTTGGCTTCGATTTCGTCGCGTTCAGAGGCTGGATATGACCGGAATTCCGGATCGTATCGTGAGAAGAATTCGGCGCGGTTGGCCGTCAGCATGTCCCACGGCGGGTTCCCTGTGATAACGTCGAAGCCACCGTCAGCGTACACTGCCGCGAACTCAAGCACCCAATGGAAGGGTTGGTACTCCCGAATCTGTTCAAGAGTGATCGCCTCAATGCCAGCCTCCTTGAACTCCTCGAGGACGCGCTCGTTGAGATCAGTACGATAGGATTCGCGCAGGCGTTCGGCCTCTTGTAGATGTTCTCTGGCGGTATCGGTGTCCTGAGCCTCCTTGTGGAGTCGGACTTCCTCGATCACCTTTTCGTACTTCGTTCGCACCGTGTCCGGTCCCCATGCATCGATCCGCATCTGGTTGTCGTCGCTACTGGTCTCCATCAGATCCGTATAGCCGATGAGACTGTTGCCATGCTGAACGTTGAATACAACGTTTGGCAACGCGAGATCGTCTTCATCATAATCTGCGATTTCATCAGCGTTGACCTCAGCGATAATCGACAGCCAAAGACGGAGCTTCGTGATTTCGACGGCCGGTTCCACAATATCGACGCCGTAGATATTCTCGACGACTGTCCGTTTTTGGAGTTCCCATGTCTGCGGTTGCTCGGGATGTTTCTCGTGGAGTGCCTTGCGCACCGCGACAATTTCACCGAGGATTGAGGTGAGGAAATGCCCGCTTCCACACGCCGGATCGAGAGCGTGGAACTGGTCAATGTCGTCAAGGAGCGGGTTGATGACGTTCGCATCCTGGGGGACCGCACGCTCAATTAGCTCGAAAACATCGTCGTAGCGGTCCATATCGACTTGCTTCCGTCCGAGATCCTCGATCATCGTGGTCTTGAACCGCTCCAGTAACCACGGACGGACGGTCTCTTCCGCACAGAAGCGGGTGATTTCATCCGGAGTGTAGTACGCACCGAGTTCCTTTTTCGCGTCACCGGAATCGTTCGTTAGATAGTTGATAGTCTTCTCGAAAACGTTGCCGAGTACGCTCGGATCGAGGTCGTTCGGTCCGCCATCTGCCGAGAAGTTGTACCCCTCGAGAAAATCGACAAGCGAGGTCAATACAGCATCGCCTACGTTGAAATCCTCGTCAGTGAACCCGCGTTCGGTGTTCTCATGGGGGCGGAACAATCCACCATTCAGGTAGGGGACTTCAGAGTAGAATTCGACATTGCGGATCTGCTGTGAGCGTTCACTTGGGCGTTCATCGAGGACACCGAAGAACAACGGTTCGAAATAGGTTTCGTAGAGTGACTGTGGATAGGTTTTTGGGTTGTAGGTCTCAGCGAGGTCGGCTAGCAACGTTTTCGGGACGAGCTCACGGTCTTCAAGGAATTTGATGAAGATGAGGCGGTTCATCAACTCGACAGCGAACAGGCGGATATCGTCACCCGTAGCGCTTTCCGGTGCTTCGATACCATTCTCGATCAGTGAGAAAGCCGTCCGTTCTTCTCCTTCTTCTACCACACCGAACACGCGACGAACATACTCATCGTAGAATTCGTCAGTAATCTCGGATTTCGTTTCCTTGATGACTGAACGTGCATCACTGGCGATGGCGCGGAAGTTCTCGAAGCCGAACGAGCGTACGAACCCGTCGAGTAGGTCTTCGTTCGATTTCTCAAGCCACTCGTCGAGACTGACCTGCCGACCGGTGACGTTCTCGAAGGCAGCGATGAATACGGGTTGGAGGTTCACCTCCGCGAGCGTATCGTACTGGTAGCGCTCGCGGTCGTATTTGATGAGCGTCCAACGCATCCCATCAGTAGCAATGCCGAATTCAGCGCCGAAACTGTACGTATCGAGCCAGTCTTTGACCTGTCCGATGCCGTGTTTCTGCTGATCAAGCTTCTTGTTTATCGGTTCGGCCTCAACAGGAAGACGGTCAGAGTCTATGTCGTCGTACTCCCGAAGTGAAAACAGATAATCAGCTTTTTGTCGCTGTTCGTCAGTCAGACCGCTTGCTTCGGTGGTGAAATCGGGATAGCCGAGTGCGTCGAACAACGGTTCGATAACCGTCCGCTGAGTGAACGGCTCGGGATCGCCATGTTCGGTGAGATCGGTGCCGTGAAGAATATCTGGTCCCGGATCACCCCGTAGGAGTTCTTCGAGGCGATCATCAGAGACGACCTCTGATCGCAGGTCACGAACGATTTCGGTGATGCGCTCGGCAAGATCGTCGACGACGCTCTCGGAGACAGTAGTCTCGAACTCTTCAAGGACAAACTCCGTGGCCGATGTATCGGCCGGCCCGACGGTAGAACTCATCGCTGTCCTCGGTTTGTAGAGTGAAGACGAGAGAGTGCGGGCTGATCCGTAGCGAGTTCGGTCATGGATTGGTCGTGTCGCAAAGCGGTCTAGACTTCGGTAGCAACTGACTCCCCTCAGGAAGGGGTTGTCTCTGGTGACCAAACCGAGACCAC
>NZ_AOMF01000119.1 GCF_000336715.1 Halococcus thailandensis JCM 13552
TCACCCGCTCAACCAAAACAACCATGAGCTGTGACCTCACAGTCGAGGCTACCAGAGGCAAAGTCTAGAGGACTTTGCGACGCGACCCATGGATTGTTTGAAACAGCCTCCTGTATTAAAGTACAGCCACACGAGCACAAGATCGTGCTATAGAGACTAACACTGGCCATTGGCTTTCCATGCCACAAACACATTGTCTATTGGAATCACCGTGTAGAGAGCGTATGTCAATTATGCAATATGCTAAAACACACAATGGACGATCGAATTTTCCAGGACAATCTGAGCAAACCGTAATCAAAGGACACCTTGCGCTTCTAAATGTCGAACGTAGAAATTTGGGATCCGTCCTTTCCGACTTTGTAAGTAATCATATACATCGTCTACGTTAGGAGGAATCTTCAGCTCAAGCGCGACTGAACGATCCACTCCCTGAGACATAAGGCGCAATTCTGCAGAGTTCATTGATCCCATCTCTAACATCCGATCAAAGTTTGTCGTCCATTGTTCTGCCTCGTGATCTGACTCTTCGAGCATGTCTGAGAGCATACCATAGTACTTGACCAAAACGAACCGAACATCATCATTAATCAAATCAAGAACGCTGCGTATGGACGTTCCAATGGATTCGTCAGGCACATTAGGGGAATCACGTCGAGATTGGATCATTGAACGATACGAATTGCCACACAACCACTGATCTGCAACAACTACAATAGGGGAAATCGCACCATGTTTGGTTTCTCGATTCGCGGGGTCAATCCCGAGCTCGTTGTCCTTTGTAAATTTGAAAATCTGATTCAACCGCTGAGTAACGTCCAGAAGTCGGTTGTACGAATATTCCCCTTGGTTGTTTGCAACGACCCAATGTTCTGGTTTATCGATCACTAAACTATATAATTGATCTTGTTTGAGAGGGTCAACTGTCGGATTGCGCCTCAGTAGCCGCTCCGGAATATCCACATTTGCAAGACTCTGTTGGAGTTCAGACTTCATAGAAGTTATCTCGTCATCTGAAACACCTTTTTCATTGAGGTAAGATTCTACATCATAGTCAGATTTGAGATGTCGAGATCGCAGTAAGACAGACGTATAGCGGAGTGAATCGTCCTCCACCTGTCGAATGTCGTCACTTTCAAGCGCTCTCAAAAGTTCATCCGGACGACTTGTCGCCTTACTAGTTGATGGTTCTACAGTTTCTTCCACCTCATCCTCTAGCTTGTCATCAACCCACTCATCATCCTCAGCCTCAACACAGTAAATTGCACCATATAATCGCGAATCTATTCGGCCCACACGTCCGACTAGGTTTTGGAAATCCAGTTCTGACAACTTCTCATTCCCACGATAGGCACTAGTGAGAAAAATTTTCTCAGCAGGGAGATTCACGCCTTCAAGCAGTGTTGAAGTACAAACAATTGTGTCTAAACCTTCTTTGTCTCGGTACAATTCTTCAATCTCTTCACGTGCAATTTTTGGAACACGACCGTGATGAAATGCTACACCTTTCCTTAGATAATCAATCAAAGGATAATCCTCGTGAATAGCATTTGCCAAGAATTTACACAAATCATCAACCCGAGACGATGTCACAACTCGATCTCGATCCTCAGCAATCACTTCAGCTCGTTCTTCGGCGTGATTTGTTCGACCAGCATAGACCAAATTCTGACTGTCTTTTCCATATTCACTCAATAAAACATTCAGCGCCCGTTTCTTGCTAGTTTTGGCCACCGTATAATTGACATCATCAGGCTCTGGAATTGTGAATCGTAGTTTATCTCCAGTTGGTGAATGTAAAACAACATCTATTTTCCGTTGGCTTTGGAGTTGGTTTTCGGATTTTTTGAACCGAAGGATGACTTTCATCTGTAATATAGGGGTGAAAGCAGATTTTATTTCAGCCACTTTTCGATGAGATATCAAATTGAGCGTAGTAGAGGGGTTCTTCAAATACGGGCCAGCAGCGATGATCTGTGTGTCGTGCCATGTATCACTCAGCAATTGGATAATATCTTCAAAAAGGACACCTCGCTCGCCATCTTGAACGTTTTGAATTTCATCGAAGAAAATCAGTTTCGGATCAATTCTTGATCGATTTTCTTGTTCAATTAGTCGCAGGCATCGTTCAGGAGTTACAACAAGAAAAGTGTGACCAGTATCCTCATCATCGTCTTGACTGTCAAAATAGGCCCCTGTTTTCACAGTTACATCTTCGTGAAGGTTGCTAAGTTTTTTGCTAACTTCCGATATTAATGCGCGTGTTGGAACAACATATATAGCCTCAAAGACCTCTCCATGTTCTAATTCACTTTCGATAAATAAGACAATTGATTTCAAATCAGTCTTTGAAATGTGTTCCCGTATACGCTCTATTAGCTCTTCATCGGAGAGAGGGTCTGTCTGCAATTCGCTCAAATCTGGATCATCATAGCCTACAAAGATGGGATGTATAATCTGATAATCACGTTCCTGCGAAACGAATAAAGAAGCCAATTGTTCAATTTTCTCAGATGAAAGGTTTTCGCTCAGATTTCCTGCAGCAACTCCTAATTCATGCTGGTTTCTGATTTGGCTTCCATCGCCATGGAAACGATCCGTACTATCAAGCGATTCTTCAATACCGCTACCGAGCTCCCCATACATTTTCGCTTCTCCGATTGCAAGACTGGGATCGCCGTTAAAATTTCCGAAGAAAAGCCCATCAGAACCTTTGATTTGGGTCACTGGGTTTTGCTTCCAACCAAGCTTGTGAGATACCATTGGGATGTCAAGAACGCCGTCTACAAGTAAGAATAGAATCAGCTCCCCCCACTTACCATCATAGCGCGCGTCATCAGTATAATCAGAGAGTTTCTGTGCACGATGCATTGGACGGTCGAATTCTTCCACTTCTTCCTCCGAAAACGCGAAGTACGGATATTTCTTCCCCAAATATTGTATGAAACTACTATAATCAAGTGTACCGTAGTTTGGTTTCACGATATAGGAATTAACCTGAACCTTGCTCTCCTGCCATTGATCGCCTTCTTGAATATAGTCAATAAGCTCTTTTCCATCGATCACCGTGTGCTCTGACCAAGGTACATCAAATTCCTCCTCCATCTTTCAACTGTTGAGTTACACATCCAATAGGAGGATAATAAGCTTACCTCCGGAATGTGTGAATCAGCTCTGTTCACCCGGATGCAACCGCGGGGTCAGTCTCATCGGTTCCACCTGCGAGCTCAACATCAAGGCGGATCCTGCGGTACGGAACGTAGGGACGTTTCGTCTGACCCTCGTCGACGATGAAGATGAGACCATACTGGTCGAGCACTCCCACATCGTCGTGAACTGGACGATAGTCACGATCGAGAGCGTCCGCGAGTGCGGTGATGCTCTCGGCCGCACCGTCAATGGCGATCAGCAGGCGCAGAAGTTCGATGCGGCGCTCGGTGAGGATTTTCCGCAGATCGTCGATGCTCGCAAACGAGACGACTGCGGGCGTCGATTCATCGTCTTCGACAGTGCGTGCTGCTGCAACCGTTTCCTCACGTGCTTGCTCGAACGGTTCGACCGTGATCCGAAGTGTCTCGGGATGAGGCCGGTCACGCGGGTCGCGATATTCGGCGGGCCAGCCGTCGTCGGTGGGGTCGTTGTCAGTCATTTTGTGTCTCCTCGATGATGCGCGCTATTTCAGTGAAGAACAGGCTCACGTGCGCGACAAGGCTCTGAAATCCGAGAGCAGTATTCTCGCCGTCGGCGACGTGTCGGTGGTGATTGCCGAGTGTTTCATCGTCATGAGCGTTGTCGTAGCGCAAGATTTCGCCTTCTTCAGGGTGGTAGTACTGGAAGCGATAGAACCACCCGCCGGGATAGCCTGCGTCGAGAATCGCGAATATCTCGACACGTCCACCCGGGACAGCACGGTTGAGTTCGAGTGGTCCTGACATCTCGTGCGCCTACTATGACCTATAACCTCATAGGCCATAAAGGCTGTGAGGATCTACACTTTGTGCAGACCACTCGGACTCTGATGAATCGCAACGGTAATCAGCATCATTAAGTGGGAAATGGATCAACAGACAAAACAATGAGTTTGGTTGCCGTTACGCGAAAAGAGTATCTCGATTCAATACGTTCGTACACACTCATTGGACTCGTCGGCCTGTTCGTGACGTTCACGGTCTTCTTAGCGGGAATCCAATGGATACCCAACCTACCAGGTGTTAGTGTGAGTGGTGATACAAACACACTAGCGCTCTTGAACAGTATGAGGCAACCCTCGCTCTATCTGGTACCACTGGTCGGGATCATGGTCGGATACAAAGCGATTGCTGGCGAACGTTCCAGCGGCAGTATCAGGCTCATTCTCGGACTCCCGAACACTCGCGGAGAGATCTTCTTTGGAAAATTGCTCGGCCAGACTGCTGTGGTCTCGACAGCAATTCTGGTTGGATACGGTGCGGCTGCCCTCGTGGCGTTGATTTCGTACGACTCGTTTGCACTTGTCGAATTCGGGCTTTATACCCTGCTCACACTACTATATGCTCTGGCTTGTGTTTCCATCGCGCTCGGCTTCTCAGCAAGCACGCGATCGCGGACGCGCGCACTTGCGGGTGCAATAACTGTATACTCCGTGATTCTGATATTCTGGGACGGAATCACAGCACTCCTACAGACGGCAACAGTCGGTTATACAGTCCCGGCAGGGGAACAACCAGCTTGGCTATCAGTTGTCTATGGTCTCAATCCTTCAACAGCGTTCGCCAACGCCGCAAGAGCAGTCCTCCCTGAATACCGTGAAATTACTAGGTTTACATACATAGAAACGAATATCTGGGTCGATTGGTATGGCTTCATTGTCCTTGGTCTGTGGATCGTTATTCCGATAGCTATTGGGTATTTTTGTTTCAGCAAATCTGACATAGAATAGTCGAGAACAGCAGTTTGAAATTCCGTAATTCATCGAATATCCCCTGAGAAGACTGTAGAAGAGAATTTTCGACCCTATGCGCCGACGACGAAGACGACCACCAGCGTGATGATCGCGAGCGTCTCCGGAAGGACGGTCATCACCAGTGCTACACCAAACGAAACCGAATCTTCGGCGAGAGCGCCCAGCGCCGCAGCACCGATTCCCCGTTCAGCAATTCCTGCGCCGAGTGCTGCAATTCCGACGGCAAGTGCAGCGACAGCATCCGCGATGTTGCCCGTTATTTGAATCGGTCCACTGCTCCCGGCCATCTCGAAGCCAAGGGCCAGCATTGGGTGCATATGTTCGTTCGTGTCGGTGGGTAATAGTAACTTCGCCAAAATCTATATTAGATAGAGCCGAGAAGCTCTCTAGACCCCATATGTGGATAATCCATCACGGAGAATATCGCCATATCTAAATATCAATTAGACCGATCTTGATAGAATGAGCTTGGTTGCAGTCACCAAAAAAGAGTTTCTCGATTCGATCCGCTCATACACACTCCTCGGGCTTATCGGACTCTCGGTGGTCTTGTCGGGGTTTTGGTCAGCTATTCAGTGGATTCCTGAGATGTCTCAGCCAGTCAATGGTAATCTGGACATGCTGGCGCTCTTGAATAGTATGAGACAACCGGCGCTGTATCTCATACCTATGATTGGGATCGTGGTTGGATACAAAGCAATCGCTGGTGAGCGTGATAGTGGGAGTATCAAGCTTCTTCTTGCACTCCCGAACACACGGAGAGAGGTTTTTCTTGGAAAGGTTATCGGTCAAACTGCCGTAGTATCGGTTGCCATACTCACAGCGTACGGCACCGCTGCGACTATCGCTTTCTTCACATACGATTCGTTTTCTCTTTCAGTATTTGTAGCGTATACACTTCTTTCAGCGCTCTATGCGCTGGTTTGTGTGTCAATTGCGGTCTCGTTCTCGGCAGTTGCAGAAACGATGCAGTGGGCGCTCTTTGGAGCGATTTCAGCATATCTCGTGATATTGGTTGTTTGGGACGCGATTGGATCACTACTCACGGTAGCATTTGTCGGCTACCCAATAGAGGTGGGAGAGCTCCCGAGCTGGATCGCGGTATTTCTCTATATGAATCCTTCAACGGCATTCGCTCAAGCCACACGGGCAGCTATCCCAGTAACTCGTGAGATAACGTCGTTTGCTTTCTTGAAGGCGAATTTCTGGGTTGACTGGTATGGGTTCATTGTCATGGGATTATGGATTGTTGTCCCGCTCGCTCTTAGCTATCTGATATTCAGGCGAACAGACATAGAGTGAACATCTATCAGCAATACACTAGCGACGGTACATAACTGAGGTCAGGCATTCTCAATGCATGGCTCAATTGAAGCCGCGAATATCTGCGGTGTTCACGCATCTATCGCCCGTTCTATGTTGTGAACGCCAGCAATGAGAGCTATCTCTCTGAACTGGCGTAACCAGTCACGCGCTCGCACGGCGGAGCCGTGTGAGCGCTTGAGTGAGGAGTTCACGCTCTCGGTCGTCGAGCGCTGGTGATAGCGCTCGTCGTCGATGCGGGCGTTGTGCGCGTGGTCGTACGGTGCGAACACGCGGTGTTTGATGAGCGGTCGGACGCCGACCGCTCGAAGGGCTTCGCGGAAGCTCATGTCGTCGTAGCCCTTGTCAGCGGCGAGGCTTCGAAGGTCGCCTGCGTTCCGCAGGGCGACCTTCGGACCGATTCGCATCCCACTCGGCCACTTCGTGCTGCAGTGAAGATCCAGGATCGCTCCCTCGGTAGTGTCGACCAGAAACGTCGCTTGAATCGTTCGTATCGAGCGTCCTGTCCGCTTGAGGTAATGAGCCGATGCCTGTTGGCGATCGAAATAGGTGGCATCGATCGCAGCGTGGCCGTTCTGATCGAGCAGCTCCGCCGAGCGGCGGAGCAGCTCTCGCCAGACACTCATTGGAGCCCGCTTGAACGCCTTGCACAGCGTCGAAGGCGCGGGAAACTTCCCGCGCCGGAGACCCAACAGAAACCGAATACGCTCCATTTCCTCGGCCCAATCGATGATCTCCTCGTACTCGGCGTCCATGTGCTCGCAGAGGTAGAGCAACACGGCGTGCTTCCAGCCGGCAAACCCGTTGCCGGCTGGATCGCTGAGCTGCATGAGCACCGCGTCAGTAAGCTTTTGAGCGAGTGAAGCCACCTGCTTCACGAAGCGGAAGAGCGTCTTCTGCATAACAGCACTCTCCCGCTTCAACTCCGTGATTCTGGCGGCCTATCCCGCTGCCGTCTGCGGATTCAACTGAGCCCAATGCATAGAAAATGCAGCTGATTTGGAATGGTTGATCTCAGATTGAGATTCACCCAGATCGAACAGTAGGCATCCGCAATCCATATAGGATACACAGGAGTCCGGCGATCTGACTGACCTCTCCAAGCACGCCATAGATGAATTGGCCGACTATTGGTGCGAGATATGGGCCAATGAGAAGCAAAACTGGTGTCCAGCTGATGTCGGCTAGCTAGATTTGTCATGCATAGACTGGCCATTCATTCTAACGTGCTCTTACGTGTAGTAAATGAGCGGCAGTCTCCATCACTTTCTCATCTGAGAATCGAACCAGAACAGCATGAAATAAAGCGGCATGACTCAGCTTTGCACGTTCAGAGATACCACCCTTTTGAACCGTCTGAGCCGTCCGAGTGAAGGAAGAGATGCTCGATTTCTTCCATCAATTCGTCAAGAGCCTGTTTTGGATGGTCTCGCACCCACGAAAACAGGTTATACACAGCTTCCTTCAGAGCGTATTCCAGCTGGACTTGGATCGACGACGCTTTCGAGCACTGCGTTCCCGAGGCGCTCGATTCAGGACCAAGCCGCAGCAGACTGTAGGCCAGCATCTGGAGGTGCCAGTGCCGACTGGCACCTCCCTCATCCCGTACCTCGCAGTCTCCAAAGCCCAGATCCTGCTTCGAATCCTCGAAGAACACCTCTACCGGCCATCTGAATGAGTACGACCGGATCAAATGCTCAGACGGTGCGCCGATCTTGTTCGAGGCGAAATACCTTAGCGGATTCTCGTCGTCCTCCTCTGTGACTTTCTCCGCGATGAGGAGTCGTACCTCGCCCAATTCCGAGACAGACCGCTTCTGTGTCCAGATTTTGTAGGTTTCATCGTCGATCTCTCGCTCAACCGTGTCGATGCGCTCTGCCAGCGCATCGACGCGGATCTCCTCGCCACCGTAGGTCACTTGCCGATTGCTGCGAAGCGGGCCGATCCAGTCCTTGTCGTATGATTCGATGTGGTCGATGAGATTCGAATCGTGAGTGAACCACGAATCCATGAGGTAGGTGTCCGCCGGGACACCTACCTCGTCTTCGAGTTCCGTGATGATCTCTCTGGCAAGATCGTACTTCGTGCGGTCGTCGTCATCATCGTAGAGCCGGAAAGCGAGCGGGTAGGCGGTCTTTTCGTCAGCGTAGAAGGCGTAGACGAGATTCTGTCCCCAAACAGTCTCGCCTTCGGCGTGATCGTAGAATCTGCCGACACCGGGAAGTTCCTTCCCGGTTTTGTGGTTCACCGAGTCATCGAGGATGATGTAGCCATCCTGTGACCAGCGCGTTTCACCGTGTTTCTGCAACTCTTCGAGGCGTTCGTGATTTACCTGATCCTCGTCCCAATCGTACTCGGTGAGGAACTTGTTGACTGCTCGTTTGCCCTGTGCGGGAATGACCTCGCGTGCGATCCCAGCCACGGTCTTGTTGCTGGCGGCAACAAGACCTGTGGTGTAGGTTTTCGCGTGATGCTGTTGCTCGGGCGACAGTGACTCGAACTCGTCGATTGGCTCCGTACACGACAGAAGATCTGTGATTGGCAGCATCGTCCGCTACCCTCGCCTACAACGCGGCGCTACTTAACGTGCAAAGCTGAGGCGGCATGAAACAGCGCCGCCGCTCACGAATCGGGCGAACACGAGAGAGATCGGCGTCAGTCGGGTGGATCGAGACCGTAGAACTGCTTGGCGACGGTCAAGAACTGGTTCGCATCCACCCGTGGCTTGTACGACCGATTCTTGCCGTCGATGGCGAGCTTCACGAGGAGATCGACGAGTCGCCAGACGTTATAGAGGACGCACGCGAACGCGAAATTGAAGAACCGATAGTCGCTCTCGGTCGAAGTGGTTCTCACCATGAAGTGTTTCTGCTTCTTAAACCCGTTCTCAATACCCCAACGACGCCGATACCAGCGGATCACCCGCTCGATCATGTGGATGAATTCCTTTCCGCTCATCTGCTGACCGGCGACGTCGCGGGTGGTCACATACGGGTGGTTCGTCTCAAACACCACTGTCTCGGATGTGTCCACGTCTCCGTTCTGCGCTTTCTGCTTGCGATCTTCGACTTCCTCTTCGCGTTGGATGTCCGCGAGCAGCCGTGAGAACGACATCCGCCCGCTTGGTTCGCCCTCCACGTCCTCGAACTCCCACTCGCCGCACAGTTCCGTCCACACTTCCGAGAGACTGTCGTCTTCGTCATCGTCGTCATCGCCCGAACTCGACTGCTGCGGGAGATAGATTTGCTTGCGTGTCGGCGTGTCGTCATCGGATTCCTCTTCGGTAACGTGGAAGCGTTTGCCGTTGCGGTACATCCACGCGATGGTCTCGGCTTCGTCACTGCCTTCGAAAATGCGCGTCGGATTCAGGAAGTGGACGCCGTACTCTTCGCAGGTTTCCTTGACCGGACCGCTGTCGAACTCGCGGTCCATCATCACGAGATCGAGATTCACCATCTCGGTCGTGTGTTCGAGCAGTTTCTCCACGATCTCATCCTTCGATTGGCCTCGTTCGCGCGGGATAGCGTCGAGGACGAGCGGCACGTCCATCCCGACGATTTTGAGCACCGCCCACTGGTAGTAATCGCTGCCGTCCTTGTACCCGAGGATGTCGTCTTCGTGGTCCTCTACGTCGCCAGTAAACGGAAATCCCTTCGTCACGTCGATGGCCGCCCAGAGCTTGCCTGTGAGTTCGCCGTTCTGTCGGGCGCGGGCGATGATCATCCGCGTGGTGCTCCGCAGCATTGAGCGAATTTCACCGACCGAGTGCTTCCCGATCTGGTAGCGGTGGGTCGATCCAGTTGGAATACGTTCGCGCGTGGTATCAAGCGAAAACGAGGCCGGACCGCTGCGCGCGTACATATCCTCACGCATTCCCATGTAGGCGTGCTGTTCCCAGAAAGCGTTCTCGTGAATTTCCCAGTTTGGTCCCCGATCGAGCGCGAACGCATCGGTGACGAACGGTTTGGCTTGCTGCCACACCTCGTCGGTTTTCTGTGCGAGCAGTTGGCGTTCCGGACAATCAACGGTGTCTGGTTCGTCTTCGTCGCCGGTGTCGATTCGTTCGGGCAGGGAAACATCGCAGGCGCGTGCGGCCTTCACAATCGCCTCAGCACACTCCTGTACGGCGTCGCGGAGGGCCTCGCTGAAACGGTGATTCCATGCTCGCCAGAACGTCGATTGATTCGGCAGCGACTCGAAGCCGAGCCTGCGGAGGAGAGATGAGTTTGCTCGGAGGTGGTCGTGGAGAGCGGTCTCGTCCCAGCCGTTGATTTCCTCGACGAGAAACGCTCGCACCAGTAGCGCCATCGGGTACGGTCCCGAGTACGGCGCTAACGAATCGTGCGCGGCGAACGTGAGATAGTCAATCGGGAGCCGAGAAACCAGCATTTCGATGTCGGCGTAGTCCGTCGCGCGTTCGCATTGGGACTGCACGATAGTCGTGACATCCACGACGAATCCGTCGAGAGCATCGTCCGTCCCGTCGAGTTCGTCTTCGAAAAACCGGGTCTGTCCGTGATAATCGGTCGCGTCGGCGACGAGAGCCGCTGCAACCATCTCCGCCGTGTCGTTCAGCCGGTTCGCGGCGGGTGATTTCGCGTCGATACGCGCGGTCGTGTCGGGTGAATCCGCGTCCGACTCTGATTGTGAGTTCACTCCCATGACATCTGTCTCACCCGCCACCACGAGTCACCCAACAAGCAGACGGAAGGGCAGTGTCGCCCGTTCGATTACGTCCTGTGGTGCGGTGAGTGCTGTGCCATAGGTTTTGTCGGGTATACCGACCGTACCGCTGATGGGTAGTTAATCGGTCCGGTTTCCACCCGTGCCCTCACCGGATCTGTGCTCAAACGAACGTCGTCGGTCACTATCCGTTCATACTGCGGATCACTCCGTCGATATCCTCGCAGATGGAGGCTGTTGTTCGCTTCGAGCGTCAAGCGGCGGGAGTTCCTTCTCACCGGCGTCAACCTTCGCCCGTTCGAGTCGCCACTGGTCGTTATCGAACGGGACATCGTAGTTTGCTTC
The DNA here is from genome assembly GCF_000336715.1 of Halococcus thailandensis JCM 13552. Lineage (GTDB taxonomy): Archaea > Halobacteriota > Halobacteria > Halobacteriales > Halococcaceae > Halococcus > Halococcus thailandensis. The sequence continues at coordinate 11,294 of NZ_AOMF01000119.1, forward strand.
GGCCCGCGCGAGGATGCTCTGGACCGCGGAACCAGGGATCTCGAAGAACGACGCGGTGGCGTGTTTCTCACGACCCTTACGCACCTCGCGGATGAAGCTCTGCGCGCGAACGTACTCCGAGGGGATTTGCTGGAGGAATCCATCCTCAACCGTGTAGCCGAACGGTGGTCGTCCAACACGCTTGCCATCGGCAATCGCGGCGTCGATGCCCTCTTGGACGCGCGAACGAATCATCTTCCGTTCGGCGTCGGCGAACACCATCATCATGTTCAACATCATTTCGGCCATCCAGTCGTCCTCGCCGACCGTCCCGATAGGTTGGTTCACGAGGTCGATGTCGACGCCCTTCTCACGGAGATCCTCGACGAAGCCCGCGAGGTCGGCGAATGATCGCCCGAACCGGTCGAGTTCGTGTGCGACCACCACATCGTACTCCGCGACGGACTCGCGGAGGCGTTGGTACTCCTGCCGCGAGGTCGATGCCCCGCTCTCACCGAGGTCGCAATGCCACTCGATCTGGTTATCCTGCTCATCATACTTCTCGCGGATCGCGCGCATCTGTCGCTGTTCGTTCTGGTCGTCGGTCGAGATGCGGACGTAGGCGGCGATTTGCATGGTGAGTTCGGACACCCTATTCGTACCGAGATTCAATATATAAAGAACGGGGGTTTTCGTATCGATACGAAAAACACCAGTTTTTCGTATCGCTTATACGGATCTCTGTTCGAGGATCGGGCGTTCGTGACAGATTTAGCACCACTCTTGGAGCGCGTCAAATGCGCGGGAGTACACCGCCTCGGACACGATTCCCTCGACCGTCTCATCCGCCTCACTGGGCGTGAACGGGCCTAGTGGAACGACACCACCTGCCATTTCCCGATGCCCGCCGGCACTTCCGTCGTCATCGAACGCCTCCTCGATTACTTCGCCGATGTGGACGTGGGTATTGCGAGTACGTGCGCTCAGATGGATCGAATCGTCGATGAATCCGAATACAACGGTCGTGCTCACGCCTTCGAGATTCAGCAGGTAGTCCGCCGCTTGTGGCAGCGCGTCCCGCTCAGACGTCCGGCCCGCGGAAGCGACGAGACACGACCCGCGCACTCGTCGGTTGAGGACCGCCTGCCCGATTGCGTCGAGAGTGATACCGGTGAACAGCGAATCGGCAAGCGTCCGCAGAGTGTCTTTGTCGGCCTCGGCGTGGAGATACTGAGCAGCCGCGTACTCGGCTTCCGTCACTCCACGCATGAATCCGAGCGTCTCTCGTCGAATACCGAATAGTAGTGCCGTTGCAAGCTGCTCGTCAAGAGCGAGATCCAACGCACGCAGGTACTCGACCATGATCGTCGCTGTCGCGCCACTGTCCGGCTGATGATCGAGATACTGAGCGTCTACGTCATCTGCCGGGTGGTGATCAATGACGATATCAATCGGTGTTTCGGCAGACACCTCGTTATTACGGCCAGGAACCCCATGATCGACGAACGCGAGGAGATCGGATTCGCTAGGAGTCGCGTCGGCGTATGGCTCAGTGGGTATATCAAGGAGGTTGACCATCGCTCGATTTTGCTGGTGAGTGATTTCCCCGCCATGGTAGATGTCGACGTGTTCGACACCTGCCTCTTCGGCGATGTGGTCGAGAGCGAGCGCGCTCGCTAGACAGTCCGGATCGGGATTATTGTGGCAGATGATTGCGAGCGACTGGTTTGCATGAAGAATATCAAGGAGCGCATCGGCTCGTGTCGCTACGTCCACGGCATCGTTATCGACTCTCCCGGAGCCATTCCCCCGCAGTGATTGATTCATTGCGCCCGTATCGCCGGTCTCTCCTGTCATGGGCTAACCTCCTCTTCGGGACCGAACGGCTGGTACGGACGGAAGAACTCCTGCTGGATCATCCTCCCGTGCTCGATCTCGAGTCCGAGTTTCGAGAGTGCCGTGGCAATACGCATCAACTCGTTCGTATTTGTTCCGACTGCCTCCACATGGAAATTCTCTCGCCCGGGCATAAGGTCTCGTACGTTAACTACTCCTGGCACGTCGAGAGCCCGCAGAATGTGTGTTTTCGATTCGAGAACCGAAGCACTACAAACAAACAAGCAGATCAGCATTCCATCGATCTGTTCATAGTCAATATGTGCGTGGTAGCCCCTGATGATGTCCTCGTCTTCTAGGCGCTGAATGCGGTTGCGGATCGTTCCGTCCGAGACATCTGTTTCGTCAGCAATCGTCGGAGCAGACACGTTCCGTGCATCTTTCATTAGATGGTAAATGACTCGTTTGTCGATGTCGTCGATGGAGCACACCATGATTTCACCACCCTGATTTGATTTGTTTGTGATAATTCGATAAACTACGGACGTTCTTCGCGTGTGCCACAGTGAAATAGTCGGTAGAGGAACTGCTGTTGTGCGCTTCTTCTGTCGATTATCATGAGTCTGTTAATGTCCCAGTTCGGTATATGCCTTCCGGTGCAACACACGTAGCGATCACACAAAGTCAGTATACCATCGGATCGCCGGATTAGAGTGGCGACACAGGAACGACAGACAGCGGGGACGGTCTGGATCGCTGATCCACCGTCCCGACGCAGGAATGGCAACCGGAAACTCAGTCGGGGGAATGGAACCGTTCGAGCGCGTCCCTAACGGCATCGTTCCGGCCGATTAGCGTGATACGGTCTCCAATTTGAAGCTCGAAGTCTCCACCGGGAGCCGTATTCTCGCCGTCGCGGCTGACGAGCGCGATCAGGCATCCCTCGGGGATGACGGTGGCGAGGTTGGCGATGGTCCTGCCGGCGACATCCCCGGCGGTGATCTCGAATTCCTGGATGTCGCCCGATTGGCCGAGTTCGGTCATCCAGTTCCAGAGCGCCGGGCGTCCGATCTGATTGTCGATGGCCCACGAAGTGGCGTTGGTCGAAGAGATCGTCTCGACATCCAACTCCCCGAAAGCGTCGGTGTTCTTGGGCTGATCCACCCGTGAGATGACCTGCTCGGTGTCGAACGTCGTGGCAGCCAGCTGTGCCACGAGGAGGTTAACGCTGTCGTTACCGGTCGTCGCCACGATTCGCGAGGCGTTCTCAGCTCCCGCGGTGCGCAGCACGTCGCTGTCGCTTCCGTCACCGATGTGGACAGTGAATCCGGCTTCTCGGTTGGTCTTGGCAATGGATTCGTCGTTCTCGATGATGACGACGTTCTCGCCGCGGGCTTCGAACCGGGTTGCGAGATCTCTGCCGACCTTGCCACCGCCGACGATGAGTACATGCATCAATTTAATCAACCGGAGTGTCGCGGTGAACGTGCCTCTCGAACCTCGGCCCCCTCGCGCAACTTGTCTTCGCAGTAGGGGCAGACCCGAACAGTATCCATCCCATCAGGAGCGAACACGCGGACGTACTGGTCGGACACGAATGACTCACAGTTACGACAGTGTGGCATACAGGTTTCACTCCGGCGGGACTTCTCCCTGCCACTTGTGCATGAGGATCGAACACTGCGCCGTCTCGGCGATCTCGTCGGTTTTCCGGCCGAACAACGACTGACGGAGCCACCACCCACGCGACGTACCGATAACCATGATATCGTGATCCGCCGAGAGTTCACCGAGTTTCCCGATCACGTCGTTGCCGTTGACGAGTTCAGTTTCAGCCTGAACGCCGAACGCTTCCAGCCCGGTTGCGGATTTTTCGAGGACCTCCCAGCCGTCCTCTTCGGTGTTCTCGTTCCCGACCACGTACGCGAACGTGACGGGCGCTTCCGAACGCTGGCTGAGGATCGCAGTCATCCGGAGACGGTTTTCGTCCGGAGGGATGACGACTGGTACGAACAGTGATTCCGCGTTCGTCGGATCCGCGTCGCCCCTGAAGACGAGGACGTCACAGTCTGCTTTGCGGAGCAGTTGCTCGACGATCCGCGAAACAGCGTCCGTATCGGTCCATCCGATGAGGATGGCGTCGGCATCGTATTCCTCGGCCTCTTCGAGGATGCCGGCGACCGCGTTGCGCGCAGTCCGAATCGATCCCGTGCTCTCGATACCCTGTTGTCTGAGCTGGTGTTGACTCTGGGCAACGCTCTCCGAGCCCGTGCGCCACGCCTCCTGTGACCCGACGAAGCTCCGATCAGTCGTCACATGAACGAACTGCACCGCGCCGTGTCGCGGGTCAACGAGGAGACTTGCGAGCTCGGTCAGGTTGTTCGGGTCAGACTTGTCGCCGACTGGGACGAGTACCCGCTCGTAGCCGGTCTGTTGTGCTGTTTCATCCATCAATGATCACCACGCTCGAATTGGTTGTGTTCAGTCCCTATGCGCTGACTACTCGCGTTCTGCTGGTTTTGCTGGAGTTCTTCTCGCACCATGAGATTGAGTTCGAGGACGTTCACAGCTTCGTGGCCCCAGACCCCGAGCCACGGCTCCGCCGTCGCCTGCTGGATCATTCCGCGCAGTTGTTCCGCGGAGATGCCGGTTTGATTGGCGACCCGCGGCACCTGATACTGAGCGGCGGCCGGCGAGATCTCCGCGTCGTATCCCGATCCCGATTCGGCGACGAGGTTGACCGGCACAGTACTATCGGGCGTCTCGTACTGCGAAATGTTGCGTAAATCCCCCCGGACGCGCTTGGAGAGCGCGGGATTGGTCGGTCCGAGGTTTGCACTCCCCGACTGCATCGCGTCGTAGTTGATCGAGGACGGCCGTGACCAGAAGTACTGCGCGTCGCCCGGATCGTTGGGGCGGAAGTCCTGGCCGATTTCGGCTGATCCAACCACCTGCCCATCGACAGTGACGGGGCTTCCGGCCGCGTTGTTCGGGAAGACTGCCGTGCCAATGACTGCTAGCGACCCCTGGTAGAGCAGCCCGCAGATGAGCAGGCCCACGCCCAGCAGTCGCAGCGGCACGAGGACATCGCGTCGTTCCATTATTGGAACACCCCCAGAGCGACGAACAGCACGTCGATCGCCTTGATGAAGATGAACGGAGCGATGAGTCCACCACCACCGTAGACGACGAGATTTTTCCGGAGCAGTTGCGCGCCGCTCTGAGCCTCGTAGTCGACGCCGCGCAGCGCGAGCGGGATCAGTAACGGGATGATGAACGCGTTGTACATCAACGTCGCCGTGACCGCGCTCGCCGGCGTCGAGAGATTCAGGATATCGATCGCCGCCAGTCCCGGAACCGCTGCTGCGAGGATCGCGGGAAGCAGCACGAAGTACTTCGCCACGTCGTTGGCGACCGAGAACGTNTCGATCGCCGCCAGTCCCGGAACCGCTGCTGCGAGGATCGCGGGAAGCAGCACGAAGTACTTCGCCACGTCGTTGGCGACCGAGAACGTCGTCAACGAGCCACGCGTCATCAACAACTGCTTGCCGATACCGACGACTTCGATGATTTTCGACGGGTTCGAATCGAGGTCGACCATGTTCCCGGCCTCCTTGGCAGCGTTGGTCCCGGCGTTCATCGCAAGGCCGACGTTAGCTTGCGCGAGCGCGGGCGCGTCGTTCGTGCCGTCGCCGGTCATGCCGACGAGTTTGCCTTCGTTCTGGACCTCTTCGACGAGGTCGATCTTCTCTTCGGGGTCGAATTCCGCGTAGTGGCGGTCGATCCCGACCTGTTCTGCAACCCACGCGGCTGTGCGCGGATTGTCTCCCGTTGCCATGATGGTTTCGACACCCATTTCCTGAATTTGTGCGATCCGGCTTGCGATACCGGGTTTGAGTTCGTCCTGTAGCTCGATGATTCCAACAACGCGCTTGTCAACCGCGATGGCGAGCGGCGTCCCTCCGTTCTCGCTGATCTCGTTCGAAACGCTGCGAAGCTTACCGGGTACGGAGTCAGCGTACTCCTCTACCGCGTCGACCGCTCCCTTGCGGATTTCGGTGTCATCAGGCAGGTCGATACCGCTCATTCGCGTCTCCGCCGAGAACGGGACGAAGGTGTCCTCGGAGAGGTCGCCCTTCTCGTAATCGAGTTTCTCGCGGAGTGCTGCCGGGTTGGGGTTGCCCCCGAGGCGCTTTTCAGCCAGCTCGACAATGGACCGTCCCTCGGTCGTCTCATCGAAGTACGACGACTGGAGTGCTGCGGTCGTGACGGTTTCTTCGTCTGTATCGCCCAACGAGTGGAAATCCTGGACAACGCGCTCACCGGTCGTGATCGTCCCGGTTTTGTCGAGGATGAGGGCATCGAGATCGCCCGCGGCCTCGACTGCCCGGCCCGATTTGGCGATGACGTTCCGTCGGGTGACGCGGGTCATCCCGGCGACGCGGATCGCCGCGAGCAGCGCGCCGATGGTAGTCGGCATGAGCGCGACCAACAGCGCCACGAGTTCGACGATATCGAGACCCGCGAATCCAGTGACAAACGTTGCCAGATACTGGCCGAAGAAGTACATCGTCGCGACGGCCACGACGAACACCAATGTGAGACCACTCAACAGGATCGTCATGGCGATCTCATTCGGTGTCTTCTGCCGCTGGGCGTTCTCGACGAGACCGATCATCTCGTCGAGGAACGACTCGCCCGCCTCGGTCGTCACCTCGACCTTGATTTGGTCGGAGAGGACTTCGGTCCCACCGACGACCGACGTCCGATCGCCGCCGGATTGGCGGATGACCGGATCTGATTCGCCCGTGATGGCGGACTCGTCGACCGAAGCACTTCCTTCGACGACGGTTCCGTCACGGGGGATCATGTCACCCTCATCGATGAACAGGGTCTCACCCTCTTCGACCGTGTCACTCTCGACAACCTCGTAGTCGTCTTCGGTGATGTCTTCGAGCGGTGTGTCGTCGTTCAGGAGCCGTTTGCCNCTCTCGACAACCTCGTAGTCGTCTTCGGTGATGTCTTCGAGCGGTGTGTCGTCGTTCAGGAGCCGTTTGCCCTTGGTTTCGGTCTGTAACGCGCGTAGGCTGTCCGCCTGCGCCTCACCTTCGAGCTCGGCATAGGCCTCTGCGTAGTTGGCGAACAGCACCGTGAGTCCGAGCAACGCGGTGATGACTCCATAGTAGACGCGCGACCCCGCCGCGTTGAACAGTGGCGGGTAGATCGTCAACAGCAGCGCGACTACTGTCCCGAGTTCGACCACGAACAGCACTGGATTCGTGACCAGATACCGCGGGTCGAGTTTGCTGAACGAGTCGGTGATCGCCTGCTTCTGTTGGTCAGTATCGATGGTGATCTGGATTTCTGCCATGTCAGATGCCTCCACTCAGGAATTCGCCGATGGGACCGAACACCAGCGCCGGCAGGAACACCAGCGCACTCACGATGATGATGACCCCGATCAGCAGGGTGAGGAACGCGGGCGTCTCGGTATCGAGCGAGCCGCGCGATTTGGGACTGATTTCCTTGTTTGCGAGGTAGCCGGCGATGGCCAATTGTGCGGTGATCGGCACATACCGGGCCAGCAGGACCTGGAACCCGTTGACGAGATTGAAGTACAGCGTTCCGTCGCCGAGACCCTCGAACCCACTTCCGTTGTTCACCGAGGCCGAGAAGAACTCGTAGAGTACCTCGGAGAATCCGCGGAATCCGGCGTTGTTCATCGCGTTGATGGCCCCCTGGAAGATGGACGCGTGGGCCATCGGGATCAACACCAGCAGCGGGAGCACGAGAATAACGACAAAGACGTAGCGCATCTCGTGCCATTCCAGTTTCTTCCCGAGGTATTGGGGCCGTCGGCCGATCATCAACGCGCCGATGAAGGCAGTGAGGATGACGAACATCAGGATGTTCAACAGTCCTGTGCCCACGCCGTTGCTGATGTTGTTCGTGGCGAACGCGAACAGCAGGGAGAACGCCCCCAGCGCGTTCCAGCTATTGTGCATACTGTTCACACCGCCGTTCGTCGTCGCTGTCGTGGAGAGACCCCAGATGGCGCTATCAGTCGGCCCGAAGCGGGTCTCTTTACCCTCCATGTTGCCGGCTGACTGGTCAACGCTCAGGCCGCCAGCCGAGACATCCATGCCAGGGTTGGCACCCGTCTCACCGACGATCGCGACGCCAGCGAGCGCGGCAAAGATGACCAAAAACCCTGCGATGAGCACGATACCATGCGAGCGTTTGCCGACCCACGCACCANACGCCGTGGCGGCGTTCGCGCCGTTGATGCCGCCGCCGTTCGTCCCGAACATCTTGATCGCCTCGATGCCGGCGTGGGGACCGATCCGCATGTTCTGAATCCCCATGGTGAACGTGTCAGCGGTCAGTTTTCCGCTCGTGATTGTCTGGACGGAGCCCTCTGCGATCAGGATAAGTGCGATGAGGAACGCGATCGGGAGCAAGAATCGTACCAGCCCCCGCACGACGTTCTCGTAGAAGTTGCCGAGGTCCGAGTTCTCTCGGTTGGTGAACCCCCGTACGAACGCTGGCATCACGCCGAGGCCCGTCGCGGGAGTAAGGAACATTGCAACCCCGATCCCGAAGGTGTGCGCAAACACCGAGAGGTTCTCACCGATGTAGTGTTGCTGGTTCGTGTTCGAGGTGAACGAGCTCGCCGTGTGGAAGGCNCCGAAGGTGTGCGCAAACACCGAGAGGTTCTCACCGATGTAGTGTTGCTGGTTCGTGTTCGAGGTGAACGAGCTCGCCGTGTGGAAGGCGAGATCCCAGCTCTCCCCATCCACACCGGCGTAGTTCATCGGCAGCACGTCCTGGAAGGACAGAACGAGCCACAACAAGGCCCAGATGAACCCGTTGAAGATCAAGACGGCAACGGCGAACTGTTTCCAGTTCATCCGACGGGTAGGATCGATACCGCTCACCCGATAGATGGCGTTTTCGATAGACGAGAACACCCCATCCAGCCGCTCGAACCACTGAAAGTGGCGCGGCAGGCTAAAATCGCTGTTCGCTTGGTCGTGGTAGACCCATGCGAGGTACTCGCCGACCACGTAGATGAGGGGGATGAGTATGGCGAAGAACACCACGTACTCGACGAGAGGGCTTGGGTTTGCCATCGGTCAGAACCTCGTCGGATTCAGCATCACGTACGAGAGGTACGCGAGCACGGCGAGAGTGAGGATACCTAATCCAGCAGTTCCGATCAACATGTCTCAGACTCCTGTGATGCCGGTGAAGATGAGCGATCCTGCGGGTGGATGCGCAAGTCATTCTGTCTGATCACCCAGCCACTGCGTCTATTACACCGAGATGAAATTTCTATGCGTATTTTATGATGGATGGATGCTATCGGCGAACGTATCCCACCCAGTCCAGCCGAATCTTTCGTCGGTGGTTGCGACTGATGTTCCCGTCTCTCTTCGCTGCACATCATTTGTGATCCACACATGACCATCACAACTACCATAATCACACGCCGCTATAAGCATGTCGAAACGACGATTTGCGGGGATTGAGCCAGTACAGTGGTTTACGCTCGGGTATTGCAATTCATGATGCATACCTAACATAGCATTTGATCGGTAGACTACTCCAGCGATTACTCGTCAGTGGCCGTCCCGCTTTGTTCGATGGCGTGTTTCCATCGGTAGTAGACCGACGATGGAGTGCCGCCCCCTTGTCTTGCGACTAATACCGTCCCTGAGGCTCGCTGACCGACAGCGTCCGGTGTCGAACCGAACAGAAATCGCCTGAGTGTGTTCTTGGTCGGTGCCCCGAGGATAGTCACGTCGTATGCGTCTGACCGCTTGATTATCTCAGCTGCTGCGTCCTTCGCCTCGACGATCTCTGTTGTAACCCCTTCCAGATCGGCCAAAACCGGCGAAATGAAATCCAGCACTCGCCGTGCTTCTGCACGATCTTCGCCGCCAGCGTCCGGGTCGAGCACGTGGATCACGTCAATATCAGCAGTAGATTTCAGTGCAAGCGCGCGAGCGGCTACCGCTGCGAGACCGGTGTGTGGGCCGCTCCCCGCTGCGAGCAGTATGCGTCCGTGCTCGCCCACCCTTGATCTCGGATTCTCGACGAACACGTCACAATCGGCGTCGGCAAGCATGGTTTCGACGGCACCCTGATCGAACCTCCATCGAAAGCGCGACCTCGTACTTTGGGTCATCAGGACGCTGTCACAGTGGTATCGTGCAGCGGTGTGGCGGATCGCTGCGGCCATTCGGTGATCGGCGCAGAGTAGCCCGTGTGCTGTCGCATCGATGCGGGACCGTGCGATAGCTTCGAGCAACGATTCGACGTGCTCTTGTGCTCTGCTGTATGTCTGCTGCGCTTCTGTTTCGAGCCGTTCCCGACCGTCGTCATCGATCCATCGTTTGATTCGTGCAAGCGAGCGCTGTCCCGATACAGTAGTTACTCCCAAGAGGAGAACCGACCCGTGATGTTCGTGAGCGAGTGCTTCGGCACTGGCTAAAACCGGCTCGATGGGTCCCGGATCATCTTCTGTAATCACCTGTTCGGGAACCGGAACGAGGATTCGGTACCGATTCGTGAATTGATTCTGCGTGGAAACCTGAAGGTACGGCTCGGTCTCTTCGGTCGAGTCGTCGTCAAAGACATCGATAGAATATTCGACGGAGCCATTCATCGGACCATTGCCACCTTCACGCTGGTTACCAACCTCTCGATTTGCTGTACAAAGCACAGAATTCTACGACGGCGCATCACGACCTTTGTCCCACACTAGTACGGCCTTCGATTTTCCCGATGAGCTCTCGCTGTCTGTGATCGTCTCCATCATCACATATGATACGATATAGATATAATCCGTTTGGGCAATCTTCACAGTCATCGTTACAAGGAAGCGCCTCCTTCATCGCTAATCGATCATCGTTCTCGTTTCGACGGATCCGATCTTGCCTCTCGTGCAGTTCACGTCGATACTGATTGTCGTGTCGCAAACGGAGTAACGAACGGCTGTACTCGAAGGCCGCGCGAAGTTCGGCCTCATCCAAGTCCTCAAACTGTCCTGCGAGCGCACGTGGAAGTGATTCGGGTACAGCGGGGACGGCCTCCGCTTCTGTTTCCCTCATGCACTCCACTCCAGACATCCATCGCCGGGGATCCATCGTAAGTCGTAGTTCCTCTCGAACAGTGAGCGTGGAAGGCCCACTTGCCCGGCCGCTCGCTGGACGGTAATGCCGGTGCTGTCGATCACAGCCACCACGACGTGCTCCTGACACTGGTAGTCGTAGAGAGCAGTTCCGCTGTCCAGTTCGACGGGAACTGCCGACGTGCATGTCGATATCATGGGTGGACGGTTTCGGCCGGTGGACGACTTCGACGTTCCATTCGGTGTGCCGAAGTAGATGGTCCTTACCGGTCGATTACTGGCTCGGTAAACGGGTACTGTATAAACATGTGTTGATCACATATGGGGAAGAAACGTACATGGCACACATCCGGTGGACATAAGAGTAATGGAGTCGGGTGACGAAGGACTGTACATGAAACTCATCAAACCGACGGACTTCGACATTCTTCAGGAGGTGAGCGATGGTGAGCGCCACATCGCGCCGAATCTGGCCGAATTGCTCGATCGAGACCGTCAGTACATCAACAATCGACTGGCCGAATTGACCGGAAAGGGTCTCCTGGAAAAAGTGGGACCATCGGAACGTTCGAACCAGTACACGATTACGGATAAGGGGCTGATCACCTTTCAGCTCCGCTCAGAATACGACCACGTGACGGCCAGCGAGTTCGGCGAGCGAGTCATGGAGCGATTGTTGGAAGCACGACAAACGGAAGGGGAGGACCACAGCCCGATCACGCTTGATGACCTCTATATCCTCCAAGTGCTCGCCAAACACAACGGCGAAGCCGATTCGTCCACGATCACCGACGAGCTCGATTTGCGCGAACCGTACGTTCTTCAACGGCTCCATATCCTAGCGGACCTCGACTTGTTAGTGACGATACCAGCCGAACGCGGAGGCGGCTGGCGACTGAACTTCAAATCGCTTGATCTGCTCTCTGGCGAGATAGCGATCGACGACCTCCGCTCGGCACAGCTAGACGGGGACTTGCTCGATGCGGAGGAACTCCCTGACGAGCCGCTGACGAGCGAGCGACTGGTCGACGTGCTCTTGGACTCCGAGGAACTCCTCGAAGAACTCGTGGAGTCGGAACAGTTTCGTGCAGCACTTTTGCAGTCGGAACGGTTTCGCACGGCGCTTCAGGAACAAACCACTAAAGAGACGTGGGTCCAGTGACCGAACGCCCCTGATTTACGACGAAGAATCGGTGCTATGACAGCCCAATTCGGATTACTCGCCGGTGAACGGTGTTACGACCTGTGAGGTCGCTCCTTCTCGCGAGAACACCGTGACGAGATCTCCTCGCTTGATCACCGTGTCACCCTCGGGGATGAGCAACTCACCGTCGCGGTCGATCGCAACTACGATCGTCTCATCAGGGATCAACCCCCCTTCGTTGGCCTCCTGAAGCGTTTTGTCCCCGACGGGAGCATTCACTGTGATCGGAATCTCGAAGATTTCAGCACCTTCACCGAGTCTCATGAAATCCCGTATCGAGGGTCGCTGGATCGAGTGGACGAGGTACTGCGCTGTGAGACGCTGTGGATTCTGGATGACGTTGACTCCGAGCTCACGAAAGAGACTGAGATGACCGGGGTCTTGAACCGCGCTCACGAGCGAGGACGCGCCAAGCTCGCGTCCGAGCATCATCACTGTGAGATTAACTGAATCGTCGTCGGTGGTGCTGATCAACGCATCTGCCTCTGGAACGCTTGCCTCAGTGAGCACCTCCCGAGAGGTCGCATCGCCGTTGATCATAAGACAGTCATACTTCTCGCTGACCGTCTCGGCCGTCTCAGGGGCTTTTTCGATGATGATTACGTCGTGTTCCTGTTCGCGTGTGGTCAGCTCAATCGCGTGACTCCCAATACGGCCGGCACCAACAACGACGATGTTCATGAGAGCTTCTCGAAACCCAAGGACAAATGCCCTCTGCTACGATTAGAGTGGCTCGCTCGTAGCGAGTCGTCTCGACGCACGATTCGGAAACGAACGACTGAACCCGGTACAGACGCAGATGAATGAAGGCACGCTCTTCCATCGCTAATGCCATTCCGATATTATAACATCCAGGTACTGCGAATGGCATAGGTTTGTGATACCTGTGAAGCACACATTTATGTGACGCGGGGTTGTAGAGGCTGAACAACCATGTCAAGCAAACAAAACGGAGCGAGCACGGAGAGCGACGCGACCAACGCGACTGAGAGTTCGTACCGAATACTCGTCCCAATCCTCGATTCCGACATCGAGCGTCGTATGGAGGGCGATGTCGAACGGCTACTCCAGACGGCGCGGGCTATTGCTCGTAACCGTGACGGTGAGATCTTGATACGGAATATCCTTCACATTCCGGAGCAGACACCACTATCCCTCGTCGAAAACGATGCGGTAGCCGAACAAGCGCGTCAAGAAGTCGACCAATTCGTCACATATACTGAACAGTTGGGAAAGAATATTCCCGTTAGTGGGGGAATCTGCATCACCCACGACGAAGTCAGTGCGATCCTCGACTTGACCAGTCACCACGATTGTAGCGCCGTCCTATTGGGTGTGCGGGACGAATCCTCACAACGTCGTCGGCTTCTTTCGGGTGATACCGTCGAAAAACTCGCCGCACGGGCCGAAGGTGACGTCTTCGTTCAACGGTTCGGGAGAGATTCACCACAGGATAGCGTCGGTTTACCACCCGAACAGCCACAGCGAATCCTCCTCGCAGCTGCCGAAGGACCTCATTCCGGGCTCGCTTCCGAAATCGCCGAGGCACTTGCTGCGGAAGCCGACGCACAAGTGGACGTGGTTCACGGGGTGGCAGAAGATGCGACGGACGGCGAACGCGTCGACGCCGAAAACGTCGTCGAGGCAGCGGCGCACGCACTCAATATGGTAGATGATGTCGAAACCACCATCGTCGAGACGGACACCATCGCTGAAGAGATCATCGAACGCTCGGACGAGTACGATGTGACGGTCATCGGCGCACCGACACAGGGTCTGTTGGAGCAGTTCGTCTACGGATCGGATCCGGAACGGGTGAGGAGCGGTGCGGACGAGACAGTCTTGATGGCGAAAGAAAACACGCCCGCCCGTACGTCCCTCTACTATCGCTGGCTGAAAGGCGATGACGTACGAGCGAACTCTGGCTCCGAATAGTTGACTGGAAGGACCGTGAGAGATCCTATGCAGTCGGACGAGGAACTCACAGCCTACCCAGAGCGTTCGCTGAGTAGTCGAATAGTGACCTGGCTTGAGCGTGGATGTACTCTCGGTGTACGACTATCGCTCGCGCTCTTGTTTGTTCTCGTCGGCATTTTTTTGCTATACGTAGTTGGAGGACTGCTTTTCATCACTGTCGGACTTTGGAACCCACAGTATCAGTTTTTGTCATTCACGTCGGACCTGTATTTCACAACACTCGGACTCACTTTCGGTTTCACCATTTGTATTGAAACTTCTTCGTTGATTGTCCTTCACTTACTCAATGGAGTCGACGGTGTTCGGAACCAGATATCGCTGTTGGCAGCGTTTGTTGGTTTTGGCTTGGGGGCAGCTCTCGTCCGGATAACCGCACTAACAGTCTTACACGGCTACTGGTCCTAGCCATGATTCTACAGCATCCCAAATATGTTCACCACAGGTAGCGTATAAACCTCTCTTCTGCATTTGCTAATAACACAAGGCTCATGTGGATAGCTATCTGACGATGCTCATGAACCCTGTCAGTCACCATGATTGCGGCGCTCGAATTGCGGTTCGAGGGGGTATCTGTCTATGATTCACAAAATCAGCCAAGCAAGAGAGCGCGCAGCTAGCAAATTCCTCGGGCTATGAATACCGATGAAAATCACACATCCGACGAAACGTGGTGGTGATGACCCAACGCGACACCGGCAGCACGTCGGTGTACGACCGGTGGATTGCGGGCGATCCGATCGAATGACGCTCGCGGACAGTTCCGATGAGACGAATGAACTGAGTGCTGGGACAATCCACCATCTGCTTCCGAGACATAATGTCCACCGTTGAACGATGACTGACCCTACTCAAGAGACGAATTCACCCGGAGATGGGTCGGGAACTGTGGAGACGGAGCTCTCCCGAGACATGAGTCTCACCGACATTACGATGATCGGTGTCGGTGCGATGATCGGTGCTGGTGTGTTCGCACTCACCGGGTTCGCTGCTGGCATCGCCGGTCCCGCGATTACGATAGCATTCGTCCTTAATGGAATCGTTGCGTTGTTCATTGCCATCTCGTACGCCGAACTCGGCGCGGCGTTCCCCGAAGCCGGCGGCGGCTATCTCTGGGTCAAAGAGGCATTAGTCGACCCGAATGGCTTCTATGCGGGGTGGATGAGCTGGTTTGCGCACGCCGTCGCGTGTGCATTATACGCCGTGACCTTCGGTGTGTTCCTCACCGAGTTTTTCGTCGTTTTCAGTGATCTCGGGCGCGAATTCGTCTTCTTTGGTTTCATTACTCGCCACGTCCTCGAAAAGGCGATCGCAGTGGTGGTCATCGCTGCGTTTGCCTACATCAACTATCGCGGCGCGGAGGAGACCGGTAGCGCAGAACTCGTTGTCGTTGCTATTAAGCTCGTGATTCTCGGGTTGTTCATCCTCTTCGGTGCCCTCGCTACGTTCAGCAACCCGAACTGGCCGGCAACGTTCCTGTCACAGCCTTCATTTGCGCCTGCCGGCATCGCCGGTATCATCGGCGCGATGGGCTTTACGTTCATCGCGTTCGAGGGCTACGAGATCATCGTCCAATCCGGCGAGGAAGTCGTCAATCCGGGTGAAAACGTCCCCAAGGCGGTGTTCTACTCGCTGCTCATCGTCGTTCCGGTCTACGTGCTCGTCGCGTTTGCCCTGATTGGAGGGCTCAATATAACGCCGGAAATCCTCGAGATTGCGGGGATCAGTCGGCCACCGGACCAAGTATTCGTCTGGCAAGTCCTCCAGAACCTCGGTGAACTCGGGCTGATTCGTGCAGCCGAACAGTTCCTCCCGTATGGTGCTCTGCTCTTGATCGTCGCCGGACTAGCTTCGACCACGAGCGCGCTCAACGCGACGGTGTACTCCTCCAGCCGGGTGTCGTTTGCGATGGGACGCGACCGCGTGCTGCCGGGGATGTTCAACAATATCCATCCCGAGAAGAAGACGCCACACGTCGCAATCATCGTCTCGATGGTGCTCATCATGGCTATGGCGGTCGCACTACCTATCGAGAGCGTCGCCGCCGCAGCGGACATCATGTTCATTCTCCTGTTCTTGCAGGTGAACTGGACGGTCATCAAGATGCGGAGTACCCACCCGGACCTCCCGCGCACTTTCGAAATTCCGTACATGCCGTGGCCGCCGATCATCGGGATCGTTCTCCTACTCATCCTGTTGCCGTTCATCATCTACGAACTCGGGCTGGAGGCCATCGGCATCGGGACCAGCAATGAGGGACTCATCGCCCTCGGTGTGACGACGATCTGGATGGCTCTCGGACTCGTCATCTACTACGGCTATTCGGCAGAGAAAGAGGACGAAAAGCTCGAAGAGGAGACTCCGACACTCACCACCGAACAGACGCCTGCCGACCGCGACTCTCAGCTTGTCGTCCCGGTTGCCAATCCTGAGAGTGCGGAGCCGTTGATGCTGAGCGCCATCGATATCGCCCGCGATATGGACGCCGAAATTCACGTCATCAGCGTCGTGACGGTCCCCCAGCAGACGCCGCTCGATGAGGGACGGGAATTTGTTGACGACGAACGCGAGACGCTTGAGGAAGCGATGTCAATTGCGGAGGAAGCTGACGTTCCAGTAAGAGGGACGATCCGGATTGGCCACGACGTTGCTCCTGCTATTTTGAACACGGTCGAACAGCACGACAGCGATGCGATTCTCATGGGGTGGCGGGGTCGTGGCCGCCGCACCGACTTCGTTCTCGGCAGCAACGTCGATCAGGTCGTGACGCAAGCCAAATGCAACGTACTCGTCGAGCGAATCAGTCCCGCCGAAGACGTCAACTCGATACTACTGCCGACGGCAGGCGGCCCTCACGCTGAGTACGCCGCGGAGATCGCACGTGCGATCGCTCGTCCACAGGATGCGCGTATCAACGTTGTGTACGTGATCGAGCCGGAAGCCGACGAGGACGAGCGCGAGAACGCCCGCGAGCGGCTGGAGTCAGCCACCAATGTCATCGACGACTATGATCGAGTCGAAAGTTCGCTTCTCGAAGGGACGGATATTGCCGAGCGTATCGTCGAAGAGAGCGACAACCACGATCATACCGTTATCGGAGCCACGAGGGAAGGCCTACTACAGCAGATCGTCTTCGGTGGCATCCCCGAGGAAGTCGGTCGACGGGCGAAGCACACGGTGATCATGGCGAAGCGCCATCAGGGGATCACGTCCCGCCTGACGCGCTGGTTCAAAAGTCAACAGCAGTAGTGAGTGAACAGACGAGGATCTACAATGAACAACAACACCGACCCGACGCCACCGGATGCAGTGCCGCCATCGATAGCGACCGAACTCGGCCAGCTCGATGGTGAATCACTCCGCGCTGTTCTCGATTATGGGCAGGCTCTCCTGAACTCTCGCATCGATCCAGCTGCGAGAATCGAGGCCGGACCGAACGAGGAAATCGTCTCGGTCGAAGATCATGGGACCCATACAACCGTGATCAAGCGTCAGGACTGCGCCGATGGGTGCGACGAGTGCCCGCATGGCCCGTATCTGTATCACGTGCGATCGGAGAGATACGTTACTGGTGAGGAAGATCTCCACTGGGCCTATATCGGGAAGGTGGTGGATGAATGTACATCGTGATCGTCGGAGCGGGCGACATCGGCACCCCACTGATCGAGGTCGCTACCGCTGGCGGCAACGAGGTGGTCGTCATCGAACGTGACGAGTCGAAGGCCGAGGCGGCCGCTGCTGCATACGACTGTCTCGTACTCAACGATAATGCCACGATCAAGGATACGCTCGAAGACGCCGGAGCCGACCGCGCGGATGCGCTGATCTCGACGACCGAACGCGATGCGACCAACATCATGGTTTGCCTGCTCGCCCAGGAACTCGACGTTCCTAACGTCGTCTCGGTCGTCCACGATCCCGAACACCTGAACGTCTTCCGGCAGATCGGCGTCAACGGGATGGAGAACCCCCAGCGACTGATCGCCGAGTATCTCTATCGCGCCGTGAAACGGCCATCGATCGTCGATTTCATGCGTGTCGGTGAACGCGCAGAGATTTTCGAAATCACCGTTGGCGAGGAGGCCCCGATTGCCGATCAAACGGTCGCCGAGGCCGACACAGACGGATTGCTGCCTGCGGAAACGCTCATTGTCGCCATCGACCGCAACGGTGAGGAACCGATCACTCCTCGTGGTGACACGCGTATCGAGGCAGGCGACTTGCTTGTGATATACTCGGCCGAAGGCGCGGTTCCCGGCGTCACAGACGTTTTCGGCCACTACGAAGACCACGCTGGAGCCCTCCGAAACAACCACCAGCGACGCTGAAATGCGTCAAGGACATACTATCGCCGGGCTCCCGGCTGATCTCGCTACGATCGTTCGTGACGTTGGTTCATTGCTCCTGATGGAGTCGGCGCTCATGGGTGGCTCCGCGCTGGTCGGACTCGCGTTCGGGGAGTACGGCGTCGCGCTCGCGTTTTTCCTCGCCGCTATCCTTACTCTCGCGGTCGGCGGGATCGCCAGACGCGTCTTCGCCGCCGCGCCCGCTCCGCGGATGAAACACGGGATGATCATCGCCGCCGCCGGCTGGCTGCTCACCGCTGTCTTCGGTGCGCTGCCCTTCTTCCTCTCGGCGCACCTGCTCTCGCCGGCCGCCGCGGCCGCCTACGTCCCCGAGGGGGCGAGCTACACCGCATCGAGCCTCCGGTATTTCGCAAATCCGCTCCATGCGATCTTCGAGTCGATGTCGGGCTGGACCGGTAGCGGACTGACGATGGCGGTTCACGAGCCGTCGCTGCCGCGCGCGCTGCTGTGGTGGCGCTCGCTGATGCAGTGGGTCGGCGGCGTCGGCGTGATCGTGCTCACCGTGTCGATCCTTTCGCGGCCCGGCAGCGGGAGCTACACGCTCTATCGCAGCGAGGCCCGCAGGGAGCGCATCCATCCGAGCATCGTCTCCACAGTGCGGACGGTCTGGAAGATCTTCCTCGGCTACACAGTTCTGGCCGTCGTTGCCCTCTTCGGGGCGCTGCTTGTGAGCGAACCCCTCCCGCCGGCCGAGGCTGCCTGGCAAGCGCTCAACCACGCGATGACCGGACTCGCTACGGGTGGGTTCTCGGTGACGGACAACTCGATCGCGACCTACGACTCGCCGCTGGTTGAGACCGTCCTCCTTCCCATTATGACCCTCGGCGCGATCGCTTTCCCGATCCACTACGCCGTCCTCAAAAATCGCGATCTCCGTGAGCTGTTCGACGACCTCCAGACGCGCTGGCTGTTCATCCTGCTTGGAGCGGGAATCGCGGTCTTGACTCTCCAGAACCTNGACGACCTCCAGACGCGCTGGCTGTTCATCCTGCTTGGAGCGGGAATCGCGGTCTTGACTCTCCAGAACCTCCAGACGTTCGCCCCGGCGCTCTCACTGCGCGATTCGGCCTTCCAGTTCGTCAGTGCGCTCTCCTGCACGGGGTTTCAGTCCTCGCCGGTCGGTCGGTGGAGTGCAGGTGGGAAACTTATCACGTCAGGAGCGATGGTACTCGGTGGAGCGGCCGGCTCGACGGTCGGAGGTATCAAGATAATCCGCGGCTATACTATCGTACGCGGCATCCGCTGGCAGTTCTCCCGGGTGTTCCTGCCTGGAAGTGCCGTTGTAAGCACCCACATCGGTGATCGGCAACTCGACAGAGAAGGGATGGAACGCGAGTTCAGCGAGGCTGCTATTGTGAGTTTGCTCTGGGTACTTGTTCTGATTGGAGGTAGCGTGATCCTCTCGAATCTGGTTGGACCGGGATTCAGCTATGCGGATGCCCTGTTCGAGGTCGCGAGNGGGTACTTGTTCTGATTGGAGGTAGCGTGATCCTCTCGAATCTGGTTGGACCGGGATTCAGCTATGCGGATGCCCTGTTCGAGGTCGCGAGCGCACAGGGTAACGTCGGTCTCTCGACAGGGATCACTGGCCCATCGATGCACCCGATCGCGGAGGGTATGCTCGTGATCAACATGTGGATCGGGCGACTCGAAATCATTCCCGTCCTCGTGTTTGCTCGATCGCTGATCTACGGAGTCAATCCGTAGCTCATTGCTATCGAAGTATATGAGATTGGCTGGGTTGATCTCGATGAGCGTAGTTTAGCAAGCTATTCTGACAGGAGATAATTACGCGGGTAGCCGTGCATGACGAATCCACCTAGCCGACCTCAGTGACGGACAAAGGCAAAGGCCAGGGTGGCGAGAGCGGCAACTATCGCCAGGACGCGGGCCGAGAGCTCGATCGATTCGTCGGCTTCCTTTCCAGTCACGAGGACAGTCCGACGACGTTCGACGAGTTGGAATCGGGTCATCTTCGCGAATACGCCCGTCACCTGACTCGTCAAGGCTGGACTGCGGGCACAGTACGGACCTACTACGCGTATATCTCTGCGTTCTGTGGCTGGGCCGTTCGCGAAGGCCACCTCGCCGAGAACGTTGCTCAGCGCCGTAATGCGACCGAGCCCATCCCCGACGACGGCGGTCACAAGAGTGGCGACCAGCAGGCATGGTCCGCCGAAGATCGCCAGCAACTCACCACCTTCGTCGACGAGCAGGCTAGTGCTGCCATCGACAATGTTGGTGAGGACCGGGAAGCAGCGATCAAAGCTTGCCGCGATCGGGCGCTCGTCTACCTACTGTCGTACTCCGGTGTACGAGGTGCGGAGATCCTTCGAGACCGGAGCGACGAGCGACGTCAGGGGCTTCGGTGGGAAGATGTTCACCTCGAAGATCGCTATGCGACGGTCTTCGCGAAAAAGCAGCGTCTCGACGATCGGGGGCTTCCTCAGCCGGTAATTCATCCCCTGCAGATGTACCAGAAAGTGCTGGATGCACCGAGCGAGAGCTGGCCGGTGTTTCCCTCGTTTCATCGCCCGACGCTCTCTCAGCAGGTGACAGATGAGTTGGACCATCGTGGATATACCAACACGGAGATCGAGGAGATGCGTACCGACCATTCGTTGATCGAACTCTGCGTCGAGTATGACATCGAANGGAGATCGAGGAGATGCGTACCGACCATTCGTTGATCGAACTCTGCGTCGAGTATGACATCGAACCACCGTCGATAACGACCGACGCCGGCCGGCACGTCCTCAAACGTCTCTGTGAGGAAGCAGATATAGAACTCAACGACGGCGAGGAATACCTGATGCCTCATGGTGCCCGGCGCGGTGCTGGTGAAGTTCTCGTGCGGACGTCAGGGCACGCGGCTGCTGCCCGAGCGCTCGACAACTCTGAAGAAGTCGTTCGCGAGCACTACTCGCATATCGAAGCTGGTGATCTTGCCGATCAGATGACCAGCGCCTTCGAAGAAGCCGATCAGAACGCGGGACTCAGCGCAGAGCGAGTGAATCCTCTTGTGAATTGCGCAGTGGACTCGGATCGAATGACACGTTGCTTAGCACCGCTTCAATATGTTCCTGCCTCTCTGCCTGAACTCATCGACGTTACCAGGTAAGGGTGTTCTTGGGACTTCGCTCAATATCCGACCGTCGCCCGCGTCAGCGGCGCGATTGATTAAATGAACCATACAGTCAGAAAGCAATTCGCCAGATTCAACCAAACTCCGGAAAGTCTCCAGGACGTTGGATAACATACGCCGGCTGGCGAGAATAATTCTCGTCGACATGTCCCGCCCCAGAGATCTTTCGCAGCTCCGATTGGGAAAATGGGTCAGCGAGCCGCCGTCCTCCAGTCACGATGAAAGTGGTTGTATCCAGTTCATCATTGTAATCGCCNCTTTCGCAGCTCCGATTGGGAAAATGGGTCAGCGAGCCGCCGTCCTCCAGTCACGATGAAAGTGGTTGTATCCAGTTCATCATTGTAATCGCCGTAGTCGTCAGTACTACTGATGTGTTCGAGGAATTCTTTGGCCGCAGCTTCATTCTCATTTGGATTGAGAATAATTCGCGAGATGTATCCGACATGGGTAACGAGCCCATCTAATCGATAATAAATCGGCATACGACCATGTGCATCAACGCCGACCCCCGCGGACGTCCATCGTTTGCCGGATCGATGGGTTATGGCATCATTATCTACCATCTCTTGAAGTCGCTGCTCGTGGTTGCTCGCTAAGACAGCGCAATCTGTGCGTTCCCGGATTGTCCGCTGCAACGGTGTGCCACTACTTCGCGATTTTGACGACGAGCGCGCGGATCGTTCCTGATACCGTTCTTTCGCACTCTCCATATGAACAAACATATCCGGAATAGAGTTATCGGAATCAGCGGCTGATACAGGTTCATCATCCATAGATCATCTATGCAATGGTTTGTTATATTAGTTGCCCCACTTCGACCCGATAGAAGTTCTTGCTCGCTAACGTGGTTGAAATGCGTCATGTACTTCGCTCGATTTGGACTCCCCGCCCGAGAGCTAATTTCGCTCACCCGTCCTTAGTTCTCTAGCTCCGAGTACACTCGTCCTGCATCGACTCTCAATGAAAACCACAAGACAGCGGGAGGTGGATTTGAACCACCGATTTGCGGGATATGGATCCGCCGGAACGCTGGCTAACCGGGTTAAATTGGTCAGAAGGTTCCGTGAGTTCTGAGAACTCGCAGTGATGTGTGTCGTCTATAACATCAAGCGTACCGTGAAACAGCGAATCCTGTCATTTTATACTACATATATTATCAAACCCTTTGAAGATACAGGCCGAATTCTGGCGGTCTCATAGTCCCTCTCGCTGTCTGTGATCTCCACCAGCAATGAGTACAGTACTAAAGTCCCGAGAGTATACCACAGAAATATGGATGCTTCCCAGATCGATGCACAAGAAGAATATCTCACAACCCTCTTTGACGACTATCGATACCAGATCCCGAAATTCCAACGCCCGTTCTCATGGACTGAAGAACACTTTCGCGATCTGATTGACGACCTAACGGACTCCTATGACGTAGGCCGTGAAGCACACTCAGAATTACTGGATGAAAGTGGCAGCTTGCAGATGGCCACGAAAGATCAGTATGAACCCTACTTCCTCGGGAGCATCATTCTAAATGCTGGAGAGGCTTCTGGCGAACGGTATGATATCATCGACGGTCAACAACGCATCACCTCGTTATCCATCCTCATCGCTGTTCTACGCGATATGATAGAAGGTACAAACACCCTAGGTGGGATGGTTCATCAGGCAGGCGACCCTTACCACGGAAAAGAAGAAACCATCCGACTGGAAGTACGGCAGCGCGATATGGATTTCTTCCGGGAAAATGTCCTTGAGGAGGGGGCAACTATAGATGCGCCGTCACCCGAGAAGGGCGAAACAGAACCAGAGGAAAACATCCTGCAAGCAATCCACGTCTTTCGAAACGCACTACAGGAGTGGCAGGAGGAAGAGGACGGTACTTTAGCCGACTTCGGTGTATTCCTTACACTACGGGTGGTAATGGTCCGCATCACCACGAACTCCCTTAGTTCTGCATTTCGGCTCTTCAACGTCACGAACGCTCGTGGAATGCCGCTGAACAATGCCGACCTGCTGAAAAGCGAGAATCTGAGCGCGATCGAGGATGATGAGAAACGCGAGCAGTACCAGCGGACATGGGAGGACATGGAAGAAGAGGTCGGCAATGAAGGCCTAGAACGGTTTATCGGCTTTATGCGGCACCTCCTCGTAAAGGAGAAGTCACGGAAATCAGTATACGACGAGTTCAAGCAGCGTGTGTTTGGCCAAAATGACAAATTCAAAGGCGAGAAATTCGTCAAGTATCTCGAAAGGGTGTTTGAAACCCATCGGAAACGCGTTTACAATGCCGAGCTAAATACAAATAGCCAAGAAGTGAACGTGTACTATCACAACCTAGTTTCGTTGATGCGTGATTTCTATCCCTCTGACGAATGGATTGTCGCACTCATCCGGTTTGACGACAAGTTTGAAGACGAAATGGCCCTGTCCTCGTTTGTTCAACGACTCGAAAAGCGGCTAACAGTAGACTGGCTTACCGGCGGGTCGTTCAATGATCGCTATAACCGTGTCTACGACCTTCTCGATGAAATCGAAGCTGCTGATAGCCCAGATGAAGTCCTTGATCTACCAGTCCTCAACGAGGAAATTCATGGCAGGAAAGACGACTTCAAAAGCAGTCTCAACATCAACAATTTCTATCGGAAAGGGCGGTATCAGTGGCCCCGATACATCCTCATGCGGCTCAACATCGAACGGTTCGACAACCGCAACAGAAAGGTAGAATATGGGAGTAACGTATCGATCGAACACATCCTTCCTCAGACGCCGACAGACGAATACTGGACCTCTCGCTTCGATGATGAGCGGATGCGCGACGACTGGGCCGACCGAATGGGTAATTTAGTGCCTCTCGATGGCCGGAAAAACTACCAAGCCAGCAACAAGCCATTCCCAGAAAAGTACGATGACTATTTCGCCAAAAAGAGCGACTTCCCGCTTGTAACGGAGCTTGAAGATTACGGTGAATGGACTCCAGAGCATCTAAGAGACCGACATGAAAAGCTGAGGCAAGAGGCTCTCGATATCTGGATGTAACCAAGCACTTCTCGACCTCTACGCCTCCGAACGTTC
The DNA here is from genome assembly GCF_000336715.1 of Halococcus thailandensis JCM 13552. Lineage (GTDB taxonomy): Archaea > Halobacteriota > Halobacteria > Halobacteriales > Halococcaceae > Halococcus > Halococcus thailandensis. The sequence goes on from NZ_AOMF01000119.1 coordinate 36,001, forward strand.
GGGCTCCTGCTCAGGTTCCTCACTGTCATCTTCCCACTTATCCTGCTTCGCTTTCTCGCTGTCCTCAGAGCGCATCAACACCCGATCAATATCATCATCCATGAACAGCATATCCTCCCGGCCCACCGGCTCGTAGCCATGAGTACCGGAATCATATCGCTGTGGATTTTGAACACGGACCTCGCGGTCGCGTCCAGCGCGACTGTATTCAGCTACATCACCGGTATAGAGTTCATTATCCTGAGTCTTGATGCGAATCGACCCAGCGTCACGCATGAAATTTTGCCAAGGCTGCCGAGGATTGTACGTGATGTTCGACTGTAATTGCAGGACTCTTCGTAAGCGGCCCTGCAAGTCCAGTAGGATGCCTCCACTGTAGATAATGCCGACGAGAACAGAGAAGCCGAAGATACAGGCGATGTAGTCATATCGGAAAGCCGGGGTAAACAGGACGGACGGCAGCTCGGTGAAGGCTGTAATCGGATCGTTGAAGTGTTGGTAGATAGCGAGGAACACAGTGTCAATCAGTAAGCTGGATACAAGGCTCCACACCAACAGCACAAATTGGGAGTGATCGTCTTCAAGGGCAGCGAGGCTAATGGCGGTCATCACCGCAACGAAGCCGGGTGCGACTAAAACAGCGTAGAAGGCGATCGTTCCGCTTGGAGAGGGCATTAAGACGTATAGTCGGGTTATTCGTCGGATCCGCTGGAATCGCTGCTACTGGCGCTATCCGAGGGTGAGGCCTCAGCGTCAACGCTGTTCGGAATGCTTTCGCCCTCGGCACTGGGTGAGACGTTTCCCTGCGGGTCTTTTCCACCGCTTTTCTGTGAGGTGTCGTCACCAATCTCTTTGGTGCCAGCGTTCCCACGAATGTCGGTGGTGCGTGAACGCTTCTTCGCAGAATGTTCTGTCTCAATCCGTTTGCCTTTGGACGAACTACTTTTTGAAGATTCAGAACCGGAATCGTCGCTTGAGTCGTCTCCCATTGCACGTTGATACATATTCGGTAGCAGAAAAACACCGCGATAGCAGGGTGGAAGTGAAAGAGAAGCCTCCCTGACTAGGAGCGCGGCACATGAAATTTGGTCGCGTTGACCGGAACGCGCGAAGATCTCTATGCTGAAATCAAAGAGCGTCGGCAGATCCGTGATCGGGCACGTGAGCACTTCCGCGAAGAGGAGCGTGCTCGGGAACGTGAGCGGGAGCGAGAACACCAGCAGGAGCGTGAGAAAGAGCGTGATCGCGAGAGTGGATTCGGTCGTGGTCGGTAGATAAGCGTCCATTGGCGGGCGTCTACCGTAGTTCTATGAGTGAGTATGCAGAAGTGCGCATATGCCTCGGATCACCGCAACCGTTGATGAAGAACATGTGGCGTTGATAGAAGAATTATCGAGTGACGACGGGCGGTATGCATCGAAGTCAGAAGCTGTGCAAGAGTGCATACAAGCGTATGAGCGGGTGGCTGAGTTGGAAACGGAGAACGATCGGGTCCGCCGCGAGAAACGTGCAGTCATCAACCAGCGTGACGAGCATCGTGAGCTTGTTGAATACGTTGACGGTGAACGTGAATTGCAGCGGATGGAACGAGAACGTCGTAACGCTTCGATATGGCAACGAGCCAAATGGATGATATTGGGACGGAAATAGGGGTGATGCGCAAAGAATATTCTCAGTCTTCTGAGTCTTCTAATTCTTCTTCCGGAACTGCGTTGACTAGTCTCTCGAATTGGTATGGCCCCATGTCAAAATCTGGATCGCCCGGAATTGTTGTTGGTTCTAATCGACTACTTGAGATTGGTATGGAAGAGTCGCCATCTAATACACCTGATAAGGATTCTTTGACTGTCTTAGATGATTCTGGAGCCATGTGGATTGTTTCTATCAACTCGGCGATGTCGACAGTTGTGTTGAATCCATCTGTTGCTGGTACATCATTTGGGAAATGGTCGCTATCTTTAGTATCGTATGGGAGTGGTCCAGAAGGAGTAAAGGCGTCTTCGTCGCTCTCATCTGCTGGCTCTCCAATAATGTCTGTTGATTGGTATATTATCCTGAGTTCTTGTTCGTGACTGAAACTCTTCTCTTTTAGTTGGTACAAATCGGTCATCTTCGGTGGGCGTTGGCGTGAAAATAGCGTTTCTAATGATTCTCTTGATTGGCGGTCAAGATCGTCAGGACTTGCGTTGTAATCAGCGTAGAGAACTGGCGCAATGTATGTTGTCCCACCATTTGGCTCTTTGACAGCAGATGATAGCTTGCCAACAGTGCTCTGTATTGCGACTGATTTGTTTGACCTACCATATAAATCCCACATAGCCATAGATTCGCCTTCGTTGATGTGCCAGCAGCTCAGGAAGGTGGCTTCTCTCATTCCTTCAGCATACGCTTTCATCATTTCCTCTGGGTCTGTATCGCTACTATCTTCGGGAGTGTCTGCAAGAATTTCTCCGTAATTCTTGTCTGATATTTCCGTGAGGGCAGTGGGAACTGATCCCTCTAGTGAGTCATCAAAGCAGTCGGATCGGTGTAGGTGTATTTGGTTGGTCTGAAGAGTCCATATAAGGCTTTCATAGTCCATATACCGCCAAATCTTGGTATCGTTGGTCAGGAGATGGGATGTGAGACGTTCCATGTAAATGCCAGGACGTCAGGGCTCGATATAATACTTCTCAAATTGTGGTAGTGTCTAGTTGAGAACCTCCTCGGCGGGTGTTCGTCCATCGAGCGCCTGATTCGGTCGGTCATGGTTGTAGTGATGCTTGGAATCGTCGCAGCCAGCGCCGTAGTCCCTAGCGAAAGTTATGAAGATCGCGTGAGACAGCGATCTCATGAGTGGAGATCGTCGCAAGGAGATCGTCCGACATCTCAGTGANTAGTCCCTAGCGAAAGTTATGAAGATCGCGTGAGACAGCGATCTCATGAGTGGAGATCGTCGCAAGGAGATCGTCCGACATCTCAGTGAAGACGATCTCGATCGACTACTCGCCGAAACCGACGACGGAAAAGTTAGCAAGCGACTGACGTTCGTCAAGCGACTCTACAAAGGCGCAACTCTTGAGGACGCTGCCGACGACGTCGGCAGGTCCTCTGCGACTGCGACTCGCTGGGTACGACGATGGAATGAGGGGGGACTCGGTCTCCTCACGCCGAACTTCGGGGGCGGCAGGCCCCCGAAGCTCGGCGAGGACGAGCAGGAACAGTTGCTCGAACTCTTGCGAGAGGGTCAACCCTGGAAATCACAGGAGATCCAGTACCTCCTCAACGAAGAGTTCGACGTTGAGTACCATCCAGCTCACCTTGGAAGATTTCTCAAAAAGCTTGGTCTCTCACGTGCGATTCCACGAACACAGCGTCCCTCTCAACCTGAGAACGCCGAGGGGATCCTCGAAGAACGCGTCGGAGACGCGTTCGACGAGGACGCCGATGAGCCACACAACAAACAGGACAGTGATGATGAGGAAGGCTGGGTCGTTGACGACGATATCTGTACGGACGGCGGTACTATCCTCGGATTCTTCGATACATCCCATCCACAGCCGTGGGACAATTCACAGCGGATGTACTACGTCGATGATCCCCACATCACTCGACCGCTGGTTCGTCACGACGAACCAACGGTCGGCTTCTACGCACTCAACGGCGAGAGCGTGGTGAGCTTCCCCGAAAATCAGGAGAAAGAACAGATCTGTGCGTGTCTCGAACGGATCCGCGAGCAGAATCCGGGCAAGCGGATTCTGCTCGTCTTGGACAACTTCTCCTCGCACATCTGTCCGTACACGCGTAGGCGCGCGCATCAGCTAGGAATCGATTTGGTGTTCCTTCCGGTTGGCTCGCCGGATTTGAACCCGATCGAGCCGGTTTGGAAGAGTCTGCGCTGGGAAGCCTCGCCACTGATCGTCGAGAGCGCGGAGGAATTCCGCGCTCTCGTCACCGATCTGTTCGACCGCCTCACTGATCGGCTGAGTTTCGCCGTTTCATGGATCGAGAAATTCCTCGCTCCGTATCTTCAGAAGTTATCTAAATGACTATGNGTTCGACCGCCTCACTGATCGGCTGAGTTTCGCCGTTTCATGGATCGAGAAATTCCTCGCTCCGTATCTTCAGAAGTTATCTAAATGACTATGTGCGCTGGCTGGACTCCTCCGCCAGAACAAGTGAAAGCTGTCGATTCGAATTGTTACGGTCTGGAACAGCTTCTCGATCAGATTCCGTTCGCTGTAGTCGAGATGACCGCTCAACTCTCGCCGAGCGAGAGCGGTCAGATACCCACCGGCGTCAACGAGAAATTCGGTATCTGAGACGTTGTGTGTGGTAGTGAGTCGATGAAGGAACGCCGACGCGGGATCGGTCCCGCGTCGGCTGAATACTTCGATATCGAGGAGCAGTTTCGAATCGGTGTCGACAGCGGCATAGAGCCACTTTTTCTCGCCGTCGACGGTGATCTGTTTCTCGTCGACGGCGACCCGCGACGGCTCCGCCATCCTCAGAACGCTTCGCGTTCTGATGTGCTGCACGAGAGCTTTGCTCTCGTGAACGTCGGCGGGTCAGCCTGAGTCTCTGAGAGCGTGTGCGTCCAGTTCCAAATCGCTCCGTGGGAACGGTCAACGCCAAGCCAGTCGAGCACTGCAACGATCTCCCGCAGCGACAGCCCCATCGAATGGAGACGCACCCCGACACCCGTCAGGGTGTTCGGGGTGTGCTCATTCTGCCAAACCTCATCACAATCCACGTTCAACGTCTCTCTGAGTAGGTCCGCGAGTTTCATGGATAGTGCTCGCTACTGCCTGCTCATTCCTCAAGCCACCTTAGCTAGACACTGCCTCGTGCAGCATTTTTAAAACTTGTAACCATTAGTCAGAATATGGAATCGTTCACAGACGATGTCGCAATCGTAACGGGTGCTGGCTCCGGTATTGGAAGACAGACCGCGATTGCGTTTGCCGACCGCGGTGCACGTCTCGTCATTGCTGATCTTGATGTCGAAGGTGGGGAGGAAACCGTCGAGGAAATCGAATCCGACGGTGGTGAAGCACTCTTCATCGAAACGGATGTGACCGACGCCGAAGAGGCAGAGAAGATGGTCGAAGCGGCCGTTTCTGAGTTCGGTCGCCTGGACTACGCATTCAACAACGCCGGCATTAGTGGTGAATCGGCCCCGCTCGCTGACTACGATCCGGATCAATGGGAAGCTGTCATCAGCGTCAACCTCACTGGTGTCTTCAACTGCTTGCGGGCAGAGCTGGCACAGATGCAGGAGCAAGAAGACGGCGGTGTCGTGGTCAATAATTCGTCGGTACTCGGGAAGGTCGGTTTCGAAACCGGCGGGGCGTACTCCTCAGCTAAACACGGCGTACTCGGGATGACCAAAACCGCAGCACTCGAAAATGGTGAAACGGACGTGCGTGTGAATGCAGTGTGTCCAGGTTTCATCTCGACACCCATGATCGACGACTCAGATGATCTCGCAGAGGGGTCCGAGGCCCGTACGGAAATCGAACAACGTCACGCAATGAATCGTCTCGGAACACCTGCAGAGGTTGCAAACGCGGTTTGCTGGCTGTGCAGTGAGAACGCATCCTTCGTTACTGGCGAAGCACTCGGGGTTGAAGGTGGCTACCTGAGTCGCTAAATCGGCACGAGAGACGAACCCCGACGACGGTAACAACGCGATGCTCAACAGTGGTCGACTGAGATTCCATGATCCAGCATATAGCGTATAGACGATAATATTGGCTCTGGATAGACTGGAGTAGCTGTAATCGGCGGAATTAGCGGTTTCGCCGTTTACTCGTGCTTAGCTTAGTAAGGGCATGTAGATTTATCCACCTCCCCGCCCTCACCCATAGCGAACACGATGCCACGACCCAGAACCACGGTTACTCATCGCGAGAGCAGTGCTCGAGCCAGCGAACGCAACGGAGGCGCGTAGCGTGGTACGGATCGATGCAGTCACCGAGGACTTCCTAACGGACAAGGGCAAAGGCCAGGGTGGCGAGAGCGGTAATTACCGCCAGGACGCGGGCCGAGAGCTCGATCGATTCGTCGGCTTCCTTTCCAGTCACGAGGACAGTCCGACGACGTTCGACGAGTTGGAATCGGGTNGAGAGCTCGATCGATTCGTCGGCTTCCTTTCCAGTCACGAGGACAGTCCGACGACGTTCGACGAGTTGGAATCGGGTCATCTTCGCGAATATGCCCGTCACCTCACTCGACAGGGCTGGACTGCAGGTACGGTGCGCACGTACTACGCGTATATCTCTGCGTTCTGCGGCTGGGCTGTTCGCGAAGGCCACCTCGCCGAGAACGTTGCCCAGCGCCGTAATGCGACTGAACCGATACCCGATGACGGCGGTCATAAGAGCGGTGACCAGCAGGCATGGTCCGCCAAGGATCGTCAGCAGCTCACTACCTTCGTCGACGAACAGGCTAGCACCGCGATCGACGACATTGGTGAGGATCGAGAAGCAGCGATCAAAGCCTGCCGTGACCGCGCTCTGGTCTACTTGTTGTCGTATTCCGGCGTTCGAGGTGCTGAGATCCTTCGAGACCGGAGCGACGAGCGACGCCAGGGGCTTCGGTGGGAAGATGTTCACCTCGAAGATCGCTATGCGACAGTCTTCGCGAAAAAGCAGCGCCTCGACGATCGAGGCCTTCCCAACCCAGTGATTCATCCACTACAGATGTACCAGAAAGTGCTGGATGCACCGAGCGAGAGCTGGCCAGTGTTCCCCTCGTTTCATCGCCCGACGCTCTCTCAGCAGGTGACAGATGCGCTGGACCATCATGGATATACCAACACGGAGATCGAGGAGATACGTACCGACCATTCGTTGATCGAACTCTGCGTCGAGTACGACATCGAACCACCGTCGATAACGACCGACGCTGGCCGGCACGTTCTCAAACGTCTCTGCGAGGAAGCAGATATAGAACTCAACGATGGCGAAGAATATCTGATGCCTCACGGTGCCCGGCGCGGTGCCGGCGAGGTCCTCGTCCGTACGTCAGGGCATGCCGCTGCTGCCCGTGCACTCGATAACTCCGAGGAAGTCGTCCGCGAACACTACTCGCATATCGAAGCCGGTGATCTTGCCGACCAGATGACTAACGCTTTCGAAGAAGCTGATCAGCAAGCCGAATCCAGTAAGGATGTATCTGGCCATCATTAGATAAGAATCGGTAGTTTGGCGAGATTGGGCTCACAGCTGGTGTCAACAACGTCGAACAGACAACAGAACGGTGAATGCTCCGGATATTCATGAATTTGATTGACCCGCCCGAAGTGCGCTGAGTGAGTTGTTCGACCCTGGCGACGAGTTAGATCTCACGCTTGGGCGACGTTTTGCATCGAAAGAGCAGCGTTTGACCCGATTGCGATGCAACGCCCGACCATCCAATCGCCAACATCAGCATTGCTTATAAATGGTTGTCCACGCGGAATACACGAATATTGGCTGTTGTATATCATGGTAGTTCGTGCATGGCACAGACACCCACTGGCACGGGATCAGACCCAGGTATTCGCATGTACAGACAAAGCGGGGAAACGGACGAATGGTAGAATTCGAACCACGTTTATTTGAAGAGATTCCAGTAGTGGATCGGCCGTCGCTTGCCGAATCGCTCGTACCGATCGTTGGAATGGTTGTCTTCCTCAGCGTCGGCATCGTTGGGTTCGGACTGGGACCGCAGTTTCCGCTGCTCTGGGGGATTGCCTTCACGGGCCTGTTTGCCTGGTATCGTCTCGGCACGTCGTGGGAGGATCTGTACGACGGCATCACGGAAAGCCTTCTCATGGGGATGCAGGCGATCCTCATTATCTTCCTCGCCTACACGCTTGTCTCGACACTGATCCAAGCAGGGACGATTCCGACCCTCATGTACTACGGCGTCGAGTTGCTCACGCCGATGGTGTTCCTCCCGCTGACCGCGATTCTCGTCGCGGTCATCACGGTCGCAATCGGTTCCTCGTGGACGGCGGTCGGGGCCCTTGGCGTCGCGTTCATCGGAGTCGGTTCGGGTCTCGGAATCCCCGCGCCGATGACCGCCGGTGCGATCCTGTCGGGAGCGTACACCGGCGACAAACTTTCCCCACTGTCGGATACGACGAACCTTGCAGCCGCGGTGACGGACACCGATCTCTATACACATATCAGCGCGATGCGCCCCGGGTCGATGCTCGCGTTAGGAATATCGCTCGTGCTGTACGGTGTACTCGGACTGAGTGTTTCGGGAAACATCCCCGCCGGGCGCATCGCTGAGATTCAGACGGCTATCGAAGGATCATATTCCGTGACACCACTCGTCTTCGTGCCACTAATTGTGATCTTCGGCCTTGCCATCTACGGAATTCCGGCACTTCCCACGCTCGGGGCGGGCATCTTCGTTAGCGCTCTCACATCCATCGTCGTACAAGGAACTGGATTTGCCAGTGCGTGGTCGGCAGCTCTGTCCGGAACAGCTCCCGAGACGGGGATGAAACTCGTCAACGGGCTTCTGGAGAGTGGGGGGATGACCGACGCTGCGTGGGCCATCACCATCGTCATGGCCGCGCTCGCGCTCGGCGGACTGTTCGAGCGGACCGGCATTCTCGCGGTACTCGCCCACCACTTGGCACGCCTGTGTCACGGCACCGGCAGTACGACCGGCGTGACGGCACTTTCGGCGATTTCGATGAACGTACTTGCGGCCGAGCAGTACATCAGCATCGTCGTTCCGGGGATGTCGCTGCGAAACCTCTACAGCGAGCAAGGCCTCGAATCACAGAATCTCTCACGCGCCGTTGAGGCTGCCGGAACGACAACGAGCGCACTCGTTCCCTGGACCAGCGGTGCCGTCTACATGTCCGGCGTGCTTGGTGTCCCGACGATGCAGTACGCTCCTTTCTACTTCTTCGGCTTCCTCTCGCCGCTCGTGTTGCTGTTCATGGGCGCGACCGGCTGGCGCATTGTCTACAAGGACTCGGTCGAATCTACCGATGCTGCGCCGGCCGATGACGGACCCGTCTCGGTCGCCGGAGAAGACTGAACGAATCTCGTTTTCACTTATCAGCTCGACGAACTGCTTGCATGGTTCTCGTTGTCCACACCTCGTTCCGCTGCGGGCTAGCGGCGGATCAGAGATGGGCGGCAAACAGGTCGGCGAACTTCTCCTCGGCGCGTCTGAGATGATCTTCGACCGTTCGTCGACCGATCCCGACCGCGTCCGCGATTTCGGTCGTCGTCGTATCCCGCGGAATCTCGTAGTATCCCTGCTCGTAGGCGATGAGAAACACCTCCCGCTGGCGGTCGGTGAGCGTCGGAAACTGTGATCGCATCGAGAACACCGGCGTCTCAGACTCTACTTTCGTCAGCTTCCGTTTGGATTCGACGTCGACAGTATATTCGGATGAGATATCCCGGTAGAACGACGAGAGGTTCGCAGGATCAAGTGCGAGCACGCGCACCACTTTCGTCCCGTTTTCGTACTGCCACGGCGGGAAGAGCAGACAGTTGTTGGCGACGAGATACGGTCTGATGTAATCGCCCGCCTGTTCGGCCAGACAATCTTCAGTGATGACGAACTGGCCGCTATCGTCTTCAAGCTGTTCGTCCACCCCGACCTCGGATCGGACGTGACCGATCACGTCGTCCTGCCGTTCACCGGTCACATAGAGTAGATCGCAGTGATCGTTACACCAGAGTTTGATCTCCGTGTCGGTACCGGACGTCGACTGCGAATACGGGCTGTCCCCGTCAATCCGGAACACGGCTTTGTGCATGACGGCCAACTCGTCGCCACGAGGTTAAACCGATCGACCGTCTGGGTCCGTTTTCGTGTCATCTCACGGGACTAGACAATCGGCGAAACCCTCGTGAAACGATGACGATCCGTTGGGTATGAGCAACTGCGTGTCCCACGCAGGGTATAAATAGCGTTCCATACGGAATAAGCAATGCTACGCGACACGATACCGAACAGCAATATATGGCAACGGACCTCACTCAGGACGGTGTCTCGGAGCAGATACAGTCCGTTATCGATGAGGTTGGACAGATCTCGGAAACCGGTGAGATCCCGACCCGAATTCACAACGACCAAGAAATCTACGAGCTGGAACGAGAACGTGTGTTCGGCGGGAGTTGGGTGTTCATCGGCCACGAATCGGAGATCCCAGAACCCGGCGACTATGCCAAACGCTACATCGCCGATAGCCCCGTGATCTTCGTCCGTGATGAAGACGACGAGATCCGGGTGCTGTTCGACTCCTGTCGACATCGTGGTACGACCGTTGTGCGGGCCGAACAGGGCAATACGACCCATTTCCGCTGTCCATACCACAACTGGACATACAAAAACACTGGCGAGCTCGTCGGCGTTCCACACAAAGAACAGTGCTACCAAGAGTTGGATACCTGTGAATACGCCCTCCAATCCCCGGCGCAGGTCGATAGCTACGCAGGCCTCGTCTTCGCATGTCTCTCCGAGGAGACACCACCACTCGACGAGTATCTCGGCGATTTCGAGTGGTATCTCGACCCCGCTGTCGATTTCGCCGAAGAAGGGCTAGAGGTCGTCGGCGAGCCGATTCGCTGGGAAGCCGATACGAGCTGGAAGATCGCTGCGGATAACTTCACCGGCGATGCCTACCACGTGCCAGCGGCCCATAAATCGACGATGGATCTCGACATTTTCCCCTCGGATCTGACCGCGCTCGCGGGTAATCGGACCTCACTCGATGTGTTCGATTGTAGTGGCCATTCGTGTTCGTTCTCGTACTTCGAGGAAAGTCCCGGCGGCTACCCCGAGGAAATCTATCGCGACGACCACCTCACCGAACTCCAATCCAAGATCGCCAAAAATCACGTTTCGATCGTCGGGACCGTCTTCCCGAACCTCTCGTTCAACAACACGCTGAAAAACGCCGATCCGGACAATCGGGAGCTGACGAAGTTCCTGACGATCCGCAAATGGCAGCCGATCGGTCCGGACAGAACCCAGATCTGGAACTGGATTCTCGTCCCGAAAACTGCCTCCGAGGAGTTCAAAGAGCGAGCCTACGACACCGGCATCACCACTTTCAGCGTCTCAGGGAATTTCGAGGTCGATGATTTCGCCGTCTGGGACGGTATCACCGAGGCAGCAGGGAGTTCGTTCGTCCGCAAAACCAATCGTACGTCGAATTACCAAATGGGGATGGGAGAGATGGGCGACGCTGAAGACATCTCCGACGAATGGGATGGCCCAGGAACGGTCGTCAACTCTGCTTTCGAGGACGGCACGATGCGAACGTTCTACCAGAGCTGGTATCGCACCATGACTGGCCAGCGCATCGACGGATCGGGGGACAAGGCGGCGCAACGGAGTGATTAAGATGACGAACCACGAGCTGCGACTCGACTGTGAAGACTTCCTCCACCACGAGGCTGAGCTGTTAGACGACAAGCGTCTCCATGACTGGTTCGACCTCCTCACCGAAGATATCGAGTACAAGGTCCCGCGGCGGGTGACACGCGAGCGAAGCTCCGAACGCTCGGAGTTCAGTGGCAAGGGCTTTCTCTACCGTGACGACCACGGCACACTCGCGACCCGCGTCGAACGCTTCGATAACGACTACGCGTGGGCGGAGAACCCGCCATCCCGGACGCGCCGGTTCGTCTCGAACATTCGAGTGAACGAGCTCCCAAATGACGACAAAGACGATGTGACGGTGAAGAGTAACTTGATGTTTTACCGAAGTCAGGGCGATACCGCTGATCACGACCTCATCGTCGGCGAGCGGGAGGACCGACTTCGTCGTGTCGACGACGGATTCAAACTCGCGGACCGAACGGTGTATCTCGACCAGACAGTTCTCGCGAGCCGAAACATGTCGTTTTTCCTCTGAATCGGAGGTACATTCCCATGAACCACATCCCACTCACCGAACTGACGGCAGACAGTCACACAATCGAACTCAGTCGCGTTGAGACTCCAAAAGGCGAACGCCTCGAGATCAAAACGCCAACCTCGTCAATCCGGTTGGATGCGGTCGCGCTGGAGGCACTCACTTGGCAAGATAACGAGACGCTTGCTACTCTTCCAGATGCTGGCACTGATCAGGTGACATCTGTGCCCGATGCGCCCGAGCAGGGTGAACGAACCCAACTGACGGTCATCTCGAACGAGTTCGGCTTCGTTGTCGTCTACGAAACTTTGACGGAAATGAGCGTTCGCATCGACTTAGAAGCCGAAAAACAGGATGAATCGATTCAGTTGTGTCCAAGCGAACTCAAAACTCTCGCTCAACAGGAACAGAATCTCTTCACTCAGTGGGTACAAACTGATCTGAACGAATGAATCCTCTGCTAAAACCTATATTATAGGAATATTTGCTATTACTCTGTCTATTATTAACCATATGGAGCATTCATCTTTTTGTGTGCGCTATCCGAACGAATGGATGACGATGGTAGCGACGATCCCACTCGAGCAAGCGACTACAGTGATCGAAGCGGCCGAACAGCACGCTGAAGAGATCGGTGTCCCATCGGTTCTCACGGTATCGAATTCAGAGGGGAATCTCGTTGCCCAACACCGGATGGATGGCGCGTGGCTGCCGAGCGTCACTATTTCTCGGAACAAGGCCTACACGGCCGCCGGGCTGAAAATGCCGACCCACGAACTCGCTGACGTGACACAACCCGGCGAAACGTTGTATGGGCTTCAGACGGTCGACGAGGGTCGTATCGTCATTTTCGGTGGAGGATTCCCACTCGAAAACGACGGCGAAATCGTCGGAGCCGTAGGCTCAAGCGGTGGAATGCCCGATGAGGATGTCGAGATCGCAGAGGCTGCTGTCGAAAAGTTCCAAGAACTAGCCGAATAGCGCCACTCAGGACATTCGTAAATCACGCGTACAGGGATTTTGATGGCGGGCAGTCGATTGATCTATCGTAGAGCAGATTCAACAATATTGTTGCAACTTACTCATGCTTAGTTTGGTATATCTGTACTTTTACCTACCACCCCGCTCTCTCCCACAGCGACCACCATGCCACGGCCTAAAACCACGGTTACTCGTCCTGAGAACGGCAATCAAGCCAGTGGATGGAGCGGAGGTTCGTAGCGTGGTTCGCATCGAAGCGGTCGCCGAGGACTTCCTGACGTGCTCACAGTGCGATTCGACGAGACCACACATTACCAATCACTAGTTATAACGACACAAAACACCAATCAGCGGCAGACAGGACAGGAGGAATTATTCGTTCCTTCCTTGACAGCGTACCGAAACCCACAGTTAGCACAAACTGTCTCATCGATTTTGATACCGAGGTCTGGAGACGGAGGGGCCCGATGCCCGAAATCAGTCTTATCAGTGTTTGTCTCTACCTCAAGAAAATCACTTGAACCCATATCGCTGAACGCGTCTTCGAGCGCACCACCGAGTTCTTCCTCTAGCATCCGTCTTGCCTCGTTCTCCGCGACTGCTTCCCCATACGCGGCTTGTTCTTCTGTAAGGTATTCATCGAACTCCGCGATCCACTCACAATACGGACAGCGAATATTTAGATAATGCTCCTCTTCGTAAGTATCCCCCTCGATAGTGAACTGTCCCTCGCAGTTCGGGCATTGCCGTGGAAGCATCCCTTCGGCGTCCGTCGATAAATCGATGCTCACTACACGTTCCGTCATACAATCCCACTCCCATTCTTCCAGGCATCCGTGAACTGGGAGACAATCGATTCGCGATTAATCGGTCGCAGCTCCGAGGCGGTATGCTGGGTGTCACCTGCATCATGAAACGAATGCCCCCATGCCCATCCATCCTCTCGGTCTCGGATAACATATCGGTCATGAAAATCCCAATTGCTGTTTGATAGGCTTCGTACCTCGATATCCGAGTGCTGCTGCGAAAACTGATTAACGAGGTTCTGATAGTCATCCCCTGTTACCGTGTTTGATGTCATGACCTTGATGTCGACTCCCTGAGGAACGTGCTGCAGCAGATCGTACAACCCCTCACGTGCATACCTATCAATGACAATGAGTTCCTCTTGTGAGAGTTCAACGATATCGCGAAACAAGTTCTCCGCCTTTTCAGACTCATTTGGTCCGATTGAGGCCTGACGCAGCGATTGGTGGGTTCTTGTCCGTGGAATCCCCACCCCGTCTTGTCTGTACGATTCGAACCGATCAATGCCCCGATCAGTGATGTTCGCACTGTGATAGAAGAGACCGCCACCACCCCCATGTGTTTCGACGAGCCGCTTTTCCTTCAAATACCAAATATTCTGATCGACAATCGGCTCGTCACCTAGCTCACCAATAAGTTCGTCCCGTCCCGCAAACACGAGTCCCGCGTTCTCTCGATCGATTTGATATAACTTCTTCAATAGTTCATACCTCATGTCGCTCTCAAGAATCGTCTCGTAACCGTCTTTCTGGAGCTTTTCGATACCAGTAGGGCTGATTTGAATCGTACTGACCCGCTGCCCGATCGCTCCTCTCACCTCGGCATACTCCTCATCTATCCGCTCGGCAACATAGGCCACGTGATCCTGATCAAATTCATCCAGTTCCTCGTAGAGATCCTCACCCGTCACTCCATGGTACTGCACGTCCTCGAACTGATTGTACGACACTTTCAGAATCTCTCTCGCAATCTTCTCGTCCTGTTGATTTAAAGACGGCATTATTATTTGTCATATTTCTCAAGCCATATATCTCTTGCTCCAAGGCATCCGTGAGTAGCAATGCATGTAACCGTGCTCATGATTCACGCGATACGGTACTGTTGACTTAGTCGGCTGAAGTAGGTGGAGTTCCTTCGTACATGACCGGCTCATGATAGAGGAACTTCGGTTGGCAGATGAGGACACCAGCACTGTACCGTTTTTGCACGGGGAGCGCACGCCAGCCGGATCAGGCCGGCTGGCGTGCGCGTTGCATGCCTCAGCGCTTCACTTACCGAAATCCGCGACATGCTCGGCTGGTTCGGCGTTGACCGCAGCCGCCCCGCTATTCGCAACTGGTGTCAGTCGTTCGCCAAGTCTCACGAGCAAACATTCACCGCCGAACCTGATCGCGTTGCGGTTGACGAAAAATAGGTTCAGCTGGCCGAAGAGCGCGAAATGTGGCTGTACGCAGCGATCGATATCGACTCGAAAGTCGTGCTGGAGTGGTCTGCGTAAGAACTGAATGTTGGTCAGCGAGGGGCCCAGTAAGCCCACTGCTGTCACTAGGTTTCCGCTTGCTGAAATACCGACGCCCCCTCAACATTCAAACGTTGTGCCAATCACTCGCGCACGACTTTCTGAACATCGTGGAACCGACCCAGCAACGTCGTTTCTCCGCGAGTTGAAAGAGAAACACCGCGTCTCCGACGCAGAATTTCTCGTCGATGGCATGGACTACCTGACCGCCCTCGCAAAGACCGATCTGGGTAATCATCTCGACTACACCGACCGAAACATCGTCGAGAAGCTGTTTCAGACGTTCACAATGCGGATTGAACGATTTCATGAAACATGGAACGGCAGTCAGCCAAGCGCCGAGCGCTGGCTGACTGCCTACACCTATTACTACAATCACCTCCGAAGTCACCGATCCCTTGACAATCAACCGCCGGTCGAAGCTGCCGGCCTAAGTTAACAGTGCCACTCGTGCTTAGCACTCTAATCCCGAGTAGACTTTCCCGAAAGCCCCGGTTCTCGAGTGATCAAAGAGAGTGCCGTCGGAACGATCAATACGCCCGACTGCTAGATCAGTTCGCAATTAGACGTGCGATCCAGACAATGGGAATCACCGGGATCGCTAGTCCAGTGACGAGGAGAACGATCGCGATGATGATTTTCTCACCACGGCTGGCATCACCCCAGATCGACTGCCACATCTCATCAATCGCTGTCGCGGTTCGCTGTATGAGTCCAGCCATATGGGTCCGTTTCAGTAGAGCGATTGTAAACCTTCGCGCTGCAGTAAAATCATGTTGTGGACGGAATCGTCTGCTGACATCCATATTGGACGAAGATTCAATACCCGCCCCGTCGCAGACGACAGCACAGATAACCCGGTGTGCTTCTTCGTCTTTTGCGCAGCGGTGTCCTAACGATGGAATCAGGCATCCATCCAGAGATACGGAGTCGTTGTGAGGCCACTATGACGGTCAAGGCACACAACGCGGGCTCGAGACGAATCATCAGTATTTGTCGGTGACGATAGTACTCTCCTTGGTGTTGCGGCCGTCTATCTGGTCTCCCATACCGATCTCGTGGCATCTACGTGTCGCGTTCGACCTCGGGATTGCTGTCCTGCTTATCCGCGATGCCGTCCAATCCGATAGGCGCTACCGTGAATTCCGCGGGATTGTCCTGATGTGTCACATCGACAATGTCAAACAGACGCAGCCTGCTGATTCCAACTCCCTATGGCGATTCAATGGAAGCCCAAGATTTATAATCTCGTCAACTGAGTGAGCTAGCGTGGTTTACGAGACAGGGTGCCGCACCGTTGACGACGCTGTCGCCTGTATACTCGACGGCGAGACGCTCGATCGCCGGGATGGGCTCGCACTGATGGCCCAGCCGGTCAAGCCCCTCGCCGAGGGAGCCGATTACGTCCGCTCCCAACTTGGCGACGATACCGTCGACGCGTGCTCTATCGTGAACGCGAAGGCGGGCAACTGCGCAGAGAACTGTGGGTTCTGTGCGCAGTCTGTTCACTTCGACACTGGTATCGACACATACGGCTTTCTCGACCCCAAAGAAATCCTCAAGGCGGCCAAGCAGGCCGAACGCGATGGTGCCCAGCGCTTTGGCATCGTCGTCGCCGAGAAAGGCGTCTCCAAAGAAAAACGCCCCGACGAGTGGAATGAAGTCATCCGCGCCATCCGATTAGTACGAGACGAAACTGATGTCGAAGTCGACGCCTCTCTTGGGATTCTTACCGAAGAGGAGGCCGCGATTCTCGCGGATGAAGGCCTCAACCACTACAATCACAACATCGAAACCTCGCCGCGTTTCTTCCCCGAAATCGTCGGGACACATGACTTTGAAGATCGCGTGAAGACACTCGAAGTCGCCAAGGATGCTGGCATGGACCTCTGTGCCGGCGTTATCCTAGGCATGGGCGAAGCACCCACTGACCGTGTAGACGCGGCCATCGCGCTTCAGGATCTCGAAGTCTCCTCGCTTCCCGTCAACATCCTCAACCCGGTCGCCGGGACGATGTTCGACAACCGGGAGACAGCACTCATCTCTACGGCGGAAATCATCAAGACAATCGCGGTTTACCGGCTTCTCCACCCGCATGCGCGGGTTCGACTCACCGGTGGCCGCGAGGTCAACTTCGCCGAGGACGAGCAACACCTCCCCTTCGAAGCCGGCGCGGATGGCATCCTTACCGGGGACTACCTCACCACTGAGGGCCAGTCACCCGGCGACGATATCGAGATGATGGAACAAGCTGGCATGAAGCCTAATACCAAAGTCAACGATTTCGATCCGGAAGAAGTGAAATCCCGTGGTGATGACTTGGCCGAACCTGTGGGCACAACGGTTGGGACGGCCACGAGCAAGACGGAGCCGTCTGATGATTAACCCAGATATACAGCAACAGTCATGAACGACATCAACTTCGCCATTCTCGGCACTGGTGGTATCGGCCGTCGCGCACTCGAAGTCTCCGTGGCAAAAGACGAACTCATGCCCATTGCAGCCTGCGACCGCCACGGGATCGCCGTCGATCACGGTGGTCTCGACGTGGATGAACTGCTGGCTGCAACCGAGGGGAACATCGCTTCCGACGGCGGGACTGCCATCGAGTCTAGCGGTGACGGCATCAAAGAACACGGCGACGACAAGGGCGTCGTTACCTCAAGGCAGGCAGTATCGACTGAGACGCCGATCGAAGATATTATCGCCGAACACGAAGCCATCGACGCGGTACTCATTGCGCTTCCGAACCTCGAACACGACTTCATCCCGAACATCGCCGAGCGCTTCGCGGACGCAGGCTACGAGGGTGTCCTCGTCGACGTACTCAAGCGTTCGCGTGTCATCGGTATGCTCGACGAGCGCGAGGAACAACTGGAAGAATCGGGTATCACGTTCGTCTGCGGTGCGGGCGCGACACCCGGCCTCCTTACGGGCGCGGCGGCACTCGCTTCCCAGTCGTTCGTCGAGATCGAAGAGATAGAAATCTGGTGGGGTGTCGGCCTCAAATCCGGCTATGAGGACAACCGTGGTACCGTACGCGAAGACATTGCCCACCTCCCCGACTACGATATCGAGTCAGCACGCGACCTTTCAGATGAAGACATCGAAGAAATCGTTGACGCCCACGACGGCGTCATCAAGTTCAACGATATGGAGCATGCCGACGATGTCCTCCTCGAACGGGCAGGTATCTGCGACACTGAAGACGTGACCGTCGGTGGCATTCTCGATCTCAGAAACGATCAAAAGCCAACCACTACGACCGTCAAAGTCACGGGCCGTACGTTCGATGGCGATGTCGGTACCAATACGTTCGAACTCGACGACGACACGAGCATGGAAGCCAACGTGAACGGTCCCGCACTCGGCTACCTGAAAGCCGCTGTTCGCCGCAACCGGACCGATGATTACGGCGTCTATGGCCCGGCCGAGCTCATGCCCGGGTTTTGAACCGTGCAGTGGCAGATGGGTCGAGGATTCGACCTCGAAGCACGCCTCCAGTCCCGGGAAGAGCGTGGGCTCCGCCGCGAGCTTGCACCTGTCGACCGTATCGGGCCGACGGCTCGCCGAGTACCCGACCCGGGTGCCGACGTGCCAGCTTTCGACGCCAATGCCGAGGGGCTGCTGGTGTTCGCGACCAACGACTACCTCGGGCTCGCAGGCGACGACAGATTGGCCGAAGCAGCCGCCCGGATTGCCCATGAATTCAGTACTGGCGCGGGTGCCAGCCGGCTAGTCGTAGGGGATACATTCGTTCACCGCGATCTCGAACACGCACTCGCCAAATCGAAAGAGACCAAGCGTGCGCTGGTGTTTTCCTCGGGGTACGCCGCCAACATCGGGACGATTACGGCACTCGCTCCCGACGTGGTTTTCTCCGATGAACTCAATCATGCCTCCATTATCGACGGCTGCCGGCTCTCCGATGCCGAGATCAAGGTGTACGATCACTGTAGTGCTACTGACCTCCGGGCAGCTATGGACCGTCGTGCCTGCGAATCAGATGAAGAGGAATCCTGGCTGGTCGTAACAGATTCGGTGTTCAGCATGGATGGTGACATCGCTCCACTCAGCACGATATGCTCGGCCGCCGAGCACTACGGCGCGTGGATGATGGTCGACGAAGCCCACGCGACAGGCGTGTACGACGGTGGCGTGGTCGGGCAGCTGGGACTCGAAGACCGCGTCCACATCCAGTTGGGAACCCTCTCGAAGGCGCTCGGTTCTCAGGGCGGGTTCGTCGCCGGGAACGAGACGCTTATCGAGTATATAGCGAATACGGCCCGCTCGTTTGTCTTCTCTACCGGGCTCGCTCCACCTGCGGCGGGTGCCGCACAGGAGGCGCTACGTATCGCACAGATGACGGATCGCCCGCGTACGCTTCAGGACCGCGCTGATCACCTCCGGTCGGGGCTCAAGGACCTCGGCTTCGAGGTGCTCGGCGAAACCCATATCCTGCCCGTGCTGATCGGGGATCGGGAGAATGCGGTCGCGCTCGACGAAGCACTCCGCGACCGTGGAGTGCTCGCCCCTGCCATCCGCCCGCCGACTGTCCCTGAAGGGATGTCACGGCTGCGCGTTGCCCCCACAGCAACGCACACAAGCGAGCAACTCGACCGTTGTCTCGACGCGTTTGAGGCCGCTGGTGAGGAGGTAGGGCTGCGATGAGTCTCTTTGTGCTCGGCACCGGTACAGATGTCGGCAAGACCGTCATCACTGCCGGCCTCGTTGGATGGCTTCGTGACCGCGGTCGCGATGCGGTCGGTATCAAGCCTGTACAGACTGGCTATCCACCCGACGACGATGTTGGCTTCGTCACCGAGGCTACGAACAGCGAGGACGCCGGTGTCTGCCTTCGCTATCTTGAACCCGCACTTGCCCCGGCAGTTGCCGCAGACGTGGAAGACACCGATCTCTCCTACAACGAGATACTACAGGGCTGTCGGCACAAACTCAAAGCTGCCAATCCGGGTGTCGTCGAAGGGATTGGTGGTCTCCGGGTACCGCTCGCTGAGGAGATGGAGGTCATCGATCTGGCCGCCGATCTCGGATTACCAATGTTCGTGGTCGCACGCTCGGGACTCGGTACGCTCAATCACAGTGCGCTGACCGTTGAAGCTCTCGAACGGCGCGGTCTCGACGTCTGGGGTGTCGTGCTTAATGATTACGCCGGCGAAACGCTCGCTGAGCGGACGAATACGAACGTACTCGAATCAATGATCGACCCGCCGGTATACACAATGCCAGCACTTGACTTGGTAACGCCAGACGAGGCGGTAACAGCGGTAAGGGAAAACCTCCCGTCAAGCGTGCTGCCTGAATAGCGGTACGACGGATGCAGGAAGTGCATCCCCCCCCCCCCTTACGTGTGATACTACGGGGCCTGTACAGCTTCACTGATGCTGTCGGAATGGTTGATTTGCATCAGCGCGGCGTCAGTACGTTTTCATGCTATCGAGGCGGCTTGTTTGATGAAGCAGAAAAGAGTCTTCTGCACAAAGACGCTTCTTCCGCACCATCTCGATCGTTCTGACGACTTACAGCGACGCCGTTCGTGGATTCATAGAGCCTGGTCGTCAGTTGTTTCCGCTGTATACGCCATATCGAAGAAGGCAGCTTCCAACTCAACGGCCCGCCTGAAGAGAGTGTCAATACGAGATTGTCTTTCTGCAGAGAGTTTTGGACCGTACTGGTCCATCTGATCGCAAAGCCAACTGACGTAATCTTCGAATTCTGGGTTCGCGTGGATCTCAACCCATTCGTCAAGATAGAAGCGCGATGGAGACTGGCTATCGACGTGGGTTGCCCACGAAAAGTACACCCATTCAGCAGCGAGCGTCACGGCCAGCGTCTCTTCGTATCCCCCTTCGAGTGCTGCTCGCAGCATCACTTCCCGAAACTCTTGCATGGTTGGTGTGAGCTCTGTATCGGACAGCTCCGTCTTGGAAACCTCTAAGGCATCAAATGACCGTTCGAAGTAGTCGTTCTCACTGCCGGTCAACACTGAAAGCGCGTCAGTCAACTCGGCTTTCTCATCCAACGTATGAGCCTGCCCAACCGCATAGCCAACCACACTGGCCCCCGTTTCGAGAAACGCGTAATCCTGAATGAGATACCGTCGGAAAACCTCATCATCCCACTCGTTATCGCTTAAGGATTCGTCCGGATCAGCAGGCGCTACTGTCTCCCGCGTCAGCCGGAACTCATGGATCGATGGCTCCATA